>NZ_JBIIOT010000025.1:0-56559 GCF_044336785.1 Tardiphaga sp. | reverse complement strand
TTCGCGAAAACCCATCAGCAGCCATCTGTGAAAATGATGGGTTTTCGCTGCGCTCAACCCATCCTACAAAGAGCCATGCTTGCCGAGTCGCTCACCAATGACACGAGTTCCGTCGCCATCGCCGGCGTCACACTGGCGGCGGATCTGTCGGGTGCGCTGTATTGGGAAGATCAGCGAACGCTGATCGTGTCCGACCTGCATCTGGAGAAAGGCTCGAGCTACGCCATGCGTGGCGTGCTGCTGCCGCCTTATGACACCATCGCCACTCTCGGCCGTCTCGGTGCGGTGATCGCGCGGCATGATCCGCGCACCGTGATCGCGCTCGGCGACAGTTTTCACGATCGCGACGCGCATCAGCGCCTCTCACCGGCCAATCGCGACGTGCTCGGCGCGCTGCAGGCACGACGCGACTGGATCTGGATTTCCGGCAATCACGATCCGGCGCTGCCCTCGGATCTTGGTGGTACGGTCGCTGACGAAATCGCCATCGGCGCCATCACGTTCCGCCATGAGCCGACCGGCGCGCTCGGTGAGATCGCCGGCCACCTGCATCCGAAGGCGCGGATCAGCGCGCGCGGACGGGCGATGGAGCGCCGATGCTTCGCCACGGACGGACAACGCGCCGTGATGCCGGCCTTCGGTGCCTATACCGGCGGCCTCAGCATCCGCGATGCCGCCTTCGCAAAAATCTTCCGGTCTCTCGGCTTCGTCGCCCATGTGCTTGGCGACCACCGCATGCATGCGATCGCCGCCTCGCGCTGTTGTTGATCCCGCTCCGTCTTACGGATGCAGGATCACCTTGCCCATGGCCTGACGACCACCCAGCACCTTCATCGCTTCCGCCGTTTTCTCCAGCGGGAAGGTGCGGTCCACATGGGCCGAGATCTTGCCCTCGGCTGCCCAGTTCAAGAGCTTCGTGATGCTCGCGCGATATTTGTCGTGGTTCTGCCGCACCCAGGCGCCCCAGAACACGCCACGGATATCGCAGCCCTTCAGCAGCGCGAGATTGAGCGGCATTTTTGGAATGTCGCCGGCCGCAAAGCCGATGACCAGGAAGCGACCTTCCCATGCGATGGCACGCAAGGCAGACTCGGCATACTTTCCGCCGACCGGATCGAAGATGATATCGACGCCCTTGCCGCCGGTGAGGCTCTTGAGGCCTTCCTTGAGATCTTCCTTCGCGTAGTTCAAGGTGAGCTCGGCGCCATGCTGCTTGGCGAATTCGAGCTTCTCGTCCGACGATGCGCAGGCGATGACTTTCAGGCCGAGCAGCTTGCCGAGTTCGCAGGCAGCCAGACCGGTGCCACCGGCAGCGCCGAGCACAGCCAGCGTTTCACCGGGCTTCGGCGACGCACGATCTTCCAGCGCATGCAGCGCGGTGCCGTAGATCACGATGACACCGGCCGCGCGATCGAAGTCGAGATTGTCGGGGATCTTGATCACGGACGTCGCAACTGCGGCCACTTTCTGCCGGGCACCGTTGTGACCGATGGAGGCGACAACGCGATCGCCGACCTTCAGCGACGTGACGCCGGCGCCAACGCTCTCGATCACGCCCGCGACTTCCGCGGCCGGCGAGAACGGGAATGGCGGCTTGATCTGGTACTTGCCCTGGATCATCAGGATGTCGAAGAAATTCAGCGCCGCCGACTTGATGGCGATGACCACCTGGCCCTCGCCGGCAACGGGATCCTCCACATCGGCAAAAACGAGATCGTCGGGTTCGCAATATTGCGAGCAGAGAATGGCTTTCATGATCATCTGACCTTCATCGTGACAGTTGAGAAAGTTGTGAAGGATTTACGCGCGACCCGCAACCGTCATTGCGCTTCGCTCCATGCGGGCTACGACAGTCCTGCGATATTCCGCCATGTGGCGTGTGCCTTTTCAAACAAGCACATTCCGTCTATTGGCAGATGTCCATGGCGCGCGTGATTCCAGGCCATCTTCCAGTCACAAAGATAGAGGATCGACACCTGATGTCCGTGCGGCGAATCCTGACAGTTGTATCGATGAGCGTAGCGATGATCGGCGTTACCGGTCTTGCGCAAGCGCAGACGGCTGCCAAGGGCAAGGCTGCACCGGCGGCCAAGCAAGCGCCGGCACCGGCTGCTGCCGGCAGTGCCGAGCCGACGCTGCTCGGTCAGTTCGGCCCATGGGGCGCCTACACCGCAGCACCAGGCGGCAAGAAGGTCTGTTTCGCGCTGGCAAAGCCAGCGTCATCGAAGACCAATCCCGCCAACCGGCCGCGCGATCCCGCTTACGCTTTCATCTCGACCCGCCCGGCCGAGAAGGTCAGCAACGAAGTTTCGATCATGATCGGTTATCAGCTGAAGCCCGGCTATGAGTCGACGCTCGATGTCGGCGGCGCGAAGTTTGCGATGTACACGCAGGGCGACGGTCTCTGGATCAAGAACGCGGCCGAAGAAGAGCGTCTCGTCGAAGCGCTGCGCAAGGCGGGCGACGTGACCGTGAAGGGCGTCTCCGCCAAGGGCACCGAGACGATCGATTCCTTCTCGATGAAGGGCCTGGCCCAGGCGCTGGACAAGGTTGCGCAGGAGTGCCGGCGGTAACCGCTGACGTAGGATGGGTTGAGCGAAGCGATACCCAGCACAACGAACTCCGGAGCAGGCGGTGATGGGTATCGCTCCGGCGCTTTGCGCCTGCGCTCAACCCATCCTACGGGCCGCCGTTAATATTGCCGCATTTGGCGCCTTTCCATTCGGGCGCGAAAAGCATATCTCTGGCCCTCATGGTGAGGAGGCGCGCAGCGCCGCCTCGAACCATGAGATGGTTTGCTCCGAGCTTGTCGCCATCCTTCGAGACGCGGCCAAGAGGCCGCTCCTCAGGATGAGGGATCGAGCTAACTCATTGCCCTTACTGATAGATCGAACGCCATGACCCCCGCTTCTGCCGAGGCCAGCACTGCCGTTGAAACCCACGCGCTCCAGGTTCCACTGGAGAAGATCGCGACGGAAACCTATGTGCCGCTGGCCAAACCCTCGCTGATCGGCCTGTCGCGGGCGCAGATCGCCGAGAAGCTCGGTTCCATCGGCGTGAAGCCGGCGCAGCAGAAGATGCGCAGCCAGCAGATCTGGCACTGGCTGTATTATCGCGGCGTTCAGAGCTTCGCCGAAATGTCCAGCATCTCCAAGGACATGCGTGCCGAGCTGGAGCAGCATTTCACGGTCGACCGGCCGGAAGTGGCGGTCGAGCAGATTTCCAATGATGGCACCCGCAAATGGCTGCTCAAGCTGCCCTCGGGCACCCATGGCGAGCGCGCCCATGAGGTCGAGTGCGTCTATATCCCCGAGACCGACCGCGGCACCCTGTGCGTCTCCTCCCAGGTTGGCTGCACGCTGAACTGCTCGTTCTGCCATACGGGAACCCAGCGGCTGGTGCGCAACCTGACGCCGGGCGAGATCGTCGGCCAGATCATGGTGGCGCGCGACCGGCTGAACGACTGGGCCGACCGCGACACCCCGAATGCCAATCGCCGCATCACCAATATCGTGATGATGGGCATGGGCGAGCCGCTCTACAATTTCGACGCCGTGCGCGACGCGCTGCTGATCGTCTCCGACAATGAAGGCATTGGCATTTCGCGCCGGCGCATCACGCTGTCGACCTCGGGCGTTGTGCCGAACATCGCGCGCACCGGCGACGAGATCGGCGTCATGCTCGCGATCTCGCTGCATGCGGTGCGCGACGAGCTGCGCAACGAGCTGGTGCCGCTCAACAAGAAGTATCCGCTGAAGGAATTGCTGCAGGCGTGCCGCGACTATCCCGGCGCATCGAACGCGCGGCGCATCACGTTTGAATATGTGATGCTGAAGGGCATCAACGACTCGCTGGAAGACGCGAAGCTGCTGGTGAAGATGCTCAAGGGCATCCACGCCAAGATCAATCTGATCCCGTTCAATCCGTGGCCGGGCACGCGCTACGAATGTTCCGACTGGGCGCAGATCGAGGCATTCTCCGAATATGTCTTCAATGCCGGCTATTCCTCACCGGTGCGTACCCCGCGCGGTCGCGACATTCTCGCGGCGTGCGGGCAGCTGAAGTCGGAGACGGAAAAGCTGAGCGCGCGCGAGCGCCAGGCGCTGCGCGCGATGGCGATGACGGATTGATGGACGGCACTTCCTGCTCCGCCCTCATGGTGAGGAGCACGCCGCAGGCGTGCGTCTCGAACCATGCGTGGCCTGGCACATCCTTCGAGACGCGGCCTGCGGCCGCTCCTCAGGATGAGGGCAGCGTGTGGGGCGCCGGCAGGAAGAACAACGAGCCCCCATGTCCCTGATCGGCCGCATCATCGTCATCTTCTTCGCTTTCTGCGTGGCCTGCATGGTCGGCGGCGCGATCGTGACCTTTTCGATCCTGTTCCCCGAATTGAGCGCGATGGATACCGGTCTCATCGATCCGAACGCCATCAACATCCTTGTCGGCTTCGGCTTCATCTTCTTCTCGGGCTTTGCGCTGATCCCCGCATTGATCGTCGTACTTATCACCGAAGCCTTCAATATCCGCAGCGTGATCGCCTATGCGCTTGGCGGCGCTGTGGTCGGCCTCGTCTGCTATCTCGGCCTGATCCCCTACGACACCACGACCATGAGTTTCGATGGCATCGTGCGCCGGCATCTGGAGGTGATGACTGGCGCCGGTATCGTCGCGGGGCTGATCTACTGGGTGATCGCGGGGCGCAAGGCTGGCGCGTGGCGACAGCCACGGCGGCTTCCACCGCAATCGGATGCCGCGGCAAAGTGATCGCGCTTTAACTTTCTTTCCCCCCGCCCCTCGGATACACCGCCCGCCATGAACCGGACCGGCCTCCTCATTGCGCTCGTGCTGCTTGCAGCGATCCTCGTGATTTTCGGCGTCTGGCCCGAACTCGATCTCAAGCTCGCGGCGCTGTTCTACACGCCCGAAGCCGGCGGTTTCGCCTATTCCGGGCTGCCTTACGCGCAGTTCGCGCGCCACGCGGCCATGTGGATCGCCTGGGCCTTCGTGGCCCCCTCGATCCTGGCGCTGATCGTCAAGCTGATCTGGCCGAACCGGCCGCTGCTGGTGAAGGGCCGCACCATGGCCTTTCTGGTCATCACCATGCTGATGTCGGCAGGCTTTCTCACCAATTTCACCTTCAAGAGCTTCTGGGATCGGCCGCGGCCCGTTTCCGTGACCGAATTCGGCGGCCCGTGGCAGTTCAAGGCCTGGTGGGACCCGAGCGGTGAATGCGTGCGCAACTGCTCGTTCTTCTCCGGCGAGGGCGCCACGGCGTTCTGGACCTATGCCCCTGCCGCGCTGGCGCCCCCGGCGTTTCGCCCGGCCGCCTATGTGGCCGCGACGGTATTCGGCCTCGCCACTTCGGGCTGGCGGATGGCCTTTGGCGGGCACTTCTTCACCGACGTGACGATCGCCGGCCTGGCCTCGTTTCTGGTGATCTGGCTGATCCACGGATGGATCTACCGCTGGCCGCGGACCCGGATGACCGATGACGGCATTGATCGCTGGCTGACCAAACTCGCCTGGCCAGGCTATGCCTGGCGGCGACGGATGCTGTCCGGCCGCAATCCGCCAAGACCGACGCTGGGCAACCGGATCACCGAGCAGCATCACGATTGAACAGAAACTGTCGTTGCCCGGCTTGACCGGGCAACCCAGTAAACGCGTAAGCGGCGGTGTGTACTGGGCCACCCGGTCGAGCCGGGTGGCGACAAGCATTCGTTCCCGCGTTGACGCCCTTTGCCCCGGCGCGCTATCGCTGACCGCGAAAATTAGCCCCGATTGGACGCCCCATGACCACGATCCTGAAGAGCCTTCCCACCGGCAAGAATGTCGGCATCGCCTTTTCCGGCGGCCTCGATACGTCGGCGGCGCTGCTCTGGATGAAGCAGAAGGGGGCAAAAGTCTTCGCCTACACCGCCAATCTCGGCCAGCCCGACGAGGCCGATTACGACGAGATCCCGCGCAAGGCGATGGAGTTCGGCGCCGAGAAGGCCCGCCTGGTCGATTGCCGCGCCCAGCTCGTCCATGAAGGCATCGCCGCGATCCAGGCCGGCGCGTTCCACGTCTCCACCGGCGGCATCACCTATTTCAACACCACCCCGCTCGGGCGTGCGGTAACCGGCACCATGCTGGTCTCGGCCATGAAGGAAGATGGCGTCAATATCTGGGGCGACGGCTCGACCTATAAGGGCAACGACATCGAGCGCTTCTATCGCTACGGCCTGCTGACCAATCCGGATCTGAAGATCTACAAGCCCTGGCTCGATGACCAGTTCATCGACGAGCTCGGCGGCCGCGCCGAAATGTCGGCCTTCATGACCGCCCACGGCTTCGCCTACAAGATGAGTGCGGAGAAGGCCTATTCGACCGACAGCAACCTGCTCGGTGCGACCCATGAGGCCAAGGATCTCGAACATCTCGATTCCGGCATCACCATCGTCAACCCGATCATGGGCGTGCCGTTCTGGAAGGACGATTGCGTCGTCAAATCCGAGCGCGTCAGCGTGCGTTTCGAGGAAGGCCAGCCCGTCGCGCTGAACGGCAAGACATTTGCCGATCCGGTCGCGCTGTTCCTCGAAGCCAATGCGATCGGCGGCCGCCATGGCCTTGGCATGAGCGACCAGATCGAGAACCGCATCATCGAAGCCAAGAGCCGCGGCATCTATGAAGCGCCCGGCATGGCGCTGCTGCACATCGCCTATGAGCGCCTCGTCACCGGTATCCATAACGAAGACACCATCGAGCAGTACCGCATGAACGGCATGAAGCTCGGCCGTCTGCTGTATCAGGGCCGCTGGTTCGACTCGCAGGCTTTGATGCTGCGCGAGACAGCGCAGCGCTGGGTGGCCCGCGCCATCACCGGCGAAGTGACGCTCGACCTGCGCCGCGGCAATGACTATTCGATCGCCAACACCCAGAGCCCGAACCTGACCTATGCGCCGGAGCGCCTGAGCATGGAGAAGGTGGAGGATGCGCCGTTCACGCCGGCGGACCGCATCGGCCAGCTGACCATGCGCAATCTCGATATCACCGATACCCGTGCGAAGCTGAACATCTATGCGAAGACCGGCCTGATCAGCGCCGGTGAAGGCGCGACGATCCCGCGACTGGGCAAGGATTAAACTATGCCGTAGGGCGGATGAGGCGCAGCCGTATCCGCCGCGGAGTTTCAACAACGAAGTCGGCCGGCGGATGACGCTGCGCTTATCCGCCCTACGATCGATCTAACGGCCGGATGTCATTGACGTGACATCCGGCCGTTTTATTGATGGAGACTGCCTGCGACAGAAAGCCACCGGGGATAGCGTCCATGACCAAGACCATTTCATTCGCCGCACTTGCGGCGTTTTTCATGAGCGCATCAGCTTCGGCGCAGGTGATCTATCCGCTGGATCGCGCGGAAATTCTCAAGGGCAGCAAATTCGACTTCAAGGTCGAACTTCCGGGGAAGGTCGCAGCCGCCGACATCAAGGTCACAATCAATGGCGCCGATCAGGCGGCGGCCTTCGGCAAGAGCGCCGACTATATCGAACGTGAGGATGATAAGGATCAATCCGCGCTGGTGCTGCGCGATGTCGTGCTCGACAAGCCCGGCGCCTACAAGATCGACGTCACGGCAGGTGCGCTCACCAAGTCGGTGACGTGGAACGTGTACGACACCGGCGCACGCAAGGCGAAGAACGTGATCCTGTTCGTCGGCGACGGCATGTCGCTGGCGCATCGTGTCGGCGCGCGGATCCTGTCCAAGGGCATCAAGGAAGGCAAGAGCAGCGGCAAGCTCGCCATCGACGATATGCCGAGCATGGCGCTGGTCGGCACCGCCGGCACGGATTCGATCATCACGGACTCGGCGAACTCCGCGAGCGCATACACGACCGGCCACAAGTCGGCGACCAATGCGCTCGGCGTCTATGCCGATCGCACACGCGACGTGTTCGACGATCCCAAGGTCGAGACCATCACCTCGCTGGTGAAGCGCAAGCTCGATCTCGCCGTCGGCATCGTCACCAACACGGAAATCCAGGATGCGACGCCCGCCTCGATGATCGCGCATACGCGCCGCCGCGCGGCCTATGACGAAATCGTCGCGCAGATGTTTGCGGCGAAACCCGATGTCATCCTCGGCGGCGGCGCGGCAAACTTTTTGCCGCGCACGGTCGATATCGGCAAGCGCGCCGACGAGGTGGACTACATCGCCAAGTTCAAAGAGGCCGGCTATCCCTATGTGAAGACTGCCGGCGAATTGAAGGCGACAGCCGACAAGACGGACACCACAAGGCTGCTCGGCCTGTTCACGCCCGGCAATATGGATGGCGTGCTCGACCGCAAGTTCCTCAAGGGTGGCGGCGTGAAGAAATATCCGGAGCAGCCGGATCTCACCGAACAGGTGCAGGCCGCCCTCAACGTGCTGTCGCGCCATGACAAGGGATTTGTCCTGCTGGTGGAGTCCGGCATGATCGACAAATATGCCCATCTGCTCGACATGGACCGCGCCGTCTATGACGTGATCATGCTCGACAATGCGGTGAAGCTCGCCAAGGAATGGTCCGCCAAGCGCGGCGAGGACACGCTGATCCTCGTCGTGTCCGATCACAGCCATCCGAACAGCCTCGTCGGCACCGTCAATGACGACATGAGCGTCGAGACCAATCTGCCGCTGCGCGAGCGGATCGGCGTCTATGACAAGGCCGGTTTCCCGAACTATCCGGCGCCTGATGCGGACGGCTATCCATCGCGCGTCGATGTCAGCCGGCGACTGGCGATCATGTCGGCGAGCCTGCCCGATCACTATGAGACGCTGCGGCCGAAGCTTGATGGTCCGTTCGAGCCGACGCAGAAGGGCGAGGCGCCAAATACATTCACGGCGAACGAGAAATACAAGAACGCGCCGGGGGCGATGCTACGGCTGGGCAATCTGCCGGCGATGATGAATGCGAGCGTGCATTCGGGAGAGGACGTGATCCTGACAGCGACCGGCCCGGGTAGCGATCGCGTGAAGGGGCAGATGGACAATACGGAAGTGTTTCGCGTGATGGTGGATGCGCTGGGATTGGGGAGCGTGAAGTAGAGCTCTGCGGCCATCCTTCGAGACGCGGCCTAAGAAGGCCGCTCCTCAGGATGAGGAAAGAGTATGGCGCTATAGAAGACCCTCATGGTGAGGAGCCCGCAAAGCGGGCGTCTCGAACCATGCAGGCCGAGCACTCTCCACCTTCATAGAAGCAAAAAGGGCGGCCTCACGGCCGCCCTTTTCTATTCATTCACGAAAAGCTTACTCGGCAGCCGGAGCCGCTTCGCCTTCGGCCTTCTGCTTGCCTTCGAGGTCTTCGCCAGTCTCCTGGTCGACAACCTTCATCGACAGACGCGTCTTGCCGCGATCGTCGAAGCCGAGCAGCTTGACCTTGACCTTGTCGCCTTCCTTGATGACGTCCGAGGTCTTCTGCACGCGGCCGGCGGCGAGCTGGCTGATATGCACCAGGCCGTCCTTGGCGCCGAAGAAGTTCACGAATGCACCGAATTCCATCACCTTGACGACGGTGCCCTCGTAGATCTGGCCGACTTCCGGATCGGAAGCGATCGACTTGATCCACTTGATGGCCGCCTTCATGGCCTCACCATCCGACGAAGCCACCTTCACGGTGCCGTCGTCTTCGATGTTGACCTTGGCGCCGGTCTTTTCGACGATCTCGCGGATCACCTTGCCGCCGGTGCCGATCACTTCACGGATCTTGTCGGTGGCGATCTTGAAGGTCTCGATGCGCGGCGCATATTCGCCGAGCTCGGCGCGGGCATTGGTCAGCGCCTTCGACATCTCACCGAGAATGTGAATGCGGCCTTCCTTGGCCTGGCCGAGAGCGACCTTCATGATCTCTTCGGTGATACCGGCGATCTTGATGTCCATCTGCAGCGAGGTGATGCCGGTGTCGGTACCCGCCACCTTGAAGTCCATGTCGCCGAGATGATCTTCATCACCCAGGATGTCCGACAGAACGGCGTAGCGCGAACCTTCGAGAATGAGGCCCATGGCGATACCCGCCGTCGGACGCTTCAACGGCACGCCGGCATCCATCAGCGCGAGCGAAGCGCCGCAGACCGAGGCCATCGAGGACGAACCGTTCGACTCGGTGATCTCCGACACCACGCGGATGGTGTAGGGGAATTCGTGGTGGCCCGGCAGCACCGGATGAATCGCGCGCCAGGCGAGCTTGCCGTGGCCGATTTCGCGACGCTTGGTGCCGCCCATGCGACCGGTCTCACCGACCGAGTAGGGAGGGAAGTTGTAGTGCAGCAGGAACGTCTCTTTGTACGTTCCCGACAGCGAGTCGATATACTGCTCGTCTTCGCCGGTGCCGAGCGTGGTGACGACCATCGCCTGGGTTTCACCGCGGGTGAACAGCGCCGAACCATGTGCGCGCGGCAGGATGCCGACTTCGGCAACGATCGGACGAACCGTGGTCAGGTCGCGGCCGTCGATGCGCTTCTTGGTGTCGAGGATGTTCCAGCGAACGATCTTCGATTCCAGCTCCTTGAACACGCCGGCAACGCGGAGCTTGTCGAACTTGGGCTCCTGACCTTCCGGGAAGTAGTGGTCCATGACCTTCTTCTTCACGGCGCCGACGGCGGCGTAACGGTCCTGCTTGATGGCAATCGAATAGGCCGAGCGCAGCTCGGTCTCGACGATGCCCAGCATTTCCTTTTCGAGCGCGCTGTCATCCACGGTGGTGACTTCGCGCGGCTCCTTGGCGGCCTTCTCGGCGAGTTCGATGATCGCCTTGATCACCGGCTGGAAGTGGCGGTGACCGAACATCACGGCGCCGAGCATGATCTCTTCGCCAAGCTCCTTGGCTTCCGATTCGACCATCAGCACGGCGTCGGCGGTGCCGGCGACGACCAGGTCGAGCTGGGTGTCGGTCATCTCGTCCAGCGTCGGGTTGAGGACGTATTCGTCACCGGTGAAACCGACGCGGGCAGCGCCGATCGGGCCCTGGAACGGTGCGCCCGACAAGGTCAGCGCGGCCGAGGTGGCGACGAGGGCGAGAATGTCCGGATCATTTTCCATGTCGTGCGACAGCACGGTGACGACGACCTGGGTCTCGTTGCGCCAGCCATCGGCGAACAGCGGACGGATCGGACGGTCGATCAGGCGGGAGACCAGCGTCTCCTTCTCGGTCGGACGGCCTTCGCGCTTGAAGTAGCCGCCGGGAATGCGGCCGGCTGCGTAGGTCTTTTCGATGTAGTCGACGGTCAGCGGCAGGAAGTCGATGCCATCCTTGGCGGACTTGGCGGCGACGACGGTCGCGAGCACGATGGTTTCGCCATAGGTGGCGAGCACGGCGCCGTCAGCCTGACGGGCGACCTTGCCGGTTTCCAGCTTGAGCGGACGACCGCCCCAATCGATCTCGACGGAATGAGAATTAAACATCTTGGGATTCTTTCATGGGTTCACGGAAGGCGTGGCGCCGAAAAAACAAAAGCCATGCGCAAGACTGCAAGACGCTTCGCATCGATTGCGAAAGCAGCGTCCGGCGATCTTGCCATGGCTTGTGAATTTCGAATGGCGTCCATCCTTCCGATGGTCGCGGGTTGGGGCATTCTTGCTCCACTCCGCGCGACGGGCTCCTTGCCCGTCATCGCCCAGCTGCCGGATTGCGGCTGGACGCTATCGTGCGGGCCACTCTGGCCTGCACTACGTGATGGCATGGGAATCTTTTGAGGATCGTCCATGCGAAAACGCGCGCAAACGATGCGCGCGTCGATTCGCTTAGCGGCGAATGTTGTGCTTTGCGAGCAGGGCCTTGTACCGGGCCTCGTCCTTCTTCTTGATGTAATCGAGAAGCGAACGACGGGTGGACACCAGCTTCAGCAGACCACGACGGGAATGGTTGTCCTTCGTGTGGGTCTTGAAGTGTTCGGTGAGATTCACGATGCGCTCCGAGAGGATGGCAACCTGAACCTCAGGCGAACCGGTATCGCCGGTCTTGAGGGCGCTGTTCTTGATGACTTCCGCTTTGCGTTCTGCGGCAATCGACATCGTCAGTGACTTTCTTTTTGCACCGGATTGGCAGTCAATCCGGAAAGGTTGAACACGCGCTTGGGGATGAGTTCACCATTGCTGAGTTCGGCGAGGGCCAGTAACCGGCCCGACACCGTGACATAAACCGTGCCATTGCAATGAGGCGCATCCCGTCCGCGCAACAAGACGGCCTGACCCCGATGGAGCCTTGCCGCATCTGACCGTGTGACGGCCAGCGCCGGGATGTCGTCCAGCGCGGTCTCAACGGGCAGTAGCGCGTCGGCGAGGCTTCCCTCGCCAGACGCGGCTCTATCGCACAAAGCCTCCAATTCTGCCAGTGGAATCATGTCAGCTTCGGCGAAGGGGCCGACCAGGGTCCGGCGCAGCGACGAGATATGGCCGTAGCAGCCGAGCAGGCGGCCGATGTCACGGGCCAGCGCGCGCACATAGGTGCCCTTGCCGCATTCGGCCTCGAACACGGCATGGTCGTTATCTGGTTGTTCTGTCAGCACTAATTCGTGGATCACGACGGGACGCGGAACCAGCGGGACGACCTCGCCGTCGCGCGCCAGATCATAGGCGCGCTCGCCCTGGATCTTGATGGCCGAATATTGCGGCGGGGTCTGCTCGATATTGCCGGTAAATTGCGGCAGCAGCGCACGGATCTGCTCGGCCGTTGGCCGAGCGTCCGACGTCTGGGTGACCTTGCCTTCGGTATCGTCGGTGTCGCGCTCGGCGCCCCAGGCGACGGTGAAGCGATAGCGCTTGCGGCCGTCCATCACGAAGGGAACGGTCTTGGTGGCTTCGCCCAAGGCAATGGGGAGACCGCCGGAGGCGAGCGGATCGAGAGTGCCGGCATGGCCGGCGCGCTTGGCCTGGAACAGGCGCTTGGCGACGGCGACCGCCTGGGTCGAGGTCATGCCGATCGGCTTGTCGAGAATGACCCAGCCATGGACGTCGCGCTTGTCGCGGCGCACCTGACCGCCGCCCTGACGCTTGCCGCCCTGATGGCGCGGATCGTTATTACCGCGCGGCGACGGGGCGCCCTGCGGAAGCGGACTCACTTCCACGCCGGTTTCGGTCTTGATCGTCGTCACAGTCATTCTTCGTTGTCCGAGTCTTGTTTGAGGTCACGCGCCACCGCAGGGGTGCGCAAAAGTTTGTCGATGCGTTCCGCTTCGTCGAAACGCTCGTCGATGCGGAAGCGCAGATCGGGCGCGTATTTCAGGTTCACGCGATGCGCGGCTTCGGTGCGCAAAAAACTCTTGTTCGCGGCCAGCGCCTTCAGCACCGGCTCGGTGTTCTTGCCGCCGAGCGGCATCACATAGACGGTGGCGAGCTTGAGGTCCGGAGACATCCGCACCTCCGGCACCGTGATGATGGATGTCGCCAGCACGGGGTCATGAACCCCACCCTGCGAGAGGATATCGGCGATCGCATGGCGCATCAGTTCGCCGACGCGCAGCATACGCTGCGAGCCGCCGGGCGCTGCGGATTTCTGATGATGCTTGGGCATCTTTTTGCCAACCCAAATAACGACGTCATGGCCGGGCTTATCCCGGCCATCCACGTCTATTGTTGTGAAAACAAGGCGTAGATGCCCGGCATTACGCCGGGCATGACGGCCTTCTCAAAATCCGGCTCTCTGTAAGACTTGGACTTACAGCGAGCGCTGGATGGTCTCGATGCGATAACACTCGATCACGTCACCGGCACGCATGTCGGAGTAGTTTTCGAACGCCATGCCGCATTCCTGGCCTGACGCCACTTCCTTCACTTCGTCCTTGAAGCGCTTCAGCGTCGACAGCTTGCCTTCGTGCACGACGACGTTGTCGCGGATCAGGCGCACATTCGCGCCGCGTTCCACATTGCCGTCGGTGACGCGGCAACCCGCGACCTTGCCGACCTTCGAGATGTTGAACACTTCGAGGATCTGCGCATTGCCCAGCATGGTTTCGCGCAGAGTGGGCGCGAGCAGGCCGGACATGGCTTTCTTCACGTCATCCACGAGATCGTAGATGATGTTGTAGTAGCGGATTTCGATGCCGTTGCGCTTGGCAAGAGCAGTCGCTTCCTTGTTGGCGCGCACCGAGAAGCCGATGATGGCGGCGTTGAAGCCTTCCGCCAGCGTGACGTCCGATTCCGAGATGCCGCCGACGCCTGCATGCAGGATGCGGGCTGCGACTTCGTCGGTGCCGAGCTTCTCCAGCGAGCCGAGAATGGCTTCCAGCGAACCCTGCACGTCGGCCTTGATGACCAGCGGGAAGTCCTTGCGGCCCGAGGTCTTCAGCTGGCTCATCATCTGCTCGAGCGAGCCGCGCATGCCGTTGGTGGAGGCTGCGGACTTCTCGCGCTTGGCATGGGTACGATAGTCGGTGATCTCGCGGGCGCGGGCTTCGTTGACCACGACGGCCATACGATCACCGGCTTCCGGCGGACCGTTGAAGCCGAGTACCTCGACCGGCACTGACGGACCGGCTTCGGTGAGCTGCTCGCCCTGATCGGAGATCAGCGCGCGGACACGGCCCATTTCCGAACCGGCCACGATGATGTCGCCGATACGCAGGGTGCCGCGCTGAACCAGCACGGTCGCCACCGGACCACGACCACGATCGAGCTTGGCTTCGATCACGGTGCCTTCCGCCGGACGATCCGAATTGGTCTTCAGATCGAGGATTTCGGCCTGCAGCGCGATCATTTCGAGCAGCTTGTCGAGATTGGTCTTGTTCTTCGCCGACACTTCGACGTCCACGACGTCGCCGCCGAAGGATTCGACCTGCACGTCGTGCTGCAGAAGCTCGGTGCGCACGCGCTCCGCCTTCGCATCGGGCTTGTCGATCTTGTTGATCGCCACGATGATCGGCACACCCGCCGCCTTGGCGTGGTTGATGGCTTCGATCGTCTGCGGCATCACGCCGTCATCGGCCGCCACCACGAGGATGACGATGTCGGTGACCTTGGCGCCGCGGGCGCGCATCGCAGTGAACGCGGCGTGGCCCGGCGTATCGATGAAGGTGATCTTCTTGCCGCTTTCCGGCGAAGTGACCTGATAGGCGCCGATATGCTGGGTGATGCCACCGGCTTCACCCGACACGACGTTTGCCTGACGCAGCGCGTCGAGCAGCGACGTCTTGCCGTGATCGACGTGGCCCATGACGGTCACGACCGGCGAACGGGTTTCCGTATCGGTGGAATCGTCGGCAACGTCGAACAGACCTTCTTCAACGTCCGACGCGGCGACGCGCTTGACGGTGTGGCCGAGTTCTTCAGCGATGAGCTGCGCGGTATCGGAATCGATCACGTCGGTGATCTTGTGCATCGCGCCCTGCTTCATCAGCATGCGGATGATGTCCACCGCGCGCTCCGCCATGCGGTTCGCGAGTTCCTGAATGGTGATCGCTTCCGGGATCACCACTTCACGAATGAGCTTTTCCTTCGGCTCGTTCGACTGATGACCCTTCAGGCGCTGGGTACGGCGACGGAACGAGGCGACCGAACGCTCGCGCACATCGCCGGCCGACAGCGCGGTGACGACGGTGAGACGGCCGCGCTCCTTCTGCGGACCAGGCTTGGCGGTCGGCTTCGGTGCGATCACCGGGCGAGCCGGGCCGCCACCGGGGCGACGAACGACGCGCGGTGCCTCATCCTCGTCGCTGCCATCGGCAGCAACAGCCGGACGGCCGGACGTGGTCGCGATCGGCGCACGCGCCGTGGTGGTCGTCGTGCGGGCAGCGGACTTGGCCTTGGCTTCAGCCTCGGCCTCACGGCGCTTGGCTTCAGCTTCCGCCTTGCGCTTGGCTTCTTCCTCCAGGCGGTGACGCTCTTCCTCGGCCTTGCGACGGGCTTCGGCGGCTTCACGCTCGGCCTGCTCCTTGTATTCCTTGGTGTTGCGACGGGCCGCTTCGGCCTCGGCAAGACGGCGCTCTTCGACCTCGCGGGCGCGCGCATCGGCAAGCGCAGCGGTTCGGGCGTTGCGCTCATCCTCGGTCAGCGTGCGCAGCACGACGCCGGAGCCGCTGCGCTGCGGCGGCTGCGGACGCTGCGAACCACCACGCGGCGGCGGCGAAGCCGAACGCGAGGGTGGCGTCGGCACGCGGGACGACGATCCCGATGACGAGGTGCGAACCGGAGCAGCAGGCGCAGCCGGGCGAACCGGCGCGGCTGGTGCAGCAGCACGGACGGGAGCGGCAGGCGCAGCAGCAACAGGCGCCGGTGCAGCCGGAGCCGCAGCAACGGGCGCCGGAGCCGGCGCAGGTGCGGCGGGAGTCGGAGCGGGCGTCGGCGCAGCAGCAACCGGTGCTGCCGGAACCGGCGCAGGTGCGGCGGCCGGTGCCGGAGCGGGTGCCGCAGCTTCGGTGCTGGTGGTTTCGCCGGGAATGCGGCGCTTGCCGCGTTTCTCGACCACCACCTGCTTGCTACGGCCCTGGCTGAAGCTCTGGCGCACAGTGCTCTGCTCGACGCGTGGCTTCAGCGTCAAGGTCTTGCTGGGAACGCTCAGAGTCTTGTCGCCAGGCGTTTTCGTATCAACCATTCAGCAGTCCTAGTCCTTTTGCGGTGTGCGCGGTCGCACATTCGTCATCGTTCTAATTCAATCGGCGAGATCGTCGTCCGGCAGCGCCGTGTCCGGCGACGCATGGGTCTTCGATGGTTTGGCGCTTGCGTTGATGTCCGCGTCAGCCATCCGGTATCGGACCAAAGTCTGGCTGCGCGACAGGAACGTTTTGCCCGCCGGGCCTGTCAGCACGGCAGCATGTATCACATTTGACCGCCCCAATGCCAAATCCAATTCGTCGCTATGAAGCAGCGAAATGATGGGCAACGGATCGGTTTCTTCGTCGAATTCGGCATTTTGGCGGGCGATGCCATCCAGTTTGCGGATGCCGTCGGCGGCGCCGTTGGAGGCATGCAACAGGATTCCGGCGGTATTACGCCGTAATGTGTCTTCGACCTTGGTGAAACCTGCGACCACCTGACCCGCCTTGGCCACCATGGCCAATGCCTCGATCACGCCGCGCAGCATCAATTTATCGGTTTCATCGGCGAGATCGGCCGATGGTTTGACATTTGTCTTGAAACCCCGGGCGAACAGATTGCGCTTCACCGCCTCGGCCACCGCTTTATGCGAGGCCGAAACCCACATGCCCCGGCCCGGCAGCTTGCGCTTGAGGTCAGGAACAGGCTCGCCCGTGGGGGCGAGAACGAAACGGATCAGTTCATCGATCGGACGCACGCGCCGTGAGACCACGCACATCCGCTCAGTCCCCGATTTGGTGTCTCGGGGGCCGCGATCAAGATCTGCGGGGTCAAAACTGGCGAGCATGCGTGGCGCATATCCTTACGCTTCGACGTCTTCGGACTCGGGCTCGACGCCCTTGTCCAGATCTTCACGGGTGATCCAGCCTGCAACGACACGGGCTTCCATGATCAGACGCTCGGCGTCCTCACGCGAAATCTCGTTGGCGTCGAGGAAACCGGCATGCTTGACCGGCTCGGAGCCTTCCTTGCGCTCGGTCCAGCCGACCAGATCGTCGGTGGCGCAGCCGGCCAGGTCTTCGACGGTCTTGACATCGTTTTCGCCGAACTTGACCATCATCTGCAGGGTCACACCGGGCACATCGCGCAGCGCCTCGTCGACACCCAGTTCCTTGCAACGTGCGCTCAATTCGGCTTCCTGCTGTTCCAGATATTCACGGGCGCGGCTCTGCAATTCTTCGGCGGTCTCGTCGTCGAAACCTTCGATGCTCGCCAGTTCCTTGGCATCCACCAGGGCGAGTTCTTCGACGTTCGTAAAGCCTTCCGACGCCAGCAGCTGGCCGACGACTTCATCGACATTCAGCGCTTCCATGAACACGCGGGTGGCGTTCTCAAAGTCGGCCTGACGGCGCTCGGATTCTTCCTGCTCGGTGAGGATGTCGATATCCCAGCCGGTCAGCTGCGAGGCCAGACGCACGTTCTGGCCGCGGCGACCGATCGCCAGCGAGAGCTGGTTGTTGGTGTCCGGCACCACGACTTCGATGCGCTCGCGGTCTTCGTCGATGACGACCTTGGAGACTTCCGCCGGCGCCAGCGCGTTGACCACGAAGGTCGCGATATCCGGCGACCACGGGATGATGTCGATCTTTTCGCCCTGCAGCTCGTTCACCACGGCCTGCACGCGCGAGCCGCGCATACCGACGCAGGCGCCGACCGGATCCACCGATGAATCGCGCGAGATCACGCCGATCTTGGCGCGCGAACCGGGATCGCGGGCGACCGCCTTGATCTCGACGATGCCGTCATAGATTTCGGGCACTTCCTGCGCGAACAGCTTGGCCATGAACTGCGGATGGGTGCGCGACAAAAAGATCTGCGGACCGCGGGTCTCGCGGCGCACGTCGAACACATAGGCGCGGACGCGGTCGCCGTTGCGGAACACTTCGCGCGGCAGCATTTCGTCGCGGCGCACGATCGCTTCTCCACGGCCGAGATCGACGATGACCGAGCCATATTCGACGCGCTTGACGACACCGTTGACGATCTCGCCGATGCGATCCTTGAATTCCTGATACTGACGGTCACGCTCGGCTTCGCGCACCTTCTGCACGATCACCTGCTTGGCCGACTGCGCAGCGATACGGCCATATTCCAGCGGCGGCAGCGTATCGGCGATGGTGTCGCCGACCTGGGCGCCCGGATTGGCGCGCTGTGCATCATTGAGCGAAATCTGGTTCGACGAGTTCTCGACATCCTCGACCACCAGCATGTGGCGGGTCAGCGAGAGCTGGCCGGTCTTCGGATGGATTTCGGCGTGAACGTCTGTTTCCGAGCCGTAACGCGCGCGCGCTGCCTTCGCGATCGCCTCTTCCATCGCCGAAATCACGATGCTGCGGTCGATCGTTTTCTCGCGCGCAACGGCGTCGGCAATCTGCAAGAGTTCAAGTCGGTTGGCGCTAATAGCGGCCATGGCTCAGTCTCCTTCGGTGGAATCGAAATCGCCGCGCGCAGCGAGGCGGTGGGCCTTGGTGTTCTTCGGCAGCGGCTTCTTCGCAGCCTTCGCGACCTTGGCCTTGGCCTTCGGTGCAAAACTCTTCTTCGGATCGCTGCGCTTGGCATGCGGCGCCGGCGGCGGCGCGAGACCAAGCTCGCGCTTGAGATCTTCCTCGGCATGCTTGCCGCGGCGCATGGACTCGGCGACCAGCTCGTCGGTCAGCACGAGATTGGCGCTGGAAATATCTTCCATCGGCAGGCGGGTGATCGGGTCCTCGCCGTCGCGCGCGCCTTCACGGTCGATCAGAACCTCGCCACCTTCGACAGCGCTGATAAAGCCGCGAAAACGCTTACGGCCGCCGACGGCAACCGCCATATCGACCTTCACGAGATGGCTGATATAGCGCTCGAAATCCGAACGACGCACCAGCGGGCGATCGATGCCCGGCGAGGAAATCTCGAGCCGATAGGCGCGCTGGATCGGATCCTCGATATCGAGCACCGGCGACAGCGCATTGGAAATCGCTTCGCAATCCTCGACCAGCATCGAGCCATCAGGCCGCTCCGCCATGATCTGCACGGTGCAACCGGCCTCGCCCGAAATCTTGATACGCACCAGCCGATAGCCCATGCCTTCGAGCACGGGAGTCGCAATGGCCGCCACGCGCGCGCCAGCACCAGGCTCGACGACCAGACGCGGCTCGGCGAGCAGCTCGGCATCATTCTGGGTGGGTTCGATCGGGTCAGTCATCGGGCAGCAGCGGTCCAGGTTTTGGGGCGTTTCAGGTAATAAAAAAGAGCGGGTCCCCGGGGGCCCCACTCTCAAACGGTCTGTATGAGAACTGTAAGTTGCGGCCGATATAGACCTTTTCGGGCGGGACGGCAAGGGCGAGATTCGGCCACGGGAAGCTCGTGCTTGAACCCACTCTATGTTAAGTCACTGTAAACTCTCGCATCTATGCTTCCGCAGACTAACCCTTCCTTCACAAAGCCCCTTTAGTCTACGCGGGCCTTTGTGATTGGCGTAGTTGAGTATTCTTGATGGCAGAGGCCAAATCCCTCATTCCGGGGCTTGAGGAGATCGTCCGCAACGGCGATCCCGCGCGCCGTGGTGAGGCCGTCCGGAAGATTGCCGACCTGTTTTTGCAGGGCGCATCCCGGTTCCAACCGTCCCATGTGGACCTGTTTGACAGTATCCTGACCAGCCTGGTCCCGCAGACCGAGGTCGAGGCGCGGCGCATGCTGGCCGAGCGGCTGGCGGAACTGGTCAATGCCCCGCCGCAGCTGATCTCCATGCTGGTGCGCGACGATGAAATCGTGATCGCCGGGCCGTTGCTGCGCCGCTCGCCGCAGATCGACGAGCCGACTTTGCTCGATATCGCCAAGGTCAAAGGCCAGCCGCATCTGCTGGCAATCTCCGATCGGCCGACCCTCGGCCCGCGACTGACTGACATCATCATCCGCCGCGGTGACCGTGAGGTCATCCGCCGCGTCGCCGGCAATGCCGGTGCGGTATTCTCGCAGCTTGGCTATCACGGCCTGATCCGCCGCGCCGGCGATGACGGCGTGCTCGCCATCACCGTCGGCCAGCGCGACGACCTGTCCACCGAACAGCTCAAATATCTGCTGGCGCAATCGGTCGAGGTGGTGCGCCGCCGGCTGTTCGATGCCGCCGCCCCCGAATTGCGCGCAGCCATCAACCGCGCCATGCAGGACATCTCTGGTGCGCAGCAACACCTTGCTCTGACACGCGATTTTGCCAGCGCCGAGCGCACCGTGCGGAAGCTGCAAACCAGCGCCGAGCTGAACGAAGGCGCGCTGCTGCGCTTCGCCCGCGCCCATCAATATGAGGAAACAGCTGCCGCATTGGCCGCCATGTCCGGCGTCCGGATCGCCACCATCGATCAGTTGTTGAAGGGCGACCGCGATGATCCGATGCTGATCCTCGGCAAGTCGATCGGTATTTCCTGGGCCACCGTGCGCGCCTTGATCGCGCTTCGCGTCGGTCCCGGCCGGTCGCCGGCAGCGCCCGATGTAGAGGAAGCCCGGCAGAATTTCGAACGGCTGGTTCCCGCCACCGCCAAGCGCGTGCTGACCTTCTGGCAGACCCGCGAGCCCACCGCGGAAATCCCGAACTAGCGCCTACGCCTCCATTCCCCGACAAAACCGACGAACGTCGCCAAGGCGGGCGGCGGCTGCCTGCGGCTCGGATAATACAGAAACGGCCCCGGAAATGGCGGCAGCCAGTCTTCCAGCACACTGACCAGCTTCCCGGACGCCACCGCCTCCCGCACATAGCCCTCGAATGTCATGAAGAAGCCGAGCCCGCCCAAAGCGGCCTCGATCCCGAGCCGCGAATAGCTGGCGATCAGCGCCGGCTCCGGCGCCACCCGGACCTCCCGACCGTCCTTTTCGAACTCCCAATCCAGCAGCGCGCCGGACGCGAAGCGGGTTCTGATGCAGCAATGCTGCAGCAAATCCTGCGGCACAACAGGGTGCCCATGTTGCGCAACATATTGCGGTGAAGCCACCACCACATAGCGCTCCGGCAGCCCCAGCGAGATCGCAATCATGTCCTGGGCGAGGTGTTCGCCATAGCGAATGCCGGCGTCGAAACCTTCGGCAACGATGTCGACCAGCGACGTTTCCGCAATGATTTCAAGCTGAATGTCGGGGTAGCGCTGCAGGAACGGTGTCACCATCGGCGCCAGGACGAGATCCACCGCGGGTGCCGGGGCATTGATCCGCAGCCGGCCAGAGGGCACAGCGCTGAAGCCTCGGACTTGCTGCAATGCAGCATGAACATCTCCCATCGCGGGAGAGACTTTTGTGCGCAGCATTTCGCCGGCTTCCGTCAGCGAGACACTGCGTGTTGTGCGATGCAGCAATCGCACACCAAGACGCGCTTCCAGGTCGCGGAGCCGCTGGCTGAGACCTGAGACAGACACCTGCAACTCCACAGCCGCCCGGCGAAAGTTTCGCGTTCGGGCGACGGCGAGGAAGGCGGAGAGATCGCGAAGATTCAAGTGATCCATTGTCCGCAGGATTGAACAAGCCTTTCAGGATTGTCCAGCTTATCGAAGGGCGACGTTCGGCGCATATCGGTCGGCATCGGCGGCACAGAGACCGCCCTTCACAGCCACGGAGCATTCCAATGGACACCCGTACCCTCGGAAAGACCGGCCCGCAGACCTCGGCACTCGGCCTCGGCTGCATGGGCATGTCGGATTTCTACGGCCCCGCCGACCGCGACGAGAGCCTCACCACGATCCATGCCGCCCTCGAAGCCGGCATCACGCTGCTCGACACCGGCGATTTCTATGGCATGGGCCATAATGAGATGCTGATCGCCGAAGCCCTGCGCGGCCATCCCAAGCGCGCCAACGCCCAGATCTCGGTGAAATTCGGCGCCCTCCGCGGCCCGGACATGGCTTGGAACGGCTATGACTCCCGCCCGGTCGCGGTGAAAAATTTCGTCGCCTATTCGCTGAAGCGGCTGAATGTCGAGGCCATCGACATCTATCGCCCGGCGCGGCTGGATCCGAACGTGCCCATCGAGGATACGATCGGCGCCATCGCCGACCTCATCAAGGCCGGCTACGTCAGACATATCGGCCTGTCCGAAGTCGGCACCGAGACCATCCGCCGCGCCGCCAAGGTGCATCCGATCGCCGATCTGCAGATCGAATATTCGCTGATCTCGCGCGGCATCGAACGCGACATCCTGCCGACCTGCCGCGAACTCGGCATCGGCATCACCGCCTATGGCGTGTTGTCGCGCGGCTTGATTTCCGGCCATTGGAGCAAGCAGCAGGGCACGCAGGATTTCCGTGCCATCAGCCCGCGCTTCTCGGCTGCGAATATCGATCACAATCTGGCGCTGGTGGAGAAATTGCGCGCCATCGCCAGCGAGATCGGTGCTTCGGTCGCACAGGTGGCGATCGCCTGGGTCGCGGCACAAGGCAACGACATCGTCCCATTGGTCGGCGCCCGCCGCCGTGATCGGCTCACCGAAGCGCTGGGTGCGCTGAATGTGAAACTGACGCCGGCGCATCTCGCAGCTCTGGAGCAAGCCATTCCAGCCGATGCCGCTGCTGGCGGTCGCTATCCCGACAGCCAGCTCGCGCATATGGATAGCGAAAAGGCGTAAGCGCTCAGCTCTCCACAGGCCGCGTCGATGCGCGCGCGACCAGCACAGGCGATGTCACGATCTGCAACGCGCCCTGATGGGTGCCGGTGATCAGATCGAGCAAAAGCTCCCCGGTCCGCTCGCCCATCTCGTGATGGCTGATGCGGACCGTGGACAGCGGCGGATTGACGAGATCGACCAGCGGCATGTCGTTATGGCCGATGACAGAGACATCCTCCGGGCACCGCCGCCCCTGTTCGCGCAGGGCCTCATAGACGCCAAGCGCGAGCAGGTCGTTGGCCGCGACCACCGCCGTCGCATCCGGCCGACGCGCCAGCAGGCTGCGGGCCGCCGGCAGTCCCGCTTCGCGGGTGAAGGCGGAGGCTTCCTCGATGTCATCCTCGTCGGGATCGAGACCAGCCGCCCGCATCGCTGCCACAAAGCCACGACGACGGAGCAAGCCCGTCGAGAGCGACTGCGGCCCGGCGATGTGCACGATGCGTCGATGCCCGGACGCGATCAGGTGATCCACCGCCAGCGTGATCCCCGCCATGTCGTCGGACACCACCGACGGCACCCGCGCCTGACCTTCAGACCGGTTGACCAGCACGACCGGAATCTGCGCCTGCAGACAGCGCTCCACGGCATTGTCCTTCAGGGCCGCGCTGGCGAGCACGAGCCCGTCGACCCTGCGTGCAATCAAGGTCTGCACGAGATCATGGCCACCCGTGCGATCCGGCCGCTGATCGGCGACGATCAGGGCATAGCCCCGCGCCGACAGCGCGCGTTCGAGTCCGCTGATGATTGGTGAGAAGACGGGATTGGCGATGTCCGGCACCACGATCCCGATGAGCTTGGAGCGCCCGCTGCGCAGGCTGGCGGCGGCCACATCCGGCCGGTAACCGAGCCGCTCAGCCGCTTCCAGCACCCGGAGGACGACCGGCTCTCCGAGCCTGTCCCGCCGCGCGGGATCGAGCGCGCGCGACACCGTGGACGGGTGAACGCCAACTTCCCGCGCTACGTCCTTGATCGTCACCGTTGCCATGGCACCTTGCTCGACTGCAGCCCATCCATTCGCACGAAAGTATCCCGTTCCAGCAGGGAAAGCTGCGATCGGTCAAAGCGATAGCTGAGCTTAGTCAATTCGCTTGACCTGCGCAAACGATTGCATTAGCGTTTATGCAATCGATTGCGCATAAAGCGCCGCTCGCAACATGGACGCGACAGCCAATCGACCGGGAGGACCCAATGATCATCACACGTCAGCAGGACGTGACCGACGTCGTTCTCGACGCCATGAGCCCCGCGCCGGACTACCGGCTGCGCACGGTCATGGCGTCCTTCGTCCGCCACCTCCACGCTTTCGCCCGCGACGTCCGGCTCACCGAAGCCGAGTTCGAATTCGCCATCGATTTCCTCAACCGGATCGGCCAGTCCAGCAACGACGCCCATAACGAGGCCGTGCTGTTCAGCGATGCCGTCGGCCTCTCCACCCTGGTCTGCCTGTTGAACAACGGGCAGGACGGCGCCAGCGAGACCGCGGCAGCCTTGCTCGGCCCATTCTGGCGCGCCAATGCCCCGCAAATGGAGAACGGCGCCTCCATCGTCCGCTCGCCGACGCCCGGCCCGCCATTGTTCGTGAGCTGCAATATCCGTGACGCCCAGGGCGCGCCGATTGACGGTGCCCGCGTCGATGTCTGGCAGGCGTCGCCATCGGGCATGTATGAAAACCAGGACGCCGGGCAGGCCGACATGAACCTGCGCGGCGTGTTCACGACCGATGCGGATGGCCGCTTCGGCTTCCGCTCCGTCAAGCCGGCCGGCTATCCGGTTCCGACCCATGGCCCGACCGGCGAGATGCTGGCCGCCCAGCGCCGCCATCCCTACCGGCCCGCGCATCTGCATGTCCTCGCCTACAAGCCCGGCTTCAAGACGCTGATCACCCAGGTGTTCGTCGATGACGACGAGCATCTCGAAAGCGACGTGGTGTTCGGCGTGACTCGCGCTTTGATCGGCGACTTCCGAAAGGGCGAAGGAACGCCGCCGGCGCCGGACGTCAGCGGCGAGTGGTTCAGCCTCAACTACACTTTCGTGATGGAGCCCGGCGAAGCCGTGCTGCCGCATCCTCCCATCAAGTGAGCGACCGATGACACAACCCCTCGCAGGCAAGATTGCGGTCGTGATCGGCGGCTCCGGCGGCATTGGCGCCGCGGCGGCACGGATGCTCGCCGCCGAAGGCGCCACCATTGTGGTGACTTGGCGCTCCGGTGAAGCGGCGGCGAATGGGCTGCTCGCAAAGCTGCCGGGCAAAGGCCATCTCGCCCGCCGCGCGGTGGTCGAGGACACCGCGACACTCACCGCACTTGCCAGCGATGTTGAGAAGGCCTTCGGTCGCTGCGACATCCTCGTCAACACCGCGGGCTACACCAAGCCGATCCCCATCGGCGATCTCGACGCGCTCACCGACGATTTCATCGACGACATGTTCAAGGTGAACTGGCGCGGGCAATTCGCCGCGATCCGCGCCTTCACGCCAATGCTCAAGGCCTCCGGCGACGGATTGATCGTCAGCGTCTCCTCCATCGCCGGCCTCAGCGGCGTCGGCTCCAATCTCGCTTATGCCGCCATCAAGGCCGGCATCGACACCATGACAAAGTCACTCGCCCGCGCGCTGGCGCCTGCTGTGCGCGTGATGTCGGTCTCGCCCGGCGTGGTCGCCACCGATTTCGTGCCCGGCCGCGATGCCGCAGCACTCGAGAAAGTCGCCCCCACCATCCCGCTCAGGCGCGTCGCCACGGCCGATGACGTCGGCCGCGCCATCGCCGCCTGCGCGACGCATCTGACCTATTCCACCGGCTCGCTCGTCGTCGTCGACGGCGGCCGGGCACTATAAGGAGACGATGATGCGCCCGATGCTCGACAAGGTCGTCATTACCTGCGCCGTCACCGGCAATCTGACCCGCCCGGATCAGACACCGCATCTGCCGATCACGCCGGAAGAGATCGCGGATGCCTGCCTCGGCGCGGCAGAAGCCGGCGCGGCGGTCGCCCATATTCATGTGCGCGAGCCCGGCACCGGTGCGCCATCGATGAAGCTGGACTATTATCAGGACGTCGTCGCGCGCATCCGCGCTCGCAACCGTGACCTGATCCTGAACATCACCACCGGCCCCGGTGGCCGCTTCGTGCCATCGAAGGACGATCCCAAGATCGCCGATGCCGGCACCACGTTGATGAATCCGGAGGAGCGTGTCGCGCATATCACGGCGCTGAAGCCCGATATCTGCACGCTCGACCTCAACACCATGAATTCCGGGGCACAGGTGGTGATCAATACGCCCGGCAATGTCCGCCGCATGGCCAAGGTGATCCGCGCCGCCGGCGTGAAGCCCGAGATCGAACTGTTCGATTCCGGCGACATCGCGCTGCTCCATGATCTTCTCGCCGACGGCACGCTGAGCGGCCCGGCGCTGACCTCCTTCGTGATGGGCGTGAAATACGGTTTCCAGCCTTCGCCGGAGACGGTGCTCTATGCACGCGGTCTGCTGCCGGCGAATGCGCATTTCACCGCCATCGGCATCGGCCGCTCCACATTTCCCATGGTGGCGCAATCCGTGCTCGCCGGCGGCCATGCCCGCACCGGGATCGAGGACGGCGTCTATCTCGAACGTGGCGTGCTGGCACCTTCCAATGCAGCGATGGTCGAGAAAGCACGGCGCATTATCGAGGAGATCGGCGCGCAGATCGCCACGCCCGCTGAAGCACGCGCTCTGTTCGATCTGCCGGAGGCTTCAGCATGACGACCGCCACGTGCCTGCGGCTCAACGCGAAAGTCGAGCAGATCGAAAACGTCGCGCCCGCCATCGAGCGGCGTTCGCTTGCGCGTACCAACGCAACCGACGTTCTTGTCGAGATCAAGGCCGCCGCCGTCAATCCATCGGATGCGAAAGCGGCAATCGGCATGATGCCATACGCGATCTTCCCACGCACACCCGGCCGCGATTTCGCCGGTGTCGTCCTGGAAGGCCCGGATGCGCTGATCGGCAAGGACGTCTTCGGCTCCTCCGGCGATCTCGGCATCCGCCGCGACGGCACGCATGCGACGCATCTTGTCGTGGAAGCGGACGCGGTGGTCGAGAAACCCGCGAGTATCAGCCTCGCCGAAGCCGCGGGCATCGGCGTGCCCTTCGTCACCGCACAGGAAGGCTTTCGCCGCGCCGGCATGCCAAACGCCGGTGAAACCGTTTTGATCCTCGGCCTCAATGGCAAGGTCGGCCAGGCCGCGGCGCAGATCGCCTCCTGGCAAGGTGCGCGCGTGATCGGCGTCGTACGCAAGGATGAGCCCTATGTCGGCCATGCCCATGGCGAAGTGACCGTGATCGATTCCAGCCGCAGCGATGTCGCCGCCACCGTGCGCGAACTCACAGGCGGCAAGGGCGCCGATATCGTCTACAACACCGTGGGCGAGCCCTATTACGACGCCGGCACCAAATCGCTGGCGCTGCTCGGCCGGCAGATTTTTATCGCGTCGGTGAAGCAGCCTGTCGCGTTCGACATCTTCGCCTTCTATCGCGGCCGGCACACTTATGTCGGCATCGATACGCTGGCACTCTCCTCCATCGCCAGCGCCGAGGTGCTGCGCGACCTCGTGCCAGGCTTTGCCTCCGGTGCACTCAAGCCATTCCCGATCGAACCGAACGCGATCTATCCGCTCGCTCGCGCCGCCGAAGCCTATGCCGCCGTGCTCGGCTCGTCGCGCGACCGCGTCGTCTTCCAGCCCAACGGGTGAAGCCATGCATGTCGTCCGCCTGAATGACGCGCCGCGCTACGAGGCCCCCGGCCACAGTGACATGCGGATGTTCCGCCTGCAGGGGCGCGATGCCGGGCCGAGCGATGTGATGTGGCTCGGCATGAGCCAGATCCTGCCCGGCGGCGGCATCACGCCATCAGCCTCGCCCGAAGAGAAGTTCTACGTGGTGCTCGAAGGCGAGGTGACCTTCGAGACGCCGGACGGCACCGCCACGCTGACCACCTGGGATTCCTGCCGCATCGCGCCCAACGAGACCCGCGCGCTGCGCAACGCGACGAAGAGACCGGCCGTGGTGTTGCTCGCAATGCCACTGCCCAACACCGCCAGAGGCTGAAAGCCCGGCATTTGAATTCACACGGAGGACACCAATGGATCGCCGACAGTTCATGATCGGCTCCGGCCTCGCCGCGTCCGCGGCGTTGATCGGCAGCAGCGCGTCAGCACAGACCTATCCCAGCCAACTCGTCCGCATCGTGGTGCCATTCTCCGGCGGCAGCATGACCGATATTCTCGCGCGCACCGTGGCGGACAAGCTCGCCACCAAATGGAAGCAGCAGGTCATCGTCGAGAACCGGCCGGGCATCGCCGGCGTCAGCAGCATCGCCAAGGGCCCTGCCGACGGATCGCAGATCATGCTGACCTCCAATGGCCACAGCGTGGTCGGCGTGGTGAACAAGAATCTCGGCTTCGATCCGATCAAGGATTTTGCCCCCATCAGCCGCGTCGCCACCACCGCGGTGATCCTGATCGTGCCGCCCGATGCGCCGTATAAGACGCTCGCCGAATTCATTGCCGCCGCAAAGGCCAAGCCCGATGGCCTCAGCTACAGTTCCGCCGGCGTCGGCAGCTCGACCGGCATCGCCGCCGAACTGTTCAAGAGCCTCACCGGCGCGAAGATGGTTCTGATCCCGCATCGCGGGCAACCGGAGTCGCAGATCAGCGTCATGCGCGGCGACACCAACATGGCCTTCACCTTCTTCAATGTGGGCGGCGACCTCATTCAATCCGGCAAGCTGCGCGCCCTCGCCGTCACCGGCAAAGCGCGTCTGCCGCAGTTGCCTGATGTGCCAACCTTTGCCGAGGCCGGACTGCCGGACTTCGCTTACGATAGCTGGTTCGGCATGCTCGCCGCCGGTGCCACGCCGAAGCCGATCGTGAGCCAGATCGCGCGCGATCTCGCCGAGGCGCTCACCGACCCCGCTCTCGTCCAACAATATGCGGCCCAGGGCGTCACCATCACCAGTTCGACGCCCGATGCCTTCGAGGCCGAGTTGCGCAGCGATGGCGAACGTTATGGCAAGCTCGTGGCCGCCGCGAGCGGCTGAGCGCTTCAACGATAGCTGCTCAAATCCGTGATGGACGGCGTATCGCCGTTCAGCGGATTGGCGGGATCGCGCGCATAGCGCAGGGTCTCGAAGCGCATCGAACGGGCGTCGATCATCAACAGACGTCCGACCAGGCCTTCGCCAAAACCGACGATCTCGCGGATCGCTTCCAGCGCCATCATCGAGCCGATCATGCCGGCCAGCGCGCCCATCACGCCGGCTTCCTGGCAGCTCGGCACGGTGCCGGGCGGTGGCGCTTCGGGAAACAGGCAGCGATAGGTCGGGTTGAGTGCACCCTTGTCGTTGCGCTCATGCGGCCGCAGCGTTGTGAGCGACGCATCGAACGTACCGAGCGCGGCAGAGATCAGCGGCTTGCCGGCGAGATAGCAGGCATCCGACACCAGATAGCGCGTCGAAAAATTGTCGGAGCCATCGAGCACGAGATCATAGGCCGAGATCAGTGCCATCGCATTGTCAGCATTCAGCCGCTCGCCATGGCCGACAAAATTCACATGCGGATTGAGCGCGTGGATTTTCGCCGCAGCACTATCGACTTTCAGCGCGCCGATATCGGGCGTCGCATGGATGATCTGGCGCTGCAGGTTGGACAGCGACACCTCGTCATCATCCACCACGCCCAGCGTGCCGATGCCCGCCGCCGCGAGATACATCAGCGCGGGCGCACCAAGGCCGCCGGCGCCAATCACCAGCACTTTCGCCGCGCGCAGCTTCGCCTGGCCGGGGCCACCGACCTCGCGCAACACGATGTGGCGCGCATAGCGCTCGAGTTCATCGCCACTCAGCATGATGTTATTCGCTCCAAACTCTCCCCCCTCATGGTGAGGAGCGCGCATCGCGCGCGTCTCGAACCATGAGTGCCCCACACGCATGGTTCGAGACGCCCGCCCTTGGCGGGCTCCTTACCATGAGGCCGGTGTTGAACCCGCAGATCGCTGTCACCGACCCAGCAGATGTGCTTAATTGCCGTAAAATCAATCGCAGGCTTCATACGGGACATGTCATGAGATCGATACTGTCGGCAACCGCGATGATTCTTCTTGCCTCTGCGGCGCATGCACAGTCCCCTGCCCCGAGCGCGCCCGCAAAGCCCAAACCCGTGACCACCGTGCCGGTGCGGCCGGCTTTGCAGACCCCTGCCGACACCGCCAAGAGCATGACCCAGGCCGAGCGCCTGTCGATCCAGTCCGACCTCGCCTGGACCGGGAACTACAACGGCGCCATCAATGGCGAAGTCTCCGATCGCATGGTCAACAGCATCAAGGCGTTCCAGAAGAACAATGGCGGCAAGGAAACCGGCGTCCTGAACCCGCAGGAGCGCGGCCTGCTCGCCGCCGCTGCGAAGAAGCCGCGGGACAATGTGGGCTGGAAGATCGTCACCGATATGGTGACCGGCGCCAAGCTCGGCATTCCCGGCAAACTGGTGCCGCAGCAGATCTCCGATGCCGGCGGCAGCAAATGGCAATCCGCTTCCGGCACGATCCAGGTCCTGCTGACGCGCCGCAAGGAAGAGGGTCTGGCATCCCCTAAACTCGCCGAAGCCGAACGCAAGCAGCCCGGCCGCAAGCTCGACTACAGCGCGGTGAAGCCGGATTTCTTCGTGCTGTCCGGCCTGCAGAACCAGAAAAAATTCTACGTTCGCGGCCAGATCAAGGGCGATGAGGTCCGCATGATCACCATCCTCTATGATCAGGCCACCGAAGGCACCATGGAGCCGGTGGTGATCGCCATGTCCTCGGCTTTTGAGGCCTTCCCCGCCAGCGCCCAGGCCGCAGCGCCGCCACCGCGCAAAAAGGTCGAATATGCATCGGGCATCGTGGTGAGCGCGGAAGGCGCCATCGTCACCGATCGCCAGGCCGTAGATGGCTGCCTGTCGATCACCGTGGCCGGCCATGGCAATGCTGACAAGATCGCGGAGGACAAGACACGCGACCTCGCTCTGCTGCGCATCTATGGCGCACGCGATCTGAAGCCGCTGCCGCTTGGCGCCGGCGCTGCGAAGCCTGATCTTACGCTCGTGGGCATCGCTGATCCGCAGAACCAGGGTGGTGGTGCTGCCGTCAGCAGCGTGAAAGCTGCAGCGGCGCAGGGAGCGAATGGGGAGACGACGTTGTCGCCCGCACCAGGCATCGGCTTCGCTGGCGCTGCGGCCATCGATAACGACGGCGCGTTCGCCGGACTCACGCAGTTGAAACCCACCATTGTCGCAGGCCCGGCACCTGCAGCAACTCAGGCCGTGCTGGCGCCCACGGAGATTGTGCGCAATTTCGTCAAGGCGAATGGCGTGGCGGCAGAAACCGGAAAGGCCAGCGATGCGAAGGCATCGATGGTGCGCCTGATCTGTGTGCGCAAATAGTCCTGCGCTCGCTACGCTTCTTCCATGCGATCCATGCGCTGTTCCAGCGTTGTCGCTCTCAACGCACGCGGGGCCTGCATCGGGCGGATGACGCGGCGCTCCAGCACCTCGCGGCCCTGCTCCTCGACGAATTTCACCGCGAAACCACCGGCGAGATGACGCACCACGCGGCCGACGCACGCCCCGACGGCAAGCGGCGTCCCGATCTCCGGCTGCACGTCAGCGGATACCGCAGCGCCAGACGACGACATGTCGATCACGAAACAGCTCTTCATCGTGCCATCGGCAAAGGTCAGCATCGAATGCGGGCTCGCCGGCACGATGCGGGCCTGCTTGCGCCCGTCCTTGATGGACGGGTCCTTCTGCTTCTTCTCCAGCCAGGTGAGCTGATCCGACATCTTCTGCCGTTGCGGGCGCGTCAGCATCAGTTCGAGCAGGAAGCTGCCCGACACGGTGTCGCTGATCTCACCCTCCAGCTTTCCGAAGTCCCCGAAATAGGTGTCGATCCGGTCGCCGAGCCGCCCCATAACCGGCGCATCGACGATCATCCGGAACGGCGACACGCGGCTGGTGCGGCAGGCAAAGCTGCGCGGCTTGCCTTCGGGATCGAGCCAGTTCGACAGCGTATACTGGCCACCCACGACCACATTGACGGCGCGCTGCCTGAGGAATTTTTCGACGGACACGTGTGGCCTCCTGCGGTACCTCGCAACCATCATAAAAACGGCTGCCAGGCGAGCATTCGCGCGCGCCGTGGTTATCAGGGGTATTTATACACCCGTTCAAGTTGAGACAATATTACCGGGGATTTGCCGGCTTGATAAATATCAGCCGGGCACCCGTCCCTGGATGGCATTGGCGAAGGCGTCATAGCTGACCGCCCCGCCAGACTGCTCTTTGAGATGCGCCCGCACGCGGTGCTGCAACTCGGCCAATATGTCAGGTGCCATTGCGGCCACCGCCGGCTTCACTGTCGAGCCGGAGGTCGAGGCTGCCCAGAAATCTTCGAAACTCTCGAAGCGTCGGGTCACGTCGATCCGGCGCGTTGCGATATCGGAGAGCCCGGCGCCCTGCCACAGCGCGATCAGGTTTTCGGTCCGGGACGCATCCGGATGGGGTGGCGGCTGCGGCACAAAGCCCATGGCGCGCAACTCTCGCATCACGGGCTGTAGCGGAAAGCCGCCACCATCCATATCCCAGGCATAGGCAGACACGAGACCGCCGGGCTTCACCACCCGCGCCATCTCCGCCACGCCGCGTGGCGGCTCCGGCACGAAGAAGATCACGAGCGCCATCACGGCCGCATCGAAGGCCTTATCGCCAAACGGCAACGCCATCGCGTCGCCCTGATGATAGGTCGCGATCTGCGTGCCCGGCCGCTTGCGCGCATAATCGAGCTGGCCGTCGGACGGATCGACACCATTCACCGCCCGTGGCGCACAGCGCTGCACGATCAGCTCGGTGAACGCGCCGTTGCCGCAACCAACATCGATCCAGGCGAGGTCCTGCTTTGGTGCAATCCAGTCGAGAAACGTCTCGCCGGCAAGACGGCTCCATACACCCATCATCCGCTCATAGGCAGCGCCGTCGTTGAAGCGGATAGAGGGATTGGACGTGTCGGTCATGACAAAAACTCCTTCCTCACCGTCACTTCTGACACTTCGGGCACCAGAAGGTCGATCGCCCGTTCTGTACGAAGCGCTTGACGATGCCCGAGCAGCCGTCGGTTTTGCAGGCCTCGCCCTCGCGGTCATAGACCTGGAACGAATGCTGGAAATAGCCGAGTTCACCGGAGGTCTGGCGATGGTCGCGCAGCGAAGAACCGCCGGCCTTGATGGCGAGATTCAGCACGTCGTGGATGGCATCCACCACCAAGGTGGCGCGCTCGGTCGGCTCGCCCTTCTTGGTCGCAAGCGTCGCAGCCAGGCGGCGCGGTGACAGATGCGAGCGAAACAGTGCCTCGCAGACATAGATATTGCCGAGGCCAGCAACCACGGTCTGATCGAGCAGCGCGGCCTTCAGGCTTGTCTTCTTGTTGCGGCAGGCTTCGGCGAGCATTGCCGCATCGAATTCATTCCCGAGTGGCTCCGGGCCGATATCCTTGATGAAGGGCTCCTGCTCCGCCTCGCTGCGGGCAAATATCTTCATGAAACCGAAGCGGCGGGGGTCATTATAGATCACCGACGGGCCCGACGACATGTGGAAGACCACATGATCATGCGCGCGCTCGTCGCTGCGTGGATGATGGAACGCGCCGGGCATCTCATTCGTCCCGTCGGAGACGACGCGGAACGAGCCGGACATGCCGAGATGCATCAAAAGAACGTCACCGGAATCCAGATCCGCGAGCAGATATTTGGCCCGGCGACCAAGGCTGATGACCATCCGCCCCTGCAACCGCTCGGCAAAATCGGGCTGAAACGGAAACCGCAGGTCGCCGCGGCGGAGTTCGAGGCGGTCGATCCGGGCGCCTTCCATGGCGGGCTGCAGGCCGCGCCGGACGGTCTCGACTTCGGGGAGTTCGGGCATGAGATACGTCATTCACCTTGCGAGGCTGACGTGATAGCCCCTTTGCCGCCGGCAGGCTATGGTCCGCCGCAATCGAGGTTTTTTGAGATGAGCAGCATGGATCAGCCGGGCGAAACCACGCATTTCGGCTTCCGGGACGTGCCGGTGGGCGACAAGCAGACGCTGGTGAACGAGGTGTTCCACAGCGTGGCGCAGCGCTACGACCTGATGAACGACCTGATGTCCGGCGGCATGCATCGCGTCTGGAAGGACGTGATGATCAACACCCTCAACCCGCCCCGCTCGGACGCGCCCTTCGCGCTGCTCGACGTGGCCGGCGGCACCGGCGACATTTCTTTCCGTGCGGCCAAGGCGTCGGGTCTCGGCTTCGCGGCGACGGTCTGCGACATCAATACGGGCATGCTGGAAGTCGGCCGCGAGCGCGCGATCAAGCAGCATCTCGAACATCAGGTCTCGTTCGTCGAGGGGAACGCCGAGGAGCTGCCTTTCGCCGACAAGAGTTTTGACGCCTATACCATCGCCTTCGGCATCCGCAACGTGCCGCGCATCGACCGCGCACTCAAGGAAGCCTATCGCGCGCTGAAGCCGGGCAGCCGCTTCCTCTGCCTCGAATTCTCGACCGTGGACGTGCCCGGCCTCGACAAGATCTACGACCTGTTCTCGTTCAAGCTCATTCCGCCGATGGGCAAGGCGGTGACCGGCGATTCCGAATCCTATCAGTATCTCGTGGAATCCATCCGCAAGTTTCCGAAGCCGAATGCGTTCGCCGACATGATCCGCGACGCCGGCTTTGCGCGGGTGAAATACGAACTGCTCTCAGGCGGCATCGTCGCACTGCATTCGGGTTGGCGTTTGTGATTTCTGCTCTCTCGCATATCACACGCCTCGCTCGCGCCGGCATCGTGTTCGCGCGCGAAGGCGTGTTCGGCGCTGTCGATCCCGCACTGATCCCGCCACCGGCTTTGCTTGCCGTGAAAATTGCGCGGCTGATCGAGCGCAAGAATGCGCAGACCGGACCAAAGCTGTCGCGCGCATTGACGCGGCTGGGCCCCGCCTATCTGAAGCTCGGACAGTTTCTTGCCACGCGGCCTGATGTCGTCGGCGTCGCCATGGCACGCGATCTGGAGAATCTGCAGGATCGCCTGCCGCCCTTCTCGATGACCGAAGCCGAGCATGTGGTGGCCGCTTCGCTGGAGCGGCCGATGTCGCAGCTCTATGCGAGCTTCTCGCCGCCGGTGGCAGCCGCGTCGATCGCGCAGGTGCATCGCGCGGAGATCGACAAGGACGGCGTGCGCAAAACCGTTGCCGTCAAGGTGCTGCGCCCGAATGTGGCCGCGCAATTCCGCCGCGACCTCGGCGATTTCTTCTTCGTCGCCCGCAATGCCGAAGAGCATTCGGCGGAAGCACGCCGCCTGCGGCTGAACGAGATCATCACCGTGATGTCGCGCTCTGTCGCGATGGAAATGGATCTGCGGCTGGAGGCTGCCGCACTCTCCGAAATGGCGGAGAACACGAAGAACGATCCGGATTTCCGCGTCCCCGAAGTCGATTGGGATCGCACCTCGCACAATGTGCTGACGATGGAATGGATCGACGGCATCGCGCTGAACGATCACAAGCGTCTTGCCGAATCGCAAACCGATCTGCCGGATCTCGGCCGCAAGGTGATCCAGAGCTTTCTGCGTCATGCTTTGCGTGACGGCTTCTTCCATGCCGACATGCATCCGGGAAACCTGTTCCTCGGCAGCGACGGCCGCCTCGTCGCGGTCGATTTCGGGATCATGGGCCGGCTCGGCCTGAAGGAACGGCGCTTCCTCGCAGAGATTCTGCTGGGCTTCATCACCCGCAATTATCGCCGCGTGGCCGAGGTGCATTTCGAGGCCGGCTATGTGCCGGCGCATCACTCGGTGGAGAATTTCGCGCAGGCAATCCGCGCCATTGGCGAGCCGATTCATAATCGGACGGCCGAAGAAATCTCCATGGCAAAGCTTTTGACTTTGCTTTTGGAAGTAACCGGCCTGTTCGACATGCAGACCCGGCCGGAACTGATTTTGCTGCAGAAAACAATGGTCGTGGTCGAAGGCGTGGCACGCACTTTCGATCCGAAACTGGATATCTGGAAGGTCGCCGATCCCGTGGTGCGCGAGTGGATCGAGCGCAATTTGGGGCCGCTCGGCAAGATTCAGGGCGCGCTGGCCGGCGCCGGCGAGCTGGGCAAGGCGGCCTCGGGCCTGCCGATGCTGGCCACGCGGGCGATGACGGTGCTGGAGCAGCTCGAGACCATGACCCGCAACGGCGTCCGGCTCGACGACGAAACCATTGCAGCCATTGGCAGAATTCGCGCCAAACAGACCAGGTGGCGGACCATCGGAATCTGGGTGATCGCGCTCACCTTCATCGGGATTTTGCTCACCGTGCGATGATTGCATTGCCGGCACATCGTGCTAGCATTGCCATCACACAGCGCGAGGCGCCGCATGGCCAATCTCTCCATTCGCAATCTCGACGACGCCATTCGCGACGAAATCCGGCTCCGGGCGGCGCGCAACGGGCGGTCCGTGGAGGACGAAGTCCGGGTCATTTTGCGTGAGGCGTCGCAAGGCGGCCATCGTGCGGCCGCTGGTTTGCCGCAAGAACAGCTCCCCGAAAATGCGGCTTCACCGCCCGCTTCGCGCGAAATCTTGCGGCAAAATAGTGGCAGCCAGCCCAAGGTCACGCTGATCATCGGCGGCGGCATCGCGGCCTATAAATCCCTCGACCTGATCCGCCGGATCAAGGAGCGCGGCATCCATGTCCGGGTCGTGCTGACCCAGGCCGCGCAAAAATTCGTCACGGCACTGGCTGCGAGCGCCCTCTCGAACGAGCGCGCTTACACCGACCTGTTCGATCCGCAGAGCGAGTTCGATGCCGGGCATATCCGCCTCGCGCGCGAATGCGATCTGATCGTCGTGGCGCCGGCGACCGCGGATCTGATGGCCAAGATGGCGAACGGGCATGCGGATGATCTCGCCTCCGCGATTCTTCTCGCATCCAACAAGCCGATCCTGATCGCGCCGGCGATGAATCCGTTGATGTGGGGCAACCCTGCAACGAAGCGCAATGTCGCGCAGCTGCAGCGCGATGGCATCCGCATGATCGGGCCGAATGCCGGCGAGATGGCCGAGCGCAATGAAGCCGGTGTCGGGCGCATGGCGGAGCCGACGGAGATTGCGGAAGCCGCCAATGCGCTGCTGCGACCGCAACGTCCACAGCCGCTGAGGGGCAAGCGCGTGCTGATCACCGCGGGGCCGACCCATGAGCCGATCGATCCCGTGCGCTATATCGCCAACCGCTCGTCGGGCAAGCAGGGTTATGCGATCGCGGATGCGGCGCGTGCGGCGGGCGCTGACGTGATTCTGGTGTCAGGCCCGGTCGAGCTCGATGAGCCCCGTGGTGTGGACGTGAAGCATGTGGAATCCGCGCGGGATATGCTGAGCGCGGTCGAGGCCGCACTGCCTGTCGATATCGCGATCTTAGCCGCAGCGGTTGCCGACTGGCGCGTCGTCAATGAAGGCGCGCAAAAGCTGAAGAAGAAGGCCGGCGAAGCGATGCCGCCGCTGCAGCTCACAGAAAATCCGGACATCCTCGCGACGATCTCGAAACGCGAATCGAATCGTCCTCCGCTGGTCATCGGCTTCGCGGCCGAGACCGAGCACCTCATCGACAACGCCACTGCAAAAATCAAGCGCAAGGGCTGCGACTGGATCGTGGCCAATGACGTCTCGCCGGCCACCGGCATTATGGGCGGCGACAGCAACACTGTGAACCTGCTCACGCGCGACAAGGAGAGCGGCGAGATCGCCGTTGATTCATGGGCGCCGATGAGCAAGGAGGATGTCGCCGTGACGCTTGTCGCGCGCATCGCTTCCGCCATTGCGAAAGAGACACCATGAGCAGCACCGTCAAAGTCGAAGTCCAGCAATTGCCGCATGGCGCGGGCCTGCCGCTGCCGGCCTATCAGACCGCGCATGCCGCGGGGATGGACCTGCTGGCGGCGGTCCCGGATTCCGCGCCGGTGGTGCTGGAGCCCGGCAAGGTCGCGATGGTGCCGACGGCACTGAGCATTGCGCTGCCGCCGGGCTATGAGGCGCAGGTGCGTCCGCGCTCCGGGCTGGCGGCGAAGCATGGCATCACGGTGCTGAATTCGCCGGGGACGATCGATGCGGATTATCGCGGCGAGATCGCGGTGATCCTGATCAATCACGGCAGTGCAGCTTTCACGATCAAGCGCGGTGAGAGAATCGCGCAGATGGTGATTGCGAAGGTCGAGCAGGCGGAACTGGTGACGGTGACGGCTCTGGGCGAGACCGAGCGCGGTAGCGGCGGGTTTGGTTCGACGGGGAGATAAAGCGCCTGATCGTAGGATGGGTTGAGCGAAGCGAAAACCCATCGGCCGAACGATGTGGCTCACTCCGCCGATGGGTTATCGCTCCGGCGCTGCGCGCCTGCGCTCAACCCATCCTACGAGACAGCAAGACCGAGTCTTTTCGCCACACTCCGCGCAATTCGATTCAAACGCCGCCGCTTTTCTTAACCCCCTGATTCACGTTCACGGTCTGGACTCTTACCCGGCGAGTCCCGAAGCAGATATCCTCCACCGATTCGTTTGAGGTGGTGCGGGGACCGCCTGGGGAGTCGTGCGGTTTTGGGGCGAAGAATGCCAGGCGTGGTCGCGATGATGCGTCGGACCTTGCTCTCATGCACCGCCATGGTGCGTGACGGGCTTGTCGGCGTCGGTGCGTCCGTCGCACTCGCCTCCCACGCGCTCGCCGCCGAGGGCTCGCCCCTCACGCTCGCCGGCCTGGTCGATCTCGATCGCCAGGAAATTGCAGCGCTCACCACCGGCGGCGCCGTGCTCGGCTTTTCCGTGGTCTGCGCGATCCTGCTGATGCGCAATCGCCAGCGCGCCGCGCGCACCGAGACCAAACTGCGCAACGAACTCCATGCCGTGCAGACCGAAGCCGATCGCTTTCGCGCGCTGCTGTTCACCGAGCCGCAGGTGCTGGTCTCCTGGGCCGCCGGCGAAACCCGCCCCGAAATTTCCGGCGATACCGCCATCATGATGTCGCAGGATCCGCAGGCGCATCAGCCGCAGCGCATTCTCGCTTTCGGAACCTGGCTGCCGCCGGAACCGGCGCTGCGCATGGACCATGCCGTCGATGCGCTGCTCGATGCCGGTGAAGGCTTTGTGCTCAATCTCACCACCACGACAGGTCGCGCCATCGAAGCCATGGGCCGCGCCATCGGCGGGCAGGCCATTGTGCGGATTCGCGAACTCTCCGGCCTGCGCCGTGAGCTCGCCGAAATGACCCTCCGCTATAAGGGCCTCGCGGAAGAAAGCGACACGCTGCGCGGTTTCGCCAATGCGGCGCCGACGCCGATCTGGGCGCGCCATGCCGATGGCAAGCTGGCTTTCGCCAATGCCGCTTATGTGCGCGCGACCGAAGCCGCCGATACGGCCGACGCCATCGGCCGCAATCTCGAGCTCCTCGACAGCGACCACCGCGACAGCCTTGCGCATGCGCTGAACGACAACCAGCCGTTTGCCGCGCGCATCCCCCTCGTCATTTCCGGCGAGCGCAAGATTTTTGACGTACATGCCGCGCGCATCGGCGCCGGCAGCGCCGGCATGGCCATCGATGCATCCGAAGCTGCAGCCCTGAAGGCGGCACTCGTCCGCATGGCGGAAGCGCATCGCCGCACGCTGGATCAGCTGTCATCCGGCGTCGCCGTGTTCGACGGCCAGCGTCGGCTGGCTTTCTACAACGATGCCTATCGCCGGCTGTGGGACCTCGATCGCACCTTCCTCGACAGCAATCCCGACGATTCCAGCGTGCTGGATCGCCTGCGCGCGGCGCGCAAATTGCCGGAGCAGCCGAATTTCCGCACCTGGAAAAACAAGCTGCACGAGGCCTATCACGCCAATGAAGCCCATAAGGACGTCTGGTATCTGCCGGATGGCCGCGCGCTCTCCATCGTCACCACGCCGAATCCCGAAGGCGGCGTCACCTATCTGTATGACGATGTCACCGAACGCCTCGATCTCGCCCGCCGCTTCGACGGACTGATCCGCGTCCAGCGCGAAACGCTCGATGCCCTCGGCGAAGCCGTGGCCGTGTTCGGCAGCAATGGCCGCGCGCAGCTGTTCAATCCGGCTTTCGCAAAGATGTGGCGCCTCTCCGACGAGGCGCTGGCGCAAGAGCCGCATATCGAGATGGTCGAGACCTGGTGTCGGCCGCTATTCGACGAGCCTGCCGTCTGGCAGACCATTCGCGGCGCCATCACCTCCATCGACAATCGCGCGCCGGTGCCGCTGAAGATGGAGCGCAAGGACGGCAGCGTGCTGGCCTGCATGTGCATGCCGCTGCCGGACGGCGCGACCATGCTGACCTTCCAGGACATTTCCGACGCCGAGAATGTCGAGCGTGCACTGCGCGAGCGCAATGAGGCGCTCGAGGCGGCCGACCAGATGAAGGTGGATTTCGTCCACCACGTCTCCTACGAACTGCGCTCGCCACTCACCACCATCATCGGCTTCGCGCATCTGCTCAGCGATTCCTCGACAGGGCCGCTGCTGGCCAAGCAGGCCGAATATCTCGACTACATCACCACCTCGACCTCGGCGCTGCTGGCGATCATCAATAACATCCTCGATCTCGCCACCATCGATGCCGGCGCGATGTCGCTCAATCTCGGCCCGATCGACATCCGCGCGATCATCGATGCTGCGGCCGAAGGCGTGCAGGATCGTCTCGCGCGCGACCGCATCGCGCTGCAGATCGACGTCGCCTCTGACATCGGCAGCTTCATCGGCGACGAGAGCCGCGTGGTGCAGGTGCTCTATAATCTGCTCGCCAATGCGGTCGGCTTTGCGCCGCATGATTCAGCTGTCACGCTGAGAGCGGCGCGCACCGAGCACATGATCACCTTCTCGGTGACCGATCGCGGCCCCGGCATTCCGCAGGACAAGCAGGACAAGATCTTCGACTGGTTTGAAAGCCACGCCAATGGCTCGCGCCATCGCGGCGCCGGGCTCGGCCTGTCGCTGGTGCGCTCCTTCGTCGAACTGCATGGCGGCAAGGTGCGGATCGACTCAGCGGTTGGGAGGGGCACCACAGTGAGTTGCGACTTCCCTTTGGACCAAACCGCCCATCGTAACGCGGCCGAATGAGCGGGGCTGCTCACCTTTCGACAGCGCTCCGTTCACCTCTCCCCACCGGGGAGAGGTCGGATCGCTCTTGCGATCCGGGTGAGGGGGCAAAAGCGGACGGCGGCGCTTGGGGAGGCCCCCTCACCCGCTCCGGCTTCGCTGCGCTACGCCGGATCGACCTCTCCCCGGTGGGGAGAGGTGTCGGAGCCCGGCCATGACAGAACCCGCAACCTTCTCCCTCGCGCTGCCCAATGAAGACGCCACGGCCGCGCTGATGGCTGATCTTGCGCTGCTGATCAGCGCCGGCGATGTCATCACCCTGTCCGGCGATCTCGGCGCCGGCAAGACATCGGCGGCCCGCGCGATGATCCGCTATCTCGCCGGCGATGACGAACTCGAAGTGCCGAGCCCGACCTTCACGCTGGCGCAGAGCTACGACCTGCCATCCTTCCCGCTGGTGCATGCGGATCTCTATCGCATCACCGAGCCGTCCGAGATGGAGGAGATCGGCCTTTCGCCATTGCCCGAAGGCACGGTGGCGCTGATCGAATGGCCGGAACGTGCCGAAGGCGATTTGCCCGCCGATCGTATCGATATCGCGCTGACGCATCGGCCTGCGCTGGGCTCGCTCGCGCGCGCCGCGGAGATTACCGGGCACGGCAAGGCTGCAGCGATCGTACAGCGCCTGCAGAGCTTGCGCGAATTCCTGGAAGAAGCGCGCACTCTCGATGCCGGACGCCGGCGCATGGCAGGCGATGCCTCGACGCGCTCCTATGCGCGGCTGATCCGCGACGACGGCGTCTTCATCCTGATGAATGCGCCGAAACGCCCCGACGGCGCGCCTGTCTATGGCGGCAAGTCCTACAGCGCCGCGGTGCATCTGGCGGAGGATGTGAAGCCGTTCGTTGCGATTGCAAACGGGCTGCGCGCGCAAGGCATCTCGGCGCCGGCGATCCATCACGCCGATCTCGATGCGGGCTTTCTGATCACGGAAGATTTCGGCATCGAAGGCGTGATCGAGGGATCGCCGCCTGCACCAATCGTGGAACGCTATCAGGCGGCCACCGACATGCTGGCGGTGCTGCATGGCAAGCAACTGCCGGAAACGCTGCCGCTGCTGCCGCATCAGGACTATACGATTCCCGTCTTCGACACCGACGCGCTGCTGATCGAGGTCGGGCTGATGCCGGAATGGTATCTGCCGGATCGCGATGCTGCCCCGAGTGACGCGTTGCAGGCGGAGTTTCTTGCGCTGTGGCGCGAGTTGCTGACATCGATCGAAGCCGCACCGCGCACCTGGGTGTTGCGCGACTTCCATTCGCCGAACATGATCTGGCTGCCCGCGCGCGACGGCATCAATCAGGTCGGCGTCATCGATTTCCAGGATACGGTGCTCGGCCATGCGGCCTATGATGTCGTGTCGCTGCTGCAGGATGCGCGGATCGACGTGCCCGAGCCCATCGAGCTTGCGATGCTGACGCGCTATATCAAGGCGCGGCTCGCGGCGGAGCCGGATTTCGATCCGGCGTCGTTTGCCGAGATCTATGCGATCATGTCGGCGCAGCGGAACACGCGGCTGCTCGGCACCTTCGCGCGCCTCAATCGCCGCGATGGCAAGCCGCATTATCTCAAGCATCAGCCGCGGATCTGGACCTATCTCAATCGATCACTGGCGCATCCGAGACTGACGGCGTTTCGCGAGTGGTATGAGAGATATGTACCGGCGCCTGGGTAACTCGGCCCTCATCCTGAGGAGCCGCGCAGCGGCGTCTCGAAGGATGGCTGCAGGCTCCGAGCCCGGCCAGCTCCATGGTTCGAGACGCGCGCAAGGGCGCGCTCCTCACCATGAGGGACGGAGCTGCCCCAATCCTTAACGCAATCTTAGCCACGATCGCCTTAGTCTCGTCCTCAAGATCGGCCAAAGCCTCGTTTGCGGGGCTATCGGTACTGAGTAGGGATCGGTCATGGCACACACGGACCAACGCAGCGACCATCGGGTCGTGTTCGAGCGCGGCTTTCCCGCGCAGATGATGGGGATCGACGGCACCTGGCGTCGCGCCTGCATTCTCGAAGATGTGTCCGAGACTGGCGCGAAGCTGACTGTCGAGACCTCGGTCGAGGGATTGCACCTGAAAGAATTTTTCCTGCTGCTGTCATCCACGGGCCTCGCCTATCGCCGCTGCGAACTCGGCTGGGTGAATGGCGACCAGATCGGCGTGAATTTCCTCAAGCCGGGCGACAAGAAGAAGAAAAGTTCAAAACGACCGGAGAATCAGGACGCCGACGCGTGATCATGCGGCATGTCGCACCGACGTCATGTCGCGCCCTTATTGCTCGATGAATTTATGCGCGACTGCGCGCCCCGTGCTACACTTTCCACCAATCGATTCAGAATCGCTTTTCGAGACGCAACGTCATGTCCGTGAAACCCACCAAAGCCATGGTTCTCGCTGCTGGCCTCGGGCTGCGCATGCGCCCGCTGACCGAGACCATGCCGAAACCGCTGGTGCCCGTCGCCGGCCAGCCATTGCTCGATCATGTGCTGGATAAACTCGCGGCCGTCGATGTGCGCGAAGCCGTGGTCAATGTGCATTACCTGCCTGACCAGATCATCGATCATGTGAAGACACGCACGGCGCCGAAGATCACGATCTCCGACGAACGCGACCAGGTGCTCGGCACCGGTGGCGGCGTGGTGAAAGCATTGCCGCTGCTGGGCAGCGAGCCGTTCTATCATCTCAATGCCGATACGATGTGGATCGACGGCGCACGACCGAATCTGGTGCGCCTCGCCGAGAGTTTTGATCCGGCGAAGATGGACATCCTGTTGCTGATGGCGCCGACGGCGAACAGCATCGGCTATAGCGGCAAGGGTGATTATGAGATGCGCCCCGACGGCACGCTGCGCCGCCGCAAGGAAAACCAGGTGGTGCCGTTCGTCTATGCCGGCGTGGCCATCATCTCGCCGGCGATTTTTGCGGATGCGCCGCAAGGTGAATTCGCGCTGACAAAACTGTTCGACCGCGCGAATGAGGCCGAGCGGCTCTACGGCCTGCGCATGGACGGCGTGTGGATGCATGTCGGCACGCCCGACGCGGTGCGCGCTGCGGAAGACGCGTTCCTGGCGAGCGTGGCGTAATCCCGAACTCCACCCTCATCCTGAGGAGCCGCGCAGCGGCGTCTCGAAGGATAGTGGCACGCTCCGAGCTAGGCCAGCTCATGATTCGAGACGCGCGCAAGAGCGCGCTCCTCACCATGAGGTGGCGGAGAGCCTGACTCCCTTCCGGTCTCGGCCCATGCCATGATGCGCCCGTTCTCGAATCGGGTCGCTCATGCGCGTTTTCACCATTCCATCCTCGGCGCCGTTCCTGCGCACGCTGATCACGGCGCTGGTGGATGGCGATCTCGTGCCGGGCTTCGAAGCGCGCAGCGATCGCGCCAAACTCGCCACCGTCACGCTCTATCTGCCGACGCGCCGGGCCGGGCGCATGGCGCAGGAGGTGTTTCTCGACGTGCTCGGCGGCGACGCGGTGCTGCTGCCGCGCATCGTGCCGCTCGGCGATGTGGACGAGGAAGAACTCGCTTTCGCCCATGCCGCAGCGCCCGATGCGCTGGATTTGCCTGACGTGCCTGACGCCCTCGACGGCCTGCAGCGCCGCCTGCTGCTGGCGCAACTGATCGGGGCCTGGGCGAAGCAGATCAGGCCCGACAATCCCGCCCAGGCGCCGCTGGTGGCCGGCGGTCCCGCTTCGATGCTGGCGCTCGGCGACGATCTCGCGCGACTGATGGACGACATGGCGACGCGACAGGTGCCCTGGTCGGAGCTCGACGCATTGGTGCCCGATGCGCATGACCGCTACTGGCAGCTGACGCTCGATTTCCTCAAGATCGCGCGCGAATGGTGGCCCGCCGAACTGGAGGGCCGCAACCGGATCGAACCAGCGGTGCGGCGCGATCGCCTCATCGATGCGGAAGCAGCAAGGCTGAAGGCCCATACAGGCGGGCCGATCATCGCCGCGGGCTCGACGGGCTCGATGCCGACCACGGCAAAGTTCCTGCACGCGGTGGCGCAGCTTGCACAAGGCGCCGTGGTGCTGCCGGGGCTGGATACCGATCTCGACGAGGCCTCGTGGAAACTGATCGGCGGCAGCCGGGATGTGCTCGGCTTCGTCGAATCCTCCGCATCGAATCATCCGCAATATGCGCTGCATGCGCTGCTGGAGCGCTTCAACATCAAGCGCAGCGATGTGATCACGCTCGGTGCGCCATTGCCACATGGGCGCGAATTGCTGGCCTCGGAAGCGATGCGGCCGTCGAACGCGACGGCGCAGTGGCACAAGCGGCTGAGCGAGCCGGCAGTCGAGCAGAAGATCGCTGCAGGCATGACGAAGCTCTCCGTCATCGCCGCTGCCAATCCGGAAATGGAAGCGCTCGCGATCGCGATTGCGATGCGCGAGGCCCATGAGCAGAAGAAATCCGCCGCATTGGTGACGCCCGATCGCGCGCTGGCACGGCGGGTGATGGCGGCGCTGGGAAGATGGAATCTGCTGTTCGATGATTCCGGCGGCGATGCGCTGACCGAGACATCCGCCGGCATCTTTGCGCGGCTTGTTGCCGAAGCGGCAGCAGAGCAACTCGAGCCAGCGACATTGCTTGCGCTGCTGAAGCATCCGCTGTTCCGGCTTGGTGCGCCCGCCCACGGATGGCGGGATGCCATCGAGACGCTGGAGCTGGCGCTGCTGCGCGGCACGCGGCCGGCAGCGGGCACTTCGGGACTCAAGCAGGATTTTGCCCGGTTCCGCGACGAACTCGGCAAGCTCTATCGCGACGAACCATCGATGCTGCATCGCGCCGAGCCGCGCACGAAGCTGAGCGGCGAACAACTCGATCGCGTCGATGATCTGATCTCGGAGCTGCAGAAGGCGCTGGCCCCGCTGGAAGGCATCCATCCGATCCGGCCGATTGATTTTTCGGCTGTGGCACAGCAACATCGCGAAGCCATCGAGCGATTGTCACGGGATGACAAAGGTGCCGCCGTCGCGCTGGCCGGCCGCACCGGCGGCAATGCGCTGGCAAAGGTGTTCGACGATCTCCTCGTCATGGAAACGCCCGCGGATGGCGGCGACGATCGCCTCGTTCTCTCGGGCCTCACACTACAGCTCCGCGACTATCCCGATGTATTCCAGACCGCCTTTGCCGATGGCATCGTGCGGCGGCCGGAAGTGGCCAATGCGCGGCTGCGCATCTATGGCCAGCTCGAAGCGCGCCTCACGCAATCGGATCGCGTGATCCTCGGCGGGCTTGTCGAGGGCATCTGGCCGCCGTCGCCGCGCATCGATCCCTGGCTCAGCCGGCCGATGCGCAACCAGCTCGGCCTCGACCTGCCGGAACGCCGCATCGGCCTCACCGCGCATGACTTCGTGCAATTGCTCGGCCATGACGAGGTGATCCTCAGCCATGCGGCGAAAGTCGGCGGCGCGCCGGCGGTGGCCTCGCGCTTCCTGCATCGCATGGAAGCGGTCGCCGGTGAGGAACGCTGGACAGCCGCGGTGAAAGCCGGCGAGATCTATGTTCGCTATGCGGAAACACTCGACCAGCCCGACACCGTCACGCCGATCACGCAGCCGGAGCCGAAGCCGCCGCGCGATGCGCGCCCGCTGCGACTCTCCGTCACCGCCATCGAGGACTGGCTGCGCGATCCCTATTCGATCTATGCGAAATACATCCTGAAGCTCGCGCCGCTCGATCCCGTGGACATGCCGTTGTCCGCCGCCGATCGTGGTTCGGCGATCCACAATGCGATCGGTGACTTCACGCTGGAATTCAGCAAGGCCTTGCCGGATGATCCCGCTGCGGCGCTTCGTCGAATCGGCAAGGTGCATTTCGATCCGCTGATGAACCGGCCGGAAGCGCAGGCGCTGTGGTGGCCGCGCTTCCTGCGCATCGCATCCTGGTTTGCCAATTGGGAAATCGAACGGCGCATCAATGTGGCCAGCATCGATGCCGAGACGCGCGGCGAGATCGCGATCCCGCTCGATCATGGCCGCATCTTCCATCTCTCGGCCCGTGCCGATCGCATCGAGCATCGCACCGACCGCACCTTTGCGCTGCTCGACTACAAGACCGGCAATCCGCCGACCGGCAAACAGGTGCGCATGGGCCTGTCGCCGCAGCTGACGCTGGAAGCGGCGATTCTGCGCGAGGGCGGCTTCCGCGGCATCGCCGCCGGCAGCTCCGTGAGCGAACTCACTTATGTCCGCCTCAGCGGCAACAATCCGCCGGGCGAGGAAAAGCCGATCGAATTGCGCATCGAGCGCAAGGACGAGGCCCAGCATCCCGACGATGCCGCCATCGAGGCGCGCGCCAAGCTGGAAGCGCTGATCCGCAAGTTCGAGGACGAGGCCACCGGCTACACATCGCTCGCGCTCTCCATGTGGTCGAACCGCTACGGCGCCTATGACGATCTCGCGCGCATCAAGGAATGGTCCGCCAATGGCGGCGGAGGCGAGTCATGAGCGGCCCGCGCAATATTCCCGAGGCTGCAACGGCCAAGCAGAAGCTGGCGTCGGACCCGACATCCTCGGTGTTCGTCTCCGCCAATGCCGGCTCCGGCAAGACCTATGTGCTGGTCAATCGCGTCATTCGGCTACTGCTCAATGATGTGCCGCCGGAGAAGATTCTCTGCGTGACCTTCACCAAGGCCGCGGCCGCCAATATGGCGGAGCGCGTGTTCACGCGGCTCGGCCATTGGGTGACGCTGGATGATGCGGCACTCGATGCGGAAATCCGCAATGCCGGCGTGGCAACGCCCGACAAGAAACTGCGCGCGCGGGCGCGCGAACTGTTCGCCAGCGCGCTGGAGACGCCGGGCGGGCTGAAGGTGCAGACCATCCACGCGCTGTGCACCCGATTGCTGCAGCAGTTTCCATTCGAGGCCAATGTGCCCGCCCGCTTCAGCGTGCTGGACGACCGCGACCAGAACGAGATGATGGAGCGCGCCTCGCTCAAGGTGCTGCTTGCGGCTGCAGCTGCGCCCGCAAGCGCCGAAGGCCGCGCGCTGACCATCGCCATGACATCGGCGGCCGATGTGACCTTCCGCGATGTGGTGCGCGAAGCAAGTCTCAGCCGCGATCAATTTCTGGCCTGGATCGCGCGCGCCGGCACCACCGATGCCGCGATGGCGCAGCTGTGCGCAACGCTCGGCGTCTCGCCGACGGATACGCGCGAAGCCATCGAGCTGGAGATCGTCGATGGCCCGCATCTGCCGCGCAAGGAGTGGATCGCCACGGCGGAGAGCCTCGCGACCGGCAGCAAGACCGATGGCGACCAGGCCACGCGGCTGCGCGATGCGCTGGTGCTGTCCGGCACCGAGCAGGTGGAAAAATATCTCGAACTGTTCCTGACCAAGGAGCAGAGCTTGCGCAAATCGCTGGCGACCAAGAAGATTGCCGACAATCATCCCGGCATTCTCGCCACGCTGCAACGCGAAGGCGATCGCATCATCCCGCTGCTGGACCGCCGCCGCGGCGTCGCCATGCGCGAACGCACGGAATCGCTGCTGGTGATCGCGAGCCAGGTGGCGGAGAATTATCGCCGCGAGAAGATCGAGCGCGGGCTGCTGGATTACGATGACCTGATCGACCAGACGCTGGCGCTGCTCGATTCCGGTGCGGCGGGCTGGGTGCATTACAAGCTCGATCGCGGCGTCGATCATGTGCTGATCGATGAAGCGCAGGATACGAGCCCGCGGCAATGGGACATCCTCACCCATCTGATCGCGGAATTCACCTCCGGCGAAGGCGCGCGCGACGGCGCCAAGCGCACGATCTTTGCCGTGGGCGACGAGAAGCAATCGATCTTCTCGTTCCAGGGTGCCGCACCGCGCGAATTCGACGAACGACGGCGCGCGCTGCAGGCGCGCTTCACCAAAGCGGGTCTGAAATTCGATCCGGTCGCTTTCACCTATTCGTTCCGCACCGGCGGCGCGATCCTGCAATCGGTGGATCATGTGTTTCGCGATCCCGCGATCTATCGCAGCATCCACAATGAGAGCGCCTATCCGCAGCATGAATCCCTGGACGATGCCGGGCCGAGCCTGATCGACCTGTGGGAGCTGGAGCAGCCCGACGAGCGCCCGAGCATCGAAGGCTGGGATGCCCCCTTCGACAGACGCTCGGAAACCAGCCCGGACGTGAAGCTGGCGCGGCGGGTGCAGGCCGAGATCAGGGAGCTGATCGCGGCGAAAACGGAGACAGGGCCGCTCGGCAAGCGGCGGCGGCTTCGCTATGGCGACATGCTGATTTTGGTGCGGCGGCGCGGATCGGCTTTCAATGCGATCATCCAGGCGCTGAAGCATGCGGGCATTCCCGTGGCTGGTGCTGATCGACTGAAGCTGACCGAGCATATCGCGATCATCGACCTGATGAATCTTGCCGATGCACTGCTGCTGCCGCAGGACGATCTGGCGCTCGCGACCGTGCTGAAGAGCCCGTTGTTCGGGCTCGACGACGACGATCTCTACAAGATCGCATGGGATCGGCATGGACGATCGCTGCGCGACTCGCTTGGCGAGAAGGCGGCTGGCGACAAGACGCTCGGCGCCGCGCTGGCGCGGCTGATCGCCTGTGAAAAACATTTCGCCAGCGAGACGCCGTTTGCGTTCTATGCCTGGCTGCTCGGCGGCGATGGCGGGCGGGCGCGCATCCTGCAGCGGCTCGGCCACGAGGCCAATGATGCGCTCGATGAATTTCTCGAACTGGCGCTCGGCTATGAGCGCAAGGCGCCGGCCTCGCTGCAAGGGTTTGTCGCCTGGCTGCGCGCGGCCGATACCGAAGTGAAGCGCGACATGGAGATCACCCGCGACGAGGTGCGGGTGATGACCGTGCATGGCGCCAAGGGATTGGAAGCGCCGGTGGTGTTCATGATCGACACCACATCGTCGCCCTCGGATTCGCAGCGCATGAACCTGATCCATGTGCCGCAGGGCAATGCGGCGCCGGGGCCTTCGGGCGTGGTGGTATGGGCCGGCAAGAAGAGCGACGATCCGGAAGCCGTCGCGCTCGCCCGCGCGGCGATGATCCAGGACACCGAGGACGAATATCGCCGGCTGCTCTATGTGGCGATGACGCGCGCGGCGGACCGCCTCATTGTCGGCGGCTGCATGCCCGGCAATCGCAACGCGGTGCGTGAGCACTCCTGGTATGACCTGATCCAGAAGGGGCTGGAGAATTCCGGCCTGCAGATGCAGCAGGTGCCGCCGCCGGATGGCGTGGTGAAGCGCTATACCAAGCCGGGCGACGCGGCACCGGCGCTGAGCGCTGCGGAGACGGCGGCCGTGGCCGCCCCGATCGCATTGCCGGCCTGGCTGCATGGCAAAGTGGGCGATCAGCCGCGGCGCGAGAGCCTGCTGCGGCCATCCGATGCCGAGGACGACGATCGCTTCACGGCCTTGCCCGGCGAAGCCGAGCGACAGCGCAAGATGGCCATGCAGCGCGGCAATCTCGTGCATCGGCTGCTGCAATCGCTGCCCGAGATCGTGCCCGACAAGCGCCGCGATACGGCGATGGCTTTCCTCAGCCGCAAAGCGGAGCAGAGGGACGGCTGGACCGACATCGACCGCGGCACGCTGGCCAACCAGGTGCTGGGCCTGCTGGCCGAGCCGGGCCTCGCCGCGCTGTTCGCGCCTGGCAGCCGGGCGGAAGTGGCGGTTGCGGGACGCCTGAGCCGTCTGGACGGCTCCACTTTCCTCGTCTCCGGCCAGATCGACCGGCTGGTGGTGACGCCAACGGAGGTGCGGATCGTGGATTACAAGACCAACCACAACCCGCCCCGCAAGCTGGTGGCCGCGCCAAAAGCCTATATCCGGCAGCTGGCGCTGTATCGTGGGGTGCTGGCCAAGCTGTATCCCGACCGGCCGGTCCGCGCCGCGCTGCTCTGGACGGAAACCATTGAGATGATGGAGATTTCCAGCGCCGCGCTGGACGCGGAGCTGGCCGCCATCATCGCTGCGTGAGCACGCCTTGACCCGGCAAGGGGGCGTTCATAGGTTGGATGCATCATTCCGGCGCGCGATTCTGATCGGCGCCTTTTACTGGACAGGACGAGGATCAAGACCATGGCCGTTGGCAAGGTGACAGACGCCGATTTCGAAGCGGAAGTGCTCAAGGCGACCGGCCCGGTCGTGATCGATTTCTGGGCCGAATGGTGCGGCCCCTGCCGCATGATCGCCCCGGCGCTGGACGAAATCTCGGCCGCCATGGGCGAGAAGGTGACCATCCTGAAGCTGAACGTCGACGAGAACCCGAAGACCGCGTCGAAATATGGCGTGATGTCGATCCCGACGCTGATGATCTTCAAGGGCGGCGAAATGGCCTCCCGCCAGGTCGGCGCCGCGCCGAAGGCAAAGCTGCAGCAGTGGATTTCGTCGGCGGTGTAAGCTGAGACGGATGTGAGTTTGCGGAACGGCCGGTGACGATGTCGCCGGCCGTTTTTGTTTGCCGGATTTGAAACACCACTTGTCGTCACCCGGCTTGACCGGGTGAACCAGTAAACGCAGCCGCGGCGGTGTGTACTGGGTTGCCCGGTCAAGCCGGGCAACGACAGCAAGAGCGAGACGAAACTTACCTGATCCACCCCGTCGCCAAGGCACTCGCCCAGGCCATGCTCTCGTTCTGCCGCGCCAGCGCTGCCATCGCGTCGTGATCGTACGGCACCTGCCGGAATGTCACGTCCCAGCGATCTCCGCGCTTCTCGATGATCGCGTAACAAGCATCCGGTGTGCCGACTTCGAGCACATGGGGAAATGGCGTGATATCGCGATAGCCGGGACCGCCGACGCTGCCGGGATTGACGATCATGCGTCCGTCGCGAAGCCGCACGGACCGCGCGATATGCGTGTGGGCGCAAAGAATCAGCGATTGCGGAATGCCGGCGGCCTTGGCCTCGATGCTCTCGATAGCGGCCATATGCACCACGCCCTCGGGCGTCACCGCTTCCATCCAATAGGTGTTGTCATCATCGGGCGTGGCGTGCACGCAATAGACCTCGTTGCGATAGATCGCGCTGAACGGCAATGCGCGCAGCCACTCCATCTGCGGCGGCGTCAACTGGCTGTGCGCCAACCGATCCGACGGATACATTTGCTCCAGCGTATAGTCGGTGACGTAACGATCGTGATTGCCGCGCACGCAGACGGCATTCATGCCCATCATGATCTCGACCGTGCGATGGGCATCGAGCGGGCCGGAGACCATGTCGCCAAGATTGACGATCTCGGTGAGGCCCTGCGCCTTGATATCGGCGAGGACGGCTTCGAGAGCGAGATAGTTGCCGTGGACATCGGCAAGAACAGCGAAGCGCATGAAGACCCCTGAGCGTGAAGTTACGCCAGATACCATGCAGGTAGCATGCCGTTCTCCACAAACTCCATATCTCGTCACCCGGCTTGACCGGGTGACCCAGTACACACCGCACCATCAGTGTTTACTGGATCGCCCGGTCAAGCCGGGCGATGACAGAGAGTTACGCCGGTAGCGTGCCGTTTTCGGCAAGCACATGGCCGGCGAGATAGAGCGAGCCGCCAATCAGCACGCGCGGTGGCACTTCATAGGCGAGACGCCGCAGCGATTGCAGCGCAGCGCTGGCGCTCTCCGCCGTCTCGACGCGCATGCCGAGCGCGCGTCCGGCATCGGCTAACGTCGCGACCGGCATGGCACCGGCGCGATCGGGAATCGGCACGGCAATGATGTGCCGCGTGAGACCGGCGAAATTTGCGAGGAAGCCTGTCGCATCCTTGTTGGCCATCATGCCGACGATGACGACCAGCGGACGCGGCACACGCTCCTCGAGATCGCCCAGCGCCTCGGCGATGACACGGCCGCCTTCGGCATTGTGGCCACCATCGAGCCAAAGCTCGGACTCATCGGGGGCGAGGGGCAGCAGCTTGCCGGAGGTGAGCCGCTGCATGCGCGCGGGCCATTCGGCCGCAGCGACGCCGCGCTCGTAGATGGAGGGATCGAACTTGAATTGAGGCAGCGCACGCAGCGTCGCGATGGCCAGGCCGGCATTGCCGAACTGATGGCGACCGAACAGGCGCGGGGCCGCCAGATCCATCAAACCACGCTCATCCTGATAGACGAGACGGCCGCGCTCGACGCTGATGTGCCATTCCTGCCCGGCGCTGTGCGTCGGCGCATGCTGTTTTCGCGCCTGTGCTGCGAGGACCGCGGCGACTGCAGGCGGCTGCTCGCCGATGATCACCGGCACCCGGCGCTTGATGATGCCGGCTTTCTCCGTCGCGATCTTCTCGACGGTGTCGCCGAGAAAATCGGTGTGGTCGATGGCGATGGGCGTGATGACGGAGGCGACCGGCGCCTCGATCACATTGGTGGCGTCGAGCCGGCCACCGAGGCCGACTTCGAGCAGCAGCACATCTGCGGGATGGCTGGCGAAGATGTGGAAAGCCACCGCCGTCTCCGCCTCGAACAGCGTGATCGGCGCGCCGGCATTGACGTTTTCGACATAGGCAAAGGCGTCGCGCAGATCGCCATCGCTCACCAGCATGCCGCCGAGGCGGATGCTTTCATTCATGCGGACGAGATGCGGGGAGGTGTAGACGTGGACGCCGAGGCCCGCCGCTTCGAGGATCGCACGGAGATACGCGATGGTCGAGCCCTTGCCGTTGGTGCCGGCGACATGAATCACCGGCGGCAGGCGGCGCTCGGGATTGCCGAGCTGCGCCATCAGGCGCTGCATGCGCTCAAGCGACAGATCGATCGTGTTCGGATGCAACGCGGAGAGTCGCGCCAAAATCTCGCTCAGCGGCGATGATGTCGGCGCGGTCTCGCTCACGCTTGCGGAGCCGGCACCGCGTCGGGCGCCACGGCGATCTGCTCGGGCAGGACGCGCGGCGCGACTTCGACAGCCGGCGCCTTGGTGAGCAGGCGGCACAGGCGCGCCAGCGTCGGCTTCAGGTCATGGCGATGCACGACCATGTCGACCATGCCGTGATCGCGCAGATATTCGGCGCGCTGGAAACCCTCGGGGAGCTTTTCGCGGATGGTCTGTTCGATCACGCGCGCGCCGGCAAAGCCGATCAGCGCACCGGGCTCGGCGATCTGCACATCGCCCAGCATCGCATAGGAGGCCGTGACGCCACCGGTGGTCGGATTGGTGAGCACAACGATGTAAGGCAGTTTGGCCTCGCGCAGCATCTGCACGCCCACGGTGGTGCGCGGCAGCTGCATCAGCGACAGGATGCCTTCCTGCATGCGCGCGCCGCCGGAGGCGGCAAACACGATGAAGGGCGACTTCTTCTCGACGGCGAGTTCGAGGCCACGGACCAGCGCCTCACCGGCCGCCATGCCGAGCGAGCCGCCCATGAAATCGAAATCCTGCACGGCGACAACGGTGCCCATGCCTTCGAGCTTGCCGTAGCCGACCTTCACTGAGTCGGTCATCCCGGTCTTGGTGCGGGCGTCCTTGATGCGATCGACATATTTGCGCTCGTCGCGGAATTTCAGCGGATCGGCGACCACGTCGGGCAGCGCCACGTCGTACCAGGTCTCGTTGTCGAACACCGACTTCAGGCGCGCGGTGGCACCCATGCGCATGTGATAGTTCGAGCCGGGAATGACGAACTGGTTGCTCTCGACGTCCTTGTAGAACACCAGCTGGCCGGTATCCGGACATTTGATCCAGAGATTCTCCGGCGTCTCGCGCCGCAGAATGTTGCGGATTTTCGGACGGACGACATTGGTGAGCCAGTTCATTTCAGTCTCCGCGTCGCATGGATCGGGCGTCGCTGTTCATATTCATATGGCGGCTGGGGCCGAGCCCGGCAACCGCGGTTCCGTCCCGATAGGGACCAATTCGGCTTATTCTGCGGCCTGCTTCGCGCCGCGGACACCCGCAGCGAGCGCTGCCGTCAGGTCAGCAACCGCCGAGACAGTCTTCGCCGTCGCCTTGCCGTCCGCATCCAGCGAGCCCTTGAGGGCATCGATCAGCGCCGTGCCGACGACCGCGCCATCGGCGTGGCTGGCGATGGCCTGGGCGGCCTCCGGGGTGCGGATGCCGAAGCCAACGCAGACCGGCAGTTTGGTGTGGCGCTTGATGCGTGCCACCGCGGTGCCGACGGCCGACGCATCGGCGGCCGCAGCACCAGTGATGCCGGTGACGGAGACGTAATAGACAAAGCCCGACGTGTTCGCGAGCACGGCCGGCAGGCGCTTGTCGTCGGTGGTCGGCGTCGCGAGGCGGATGAAGTTGAGGCCGGCCTTCATCGCGGGGATGCAGAGCTCGTTATCTTCTTCCGGCGGCAGATCGACGATGATCAGGCCATCGACGCCGGCTTCCTTGGCATCGGGCAGGAATTTATCGACGCCGTAAATATAGATCGGATTGTAGTAGCCCATCAGCACGATGGGGGTCTTGTCATCGGTCGCGCGGAAATCGCGCACCAGCTGCAGCGTCTTGCGCAGCGTCGTGCCGGCTTGCAGGGCGCGCAGGCCCGCAGCCTGGATCGAAGGGCCATCGGCCATCGGATCGGTGAAGGGCATGCCGAGCTCGATGATATCGGCACCGGCCTTCGGCAACGCTTTCACAATCTCCAGCGCGGTGGCGAGATCGGGATCGCCGGCCATGACGAAGGTGACGAAAGCCGAGCGGCCTTCGGCTTTGAGTTCGGCGAAACGGGTATCGATGCGGGTGGTCATGATGCGGGGATCGCCGTGCTATACTCTCCTGCAAAGAGAGTCCGGGGGATGAGTTGGATGATAGTTCGGCCGGAGTAGAGCCCCCTCACCCGCGCCCAAATGGGCGCGACCTCTCCCCGGTGGGGAGAGGTAAAGGGGATGCTCCGTTCACCTCTCCCCACCGGGGAGAGGTCGGATCGCCCTTGCGATCCGGGTGAGGGGGAAAGCATGGACAGGTTCAAAGCCAGGGCCAGACAACTCCGTGCCGCGCAAACGAGCGCCGAGGCAAGGCTATGGCAGTCGCTCAGGGCGCGCCAGCTGGCCCGCTGGAAGTTTCGCCGGCAGCATGTGATCAACGGCTTCATCGTCGATTTCGTGACGATCGACGGAAAGATCGTCATCGAGGTCGATGGCGTGACACATGCCACGGCCAGCGAGCTCGAATATGACGCGCGGCGGACGCGGGTGCTGGAAGATGCCGGCTTCTTCGTGCTGCGGTTCAGCAATACGGATGTGTACGAAAATCTCGAAGGC
>NZ_JBIIOT010000177.1:0-4578 GCF_044336785.1 Tardiphaga sp. | reverse complement strand
CCCGATTTCGGCAAGGTCTATGAGCGCGTGCGCTCGATGACCAAGGCGCTGGCGCATTACGATATCAAGGACTATCGCCGCGCCTCGACCCGCGTCACGGCAGGCATCATCGACGCCACCGATGCGACGCGGCTCGGCGTCGCGCTGGGGCGGCCGATCCTTGTCGTCGATTCCCTCGATGTGGATGCCGACGGCACGCCACTTCATTTCACGCATTCGCGCTTTGTGGCCGAGCGCGTCGAATTCGTGATCGACAGCGAGATTTGATCAGAACGGATCGGTGCCGAGGCCGGGGACTTCCGCGGGACGCGGGCCCGGCGCCGGCCACAGGAAACGGCGATCCTTCTCGGTAATCACGATGTCATTGATACTCGCCTCGCGGCGGCGCATCAGGCCGGCTTCATCGAATTCCCACTGCTCGTTGCCGTAAGAGCGATGCCAGGTGCCGGCGTCGTCGTGCCATTCGTACTGGAAACGCACGGCGATACGGTTGTCGCTGAAGGCCCACAGATCCTTGATCAGGCGATATTCGTGTTCTTTCGCCCATTTGCGGGTGAGGAATTCGACGATCGCGGGGCGCCCCTGGAAAAACTCGCCGCGGTTACGCCAGACCGAGTCCTCGGTATAGGCCAGCGAAACCTTCACCGGATCGCGCGAATTCCAGCCATCCTCGGCCATGCGGGCCTTCTGGGCGGCGGTTTCGCGGGTGAAGGGCGGGAATGGCGGGCGGGACATCAGGCACCTCAGGTTCGATTTTTTACTGAAGTGTAGTCCGGAATGACGAAGAGTCGATGGCGTTTCGTCTATCGGCCGATCACTAAACCTGATCGGCCTTCATCGCGATGCGCAGCGCCTTCGGGATCGGCCGCGCACGGCCGCCGGAGACGAAAGCGACCTTCACCTTGGCTTCGAGCAGCAGGTCTTCGCCACGGCGCACTTCCTGATGCAGCGTGATAGAGGCGCCTTTCACATCGAGCGGACGCGTCAGCACCTCGAGCAGGTCGTCCATCTTGGATGGCTTGAGAAAATCGAGCTGCATTGCGCGGACGACGAAGGCAAAGCCCGGCGCTTCGCTCTCGGCTTCGGCGAACAGCGCATGCTGGTCGGCACCGAGCAGCCGCAGATAATTGGTCCGCCCGCGCTCCATGAAGCGCAGATAATTGGCGTGATAGACAATGCCGGAGAAATCGGTGTCTTCGTAATAGACCCGCACCTGCATGCGGTGAACGCCATCGGCGATGGCGCCGTCGAGATGAGAGGTCATTCAGAGAATTCTCGTTTGATATTCATACGACTATCCAATACGCGGACAATCACGATTCGCCCCGCCCTCACAGTATAAAATGCGATGTATGGATCAATTAGCAAGCCGCGCAGGCCGGGCCGAAGGTCACTACGAACAGGGCCTAACATGGGATATGTGAGAAGTTCATCAAAACGAGCGCTGAGCCGTCTGACGGTCCGTTCAGCAGCTGCAGGGCTTCTTTCGGCGAGATAAGTATGGATGGACAACATGTCACGTCGTGCCCGCTGCGCAATAGCGAGCTTCAACATCTCGACCTACTTTACGTGCTCGCGAGCCTCGGCCAGAAATTCTTCCAAATTCCACAAGCGCACACGCCCCGCCTCGACATCGGCCATCCCTTCATCGATGGCTTGCTTCAGGGCTTGGAATTTTTGCGCCTGGGACAGAAGATAATCCGCAGCTTCCTCCCGGATATCCTCTGGAAGAAGTTCGAGCGCTTCAGCGACTTTTTCTGCAGGTGAACTCATTCGAGGAAGATAACAGAACGCCGAAGTTTTGGCGACTCCTACTCGTCCTCGCCGCCAAACAGCCCCGCCTGCCCCATATCCCGTTTCGGCTCCGCCAGTCCCAGATGCTTGAACGCATGCGATGTCAGCAATCTGCCGCGCGGAGTGCGCTGGAGATAGCCGCACTGGATCAGATAGGGCTCGATAATGTCCTCAATGGCATCGCGTGGTTCGGACAGAGCGGCCGCCATCGTCTCGACGCCGACCGGGCCGCCGCCATAGTTCATGGCGATGGTGGTGAGATAGCGGCGGTCCATCGCGTCGAGGCCGGCGCTGTCGACTTCGAGCGCGCTGAGCGCATGATCAGCGATCTTGCGATCGATGGCAGCCGCATCGGCCGCCGAAGCGAAATCGCGGACGCGGCGCAAGAGGCGGCCAGCGATACGCGGCGTACCGCGGGCGCGGCGGGCGATTTCGTTGGCGCCTTCGGGCGTCATGCCGATCTGCAAGACGCGGGCGCCGCGCGTGACGATCTTTTCGAGTTCGTCGATGGTGTAGAAATTCAGCCGCAGCGGAATGCCGAAACGGTCGCGCAGCGGATTGGTGAGCAGGCCCGCACGCGTCGTCGCGCCGACCAGCGTGAATTTCGCCAGCTCGATCTTCACCGAGCGCGCGGCCGGGCCTTCGCCGATGATGAGGTCGAGTTGAAAGTCCTCCATCGCGGGATAGAGGACCTCCTCGACATTCGGGCTGAGGCGATGGATCTCGTCGATGAACAGCACGTCGCGTTCTTCGAGATTGGTGAGCAGTGCTGCGAGATCGCCGGCCTTTGCGATCACAGGCCCGGACGTGGCGCGAAAGCCGACACCGAGTTCGCGGGCGACGATCTGCGCCAGCGTGGTCTTGCCGAGGCCGGGCGGACCGACGAACAGCGTATGATCCAGCGCCTCGCCGCGCTTGCGGGCGGCGTCGATGAAGATCTGCAGATTGGCGCGCGCCTGGGCCTGACCGACAAAATCGGACAGCGCCTGCGGACGCAGCACGGTGTCGCCGACATCGTCGGAGCGGCGCTCGGAGGTGATGAGGCGATCAGGAGGCGTGGTCACTTCGCCAGCTCCTTCAACCCGAGCCGGATCAGCATCGCCGTCTCGGCGCCCTCGCCTGCGCTGCGCGATGCGGCAGCCACAGCGGCAGACGCCTGCGGCTGGCCGTAGCCGAGATTGACGAGCGCGGAGATGGCATCGCTGACCGCGCGTGGCGCGTTGTCATCGGCGACGGCGCCTGCGAGCTGGGCGACGACAGGATCGACCGAGGCGAAGGCTGGTGCCTTGTCCTTCAATTCCGAGACGATGCGTTCGGCCACCTTCGGGCCGACGCCTGGCGTACGTGCGATCGCAGCCTTGTCGCGCAGCGCGATGGCATTGGCGAGTTCGGCCGGCGGCAAAGTCGAGAGCACGGCAAGTGCCACACGGGCGCCAACGCCCTGCACGGTCTGCAGCAGGCGAAACCATTCGCGCTCCATGTCGGAGCGGAAGCCGAACAGTTTTATTTGATCTTCACGGACATAGGTCTCGATCGAGAGCACGGCAGCTTCGCCGGCCTGCGGCAAGGCCTGCAGCGTGCGCGCGGAGCAATGCACCTGATAGCCGACGCCCTGCACGTCGAGGATCACATAATCCTCGCCATAGGAATCGATGAGGCCCTTGAGCTTGCCGATCATACGCCCACCGCCTTGCGCAGCATCGCGCTGGTGCGGTGATGCGCATGCGTGATGGCGATGGCCAGCGCATCGGCCGCGTCCGCGCGTTTGAATTCGGCCTTGGGCAGCAGGATTTTCAGCATCACCTGGATCTGGTTCTTGTCGGCATGGCCGGCGCCGACCACCGTTTTCTTGACGAGGTTCGGCATATATTCGGCGACATCGATGCCGAACATCGCCGGCGACATCATGGCGATGCCGCGCGCCTGGCCGAGTTTCAGCGTCGCCGCACCGTCCTTGTTGACGAAGGTCTGCTCGACGGCGGCTTCCGTCGGCTGAAACTCATGCAGCACCTTGGTGAGGCCTTCATGGATGCCGAGCAGGCGGATGGCCAGCGGCGCCGTCTCCGGCGGCTCCACCGAACCGCAGGCGATATAGACCAGCCGGTTGCCTTCGGATTCGATGACGCCCCAGCCGGTGCGGCGCAGGCCGGGATCGATGCCGATGATGCGAACGGGTGCGCGAATCGAGGACACGGTCATGTCGCCTTGATAGCCGCGGGCCTGAGCGAACGAAATAGAAGCGCGGGAGCCTGAGGCATCTGTCCCCTTGTGGTGACGCACGAATACGCGATCTCGCGGCGCCCTGGGGGCGTCCGAGGTGTGAGCATTTCTCCCCTCGCAACATGAGGGGAGGCGGCACGCCGTAAGGCGCGAAGGGTGGACTGATCGCTGCCCGTGCAAGCTGGATCGCCAGCAAGCCCAAGCCGCGCAACGCCTTACGGCGCGCCACCGCGACGTTCTATTGGCCGAAGGACCGTTCTTCCGGGTACTGGGCAACATCCCGCAGGATGTTCATCCGACAGGTTTCCCTGTCTTCACCCGCACCACGTCCAGCCGCGCTAGCGGCAGACCCCCGTAGTGGGGTCGGACGGTTACCCCCGACCACCCGAGTGCGAAGGTTACGTCCACCTTCACCCGCAGGCGCCGCATCTCCTTCCGCTCCAAGACGCCTCATGAAGCGCCCCCTCACGAAAAAGACGAGCGGGAGTATGAAGGGGTGAGGAATTTTGTCAAGAACAAAAAAGGAACGGCGGAGTAGCACGAGCCGTCATGTCCCCTCTCCCG
>NZ_JBIIOT010000176.1:0-4680 GCF_044336785.1 Tardiphaga sp. | reverse complement strand
ATGCGAATTTTCAGCTCGACTTCACCCAGGATCGCGACAGCATCGCCGGCGGCTTCACCGAGGTCGATTTCGCCTTCATCCAGTTCGCAGGCTTCACCTTCGGCAAGGCGGTGTCGCAATTCGATCCGCAATGGGCGCTGACCAAACCCTATATCTCGTCGGGCTTCCTTGCCGGCTCGAACAACACGACCGGTCTGCCGCAAATCGCCTACACCGCTGAATTCGGCAATGGCGTATCAGCATCGATCTCGCTTGAAAACGCGTCGCCCTATCGCAATGCCGGTCTCTACAATACCGCGAACTTCATTGTCGCCCCCGGTGCAGGCCAGTTCGGCAACCAGAATTACGGCACGGTGTCGAACACGTTCCTCGGCAATTCCTATGGCGGCAACCACATTCCCGATATCGTCGGCAATGTCCGCCTCGACCAGAAGTGGGGCTCGCTGCATTTCGGCGCGGCGATGCATACGATCACGCCTGGCTTCTGGGGCGCGAATCAATCCTTCGGCCACGCCGATGATTCCTACGGCTTTGCGGTCACCGGCGCGGTTGAATTCAAGAACCTGCCGACCGGCGCCGGCGACAGCCTGAAGCTCGAGGCGTCTTACGGCAAGGGCGCGACCAAATACGTCTTTGGCGGCGGCACGCTGGATACGCAGGGCGGCGGCCGTTTTGCGAAGTTTGAGGGCAACACCGTCGGCTTCGGCTATCTGCTCGATGGCGTGTTCGCGCCGAATGGCCAGATCCAGCAGGCTGAGACCTGGCAGATCAGTGCGTTCTACGAGCATTACTGGAACACAAACTGGCGCACTTCGCTGTTCGGCAACTACAGCCACATCTCCTATGGCGACGGCGGCAATGCGTTGCTCGCGGCGGCGTTCAGCCCTGCAGGTGGTCGGCTCGGCACCAGCACCGCGGCAGCGCCGACGGGCACCAATGTCGGCAGTCTCTCGGACACGACGAACAATTTCGATTTTGCTATCGCCCAGATCGGCACGCGCACGGCATGGACGCCGGTCAAGAACCTGACGCTCTCGGCCGAATTCACCTATACGCGGCTCGATCAGAATCTCGGCGGCACCTATATGGGCAATGTCACCGGCCGACCCGCGGGGCAGGCTTACGAGATCCGCGACCAGAACCTGTATAACGGTTCGGTGCAGATCCTGCGATCGTTCTGATCGCAGCACCTTCGCAACGAAAAAGCCCTCGGGCGGTCGGCCGAGGGCTTTTTGTTTGATACTCGCAGCAGTGCTTAGCGCACGTTGGCGAGGCGCATGTCGAGATAGCTGGTCACCGATTCCATCAGCGGCTCGAGCTTGTTGTCGAAGAAGTGGTTGGCGCCCGGGATGACCTGCTGGTCGATCACGATGCCCTTCTGGGTCTTCAGCTTTTCGACCAGCGTATTGACGTCCTTGGCCGGCACCACGGCATCCTTGTCGCCATGGACGATCAGGCCCGAGGACGGGCAGGGCGCCAGGAACGAGAAGTCGTAGAGGTTGGCCGGCGGCGCGATCGAGATAAAGCCTTCAACTTCCGGGCGGCGCATCAGAAGCTGCATGCCGATCCAGGCGCCAAAGGAGAAGCCGGCGACCCAGCAGGCGCGGGCTTCGGGATTGATCGACTGCGCCCAGTCGAGCGCTGCAGCGGCGTCCGAGAGCTCGCCGGTGCCGTGGTCAAACGAGCCCTGGCTGCGGCCGACGCCGCGGAAATTGAAGCGCAGCACCGAGAAGCCGCGATGCACGAAGGCGTAATAGCACTGGTAGACGATCTGGTGGTTCATCGTGCCGGCGAATTGCGGGTGCGGATGCAGCACCATCGCGATCGGCGCATTCTTCTGCTTGGCAGGATGATAGCGGCCTTCGATACGGCCGGCAGGGCCTGCAAAAATAACTTCGGGCATCGTGATCCTTGGTCCCGGTCTCGGCGCGGCGGTCGTCAGCGCGCCCGGTGAGACGGGCAATCGGCGCCGCAGGAGGCCGCGCCGGGTGGAGTGGAGGCCGCGTTCTACCATAAGCGCAGGGGCGAAAAGCAAGCATATTGAACGCATCAGGTGCGGCCGGGCGCGCATTCGGTGCCGGTTTGGTCTAAGAGACGCAATCAGGATTGCAGGAGATCAGGTTTGGCGCGGGAGCGTGTCTATCTCGACTGGAACGCGACCACCCCGCTGCGCCCCGAAGCGCGGGCGGCGATGCTGGCCGCCATGGATGCCGCCGGGAACCCGTCATCGGTGCATAGCGAAGGCCGGCAGGCGCGGCGGATCGTCGAGGACGCCAGGGCCGCCGTGGCTGCGGCCGTTGGTGCCGAGGCGCGTCAGGTGGTTTTCACCTCGGGCGGAACCGAGGCCAATGCACTGGCCCTCGTGCCGGGCATCGCCCGGACGGGCGGGGCACCGGTGGAGCGGTTGATCGTTTCGGCTGTCGAGCACCCCTCGGTGATGGCGGCGGGAAGGTTTGATACAAAGCTATCAATGATGCTCGACGTTGATCGGGACGGCGTCGTGGATCCTGCCCGATTGCAGGCTTTGCTGGCGGGCGGGCCGCCGGCGCTTGTGTCGGTTATGCTCGCCAATAACGAGACGGGAGCGCTGCAGCCCGTTGCTGAAATTGCTCAAGCGGTCCGTGACGCAGGCTGCGTCCTGCATGTTGATGCGGTGCAGGCGCTTGGCAAGATTTCGATCGATATCAAGGAATTGCAGGTTGATCTTCTATCGATTTCTGCGCACAAGATCGGTGGCCCCAAGGGCGTCGGCGCGCTGGTGATTGGCGACAATCTCATTGGTCCGGAGCCACTGCTGCGTGGCGGCGGTCAGGAGCTGTCGCGGCGTGCCGGGACCGAGAATGTGATCGGAATCGCGGGCTTTGGCGCGGCTGCAAAGGCCGCCATCGCAAGCCTGCCTGACATGGCGAAAATTGCCGAACTGCGTAAAATTCTTGAGGCAGGCTTGCGGCAGCACAATGGCGTCACCGTGTTCGCCCAGGATGCTCCCCGCCTGCCGAACACGATCCTGTTCGGCGCCCCCGGCCTCCGCGCCGAGACGGCCGTGATCGGATTCGACCTCGAAGGTATCGCGGTATCGTCGGGTTCCGCCTGTTCCTCTGGTAAGGTCCAGCCATCCCATGTCATTGAGGCCATGGGCTTCGGACCGGAACTCACCCGCAGCGGTATCCGGGTCAGCCTGGGGTGGACGACCACGGAAAGCGACGTCCAGCGGTTCCTGGAGGCTTGGAAAAAGCTCGCGGGATCATTAATTAAGCAGAGCGACGAAACAGAGGTTGAACGGTTCTAAGGCTGGTGATTTTCCCGCCGGAACGTCGTAAAGACCCCAGCAAGTTCTGAATTTTGGTTTGGTTATGTCCACCGCGGTCCTTGAAACCGCGAGCGGAGGATTGAATGGCTGCCGTACAAGAGACGATCGATCAGGTCCGCCTCATCGATGTCGATCAATATCGTTATGGATTCGAGACCGACATCGAATCCGAGCTCGCCCCGAAAGGGCTGAGCGAAGATATCGTCCGATATATTTCCGCGAAGAAGAACGAGCCCGACTGGATGCTGCAATGGCGTCTCGAGGCCTATCGCCGCTGGCTGACCATGGAAGAGCCGACTTGGGCGCGCGTCGATTATCCGAAGATCGACTTCCAGGACATTCACTATTATGCGGCGCCGAAGAAGAAATCGATCGCCTCGCTGGACGAGATCGACCCCGAGATTCTGAAGACCTACGAGAAGCTCGGCATTCCGCTGCGCGAAGTCGCGATGCTGGAAGGCGTCGAACCGCAGCCGGGTGACGAGAATCCCGAGCGCCGCAAGATCGCTGTCGACGCCGTGTTCGATTCGGTCTCGGTCGCCACCACCTTCCAGGCCGAGCTGAAGAAGGCCGGCGTGATCTTCATGCCGATCTCGGAAGCCATCCGCGAACATCCCGATCTGGTGAAGCAGTATCTCGGCACGGTCGTTCCGACCTCCGACAACTTCTACGCCACGCTGAACTCGGCCGTGTTCTCCGACGGTTCCTTCGTCTACATCCCGCCGGGCGTCCGCTGCCCGATGGAGCTGTCCACTTACTTCCGCATCAACGAGCGCAACACCGGCCAGTTCGAGCGCACGCTGATCATCGCCGACAAGGGCGCTTACGTGTCCTATCTCGAAGGCTGCACGGCACCGCAGCGCGACGAGAACCAGCTTCATGCCGCCGTGGTCGAACTCGTCACCCTCGACGATGCCGAGATCAAATATTCGACGGTGCAGAACTGGTATCCCGGCGACAGCGCGGGCAAGGGCGGCATCTATAATTTCGTCACCAAGCGCGGCGATTGCCGTGGCCGGAACTCGCATATCTCCTGGACGCAGGTCGAAACCGGCTCGGCGATCACCTGGAAATATCCCAGTTGCATTCTGCGCGGCGACAATTCGCAGGGCGAGTTTTACTCCATCGCCGTGTCGAACGGATATCAGCAGGTCGATAGCGGCACCAAGATGATCCATCTCGGCCGCAACACCAAAAGCCGTATCGTCTCCAAGGGCATCTCCGCCGGCAAATCGCAAAACACCTATCGCGGACAGGTCTCGGCGCATCGCAAGGCCGAAGGCGCACGCAATTATACGCAATGCGACAGCCTGCTGATCGGGCACGACTGCGGCGCTCATACCGTTCCCTATATCGAGTCAAAGAATCCG
>NZ_JBIIOT010000099.1:0-18211 GCF_044336785.1 Tardiphaga sp. | reverse complement strand
TGCACGCAGCCACGCCATCACGATCTCGATGGCTGTATGCGGCGCGCGGTCAGCCCGCCTCACGAGATGATAGGTATGGCCGGGAATGATCGGGCCGAAAGGCTGCACCAGTTGGCCTGCGGCGAGTTCGTCCCTCAGTAGCGCCAGACTCAGCAGTGCGATGCCTTGGCCAGCAACAGCCGCTTGGATTGCATGGCTTTCATCGGAGAAACGCAACTGCGGATGTGAGGGCGACCACGGCAGTCCCGATGCCGCGAACCAGCTTTCCCATGTCGGATTCAGCGGATCGACGCGCCGCCATTGGAAATGGATCAGTGGCGTCTTGGACAAATCCTGCTGTGTCACGACGCCCAGCCGCGGATTGACCACGGGGGCAAAGTTGTCTGCAAACATCACCTCCGCCGCCAGTCCCGGATAGGGGCCGCGCCCGTAGCGAATGGCGAGATCGATGCCGTTCTCGGTGAGATCGACCGCGCTGTCCGATGCGTGGAGTTGCAGGTCGATATCCGGATGCTGCGTCTGAAAGCCGGACACTCGCGGCACCAGCCATTTCGCCGTGAACGCCGTGGTCGCCGAGATCGTCACCTGCGGGCGCTTGGTCTTCAACATCAGGCGGTCAAGCACGCTCTCGAAGGCATCAAAACCGTCGCGCAGAACCGGATAGAGCTGAGCACCTGCTTCCGTCAGCACAACCTTGCGGACCTGCCGTTCGAAAACGGGCAGGCCGACATGCTCCTCGAGCGATCGGATCTGATGGCTGATCGCGGTCGGGGTCACGGCGAGTTCGCTCGCAGCGCGTTTGAAACTGCCATGCCGCGCGGCCGCTTCGAATGCGCGAAGGGCAGATAAGGGCGGTAACCGGCGCATATGAATCTCAGATGAATTAATCTCATCTAATGGCTGATAATTCGGAGTTTGTCGAGCCTCCGCGGCGTCGATACCTCTCCCTCATCGATGAGATGAACTCATTCATCCATCGCCGACAGGAGATTTCCGATGCTGGAACGCGTGGTCACCCATCCCGACAATTATGAGCCCTATCTGCTGTCGCAGGGGATCAAGTTCGGCAATCTGCTCTTCATTTCCGGCCAGGCCGGCGCCGGCGATGACGGCAAGATCGTCAGCGGCGGCTTCCGGGCGCAAGGCCTGCAGGCCTTCGCCAATCTTCGCAGGGCGCTGGAGGCCGGCGGTTCGAGTCTGAAGGACGTCATCAAGGTGACGATCTTCGTCACAGATATGGGCCACTTCGCCGAGGTCGTGGAGCTGCGCCGCCAGTTCTTCGCGGCGCCGTATCCAGCCGACACCATCGCCGAAATCAAGGCGCTCTATGACCCCGCAGCGATGATCGAGATCGAAGCGATCGCGGCCGTCCGTGCAGACGGGGAGAACTGAGGTGACCGCGCATCCCGCATTCCCAACGTTGTTCTCGCCTTTTGCGATCGGTGGGATGAAGCTTCCGAACCGACTGGCCGTTGCCCCCATGACCCGCGTCAGCGCCGAGGCTGATGGTCGTCCGACCCCGCGAATGGTGGATTACTATTCCTCCTTCGCGGCCGGCGGCTTCGGTCTCGTCGTCACCGAAGGCATCTATACGGATAAAGCTTTCGCCCAAGGCTATCTGTTTCAGCCAGGTCTCACCGATACGCTCCAGCGCGACGCGTGGCGTGTTGTCGTCGATGCCGTGCATGTCCGTGGAGGGCGCATCATCGCGCAGCTGATGCATGCGGGCGCGCTGTCGCAAGGCAATCCGCATCGCAATGGCAGCGTAGGGCCGTCCGCGGTGCGTCCCAAGGGACAGCAGATGGCGTTCTATCGCGGCAGCGGCGATTATGCCGTCCCGTCGGCGATGTCCGCGTCGGATATCACCTACGCCAGGGAAGGTTTTGTGCGGGCGGCCTTCTATGCCCGCGAGGCCGGGTTCGACGGTGTCGAGATCCACGGTGCGAATGGCTATCTGCTCGATCAGTTCCTGAGCGAGGGAATCAATCATCGCGATGATCTTTATGGCGGCGCAGTCGAGAACAGGCTGCGCTTGACGCAGGAAGTGGTGCTGGCCGTGCGCGCGGCTGTCGGTTCAGAGATGGTGGTTGGCGTCCGTGCCTCGCAAGGCAAGGTCAATGACTTCCTGCACAAATGGCGTGGCGCAGAAGAGGCCGCAGCGATTTTCACAATGCTCGGCCACTTGCCGGTCGATTATATCCACACCACCGAGTTCGAGGCGTGGAAGCCTGCCTTCGCCGAAGGCGAAAGTCTCGCGGCCTTTGCAAAGCGATATTCCGGTCGTCCGGTGATCGCCAATGGCGCGCTGCATGATCCGCAAGCGGCCGCAGGCATGGTCGCGCGCGGCGAGGCCGATATCGTTTCGCTCGGGCGCGGCGCACTCGCCCACGCCGATTGGCCGCTGCGTGTTCTCAGCAATGCTGAGATCGGCGAGTTCGACCGAAATATCCTGTCACCGCTCGCGGATCTGGCCAATCAGGATCGGGTGCAGGGGCGATAATGGCCGTCATTGCGAGGAGCGAAGCGACGAAGCAATCCAGTCTTTGACCAAGAACTGCATTGCTTCGCTGCGCTCGCAATGACGGCTGACAAGGTGGCGAGCTACTTCTTCGCAGGCATCGCGATCTTACGTCCGATGCCCTCGGGCCGCTCCAGCCCGGCATGAGCCTGCGCCAGCGCCTGCACATTGGCGCTGATATCCGGCGGGAAGGCCGCCACCTTGCGCGCCGTCATGTCCATGTGCAGCGACATGTTCTCGGATGTCGCGGACAGCCAGCCCTCGGTGGCGTGGCGCAGTTCCTGGAATGTGTGAATGCGCTTCTCGTCGGCGGCGACGACGAGAACGGACACCTGCACGGGATCGCCGAGATGGATCTCCCTGATATAGCGAACGTGGCATTCGGCGGCGAAGGACGAGTTGTTCCGCTCCTTCAGGTAGCCCGGTCCGATGCCGATATGGACCCAGAGTTCGTCCACGGCCCGGTCGAACATGACGTGGTAATAGGCCATGTTGAGGTGGCCGTTATAGTCGATCCATTGCGGCTCGATCTGCATGATCGAGGATTTGAACACGGCAGGGCGGCGCAGCAATTCGTTGATCTCGGTCATTCCCATCCCATTTCCACGTCACGTCTCTTGACCGCTTATACAAGCTTTGCGACGGTCGCGCCCCGTCGAAAGGGACAACCGTGGGTAACATCGATTCCAATCTGAAGCGCCCCGAGCCGAAGGCTCTGGCGGCAGCACTCGAGGCGCTCGCCGCGCGCTTTGGCAACAAGCTCGTGACCTCGCAGGCCGTGCGCGAGCAGCATGGCCACACCACCACCTGGCTCGCGAACCAGCCGCCGGATGGCGTGGTGTTCGCGCAGGAGACCGCGGACATCCAGGACGTCGTGCGCATCTGCGCGGCCAACAAGGTGCCGGTGATCGCGTTCGGCACGGGCACGTCGCTGGAAGGGCAGGTGAACGCGCCGGCCGGCGGCATCTGCATCGACCTGCGCGACATGAACAAGATTCTCGCGGTGCATCCCGAGGACCTCGATTGCGTCATCCAGCCCGGCGTGACCCGCAAGGCGCTCAACGAGCATCTGCGCGACCAGGGCCTGTTCTTCCCCATCGATCCCGGCGCCGATGCCTCGCTCGGCGGCATGGCCTCGACCCGCGCCTCCGGCACCAATGCGGTGCGCTACGGCACCATGCGCGAAAACGTGCTGGCGCTGAAGGTCGTGCGCGCCGATGGCGAGATCATCACCACCGGCACCCGCGCGAAAAAGTCGTCGGCAGGCTATGACCTGACGCACTTGTTTGTCGGCGCCGAAGGCACGCTCGGCATCATCAGCGAACTCACCATCAAGCTGCGCGGCATTCCCGATACGATTGCTGCCGCATCATGCTCGTTTGAAACCGTGCAGGGCGCCTGTCAGGCCACCATCCTTGCGATCCAGACCGGCATTCCGGTTGCACGTATCGAGCTTCTGAATGAAGCACAGGTGCGTGCCTGCAACATCTATTCAAAGCTCACGCTCCCCGAGACGCCGTTGTTGCTGCTGGAATTCCATGGCAGCGAAGCCGATGTCGCCGAGCAGTCGAAGAATTTTCGCGATATCGCCCTCGAATGCGGCGGCGGTGATTTCTCCTGGACCACCAAGCCGGAAGACCGCACCAAACTCTGGCAGGCCCGTCACGATGCCTATTGGTCGGTGAAGAGCCTGCGTCCCGGCTCCGACGTCGCGGCCACCGACGTCTGCGTGCCGATCTCGAAACTCGCCGAATGCGTCGGCGAGACCGAAGAGGACCTCAAGCGCTTCAATCTGCTCTCGCCCATCGTCGGCCATGTCGGCGATGGCAATTTCCATTGCTCGCTGGTCTGCGATCGCAATGACCCCGCGGAGATCGCCCGCGCGGAAGAATTCATGCACCGCCTCGTGCAGCGCGCCCAGGCCATGGGCGGCACCTGCACGGGCGAACATGGCATCGGCCAGGGCAAGCAAAAGTACCTGAAGGCGGAACTCGGCCTCGAAGCACTCGACGCCATGCGGGCGATCAAGCGCGCGCTCGACCCGGACAACATCCTCAACCCAGGCAAGATCTTGCCGCAAGTCTGACGCCAGGCGGCCGCAGCGTTTCGCACGATGTCGTGCGCGAAACGCTGCTTTCGTCGTATGGACGAGCGGTTTCTAAACACCTATAAGCTGCAGTTAGATAAAATTGCCTGCAAAAAGTGTGTCTGCGGCTTGGCTTCGGACATTTGGAATTCGGCGCTGCGGCGTCCAAGAAAAGGCATCAGCCGATGCGGCTGCCGTTCTTCTATGGCTGGGTGATCGTTGCCGTCACGTTCGTGACGATGGCGATCGGGGTGAATGCCCGCACGTCGTTCTCATTGCTCTTCCCGCCCATCATCTCCGAATTCGGCTGGGATCGCGGCGTCACGGCCGGCGCCTTCTCGTTCGGCTTTCTCGTCTCCGCCATCATGAGTCCGCTGATGGGCAAGCTGATGGATCGCGGCGGCCCGCGTGCGGTGATGGAGCTTGGCACCGTGCTGATGGGCGCGGGGCTTCTGCTCGCGCCGCTGACGAGCGAGCCATGGCATCTCTATCTCACCATCGGTGTTCTCGTCGGCGCCGGCAGCATCTGCCTTGGCTATGCCGGCCAATCGCTGTTCCTGCCCAACTGGTTCAGCCGCAAACGCGGCCTCGCCATCGGTGTCGCTTTTGCCGGCGTCGGTATCGGCTCGGTGACGATACTGCCCTGGGTGCAGTTGATGATCGAGCAGACCGGCTGGCGCACGGCATGCACCGCGATGGGCCTCGTGGTGTTGATCGTGCTGGTGCCGATCAATCTCCTGCTGCGCAAGCGCCCGCAAGACATGGGGCTGTTGCCGGATGGCGATGCGGCGCCGCATCCCTCCACCAAACCGATCTCCAACATCGTCGATCCCGCCTGGGCCAGCATCGACTGGACCCTTGGCCGTGCGATCCGCACCGCGCGTTTCTGGTGGCTGGCGCTGGGGCTTTTTGGTGGCCTCTATGCCTGGTACGCGGTCCAGGTGCATCAAACCAAATACCTGCTCGATGTCGGCTTCTCGCCGCATACGGCCGCCTGGGCGCTCGCGATGGTCAGCCTATTCGGCGTGCCCGGCCAGATCTTCCTCGGCCATCTGTCGGATCGTATCGGTCGCGAATGGATCTGGACCGTCAGCGGCTTTGGCTTCGCCATCTGTTTCACCGCGTTGATCGCCCTCGAATATGTGCCGAGCATCGCTCTGGTCTATGTGATGGTGATTTCACAGGGGCTGCTCGGCTATGGCGTCACCTCCGTGATGGGCGCGGTGGTGCTGGAAATTTTCCATGGCGAGCATTTTGGCAGCATTTTTGGCACGCTCACTTTGGCCGGCTTGGCAGGCGGTGCTGCCGGGCCGCTGGTGACCGGCGTGCTGCACGATCACTACGGCACTTACACGCTCGCTTTCGCGCTGGGGATCGTCGTCTGCCTCGTCGCGACTTTGGCAATCTGGATGGCGGCGCCGCGCAAGGTACGGGTTGTGGCTGGCCGGTTGCACCACGCTCAGGCGGCGCGCGATGGGCTGGAACAGGCTTCGCGCAGCTGATTGCGGGCGATTTGCCGCAACACGTCCGCGCCATCGCGCCTGCGGGTTATGCTGTGACTTCGCCACAGTTCCTTCTATAGATAGAGTGAATTCCGGCGCCTCCGAGATGGCGCCGACGCCAGCAGGCGCGATGCCGCTGGACCGCTGAAGGGGAGATTCCTTGCAGACCACGCTGCTCGGCCTGGCGATCGCATTCATCCTGGCGCTGGTGGCTGCTCTGGTCGGGCCGTTCTTCATCGACTGGAGCCAGTTCCGCCCGCAGTTTGAAGCGGAGGCGACGCGCATTGTTGGCGCGCCCGTGCGTGTGGTCGGCGCGCTCGATGCGCGGCTGCTGCCGGCGCCCTCGCTGCAGTTGCACGGCGTCACCATCGGCGGCGCCAATGATCTCGGCCGCTTCCGTGCCGACAAGCTGGATGTGGAGTTCAGCCTCGGTTCGCTGCTGCGCGGCGAATGGCGCGCCACCGAACTCACGGTTGGCGGTGCTGCCGTCGATCTCGGCTTGAATGCGCAAGGCCGTCTCGATCTGCCGGCATCGACTGGTCCGTTCAATCTCGGCGCGCTCGCCATCGATCGGCTGAATGTCACCGGCCGTCTCAATCTGCATGACGCAGCGAGCCGCTCCACGATCGAACTCAGTGACATCGCCTTCAGTGGTGATGTTCGTTCATTGGCGGCTGGCGCCATGCGCGGAGACGGCAATTTCACCCGCGTTGGTATGCGCACCCCATTCCGCATTTCGTCGGGCCAGACCAGCGATGGCAATGGCACGCGGCTCCGCCTTGTCATCGATGGCAATGAGAAGGCGCCGGGTATCGATTTCGACGGCATCCTGAGTTTCGACAATCGTGCCCCGAGCTTCGATGGCGCCATGACGATCGCCCGCGGGGCAAGCGGCAAGGCCGATGTCGGTCTTGCGAGTGCGCCGTGGCGCATCGTCAGCAAGGTGAAGGCCGACCCGTCACAGGCTTTGTTTGAAAGCGTGGATGTGAGTTACGGCACTGACGACGGCGGGCTGAAACTGTCGGGCGTCGCCGATCTCCGTTTCGGTGCATCGCCGTTGTTGCATGCGGTACTGTCAGCCAAACAGCTCGATGCGGATCGGCTATTGGCGAAGCAGGACGCTGGCGGCGACAGTGCCACCCCGATCGCCGCGCTGCGGAGGCTGACGGCGATTGTCCCTCAACTCCCGCTGCGGACGCAGATCGAAATCGGTGCCGAGCAGATCATGCTTGGCGGACGGCCGGTACAGAATATTGGTGCCGACCTCCATGGCGATGCCAAATCATGGGTTGTCGAACGGCTCGAATTCCGCGCGCCTGGGGCGACGCGCGTCGTCGCGAGCGGCGCGCCGCAAAACGGCGCCGCCGGCGGCTTTGCGGGCGCATTCAGTATCGACTCTGCCGATCCCGATCTCCTCGCCGGCTGGCTGAAAGGGCGCAGCGATGTCCGTCTCGGCGATCAGAAGCCACTGCGCATTCGTGGCAATTTCATCTCGAATGCGGACCGTGTGTCGCTCGACGGCTTGAAGGCGGACATCGATGGCGGAACGCTGGAGGGCCGGGTGTCGTTCGCCTATCCGTCCGGCTCCGCTGGATCGCGGATCGAAGCCGAACTCAAGGCCGATCGTCTGGATCTCGATGCAGGCACCGCGCTCGTGCGCTCACTCGGCGGATCGCAGACCGAATGGCCCGAGGCCGGAAAGTTATCTCTCGATATCGGTCGCGCGACGTCGTCCGGTCAGGAGATGCGTCCTTTTGCGGCGCAACTCGCTTATGGCCCCCGAACGATTGCCATTGAGCGGCTCAGGATCGGCGAGGCCACTGGCGTCATGCTCGACGGCAGCGGCGCCTTCGATCGCAACGAGGCGACGGGTCAATTCGCCTTGAATGCGAGCGCGCCGTCCCTTGCTCAGATCGGCAGGATCGTTGCGCCCTTCGCGCCAGCGGTGGCGAACAGGATCGGCGCTCTGCCGGCCACGCCTGGCGCCGCAAAATTGAAGCTCGCGCTGGATCTCAGCCGGCCGCAGGTGAATTCCGATCGCGGTGACGCACGTATCGCGCTCGATATCGATGCGCCGCAGGTCAAGGCTGCGCTAACCGTCGCCACATCGCCGACGGTTGCTGCGTTGCGTGGAATCGATGCCGATGCGCTGTCACGCAGCGAGCTGTCGCTGCAGGCCAAAGCGACAGGGCAGGGAACGACACTGCTTGCACTGCTCGGCCTGAACGGCATGCTCGCCGCTAGCGATGCGGCCTTGTCCCTCGATGCCGATGCCAGCGGAGCATGGCGTGCGCCGATGCAGATCAAGGCGAAGCTCTCCGGCAATGATGTCGATGCTGATGTGCAAGGAAGTGCCGAGCTCTGGGCACCCACGCCGAAGGCCGCGCTGACATTGTCGGTCCGCAAGGCTAATGCTGCGCCCCTGTTGAATCTCAAGCCGACCGATGCATCCGCGAAAGCAAGCCTGTCGTCGCGATTGTCGCTGAATGGCGACAAGCTCGCGCTCGATGATATCGACAGCATCGTCGCCGGCTCGCGGATGCGTGGTCGTCTGGCACTGACGCTCGGGACGGAAAAGTCTATCGATGGTCAGCTCGGCACCGATAATATCGAACTGGCTCCCGCGTTCGGCTGGATCATCGGCGCGCGCGGGCATGAAGCGGGCGAGCCGCTCGGCAGCGGCCTTCTGCAGGGCTGGCGCGGCCAGCTCGCCTTTCAAGCCCTGAGCGCGATGCTGCCCGGAGGCTCCGAATTGCGGCCAGTGAGCGGCACGATCAAAAGCGATGGCCGCTCTCTGACCGTGGATGCCATCAAGGGCAAGCTCGGCGGCGGCGATGTCGTGGCCGATATCGATCTCAAACCCACTGCCGTCAGCGGTTACGCGTTGAGTGCACGCATCGACGTGTCCGGTGCAGACGGCACGGCGCTGCGTTATCGCGGATTGTCGATGCCGGCCGGAAAGACGTCGCTGAAACTTGGCGTCGCGTCGCAAGGCCGCAGCGCATCGGCGCTGGAAGGGGCGGTGTCGGGCAATGGGCTTGTGACCGTGGATGGCCTGCGCATCGCCGGTCTCGATCCGCGCGTCTTCGACGCTGCGATCCGTGCCAGCGATTCCGGCCAGGCGACCGATGATGCAAAGCTGAAGCAGATTATCGAGCCGGTGCTGGCGAAGGGCGAATTCGCGATGTCCTCGGCGCAGATTCCGTTCGATATCAAGGATGGCCGTCTCCGCGTCAGTGCCACCACGCTGGAGGCCGAAGGCGCGCGGGCCATCGTATCCGGTGGCTACGACATCGTCGCCGATCAGGCTGATATCCGTGCGAGTCTGTCGGGAGCCGTCGCGGGCGGCTCCAGCGCGCGCCCGGAAATCCAGCTGTTTCTGGTAGGACCACCCGACAGGCTGGATCGCAGCATCGACATCGCGTCGTTGTCGTCATGGCTTGCGGTGCGGGCCATCGATCGCGAGACGCGTCGGCTCGATTTGCTGGAGCGCGGTGCTTCACAATCGCCTGCGCCACTTCCGGCAGCCATCCCGCCGCCAAGTGCGGTCCAGCCGCGCGAGGCGCCGTCAGGCGATATGCCGACGTCATCGTCGCCGACATCGCCGGATATTCCGTTGCCGCGACGATCCCCGCCGCGAGCAACAGCTCCGCGGCAAGTGATCGCGCCGCCGGCGATGCCACCTGTCGTCAGCGTCGCGCCATTGCCGGCGCCGATCGAAGTGCGCCCCGCGCCGGGTTCCACGCGTGTGCAACCCAAGCCACGGCTATCGCCGCCGATGGTGCTCACGCCACCTGCAGCAATGCAGCCGGTCAGGCCGGCATTTTGACGATTGGGAAACGGTGCCTGCAGCGTGATCCGCCCGAGCGGACATGCGATCGACAGCGGTGACGCGCACCACTGTCGATTTAAGGGTCAGGCAGAGAGATTCGGGGTGCTTTCGGAACCACGCTGCGGCGGTGCAGCACGAGTCCGGAAATAATCGAGCACGAACAGCCGAATCGCCGACGACAGGTTGCCCTGCTGACGATTGGTGTCGATTTCGCCCACGAGTTCCGAAAGCGTCATGTCGCGGAGATTGGAGATCTCCTTCATGCCGTTCCAGAACGCCTCTTCGAGGCTCACGCTGGTTTTATGTCCAGCAACGACGATCGATCTCTTAACTACGGGCGACTTCATGATGCGCTCTCGCCATCGATTTTGTGCTGGTCAAGCATGGTGTTCGCACGGGCAGTGCGCTGCTCCTCTAAAATACGGTCGGATTTAGTGCGCCCGAAACTGGCGCGGTTGATTTCTGCTTGTCTGGAAGCTTCTTCGCGCACTGCGCGCTTTCTGAAGCGATTCAGATTGATCAGGTCACCCATGATCGCTCCCGTCGTTCAATGAAATGATGGAGCGTGAAACGCGGACGTCACCGTCGTGCAGAGATACGTGGCGAGAACGAAATCGGTTTCGCGATCCATCCAAAAAATTCACTCCAATCGCCAAACAGAAAAAGAAACAATTCAATTCGGACAATCCAACTTAGACAATCGAACTCAATTGCGGTCGAAAATTCGGCCGGACTTACCAATCCGACTTGATGAGCTCACTCGCCGAGTTGACTCATCAAGTCGCCTTCGCAGTATCGCAGCACTGGCCAGAAACGAAAGTCAGCTCGTTCTAACCAAATAGGCGGTATGAACTATAACTATTTCGTCTTTGAGATATTCTCAACAAGCTGTGAGTAAAAAAAATTGACCCAACAGCGAGGATCTTATCCGGGCTGTATCATTTTGACCGGCTGAACGAGACGATCGAACTCATTCGTATCAATAAGACCCAGTCGCACGGCTTCTTCTTTCAGGGTCGTGCCATTCTTATGAGCGGCTTTCGCAACATTGGCGGCGTTGTCATAGCCGATCTTCGGTGCGAGCGCGGTCACCAGCATCAGCGAGCGTTCCATCAACTCGCGGATACGCTTCTCATCAGCGCGAATGCCATCGACACAGTGTTCTGTGAAGGATCGCGCAACTTCTGCGATTAATTGGATGGACTGCATCATACAATGCGCCATCACAGGCTTATACACGTTGAGCTCGAAATGACCTTGGCTGCCGGCAACCGTGATGGCGGTGTGGTTACCAAATACCTGACAGCATACCATTGTCATTGCTTCACATTGTGTCGGATTCACCTTGCCCGGCATGATCGATGAGCCCGGCTCGTTTTCGGGCAGAATGAGCTCGCCGAGTCCCGAACGCGGGCCGGAGCCGAGCAGCCTGATGTCGTTTGCAATCTTGAATAGCCCTGTTGCAACGGAGTTTATCGATCCGTGTACTGAGACGTAAGCGTCATTCGAGGCGAGTGCCTCGAATTTGTTAGCTGCGCTGGTGAAGGGCAGCTTTGTGATCTTCTGCACATTCTTCGCGAAGAGTTTGGCGAAGCCCGGCTTCGAGTTGAGGCCGGTGCCGACCGCCGTTCCGCCCTGAGCGAGCGGATGAAGCTCCTTCACGCCGTGACGAAGCCGCGCGATCCCGCTTTCGACCTGCGATGCATAGCCCGAAAATTCCTGACCGAGCGTCAGCGGCGTCGCGTCCTGCGTATGCGTGCGTCCGATCTTCACGATCTTTGCGAAGGCTTTCTCTTTCTTGCGCAGCGCAACAAGCAATTCACTCAGGGCCGGGATGAGGTCGTGGGTGATTCCCTGAGTGGCTGCGATGTGCATCGCAGTCGGAAATGAGTCGTTTGACGACTGGCTCATATTGACGTGATCGTTCGGATGCACCGGCTTCTTCGCACCGCGCTCGCCGCCAAGCAGTTCGTTGGCGCGGTTGGCGATCACCTCATTGAGGTTCATGTTGGTCTGCGTGCCGGATCCGGTCTGCCAGACCACGAGCGGGAAATGATCGTCGAGCTTGCCGTCGATCACCTCGCCTGCGGCCTGGACGATGGCCTTGGCGATTTTCGGCGGCAGCAGGCCGAGCTCGCGATTGGTCTCCGCTGCGGCAAGCTTGACCAGGGCAAGGGCATGCACGATCGGCATCGGCATGCGGTCATGGCCGATGCGAAAGTTCTGCCGCGAGCGCTCCGTCTGCGCGCCCCAATAGCGGTCAGCGGCGACCTCGATGGGCCCGAAGCTGTCGGTTTCGGTGCGGGTGGATGCGGCGGAGGTTTTCTTCGACGATTTTGCCATGATGGATGTCCTGCATTGCTGCATCAGCGGACGCAGCGCAAAAAGAAAAGGGCCGCATTGCTGCGGCCCTTTCACTGTACACGCTCTCGCGCTTATTTCTTTCGGAAGCGGTCTAAACGGACGACCTCTGCACCCTCGCCGGGCTTCGGAGCTTCACCCTCGGCGGGCGCTTCAGGCGGCGCAGGCGGGGAGGCGAGCGCTTCGGCCGGCGTCGTTGCCGGTGGCGTGCCTGCGGCCGGCGTTTCGGCGGCAGCCTCGGTTTCGAAGCTCAGGCCGAACTGCACGGACGGGTCATAGAAGCTCTTGATCGACGCGAACGGCACGACCAGGCGCTCGGGAATTCCGTTGAACGACAAGCCGACTTCGAACCGGTCTTCGGTGACCGTGAGATCCCAGAACTGGTGCTGCAGGATCACCGTCATCTCTTCCGGATATTGCGCCAAGAGGCGCGGCGACAGCTTCACGCCGTCCGCCTTGGAGATGAAGGTGATGAAGAAATGATGCTCGCCCGGCAGGCCGTGCTCGGCTGCATCGATCAGCACCTTGCGCAGCACGCCGCGGAGGGCGTCACGGGCCAGCACGTCGTATCGAATATGATCGGTCGGCATCGTTCGGCCCCGTCGCTTTCGTCTAGGTAGAGGATGTATCGGCAATTGTGGCGATGTCGGGAAGCCGACTCGCGCCATCTTTCCCACTTCATACGCCGGCATGCACCCAAGGTCAGCAATCTTCAAGGCCGACAGCCGGGCGGACGACTGCACTCTATATAGAAGAGTGGTGGGTCGCGAAACAGAGCGGAGGCCTCATGGCCGCATATCGGCGCAAAAAACCACGTAAAATCGTTTGGCGCAGCCGTCTCTGCGGCTTAAACCGGCGCCATGCCCGCCTCGCCGCCGCCACTCATGGCTGAAAGCACCGGATCTGCAACCCAGGCGCCCGTCGGGCTGGGCGTGCTGTTCGTTGCCTTTGCGAAAATGTCACTGGCCGGCTTTGGCGGTGTGCTGGTCTGGGCACGCCGGGCGATCGTCGAGCAGCACCGCTGGATGACGGCGGAGGAATTCAATGAAACCTTCGCGCTTTGCCATTTCCTGCCCGGACCCAACATCGTCAATCTCTCGGTCGTGTTCGGAGCCCGCATCCGTGGCATCCCCGGTGCTGTCGCTGCATTCGCCGGGCTGCTCGGGCCGCCGGTCCTGATCGTCACGATCCTTGCCATTCTATATGGACGCTATGGCGATCTGGAATCGCTGCGCCGCACACTTGCCGGCGTCTCCTGCGTTGCAGTCGGATTGTTGTTCGCGGTTATCGCGCGGATGATGTTGCCGATCCTGAAAAAACGCGAGCCACTCAGCCTGCTGATGATGCTGGCTGTGTTCGTCGCCGTTGGCTTGATGCGTTGGCCGTTGCCGACGGTGCTACTGGTCTCCATTCCGGTCAGCATTCTGCTCACCATAATGATGCGACGCTGGAGCAGGGTGTGAACCAGACTGGTATCGGTACGCTCTGGACGATCGCCTGGACCTTCGGGCTGATGTCCTTATTCGCTGTCGGCGGCGCAAATTCAGCGATTCCGGAGATTCACCGCATTGCGGTAGACGTCAATCACTGGCTCACGGACAAGCAGTTCGCCGATGTCTTTGCGATCTCGCAGCTCTCGCCGGGCCCCAATGTTCTGATCGTCACGCTGATCGGATACCAGGTTGCCGGTGTTCTCGGGGCTTTAGTTGCGACCCTATCCATGTGCGGGCCGACTGCAGTTGTCGCCTATTATATAAGCCGTTTACTCGCACGCTCGACGCACGCGACATGGCCAGGAATTGTGCAGGCGGCACTTGTCCCATTATCCATTGGTCTAATGTGCGCGAGTGGCCTCATCGTCATGAATTCCGCAGACACTTCTATAGTAGCGTATTCCGTCACCGCGGTTGCAGCCGTTCTGGCCTTTGCAACGCGGCTCAACCCGCTATGGTTGTTAGTTGGCGGCGGATTACTTGGTTTCGCTGGCATTCTCTGACGAAAATGGCTAGGCAAGTTCGACCACGGGGCCTGGGCGGGCTCTGAACGACGTTGGGCTATGATAAGCTCGTGACTAGAGGGACGTACAATGAGTGATGCGCCGAGCCACGCGCCGGAGAAATCAATCTTGCCAAGCTGGGTCAAAGGCCCGCAGGACTTTATCGGCGGCCTCGCCCTGGTGGCGATTGCTGCATTTGCGTTGTGGGCATCGAGTGATCTGCAAGGCATGCATGGCTTCTCGTTCGGTGCAGGTACCGCGCCACGGATGTTCGGCATTCTGTTGCTCGGTCTCGGCGCTGCCGTGATGTTCGTCGGCGTCTTCACCGAAGGCCCCGGACTTCAGAAATTTCACTGGCGCGGTCCGGTCTTCGTCATGATCGCGATCGTCTCGTTCGCGCTCTGCATTCGCCCGATGGGCATGATCTTCTCGGCGATGTCGAGCTTCCTGATCGCAGCGCTCGGTTCGACAGAGACGAAGTGGGTTGAGACGGCCATCGTCGGCGCCTGCCTGACGACGTTCTGCGCCTTGCTATTCCCGTACGCGCTGGGTCTGCCGCTGCAGATGTGGCCGACTTTCCTGATGCGTTGAGGACGAGGGCGTTATGGGCGATCTTTTTTCCAATCTCGGTCTCGGCTTCGCGACTGTCTTCCAATTCGTACAGTGGTCTCCCGCATGGCTTGGCGGTTTGAGCATCCCGCTGCCGATGAACATTCTGCTGTGTCTGATCGGTGCGCTGGTCGGCACGCTGGTCGGTGTTCTGCCGGGCATCGGCACCATTGCCACCGTGGCAATGCTGCTGCCGATCACCTTCGGTCTGCCGCCGGTCGGCGCGCTGATCATGCTCGCCGGCATCTATTACGGTGCGCAATATGGTGGCTCGACCACGTCGATCCTGGTCAACATTCCCGGTGAAGCCGGCTCGGTCGTCACCGCGCTCGACGGCTTCCAGATGGCGAAGCAGGGCCGTGCAGGTCCGGCCCTCGCGATTGCGGCCATCGGCTCGTTCTTCGCGGGCTGCGTTGCCACCGTCCTGATCGCCGTGCTCGGCGCCCCGCTCACCAAGCTGGCGCTCGCCTTCGGTCCAGCCGAATACTTCTCGCTAATGGTGCTCGGCCTGATCTTCGCCGTCGTGCTTGCCAAGGGCTCGGTGCTGAAGGCGATCGCGATGATCGTGTTCGGTCTGCTGCTGTCGATGGTCGGCTCGGACATCGAGACCGGTGCGTCGCGCATGTCGTTCAACATCCCCGAACTCGCTGACGGCCTCGGCTTTGCCACCGTCGCGATGGGTCTGTTCGGTTTCGCGGAAATCATCCGCAATCTCGATGCGGGCAGCGAAGAAGACCGCCAGCTGGTCCAGAACAAGGTCACTGGCTTGATGCCGACCAAGAAGGACCTGCAGGACTCGTCGATGCCGATCCTGCGTGGCACCGTGCTTGGTTCGATCCTCGGCATTCTGCCGGGCGGTGGCGCGGTCATCGCGTCGTTTGCGGCCTACACGCTCGAAAAGAAGCTCTCGAAGAACCCGAAGAAGTTCGGCCGTGGTGCGATCGAAGGCGTTGCGGCGCCGGAAAGCGCCAACAATGCTGCGGCGCAAACTTCGTTCATCCCGCTGCTCACCCTCGGCATTCCGCCGAATGCGGTGATGGCGCTGATGGTCGGCGCGATGACCATTCACGGCATCGTGCCCGGTCCGCAGGTGATGCAGAAGCAGCCCGAACTCGTCTGGGGCATGATCGCCTCGATGTGGGTCGGCAACCTGATGCTGCTCGTCATCAATCTGCCGATGGTCGGCATCTGGGTGCGTCTGCTCCGCGTGCCGTATCGCCTGATGTTCCCCTCGATCGTCGTTTTCTGCAGCATCGGCATCTATTCGGTGAACAACGCGCCGATGGACGTCGTGCTTGCCGGCATCTTCGGTCTGATCGGCTACTGGCTGATCAAGCACGACTTCGAGCCGGCCCCGCTGCTGCTCGGCATGGTGCTCGGCCCGCTGATGGAAGAGAACCTGCGTCGTGCACTGCTGATCTCGCGCGGCGATGCGACGGTGTTCTTCACCCGTCCGCTGTCGGCAACCTTGATGGCGATCTCGGCCTTCCTGCTGATCCTCGCGGTGCTTCCGTCATTGCGAAAGAAGCGCGACGAGGTCTTCGTCGAGTCCGAGAGCTAGCGGTCTTAACTACAATACTGCGTCACTCCGCCGCGGCCCGAAGTCGAATGGACTTCGGGCCGTTGCTTTGTATGAGTGCCGCATGACACGTCATAACGGCGCAAAAACTTTGGTCTGGGAGGCAATAAGATGAAGTCATTTAAGAACATGCTTGCGATCGGTGGCCTGGCGACGCTCGCCGGCATCGGCACCATTTTGACGAAGGCGCAGGCGCAGGACTATCCCACCCGTCCCATCACCATGATCGTGCCGTTCGCGGCCGGTGGCCCGACCGACGTCATCGCACGCATCGTCGCGTCCGACATGTCGAAGACGCTCGGCCAGCAGATCATCATCGAGAACGTGGTCGGCGCCGGCGGCACCACGGGCGCGACCCGTGCTGCCAAGGCCGCCAATGACGGCTACACCATCATCACCGGTCACATGGGCACCCATGCAGCCGCCGTGCCGCTGTATCCGAAGCTCGCTTATCACCCGGAGAAGGATTTCGAGCCGGTTGCGTTGCTCGCCGGCACGCCGATCCTCATCCTCTCGAAGAAGGATTTTGCGCCGAAGGATCTCAAGGAATTCGTCACCTATGTGAAGGCGAATAACGAGAAGCTGAACATGGCCCATGCCGGCGTCGGCTCGGTGTCCTATTCGTCGTGCGAATTGCTCTCGTCGGTGCTCGACATCAAGCCGATCGGCGTGCCGTTCAACGGCACTGGTCCTGCGATGAACGCGCTGGTCGGCGGCCAAGTCGATTACATGTGCGACCAGATCGTCAATGCCGTTCCGCAGATCAAGGGCGGCACCATCAAGGCCTATGCCATCGCGACGCCTGAGCGTAACCCGTCGCTGCCGGACGTCCCGACCACCAACGAAGCCGGCCTGCCGAAGTACCAGGCCTCGGCCTGGAACGCGATCTTCGCGCCCAAGGGCACGCCCGCTGCGATCACCGCCAAGCTGAATGCCGCGGCGGCCAAGGCGCTTGACGACGAGAACGTCAAGAAGCGTCTGCTCGATCTCGGCTCCGACATCCCGAAGCCGGAAGGCCGGACCCAGGCCGCCCTCGGCAAGCTGGTGAAGGACGAAGTCGTCAAATGGTCGGCGGTGCTGAAGCCCGCCCAGTAAGCGGGAACCGGCGGAACCTGTAGGGTGGGCAAAGCGAAGCGTGCCCACCACCAAAGTTCTCGGGTGCGAGGTGATGGGCACGGCGCAAGAGCGCCTTTGCCCACCCTACAGACCGATTGCAGGGCCGGATCCGCGAGGATCCGGCCTTGTCGTTTGCGGGGAGGGATACCAGATTTCCGGGTATAATCCGGGAATCAGCGTGTCCCGGTTGCGGCCGGAGCGATAAGTTCGCCGGCTCACAGCCACAAGATCGACCATGAACCAGTATCACGACCTGCTCGAACGCATCCTCAGCGATGGTGTGGAGAAACACGACCGCACCGGCACCGGCACGCTGTCCGTGTTCGGCCACCAGACGCGCTTCAAGCTCAGCGACGGCTTCCCCGTCCTGACCACCAAGAAGCTGTCGCTGAAGGCGATCATCCACGAGCTGCTCTGGTTCCTGGCGGGCGACACCAATATCAAATATCTCAAGGATCACGGCGTCTCGATCTGGGACGAATGGGCAGACGAGAATGGCGACCTCGGTCCGGTCTATGGATCGCAATGGCGCTCATGGCCGGCCCCGGATGGCCGCAGCATCGATCAGATCGCCAATGTGATCGACATGATCAAGCGCAACCCGGACTCGCG
>NZ_JBIIOT010000021.1:0-60818 GCF_044336785.1 Tardiphaga sp. | reverse complement strand
CGGCATCGCGTTGGGCGATGGCACGCGGCCGGGAATGGAAGCCAGTACGCCACGGCGCTCGCTAAGACTCGGCAACGAACGCAATAAACCTGACGTATAAGGATGGCGCGGCCGCATCAGCGCATCGTCCACCGGCGCATCCTCGACCACCTCGCCGGCATACATGGTGATCATCCGCGTGCACGTCTCTGCGACGACGCCGAGATCGTGGGTGATGAAAATCAATGCCGTGCCGGTACGTTCACTGAGAGAGCGCAGCAGGTCGGTGATCTGCGCCTGGACGGTGACATCGAGCGCCGTGGTCGGCTCGTCGGCGATCAGCAGTTTCGGTTCGCAGATCAATGCCATGGCGATCATCACGCGCTGGCGCATGCCGCCGGACAATTGATGCGGATACTCATCGCAGCGCCGCTCCGGCGCCGGAATGCCGACATCGCGCAAGGCCTGGATTGCGCGCTCTCGCGCTTCCGCCCGGCTGACGGGAAAATGGATGCAATACGCTTCTGCGATCTGATCGCCCACGGTGAATACCGGATCGAGCGCGCTCATCGGCTCCTGGAAGATCATCGCGATTTCACGGCCGCGAATGGCGCGCAATTTCCGCGGCGATAGTGAGGACAGATCCACACCATTGAAAATGATCTTGCCTTCGATCCGCGCTGACTGCGGCGGCAGCAGGCGCAGCAGCGACAGACCGGTCACGGTCTTGCCGCAACCGCTCTCACCAACGAGACCAACGCGTTCACCCGGTGCGATGCTGAAATTCACATTGCGCGTGATCGGCAGCGCTCCGCGCGCAGTCGCAAAGGACAGCGACAGATTGCGCACATCCAGCAACGGCTGCGCAGACGCGGTTGCGCGCCGATGCGTGCCCGGATCCATTGCCGTCGAGATGTCGGTCACACCCGTCACGGCGACCTCAACCGGCTTGCGGATGACGATGACGTTCGACGCCCGCCAGACGGTCCTGAGGATGGTGGCGCTCAAATGACGGGCGGCCGACACAATGCGGCTGAAGCGTAATCGACTGGACCATAGCCAGCGTAGGCGTTGTCGCCATCGTTGCCTCCCTTGCATCCCGGTCTGTCGCCGGGACTTATCGCCGTACATCCGGCTTTCCGCCGGTATCGTTTGCACGACCGTTCACTAATGAAAGGTCACCAATTGTCAATTGTCAACAATTGACTTCCGCGATAGCTAGAGATTGTTGTCGCATGACCGCGGGCATTCCGCGGCTCGGAAAGACCGGTGAAGGAGGACGTCATGGCCGCGGTGCTACGCAAGCCATCGACCGAACGAGAAGGTGCGAGTGAACGCAGATTTGCGCCGCGCACACTGCCCGATCAGGTGGCGGAGGAGCTCGGCGCCGAGATCGTGTCCGGCCGTCGAAAAGCCGGCGAGCGCCTGGTCGAACTCGATCTTGCACGCGACTTCGGCGTCAGCCGCGGCCCGATCCGCGAAGCGATCCGCATCCTGGAGCGTCGCCGCCTCGTCGAAGTGCGGCCGCGCCGCGGCGCCTATATCAAACCACTGTCGCTAAAATCGGTAGCCGATCTCTTCAATGTGCGAACTGCACTATCGATGCTTGCCGTGCGCACTATGGCGACAGCGCCGATCGAGAGCTATATCGACACCCTCGCCCGCCGCAGCGACGAACTCAAATCACTGATTGAGGTCGATGATCCTATCGCTTTTGCGCGTACCATGACCCGCGCCGTCAAGACGATCGCACGCGGCTCGGGCAATGAGTTGCTGGTCGAATTGCTGACCGATCTCGCCAATCACACGGTTTGGACCACGATCTGGAAGACTCCGCTAGACTATCAAACCAGCGAACTCCGACGCATGAGCGCCGACTTGATGGCAGCAACGTTGAAGGCGATCCGGCAACGCCGGCCCAATGCTGCAGTTACGAATCTCGGACAACTCCTCGACGGCGACCGAGACCGCGCAGTGACCACACTTTCGCGCCTCCGCGGCGAAAACCTGGACCTGAATGCGCTATCGCATGATGATCAACAGAACAGCGCAACGATTGAATATGTCCTTGCGTCTTCGTTACAAGCGTAAGGACGCACCTGCCGTAGTTCGGAGCTGAGGCCAAGCCGCCAAACGTCCACCTTGCGTCAGGAGCGGACAGCCGCACTGGGCGATGTTTCAATGAGATGCGTCAAGGCTCCTTCGCCAATGCGTCGAGCGATTGGGCGAGGCCGCGAAACGACATCGGAAGCGCGATCTCCTGCTCGCCAGCGGTTTTGTAAACGATCTTGCCGGCTTCGGCCTGCGCGCCCAGCGTCTTTGCCGCATCGTTGGACAGCGTGACCGAAGCGAAACAAGCACCAGGCGTACAGCGCTGCCAGGTGAATTCGACTGGCGCATCGCCCGCTTTCGCAAACACGATCCTCGGCTTGCTGGTGAGCGAGACATTGTGAGGCAAGACAATAGTGGTCGGCTTGCCTTCGGCGGCACCAACCTTTCCGATGGCAACTTGTGCGATCGGCGCGTTCTGGCCTTGGGCCGTCAGGATCAGGGCCACTTCACAAACGCGCTTCGCCGGTGCGCCGATCGCTTCGCAGCGCATGATCCAATCGCCGAAACTCGCCGTGGTGCGCTCCGGCGCCGAGGAAACCGGCGCAGGCGCCGCGGGTTTTGCTGCATCTTTCGCTGCGTCTTTCGTCTGGGCTGAGGCCACACCGGCAACACATAGCATTGCCAGCGCAACTGCGATCGTTCGATTCATCATGTTCTGCTCACGTCCCTGCTCGATGCATCGGGCGCTCACGCAGAACCCGCACTCATTCAAAGTTAGCGCTGCTGACTTTCGCCGTCAGCCGAAAATAAACGAAATAATTCGGCTGATCCGAAATCACATTGGTCAGTGGCGTACCCGCGGAAATATCGGCCACCCAATATTTCGACGCCTTGTAGCTGAGCCCTCCGCCCACGGAAGTCAGATAGACTGAGGCAGGAAAAGTGCTGTAAACGGCGCCGTAATCCACAAAGGCGAAGGCATCGAGGCCCTCGGCCAGTGCATTCAGATGGTGATGCAGTTCAACATTGCCGTAATAGCCGGCATAGCCTGCAACACCACTGGTGGGATAACCGCGCACGGTGGTCGGGCCGCCGATCTGTAGAAGCTGGTCGCCGGCGAGCAGCTTGGTGTCGGCCCACTGGCCGTAATTGAACGTCGTTGCGATAAAATCATATGGCAGCCGCAGCGCCGCAGAATAAGTCGCGTTAACGGTGTGGAAATCCTGCGCTGTTTCCACCACTTTGAAATTTGTATGAGCGAAGGAGAAGCTCGGCGAGAAGGTCGATGAGAATTTCTCGCTGGTATAGGCCATCGTGAAACCGACAGTCTGCTTGCGCGTCTCATTGTCGGTGATCTGCACCTCGGCCTGGCTCGACGCCGAATTCGACTGCGACAGCGCGCCATTGAGCAAAAACGCGAAAGCGGAGGTTACCACGAGCGGCTGGCTCATATTCACGGCCACGGTCTGCGACCGGCCGGTGATGTTGAGATCGCGATAGGCGCCTTTGTAAACGCCGATGCGGCCGGTGGAGTAGCTCACGCCGGCGCGGCCGCTCCATGGATTGACCGGCATGTCATAGGCGACATTGATGTTCTTGTTGCCTTGCGCGTAGATGCCATAGACCGTCAGCCGATCGTCGATGCCGAGCATGTTGTAATGCTGGAAATTGGCGCCGCCCTGGAATTCGCCGACCGAATAGATGCCCTGATTGTCGACAAACATCTGCAACACGTTCTTCGGCGGTTCCAGCACCGACAGATCGATATTGGTAAGGCCGAAGCTCACGCCTGGCTGCAGCGCCGCCTGCAATTGCGACAGGTGACCGCGATTGTACCAAGCAACCTGATCCTCGAGTTTTGGCACATCGACGACCGTCCCCGGAACAAGCTTCACTGCGTCGGTGATCGCTTCCGGCTTGACGCTTTTGCCGCCCTGAACGTTCACTGCGCCGACGCGCCCTTCCACAATGCCGATGCGCAACGTGCCGGATTTGAGATCCTGCTTGGGCAAGAAGGCAATCGCCGTGATCTGGCGACGCTCGGCATAGACATCGTTCACCGCCTTCAACAGGCGCTGCAATTCGGCATTATCGACGCGGCGGCCGATATAGGGCGCAGCAATCGCATCGAGTTCCTGCTGCGAGAGGAACTCGGATTTGTCGAACACCACTTTCTTGAGCACGAAAGTCGGACCGCCGCTCGGCCCAATCACCGTGGGCGATGCAGCGGGGCCGATCACGCCAGGTATGTTCGGATCCGGATCGGTCTCGCGACGGAGCAATTGCTGGCCGCGCAGATTCTCATTCGACACGCTGCCGGGATCCGGCAACGGCGGGAGATTCTGAGACCAGACTGACGAAGATGATACGCAAGCAACAACGAAACCGGCGACTGCCGATAGTGATCTCGCTCTACGAATCACGAATCGCTCCCGACGTTTGATTCACATCAATCGCCGAGAGATGTTGTGGATGCAAGGCCTTTCAGATTGACAACGGGCCCCTTGATCGGCCTGCGGACGCGACGATCGCGCAAGGCTTCCATGAAGTGCACGAACGCATCACCGCGGAAGAACGCGCCGCTGTAATCCGGCGAGTCATCACGCAGCAGAACCGAGCCGACGCCGGTGAAAGTACCAATGCGATCGAAGTCGCGCACCATGCTGCCGCCCGGCATGGTCAGGCCGTTACGCCATTCGATGACTTCCGCACGCTCGCTATATTGAACGACTGCCGCATTGGTGAAGGTGCGGACGCCGTTCTGGAACATGTAGAACTGCTTCGACGGCTGGAACAGCTGCACGTCGAAACCGAGCACCGGCTTCGGCGTGCGATTATCGGCCCAGACCACTGCCAACGGCGCGGTGAACTTCATCCAGCGGCCGATATAGGCATCGGGCATGGCGTAATCGAGCGCGTTGGTGCGGATATCCACCTCGTTCTCGCGCAGCAGCGGCATCACGACGCCCATTGGCGCATCCACATAGACGCGGGCGCGTTCACCCAAGCCGCCGCGATAACCGGTCAGCGTGAAGATCAGCGGTGTCGATTTATAACCGCTGGCATGCAGCGCATCAATCTCTGTCACCTGCGCAGCGATGGTGAAGGGATTATCGACCGTGGCATCGCGGAACCGGGCCGCGGCCGGCGTCTGCGCGAACAGGCTGGCCGAGCGCGAGGTTCCGATATCGATATCCGCGCCGGCGCTGAGATCCACATGGCCGCGATCATCGGCGCTATCGCGCGTCGCCAGCACATTGGCAGAGGCGAGTGCGCCGACCGCGGTGACGAGGATGTCGCCATGCAGGGCGGTGAGGTTGGAGACGCGGAAATCCTGCCGCGCATCCACATCGATGCTGCCATTGCCGGTGACGACGGAACCCGCATTGATGCTGGCGAGCGTGACCAGGTTGATGTCGCCGACCGTGGCCGAGGCATCGATGGCGTTGGTGCGGATGCGCAGCGGATTGGCGACATTGGTGATCAGATTGGCGCTGCCGACGGGCATGCCCTTCTGGTCCACCGCATAGCGATCGGCCTGGGTGACATCGCCTATGCCGAGCGCAGCGACGATGCGGATGCCCGCGCCGGCCGCGGTGGTCGTGAGATCCACCAGCCGGTCCGGATTCTCACCGCCGATCACATGACCGCCGGCGGTGATGTCGATGGCCGCCGCGCTGCCGCTGCCGGCGACGATGCCGCTGACCAGCGCATTATGCACGGTATCGACGCGCACCGAGCCGAGCTGCGCCGTGACCCGTGCGCCGCGCAGCATCTTCAGCGTATCGGCGGCGACATCAATATTACCGGCGGCGGAAATCACATTGCCGCTGGCGGTAATCACCCAGCGCTGGCCGGCCGACATCAGAATGTCGGTGCCGGCGGTGACCGGGCCGGCAATGGTGCCGTCATTGGCGGCGACCAGCGTGGTGGAGGTGCCGGACAGCGCCGCGCCGATGGTGAAATCGAGACCGGCGACGCCGTAGAGATTGATCAGGCCGAAATCGGCCGTCGCGCGGATGGTGCCACCCGGCGAGGTGCCGACATTGAGCGCATTGCCGAGCGTGCCGATGGAACCGCTTTCGGCGGTGAGCACGATATTGGCGCCGAGCACATTGACCTGGCGATCCTTATTCGCATTGAAGATCGAACCGGCGGCGCGGATATCCACGCGGTTCGGCGAATAGACCGTATCGATGAACGCATCGGGTGAGCCGTTCACACTGCCCGGCAGGGCGTAGAGATTAACCGCATTGAGCGCGCGCGCTGTGATGGTCGCGCCCTGCTGCAGGTTGAGCAGCAACGGCGAGCCGAGGCCGATGGAACTATAGGCGGATTCCAGCACGATATTGCCGGTCTTGATCGATGACACGCGGCCGGGATCGATCGACGCGAGATCGGCATTGGTCAAAGTGCCCAGCGCCTTGATGCGGGTCTCGCCGGGCACCGCGATCTCGCCCAGCGCAAGGCTGCCGCGCGACGCGATGAAGGCCTGCCCCTGGTCGATATTGCCCGTGGTGGTCACCTGATCCGTAACCGTGGCATTGAAGCTCGAGGTGCTCGCTACATTGAGCGGACGCTTCGACAGCACCGTGAGATAGGTGGAGGTGCGATCGAATACGCCGGCTGCCGCCGCATCGAGCGCCGCGCGCTGCACGGCGGTCATGTTAGCCTCGTCGAGGCCCGCCGGAATATCGACAGCCGTGTTTTTCAGCCCGAGCGCCACCGCGGCATTATAGGCCGCGATCTGCGCCGCCGACGCATTGGTTGGCAGCGACAGGCCACCAATGGTGATCACCAGGTCCGAGCGCTCCGCCGTGGCAAGTGCGATCTTCTGCGCATTGCTGAGCTCCTTCACCGGATCGTTGACCGGGGTCACCACAATGCCCGGCTTGCCGTTGACGATCATCGTTTCACCGATGCCACGATCGGCAAGGATGGTGACGTTGCGGCCGGAAACGTTCGGATCCTTCAGCACCGGATTGGTGTTGGTCACGGTCTTCAGCGCACCGGCATTAAGCGGGAAGCCGAGCGCCGTGGAACTCCAGGTGGCGCCCTGGGTCAGGCTGGTCTTGTCCGCCGCCGACGCGGCATAGCTGTAACCGGCGTCGTAGCTCGTGGTGAACGAACCGACCTGCGCATTAAGCTCGCGATAGCGCGCCGTGTCTGCCGCCGCCTGATTGGCGATGTCGTTGGCGATGCGCGTGGCGATATCGGCCGGTTCGACGCCGCCGTTATTGACGATCTCGATATTGCGATAATAGGCGGACAGACTCTGATACAGCGTAGTCCCGGGCTTGTAGGTGATCTGGTAGTTCGGGTCGTAACTCGCGCCACTATCCGCCTGGCCGACACGAAGCTGCCAGTATTGGCGATAGGCCAAGGTCTGACTCTGCTCGAAGGCAGCGATGGCCGCATTCTGGCGATCCTGGTTCTGCGTGCCCTGCCCCTTGATCAGGCCGAGCGATTCCCAATAGGCGATCAACTGGTCGGCAGTGCGCTTGTCGATCTGCTCCACCGGATTGCCGTCGAGCACCTGCCCCGCGGTCTTCAGCTTGACGTCGCCGCCGGCCGACACGATGGAATTGGCGAGGATGGTGCCGTCGCTGTTCTTTCCGCCGGTCGTATATTTGCTGGTCCAGTCGGTCGAATAGATATTGATATCGCCGAGCGCGCTGGCGCTGATGCCGTAAGAGGCCAGCAACTGGTTCGCAGGCGTGGTGGCCGGATCGCCAAACGGGCGCTGCGACTGGTCAGTGGTGAAACCGGTATTGACGTGCAGAGCGACATTGTTGGCCACCGAGCCGATCGAGCCGGTGAGCGAGGTCAGCGCCACGCGATCCGCCTGGATCAGCGACGATGACGAAGCGCCGCTGATGCTGCCATTGGCGAGCAGCGTGACGCTGCCCTTGCCGGCCACTTCATTGTCCGCCGTGACCTTGCCAATGACGAGATCGCCCAGCGTCTTGATCGACACGACGCCATTATTGGCCACCGCATCGAGCTGGCCGCGCACGCCCTTGAAGCTGGTGAGCATCACCGACACCGGCGCACCAATCGCCGAGCCGCCCTGCTCTGCCACGCCGCCGATCGACTTGCCCGATTCGAGCTTGATCGACTGCGCGGTGATGGTCGGATCGGTCGAAGCTTGGATGATGGACGAATTGTTCGCCTTGATCGACACGTCACCGGAGACATTGGTAACGCTGCCGCGCAGGGTGATGTCGGTACCTGAGGTAACGTTGATCGTGCCCTTGTCGGAACCGATGAAGTTGATCTTGATCTGGTTATCGGCCTTCAGCGAATGCGTGGTGATCTGCCGGTAATCGGACGACAGCGTATAGAAGGACGTCTGGCTCTTGTCGTCGCAAGACGAGGTCCAGCTGCAGCTATTGGTGAGCGCCGTCTGCGTCAGCTTGGTGTCACCATTGGCGATCAGCAGCGTATCGACGACCTCCTGAAGCGTAATGTCCTTGTTGGACACGCTGCTGGTCGTGGTATCGCCGGTGATGAGCCCCGTCTTCGGGTCGATGGTCTGAACCGTCTGCCGCGTCTTGTCCACCGAGACATAGGCGCCCGGCAGCATGTTCATGGACGGCGTTTGCGATTTGCCGCTGCCGCTCCACTGCGCCTGGCCGGCCAGCGCGCCGTCAGCGCTGGTGTAGGAATTGTTCGCCGACACGCCGAAGGCGTTAGTGATCGTGTAATCCGCCACGGTCTGCCAGATATAGCGCTGGCCCTGCATCGGATTGTAGACCGCCGTGCGCGTGCCATCGCCCGTAATCTGGGTCAGGCTTGTGAGCGGATCGATCTGGTCCTTGATGAATTTGCCGTCTTTGTCGAAGCCGCCCGGCACGAACTGGCCGGTCACCGCATCGATGATGCCCTGCTGCTGGTCGATATTCACGAGGCCGTTATTCCGGGTGATCACCGTATGCGTGGCATCGACGATGGCTGAATTTCCGGCATGCAGATGCACATCGGTGATATCGATCTTGCCCGCGGTGCCGCGGCCGTCCCCCTTCTGATCGGCGCCCGCATTCAGCGTGGAGAGCACCACCGGAACATTGATGTTGTTGGTGATGTTGATGGTGCCGAAACCGTCCAGCACATTCAGGCTGCCGCTGTTTGGCGACGTATTGATGATCTGCCCAAAGATCTTGATATAGCCGCCGCGCACGGTGGTGGCATCGACCACCACCTGCTTGGCATCCGCGTCATAGCTGGCGCCGACCTGGGCGGTGTAGATGCCCTGGCTGTTGCGCGCGCTTTCGGTATCGGCGAATTTGTAGGTTTCCTTCAGGCCGAGATAGTTCGCCGTCGCGATCGAGAAGCTGAGCTGGCCCGTGACCAGATTGAGCGTGATGTTCTTGCTGGGATCGCTGGCATCGACCACGAAATCATAGGTCGTCGGCGGGTTCTTGGTTTTGTCGGCACGGCCATATTCAGCCAGCTTCTGGGATACCGTCGTCGAAGTGAGGCCGCTCACGCCGGTGATCTTGCCGGCGTCCGTGGTGACGAGCTTGGTGGTCTGTTCGAGCGTCAGCTGCCATTCGGCGATGCCGCTCTGCACTGTGCTGTTGATGTTGAGATAGCGCGCCGACAGGAAGATCTGACCATTGGCGATCATGCCGAGGCCGGTCGGGACCAGTCCCTCCGGCGTGATGGTGCCGCCAGGCACCAGCGTCTGGCTCGCCGGGTCGCCGCCCACATGATAGAAGCCGTTCACATAGCTCGTCACCAGATCGCCATTGCGGGCGACGATGGAGATCGAGGCGGCGGTGATCTTGCCCTGGATATAGATGTTGCCGGCAGCGCTGGTGATGTCCACCGCGCCGGTCGGATTGTTGATCATCTTTCCGGTCTGCAGAATGATGTCCGGCGCCATCTGCAGCGTTTTGATATAGTCTCTATTTTGGGTGTCGCGCGGATTGTAGTAGGTATCGCTCTCCGGATTGTAATTGCTTTCGATCGTCACGCGGCCCGTGCTGAAGCCGCCCGAGGTGACGACGTTACCGGTCGCGAAATTGGCCGCCTTGCCGGTGGCCGCGGAAATGCCCGCTGCCGACGACACTTCGACATTGTTGACGATGATCCGGCCGGAATTAGCGATTGGAATATTGAGGTTGTTGAGCTTCAGCGTGGCCGCTGTTTCGTTGATGATCTTGATCTGCGCATCGCCCGGCGCGATGAGCTGGCCGGGGCCGGTCGTCTTGCCGTCGCCGGTCTTGATCGTGTCGGCGCCGAGATAGATGTTGCCGAGCTGCACTGTGACATCGGGGATCTCGATATAGGTGCTCTTGTTGCCCACCGATCCCGGCGTGCCGGCGGCTGCGGCCTTGGCCTTGTCGTTGAGGTCGGTCTGCCACGCGGCGACGGTCTTGCCCGAGGCGGGCGTCATGACCGCGGCCTTGTAGTCCGCTATGCGGGACGCCATGCCGATGACGGTGGTGGTCGTCTTGTTGCCGCCGGAATCCATACCGGTCAGCGTGCCGCCATCGATCTGTGTCTTGATGTAGTCCGCGCTATTGTTGACGCGGGTGATGGTTCCGGTGCTGCCCAGATTCGCCTTGTCATCAGCCAATGCCACATTGAGCGTGGCAATCAGCGTCTTTTCGTCGGTCGTCCCCGTCGTCGCGGCATTTTGGATGTCAGTGAGGTTCTTGCCGATTGTCGCCGCCGAGTCCCTTACGGCATTAACCGATGTCAGCAGAGAGCTGTTGCTCTGGACGATCGTGCTCTGGCCAGTAGAGACGCCGCTGAACGCGGTCGCGATATCGAAGCTGACCGAGTCGAACGGCTTGGCGCCTTGTGCGACATCGTTCTGGATGCTGACGATGGCGCGGACGCTATTGTTGATATCGTCCGCCGCCTTCTTCACATCCTTAAGGGAATCAATCGCATTTTTTAACGCCGTGCTGCCGGTGATCAGCAGCGAGTCGATGCTCGAAACCTTGCCCTGGAAATCCCGCGCGGTTTGGTCAGAGCCCCCCATCAGGGTGTCGTAGTTGAGAAGCCCACCGAGGCTGAGAAGCGCAGACTGGGCGTTCTTCTTGACCGCGTAATTTGCAGCCGTAGCATCGATCGTCGCCGTCAGCGAGTTCGGGTCGAGCTTGCTGCCATCCCAGGACAGAGCCACATTGCTCAATCCGGATGTCAGATAGGTGCCGATATTGGTCGTCACCTCGCCCTGGAACGTGGCGAGTGCATCGGTGAGCGCCTTCACCGTCACCGCATTGCTGCCAGCCGGCGCGCCCGCAGTGACGCCGTTCTTCAGGGTGAAGACACCTTTCGGATCCGTGGTGGTATCCATGAAAGCAAGACCGAGCGACACCAGCTTGTCCTGCAGGAACACGCGCTCGCTCTGATAGGCAGCCTTGGCGATCGTGTCCTTGTCATAGAGCGCGATCAACGAATCGATCTGGCCGAGCCGATCGAGGATCGCGCCGCCGGCCTGGAAGGTGCCGATATTCGCAGCTGGAATGGCGATATTGCCTGATGTCTCGATGCACAGGTTTCCGCCAGAGAAGCTGCAGCCGTCCTTGTAGGTGATCAGCAGCGACTTGGAGCGCGAGATGCCGGTATCGACGAGGCTGTCGATGATCATCGTGCTCTGGCCGGTCTGGGAAGCACTGCCGCCCTTGATATCAAGGGTGACGTCGCCGCCGCCGAACAGGTTGCTGAAGAAGGAGAGGAACTTGCTGGCGCCTTCGCGATAGATGTCTTTGCCGGTGCCGGCGGCGGTCGCGCTCAACACGCCCTTGTCGGCAAACAGAGCGATATCGCCGGCGGCATGCACGCCGGCCGTGGGGCTGACGTTACTGTCAGGCACGGCGAAAATGGTGAGAGAGGCATCGCTGGTCAGCGTCGAGACCGCATCCGGCGAGGTCTTCACAGGCAGCGCGGTGTCGTTATAGACATCGACCACCGTGTTGACCGACATCGCCTGCGCCTGATCGAGCTGGCTGCGGCCGGCCAGCAGCGTGACCGTACCGCTTTTCGGCAGCGAACCGTCTGATGGTGAGGTACCGTTGCTGGCTTCGACCTGCGCATTGCTGCCGACGGAGAGCATTGCAATAGCATTGACCGTGGCGTTCGCCGCACCTTCGGCTGCGCCGGCAAGGCCGCCGGTGGTGACGCTGGTGCGCGCATCCACATTGGCATTGTTCCAGGCTGCTGCCTTCACGTCGCCGACATCGACGATGAGGCTGCTGGAGTCACCGAATGTCACGCTGGCCTTGGGCGTAACCAGGACATTCGACTCGCCGCGCGGCAGCTGGATCGCACCGAGGGCGTCGACCTTCGTCTTCTGATGAACGATGATGTCGTTGCTGGCATTGATCTTGGCCAGGCTGACGCCGGTGGCCGGCGCCAACAGGTGAACGCTGCTGTTCTCGCCGATGCCGGCCATTGTGGTGGCCCGCACCTCGGTGCTGCCGACCGCCGCCGCCGCGTTAAGGAAGCCACCTGCGCCGGCCTTGACGTCCCAGCCCATCTGATCGACCGAGGTGACATTGCAGCCGGTCTCGCAGACGAAATAGCGCCGCACCGCATTCATCGCATCGATGTTCAGGTTCTGCGCATAGGCGGTGACATTGTTGCCGAGGCCCGCGATCACGGTGCTGTTGGTGAATTGCGTGAGCCGCGCGCCGGTCTTGCCGGCCACCGCTGCCTGGGAGCTGTCGGCAGTGCCGGAGAACACATCGGTGTGGCTCGCAGCAAGCGACAAGGCGCCGCTAGTCGCTTGCACCAGCGTCTTGCCAGATCCCGATGGGTTGGCGATCTGCGCAATAGTGGTCGCGAGCGATGTGGTGCGCGCATCGGACGACGCGCCGGCCACCAGGCCGCCGCTGCCCGTCGCCGAACTCGCCGAGGTGTCGTGGCTACTGGTCGCAGCGAGGCTGACCGAGCCGCCTTGCACCGACACCATATTGGTGAAGGTGGTGCTGGTGGTCGTATTGGTCGTGGCGTTGGCGTTGTTGGCACCCGCGGCGACGATGCCGAAAGCGCGGCCATCCGCGCCAGCGCTGGCCTGGCTCTTGTTGCTGGCGTTGAAGGTTAGCGCGCCATCGACATCAATCTTGCCGCTGTTGCCGTTGGCGATCGCCTGCGATGCGTCGGTGGCATTGGCGGAGGTGGCGGTGATGCCGGCGAAAATGGCCGCCGATGTGCCGCCGGCCGTCGCTTTGGCGCCGCCGGATTCCACCTGTGCATTGGCATTCAACGAGCCGCCCGTGAGGCTGCCGCCGGTGAGATCGATCTTCACATTCGGCGCCAGGCTGGCCGTGGCAACCGAGCCGCCACCGGCAATGCCGCCCGCAAGCGCGAAGCCCTGGGCGTTGGCGGTGGCGCTGTTGGCGGCATAGGCGTTCAGCGTGATGTCGCCGCCGGTGGTGATTCTGTCGTTCTTGATGGTGACCAGGACTGGCAGTTCGACCTTGGCGGTCGCGTCCGCGCCATTGGCTGCAATGCCGATGCCGCCAGCGACAGCCTTGGCTTCGGCATTGGCGGTGTCGCGCGAGGCCGCCTTGGCGGAGACCTTGCCCGAAGTCGATGTACCGCCATCGACCGTGAGGTTTTCCAGCGTGGTGTTGACCGAGCCGCCCACCACGGCGGAGGCTACCGACACACCGGCGGCACCGAGACCGGCGATGGAGAGGCCGGCGGCGCGGGCATCGAGCGCGCGCTGCGCGTTGGCCTCGGCGGACAGGCCATTCGTCATGTTGATGGCGAAGTTCGTGACGCCGGCGCGCGTGACCGAATTGTCGTTGATGATCGCGACATCGGCCTGCAACGCGGCGACGAGGCCGGCACTGCCGGCATAGGATTTGACGGTCGCGGCGTGAACCGTATTCGCCGCAACGGACACCGATGCCGCGTCAATGGTGCCGGTACCGCTGCCGGTGATGGTGGCCGTCGTGGTGCTGCTATTGGTGAGGATGCCGACGCCCGCGCCGGCGCCGATGCCGCCCACGGCCAGCGTGCCGGTCAGCGCATTGAAGCCGACCTGATCGCGGCCGTTGAGCGCAACGGTACCGCCCGCGGTGATATTGGCATTGCCGATGGTGGCGGAGGTGCCGGCCACGGCGGCATTGGGCTTGGTCACCTGGCCGGTGACATTGACCGTGCCGAGCTTGTCGGTCAGCGCAGCATTGGCATCATTCGCACCAGTGGTGGAGGCGGAGCCGCTCGCATTCTTCTTGTTGGCGGCAGCGACCGTGCCGGTGGCCGAGGCGCCGAGCTGGCTGCCCACCGACAATTTGCTGCCGGCGAAGTTGGTGACGCCGCCGGACCCGTCCGTCGTGTTCAGCCGGCCCATTGCATCGCTGTTCGGCGCAAAGCCGTCGCCGATCGAATAGACCGAGACGCCGGCCGACAAGGACACCAGCGAGACCGCCGCGCTCATGGCGGAGGAATCGATGGCCTTGTTGGCGAGCGCCGTGAGGATGACATCACGGCCGGCCTTCACATTGGCGCCGTCGCCAATGGAGGCGCCGACATTGCTGTTCAGCACGCCGACATCGACCGCGCCGGCGAGGCTGGCGAGACCGGACAGCGAGGCCCCGTAATTCTGCGAGACGATGCCCGTGAGATCGCGGGCGGTGACCACCACATCCTGATTGGTGCCGGTGCCGTCGCCATTGATGATGGCACCGGAATTGATCGTCGCGAAGGTGTTGGTGTTGAAGACATTGACCGTGATGGCACCTGCCGCGGCCACGAAGGCACCGGCGCCGCCGCCGACGGAGAAGATATAGGCGCTCTCGACGGACTCGGCATCGACCAGCACGCCCTGGCCATCGCGGGTGGCCGTGAGGTCGTCGCCGGTGAGGGCCTTGAAGGTGGTGCTGCCATTGGCGAGGCCGGTCACCCTGGCATTGGACGCAATGGTGGCTTCGGTGGTCTTCTTGATCAGACCGACGCTCACCGCAGCACCCACGCTGCCGCCGCCGGACAGTGCAATGCCGCCGGAGAAGGTCGCTTCGCGCGTGCTGTCGCTGGCGACGACGACGACATTGTTGCCGGCCTTGACGACGGCATTGCTGTCGATCAGTGCACGCGTGGTGTTGTCGATGGAGGTCAGCGACAGGCCACCGGCAATGCCGGCATAGCCGCCGGCCGCACCGGCCGCAGCGATCATGGCCAGATCTTCGGCCGCGAGCGCCGTGACCAAGATGTCCTTCTTCGCCGCCACCTCGGCGCCGTTACCGATGGTCGCCGTCGTGAGATTGCTGATGACAGCCGTGCTGATGCTGGCACCGACACCCGCCGCGCCGCCGACGCCCGCTGCGCCCACGACATTCAGCGAATAGGTATCGCTGGTGGCCGCCACCACGACCGACTGGTCGGTACCGGCGTTGGTGGGATCCTGATTGATCTTGGCATTGCTGCCGATAGTCGCTGTGATGGTGTTGAGAACGATCGGCACATTACCGGACAGGCCGACGCCGGCCAGACCGCCGACCGCACCGCTGACGACCACCGAACGCACGGTATCCGCCTTTGCGGCATTGACAATCACGCCGCGCGACGTCGCCGTCGTCGCATTGATCGTGCCCTTCTTCAGCAGCAGATAGGAGCCGATATCCTTGACGTCGCCGGTGGTCAGCGGCGTCAGCGACTGCTTGCCATTGGACACGCCGTTCAGCTGGGGCACGCCGATCTTGTCGCCTGAGATATAGTCGCTGAACCCGGTCTGATACGCCTTGATATAGGTGAAATCATTGTTCGAGCCGAGGCCGAGCGCCGTCACCACGGCGTCAGCGCCAATCGTTGCCGAGACCGTCGAGCTCAGCACCGTGACACCGATCGAGCCGCCGACGCCGCCGGCGGGACCGATGGCGCCGCCGCCGAGAGCCAGATTGTCCTCACCGGTGGAATTGGCGATGACACCAACATTGCCGGTGGCCGTGATCTCGGCCGCCTTGATCGTTCCCGACGAGGTCGTTTTCGTTCCGGCGACCTCCGCCTTGGTGGTCTCGTTGCGGGTCAACACGGTGACAGCACCGCCAAATCCGTCGCCGAGCGCCACGCCGGCCGCAAGGCCCAGCATCGCCTCCGTGGTCGTCGCGCTGACGACGACATTGCCGGCCGCCAAGTTACCCTGGCTGTTGCTCAAGACACCCGAATTGATCGTGGTGCCGGCATCGACCAAAGCGATCGTGGTCGGGAGTTCCGTCACTACCGTGAGGGCGACACCGCCGCCACCACCCGCCGCAATGCCGGCTGCGCCGCTATTGATGTCGATGCTGTTCGCCGAACTGACTTCGACGGTGCCGTTTTTCTCAAGCGCCGCATCGACAGTCGAACCGCCATCGATCCGCGCCTGGGTATCCGGCTTGAGGACGACAAGATTGAGGCCGCCCGCGGCGCCCTGCGCCAGCGTGGCCGTGCCGATGATGATCTTCTCGTTGTTCTCCGCATGGACGCGGACGCCGCCATCGGCCTTCACCGTGGAAGCGGTGATGGTCGCTGCGGTCTTGGTCGCATCGGTGAGGCTGACCAGCGCGGCGGAGACACCGGCCGCGGTGGCCGCGACGCCATAGCCGTCCATCTTGCGCTGCGACAGCGCCGCAACATTCATGGCACCCGCGGCGATATCGGCGCCATTGGTGACGGTCGCGGTGTTGTTGACATTGACCACGGCCACCGCGATGCCGGCGCCGCCGCCGATGCCCGCCGCAACCGCGCCATCGGCGATCTTGGAATCAACGACATCGACGGCGCGCACATTGACGCTGCCGCCAGCCTTGACCGTCGCCGAGCCGATGGTCGCCGAATTGCCCGGCGCAATCGTGGTCGGCAATGTCTGCTGCAGGGTCAGCGCGCCCTTGTATTTTTGCGCGTCTGCACTCGCCTTCTTGACGTCGCTATTGGTGGATGACGAGAGGAACTTGCTATCGATGCTGTCGTCCGATAGCTGCCGCTGGGCATTACCATTGAACGAGCCATTGCTGTTCATCTTCGCGCTTTGATCCGCATCCGGACCATTGGCGATAGCCAGCACCGAGATCGCCGCACCGACACCGGCGACGCCGCCTGCCACGCTCGCCACGATGGACGAGGTCTGGCGGTTGCTCAGCGCATTCACGGTGACATCGCGCGCCGCATTGACGATGGCGCCATCGCCGATGAAGGCGCTGGTGGCATCGGCGATGACAGCCACATCAACGGCGCCGCCAATCCCGGCGATGCCGCCAGCCAGCACGGCTTCCTGCATCGACACCACGGTGCTGCTGCGCGCCGTGACGGTGACATCCTGATTGCCATTCGCGTTGGTATTGATCGTGTTGATCTCGGCACCGCTCGCAATGCTCGCGCGTGTCTGATCGACGAACACTTCGGCCGCGACCGCGCCGGCGACGCCTGCATAGGCACCGCCCGCGCCCGCCACCACAAAGCCGGCGACGCTCTGGCCCGAATTCGCCTGCACCAGCACCCCGCGGCCCTTCCGCGTGTTGCTGAAATCGGTGCCGGTATATTCGTCGAGATCACTACCATTGCCGAGGCCGGTGACCTTGGCACCGGCATCGATGCTGGCGCTGGTGTCCTTGACGATAACCGAGAAGCCAATGCCCATGCCGACACCGGCGCCGCCGATGCCCACCGCGAGCGTGCCGCCGGTCACGGCCGCACGCGTCTGGTCGTCAGCGAGAACAACGACGTTACCGTTCGCGAAGACAGTGGCGCCGCTGTCGATCAGCGCTGTGGTGGTGCTGGTGGAGACGAAGCCGGCGAGGCCTCCGGCGACGCCGGCCGTGCCCGCCGCGCCAACGCTCACGGCCGCGCCGGCATAGTTCTCGCTCGCCCGCGCGGTGACCGCGACATCGTTCGCAGCATTGAGCGTGGCACCCACACCGATGGACGCCGTCGTATTATTCTTGAAGATAGCCGTCTGCGCGCCAGCGCCGACGCCGGCGGTGCCGCCCACTGCGACCGAGCCGGCAATGCCGAGATGATAGAGATCGCTGCTCGCCGCCACGGTAACCGACTGGTCGGCATTGCCCGCTGCGACGCCGCTCTTGTTGATATGCGCACCGCCGCCGACGGTGGCCTCCGTGGTGCTGATCACCACCGGAAGATCGCCCGAAATGGAAACGCCGGCCGTGCCCGCCGCCGAGCCGCTGACCGCGACCGAACGGAACTCGGCCGTGGCGGCAGCCGATACGGCCACGCCACGCACGCCGGTTGTCAAGAGCTCGGTGTTGCGCTTCAGCCCGATTAGCGATGCACCGGCTTGCAGACCGTCGACAACAGTAACGGGATTGACCTCGTCGAAGGACTTGTTCGTGCTTGTGAGCGACGACGCGCCGGGAATGACCGACAGTGCATCCGTCACGTAATCGACGAACGATCCCTTGATGCCGGTGACGACATCCGTCACACGGAAGCGGCCGAGGCCCTCGACGCTCGCATTGCCGATGGTGGCCTGGGTGGTCTGCAGCGCGACCGACACGCCGATGGCGCCACCGACGCCGGCATTGCCGCCCACAGCACCGCTGCCGATCAGGCGGTTGAGTTCGTTGCTGTCGCGCGCGAGAACGGCGACATTGTTCTGCGCGAGAATGTCGGCGCCATCGGCGACGCTGGCCAGCGTCTTGCCGTCGAGCGTGAAGGACCCGACCGAGCCGGCCACGCCGGCATCGCCGCCGGCCGCAAAGCCCGCCACCAGCGAATATGTGTTTTGCGCGCTCGCAGCGTCCACGATCACGTCGCCGCCCGACTGGATGATCGCCTGTTCGGCGATCAGCGCCGTGGTGCGCTTGAGCAGCACATTGGCATCGACACCGGCACCAACGCCGGTATTGCCACCGACGCCGATGGTGCCGGCGAGATCGACGACCAGCGTCGAGTCCTCGGCCGCGACGCGCACCGTGCTGGTGCTGTCGGTCGTGGTGATCTGTGCTTTCTTGCCGATGGTGGCGCTGACATCGTTTGTCAGCACAGTCGAGGCGAGCGCCACCGCGACGCCGACATTGCCACCGCCCGAGCCGGACACGACGGCATCGACAACGATCTCCTTGTCGCTCGCCGTCACCTCCACACTGCCCTTGGCATCGACAACTGCTTGTTCGCCGATGGACGCCGAGATCGTGTTGTTGATCAAGCTGACCGCAGCCGCACCGCCGACGCCGTTATTACTGCCGATGGAAATGACGCCGCCGACATTGACCAGCAGCGTATTGTCCGCCGCATTGACCGACACATCGCCGGTCTTGGCCGTGATCTTCGCGCCATTGCCGATCGATGCATCGCTGGTGATGAACTGGAGCAGCGGCGTGGCCACGCCCGCAATGGCATTGGAGCCCGCGGCAGCGCCGGCCACGGCGACATCGATCAGCCGCTCGCTGGTCTGTGCGGAGACCTTGACCGAACCGGCATCGACGATGGTGGTGCTGCCAGAATCGGTTTCAATATGCGCGATGGCCTTGTTGCGCACGGTGGTGTTGATCAGCGTGCCGCCGATGGCGTTATTGCCGCCGCCGGCAAAGCCGCCGGCCAGATTGAGTGTATTGACTGTGTTGCTGGCCGCGACATTGACGAGGCCACCCGATGTCAGCTCGCTCCCGGCGCCCGTCTTAGCGGTCACTTCTGCACTGGAATAGATGACGCCGAGAATGCCGGCAATCCCGTTGGAATTGGCGATGCCCGCGGCGATTCCGAACAGATCGATATTGTGATCCGCACCGGCAACCACGCCGATCGAGCCCGAATTGGTGATCTGGCTGCCAGCGCCAATCGAGGCACCGACCTTGCCGGAATTGACGATGATGCCGAGCGAAATGCCGGCGGCATTGGTGCCGCCGGAGCCTGCGAGCGCGCCGACCAGCGTGCGCGAAATCGCATTGTCCGCAGCTGCCACGCTCACCGCGCCGGTGGCGTCCATCTTCGCGCCGGTGCCGATCGAGGCGCTGGACCCCTGCAGCATGACCTGCAGCGCAAAGCCGCCGGAAATCGCAAGCTTGTCGGTGGACGCCGAGCCCGCCACCACTTCGGTGTAGAAATTGTTGCTGCCGAGCAGCGGCAGATCGCGCGCCTGATCCGCTATGTCCTTCAGCGAACCAAGAATCTTGGTCTTCTCGGTCGCAATCAGCCTGGCGAAATCGTCCTTGAAGGTGCCGACGGCATCCTTCGCCTTGGCGGCGCTATCGATATCGCCGATCAGCGTCTTGGTGCTATCGAGCTGTGCCTGCATATCCTTGTTGACGTCGGCCAGCGCGGCGGAGCCGGTTTTCACCAGTTCCTTGATCGACGAGAACAGATCATCGACGCGCGCATTGGTGGCCTTTACCCCTACGCTCGCGGCGTTGATGGTCGCCGCATTCCCGATGCTGGCGCTGTAGCTGTCGTTGGAGATCACCGCGGCGATCGAGGCGCCGACGCCGGTGCCGCCGGTGGAATAGCTGCCCGACCAGGCCTTCGCCGTCAGCGCGCTGGTGTTCAGCGCCGTGACTTCGAGCGCGCCTGCATGGGTGGCCGCTCCGACGCCATCGATCGTGACCTGATCACCGATGCTGGCCGTGGTCTTCGAATTCGAAATGCCGATGGCGAGCGCGCCCGCTACTGCGAGCTTCTTGCCCGATGCGCCGGACATGGCTTCCGCGGTGAAACCGCCGAGCCCGTTATTGACATCCGAGATTGCCGCCACGGTGACGTCGCCGCCGGCATGGACCTTCACCGATTTGCCGATGCTGGCCGTCGTCGTGTTGCCGACAATGGCCAGCGCGGCGCCGACGCCGATGCCATTGTCCTGCTTCTCGGACACCGACGCGGCACTACCGAGCGCCTGCACCTGATCCTTGCTGGCGGCCTTCACCAGCAGACCGTCTGCGACTGTCAGCGTCAGCCCATCGACGACCTGCGCCTTGACGCTATCGCCGACAATGGCCGCACCAAGAGCCGCTGCGACCGACAGCTTGCCGCCGCTATCGGCATTGCCCGCGCCGTCTTTCTGAATGCCTTTCTGCTCCTGATCCATCGCGCCCTGGGCGGGCGCGGAGCCGAGCGTCTTCGAACTCGTGGAATTGCTGCCGCTTCCTGCACCAGTATCGGTAGCACTGCCGCCGCTGGCGGTGGCGGTGGCCGACGCCACATAGCTGTGGGTGCCCGCCGCGGTGATCGCCAGCTTGCCGGTATTTGTGCTCGTGCCTGCGGTAGTGGTGATGTCGCGTGCGATGCGCGCCGTCGTATCCGTGGTGACGGGGCCGCCATCGGAGGACAGGAGATTGAACAGGCCGGTGCCGGTGATCAGCGCTACCGCGCCGCCAATCGCGGTGTTGCCGGTGGCGGAGCCCGAGGCGATCGCGCTGTGCGAGCCGACACTCGCGGCGCTCACCGAGACATTGCCACCGACATTGAGCAGCGCACCGGATTCGATCGCGGCGGTCGTCTTTTCCTGCAACACAGTGACAGCGACCACCGCATCGAGCGCAGTGCCGCCTTTAGCGCCGGCCTCCGCCATCGTGTCGGTGTCGAGGCGCGTGTCGGCCTTCACCGACACCGCCTTGGCGCCGGTGACGGTGGCATCCTTCGCGAGAATCGCTTCGCTGCTGTTCAGCACCGTGTTGAGCCCCACCGAGGCGCCAATGCCAACCTTGGCATCCTTGCCGTCCTGCGCGGCTAGCGCCGACGCGGCCACATAGGCTTCGTTATCGGCGGCGATGGTCACGCCATCGATCGCACCGACCGGTGTAATGACCACATGCGCATTGGGCGCAAGGCTCGCACTGCTGGTGCTGGTGAGCACATTGACGGCGAGCGAGCCGGCAATCCCGATCTTCGCGCCACTGGCGCCCGATTTCGCCACGGCAACGATCTGATCGAGGCGCCCCAGTGCCGTAGTAGCGGATGCTGCCTTCGGCATGGTGGGGCCGCCGACCACAGCAGGCGACGGCGTGCCGAGATCGGTCTTCAACGCCGCAACGTTCAGCGCCGATGCGCCATAGGTGCCGGCCGCCACACCGGTGATCTGCCCGGCAGTGGTTGCCGTTGCCGCTGTGCCGAGTTCGGCACGGTTGTCCACCGAGACGACATTCACCGCCACCGCGGCCCCAACGCCGACCTTGGTGGGTGTCGAGCCGCTCCCTGAAGCGGCACCGGCCGAACCATCGGCGCTGGTCTTGGCATCGACATTCGAGATCGACGCAACCGACAGCGCTCCGCCGGCCTGCACGCCCACCGATGACGGCACGAAGGCCTTGACCGTGACCATGGATACATCGACGGCAATGGCCGCCGCGACGGCGACACCACCCTCACTGGTCGTGGCCTTGCCATCGGCGCTGGTCTTGCCGGCCGCGATGGTGGACTTCTGACTGTCGTCGCCGATCTTGGCGTCGGTCATACGCTGGGCGCTGTCGCCGGACTGCTTCTGCACCTTCTGATCGACCGAACCATCCTTGTCGGTCGATTTGCCGCTGTCATCGGTGCCGTTACCGCCTTGCGCGCTGGCAATCGCCGCTGTGGCCGCGAGCGACGCACCATTTGCGGCAAAACTCACAGAGCCGGCCGTCTTGATGCTCGACGACGTGGTTGCGATCGTCTGTTCGTCAAGGATGGCGATAGCCAGCGCTGCGCCCACGGCGGCCTTGCCGCCAGCGGCCGATCCGCTTGCCTGGGTGAGCGCACTCGTCAGCTGCGTGGCTTCAACCGATACGTCGCCATGCGCCTCGAGGCCGCCATTCAGGGCGCCGATCGACGCCTTGGTGCGATCCGACACAAGGCTCGTGGCGATCACCGGCGTAACGGCAACGCCGCCCTTGGCGCCCTGCTCCGCCTGCGTGACGACGCCGTGCAAGCCAAAAGCCTGCAGCGTCACATCGTCCGCGCCGGTCACCGTCGCATTGTCGATGAGTTCGGCTGTCGAGCGCGTGGCAACGAGATTGAGCGCCACGGAGGCGCCGACGCCAACCTTGTCACCGGAGGCACCACCGCCGGCCGGCATCGCGCGCGCGATGGTCGAGCTTTCATTGTCGCTAACGATGGAAATCGCACCGGCGGGGCCGGTGATGCGGACGGTCGCCGAACCACCCACCTGAGCGGAGCTCTGCGTATCGACGAGATTGAGCGCCACCGCGCCGGCAAAGCCGACATTTGACGCACCGGCACCCGCGGAGGCATTGCTCTCGAACACATTGAGGCGCTGACCGCTATTTGCCGCGATGGTCGGCTTGGCCTGTTTGGCGGCATCCACCGCCGCCGGGCTTTTCACCGTGACCGCAGGCGCGGTGACGCCAAGATTGTCCTGCGCTGCCTTCATCGCCAGCGAGGCAACCGAATACTGGCCGGCCGTCACGCCGGCAACTGCCGCCGCTAGGCCGGACGACAGCGGCGAGCCGATGCCAAGCAGTGCGTCGTTATTGGTGCGCACGAGATTGATGGACAGGCCAACACCGATGCCGACCTTGGCCGTCGCATCATCGCTGCCGACAGCCGAACCATCGGCCGTGGTCTTCGCGTCTACATTGGACACCGAGGTGATCGACAGTCCACCTATGGCGGTGACTCCGATCGCGGCGGGTACATAGGCCTTCACATTCGACTGCAGCACCGTGGCGCCGATGGCGGCGGCGACTGCGACCGAGCCTTCGCTGGTCTTGCCCTGGCCATTCTCGCCTTCGGCGGCCTTCTTCGTCGCCTCTTGCTGGCCATCCTTGCCGATATTGGCGCTGGCCTGCTTGCCGCTGGCAAGCTGAGTCTCCTTGCCGATCTTGGCATCGGCAGAAGCGTCGCCATCGGTGGAATTGCCGTTCGCATCGGCCTCCTTGCCGCCGGAGGCGCTGGCCACAGCCGCCGTCGCGGCAAGCGCTGCGCCCTTGGCGGTGAAGCTGACCGAGCCGCCGCTATTGATATTGGACGAGGTGGTGGCGAGGGTTTGCTCGTCCAGCACTGCAACGGCCAGTGCGGCGCCGATGCCGGCCTTGCCGCCGGCTGCCGTGCCACTCGCCTGTGTAAGCGCGGTGGTGAGCTGCGTCGCCTCGACGCTGATGTCGCCGCCGGTAACGAGCCCATTGGTCAACTGGCCGATCGATGCGCGCGTGCGATCCGAGGCCATAGTGAGTGCCAAAGCGGGCGTGACCGACACACCGCCTTCAGAGCCCTGCTCGGCCTTGGTGTCGATCGCGTGCTCGCCGCTCGCCTTCAATGCGACGGCTCCTGCGCCCGCGAGCGAAGAGCCATCGGCAAGTTCCGCTGTGGACCGCGTGGCAACGATATTGAGCGCCACCGAGGCGCCGATGCCGACCTTGGCTCCCTGCACGCCGGTGCCGGATGGACCGGCGAGCGCTGTCGCCGTGGAGAGATCGCCCGCCGTCACCGAAACGCGGTTATTGTTCAGGATCGCGACGGCGCCGCCGATGCGGGCGAGGCTTTCGGAATCCAGCAGGTTTGTCGCCAGTGCGCCGGCTACGCCGACATTGCTAGCCGCGGCGCCAGACGTTGCGCTCACCGAGAATGTATTGTCGGCAGCGGTGCCACTCATGGTCGCCGAGATATCGAGCGCGCCGGTCTGGATCTTCTGGTCCAGCAGCGACTTGTTCGAAATATGCGACAAGCCAATGCCGACGGCCACACCGACACCATTGTTGCCACTGGCGCTGGATCCATCGGCAATCACGGTGGAGGCATTGCCGGTGAGGCTCTTGATCGCCGTGGCGCCGGTGACCACCGCCTGGGTGGAGGACGCCATCTGCGCCAGCGTGGTGGAGGTCACGTCCGCGATGGCAAGCGCGCCCACCGCCTTGACGCTGCCACCGCTGGTCTCGGCCTGATCCTTGTATTTTGCGTCGGTCAGATATTTGTCGCTGTTGCTGTCGCCTTCCTTGCCGCCCTGGGCGGAGGCTTTTGCACTGGTGGTGGCCACGACGCTGGAGGTCGCCGCAAGCGTCAGCGAGCCCGCTTCGATCTTCGCCGTATCGGTGATCACCGCAGACGTGGTGACATTGAGGATATTGACCGCGACACTTGCGCCGACCGCAGACGAGCTGCTGGCATCAGCCTTCGCGGTGCTGCTGACGATATTGTCGGCGGTGAGTTTCAGCGCGCCGGTGACCTTCATCTCGGCATCACCGCCGATGCGCGCACGCGCGGTGCTGGTAACATCCACCAGCGCTGCAGCGGCACTGCCGGACATGGTAAATTCCAGCGTGGTCGTCGCCTTTGCGGCCAGCGTCGCCGAAGCCGCGGCAATCTTGGCGCCGCTGAGCACATCGATTGTGGCAGCGACATCGCTAATGCCGAGCACACTGGCGGACTTGTTCACTGTCGCCAACGCTGCGACATCAAACTTGCCCGACAGCGTTACGTCCGCATTCTGTACGGTCACCGAAGCCTGAGGCGTCGCATTGGCCGCAGTGGCATCGGCAATGATCTTGAGATCGCCGGCCGTGATCACCGCCCGCTTGTTGGACGCATCGCCGATCAGCACGGAGGCATCGAGGCCGTTCTTCGCGATGGCGTTCAATGTCACCGTACCGGCCGCGCCGCCGCCCACCGAGCCGGCGAGGATTTTCGCACCACCCTGGAGGACGAGGTGCGGTGCCGTGAGCGTGACGTCGCCGGAGCCGCTGGCCGCGGTGGTATCGATAAAGCCATCCGCGGCAATCGTGATCAGCTTGTCCGCGACCAGGATAACGCTACCGCCGTTGGTCGTGATGTTCGGCTTGTGCCCCGCATCTTCGGACGCGAAATTGCCGACAATCAGCTCATCCGGATCAATCAACAGCGTGCCGGCCTTGCCGGCGCTCGCACCAAGATCGACGTCGATCTTGCCGAGCGCCACCGTCTTGACCGCACTGAGCTCGACGAAGCCGCCATTGCCGGTGCTGCCGGCCGCCGCGCTGAACTTCGCGCCATCGGCCACCGCAAGATTGTTGTCGGCCTTGGCGATGATCTCGCCGGCATTGGAATTCTTGCCGACACCCGCGACGCTCATCTTTGCGGTGCCGCCGATGGCGATATCGCCGCCCGAGGTTACGGTGATCTTGCCGCCATTGACGCCGGCAGCGCCGTTGGCCTTGAGCGAACCGGTGACATGGACCGATTTACCGGATGCAACGGAAATCGTGCCGGCGCCGCTGCGACCGGCGCCGGCGCGCACCGTACCGGAGATCGCCACACTATTGGCACCGCTGATGGAAATGCTGCCGCCATGGGCGACAAGCTGGCCGCCGCCCTTCCAGCCCTTGGTATTGACGGTGGCGTTGAACTGCGCGCGCTGCTCCGCCGCGCGTTGTGCGGCCTGCAACGAACCTGCGATCTTGATATCAGTCGCGGTGATCTTGATCGATTGCGTGGCATTGACGCGGCCATTGATGACCACCGAACCATCCGGCGACAGCGGCACGTCGCCGGTGACCACACGCGCGACAAGCCCGTCATTGACCTTGCCGTTCACGATCATCGCATCGATGGTCGCCTTGTTCGGCGTGACGACGGTGAGGCTGCCGACATTGACGCTGCCGCGTGCCCCGACCACGAGGCCGTAGCTGTCGGCGAACACCACATTGCCGCCGATGCGGCCGTTCTGATACGAATTCAGCGTGCCCTGGATATTAACCTGGCCCTCGCGCACGATGTTGACGAGCTTGCCGGCCTGATCGGGCACGATCAGGTTGACGGTGTTGCCTTCGGCCGCCGAAAACGTCTTGAACGAATTGAACGCGTTGCCGCCGCTCATCGTCTGGGTGGTGATGGTGGTCGTGCTGCCGTTGACGCGCACATTGGTCGCGGTCTGCCCATCGGTCACGATGCTGTTGCCGGGCGACTGACGCTGCACGCCGGCGGGGACCGTGGCACGCGCCTGCGGCGCTGTGGGCATCCGCGCCTGCATGCCGCCAAGATTGACCGCCTGCGCATGCGCCTTCGGTGCGTAGGACACCAACGCCATCGCCGCCAGCGGCAGCCAGGATGCGCCGCGCATCAGCGACAACCGGCGGGAGCGCGTGGAGCGGCTGGCACGATGAGCACTGGCAATCATATCGTTTCTTCTCGGCAATCTGGCGCGCGCCACCGTTCGCGCGCAAGCCGTGCTCGCGGGCGGTGAACCGCTACGAAACTGGGACCGTTAAGCGAGAAGCGTTTGCGCGCGTCTCGCCCAAACAGCGTCGTTCAGCTCAATTTTCGAATGGCGTCGATCGCAGTCAGGCTCGAAATATGAGCGTAGATCGCCTGCAGGAGACCTTCCTTGCGCAGGCGTAGAAAATCCTCGTCCGACAATTCGTTCAGCCGCCCGGCATCCACGGTGAGAATGCCGTGCAGGGCCAGCGTCTCGCCGGACTCGAACTTCGCATCGATGGTGACCGGTCGCAGCAGATCGAGCTGCACCAAAGTCGCCATCGCAGCCTCGCCGCGTTTGGCGGCGAGGAAGAACTCATTCATCAGATTGATGCGGTCGGTGAGGACCGGGCGCTCGGTACCTTCATCAGTGAAGATACGTTCGCCCTCTTTGCCTTCGGGCAGCGCATAAGTCTGATCGATGCAGGTGATCGGGTCGCGGCCTTCGATCTCGCCGAACATCAGCGGATAGCGGCGCAGATAGGCTGGAATGTAATTGCCCTGCCATCGGCCTTCGTTCACCAGCGCATTCTTGCCCGAACGCAGCCCGACAAGGAACACTGGCACCGGCGCACCCACGCCCGGCAAAAAAACGATCGGCAGATGTGGAGCCGCAGCGACGAATTCGTCGAATACCGCCGGCACGACATGCGAACCTGCCGCGAAGCCGAAGCGGTTGTCAGCGACATCGAAGGCGAGTTGACGGTGATTATCACGATCAAGAGGGATAATATTACCGTAGAAAATAACACTATCGACCAAGGCGCTTCCCCGAACCAAATACCAACCAGAAACACCAGTTCATCGATGAACTGATCTCACTCGTCTGGTGCTTCGATCATTGGCGCGAAGTGTCGCAGTCGAATGGAGACCGCTCTCTTTAACGTGTCCTTCAGCATAGCTGATAGGCAAATTCGTCAAACTGGATTTGAACTTTAGTTTTTTCTTGATCCAGCGTCTCACGCAGCGGAACTTTCTGCTCGAAGCCCTTCGGCATGTTCCACCGACATTCCACCGCACTTTTGCCTCATAGCCGACTGCCTAACTTTCTTCGTCCGCTTAGCTCCAGAAGCTGCCATCGCGCATTCTGGCATTTATATGCATACCGCAAGAGAGCGATATCCAGGGGCTCACGTGTTGCGTGGGTTTGCCCAACCACCGCGCTACAATGAAGGCGGCCTCACCGAGATCGGCCGCCCTTCCGGTCGCCCAGGCGGTAACGCCATCGGGCCTGACGAGTGCAAACTTTGCGCCGAGCGCGTCTGTCGCGTCTTGTGCGACATAGTCGATGCAACAGCCCCAGCGGCCAAGAGCGCCATCAGTGATACGTCGGACCTGCTATCAAGCAGAAAGCCACGTCCGTTCGCAGATGCCGTTTGACCCTATCGCCGTTGCCCAATTGGAAGTCCGGCACGCTGCGGCCGGCTGGCGAATGGTGCCCGCCCAGATCATAGCGGATCCCGACACCCCACACCCGTCCGGCGAAATAGGTTGTGCCGTCGCGTGTATCCATGAGGTCACGGATGATGGCTTCAATCGCGCAGGAGCGCTCGGCCGCATGACTGCGGCTTGGGCTCGTGACCAATCGAGTATCTGCGCGCCGCGCCGGATGCCGTTCCTGCGCATAGCTGTCAAGCAAGCCTTCCGGAGCACCTCCTCTGATCGTTGCGGCGAGCTTCCAGCCGAGATTCATCGCGTCGCCGAGTCCGCGGTTCAGACCCTGGCCGCCTAGCGGCGAATGGATATGCGCAGCGTCTTTGGCCAGCAGCCACGCCCCTTGCGATATTCGGTTGCCTGAGAGGCGCGGTCGGTCCAGATGGAAGCGAGCAATAGCTTCGAGACGGTGACGTCAGCGCAAGGCCAGCACTGAGTGCAAAGGTCGGGCGGCAGTGGCATCGAACCATGTCTCCACCCGCAATCTCACCAAAATGGTAATTTCTGAACTGCCGGCCGGAGACTTTCGGCAGTTTGGCGGAGCGCAGGGCAGATTACGCAAGCCAGAGACTTATCCAGATATACGGAAGCCAGCCAAATACCGGCCTTTCTTGTCAGATCGGCGATCCGGCTAAACGCCCGGACTGCCTGGCTGGGGCGGGAGTGCTGTTCGAAACTGTCTCCAGAGATTTTCACTGCAAACAGGGAATTTTACAGGGAAAATGCGCTAAGCAGCAGAGGCCGCGCCCCTGTCGCCACCATTTTTGGCTTCCTCTAAGCGCCATTTTGAAAATTTCCCTGGAAACTGATCAGGGAATTTCCCTTATTATGCAGGGACGCATCAAAACGCGATCAGCGATTTTCGCCCCTCTCGAAGTGTTCGGTCGGAGCTAAGAATAGCTACTTCAGCGGCGCACATTCGGAAGTCACTTACGAACGGGTTCTCCCGACTGGCAGAGACGTGGAATCGGCAGCCGGCGCCATGGTCAGAATGTTTAAGCTCTTCAACTCGTCCTGTTTGAACACGAACAGTCGGTCTTTCGGCGTTTCCATTGCATGCACCCACACCTGGAGATTGATCCCCATATCGCCAAGGTAGCGTTGACAACGTGCCGAAATGCGCTGCGCATCGCTCATATCGTCGCGTGGAGCGATCGGATCCGGCTGGTTGGGAGAAAACACCTGATGCACGCCGATCGCCGCCTTGTCGCCGGCACGGCGCTCGACACCCCCGAAGAACATCAAGGGACAAGACGAAGCGCAAAGCTTGCCGGCATCGACCTCGGTGGCCAGCTTCCTTTCGCGGATCAGCCGGCCCATCGCTAAGGCATCGCCGACGGATCCGCCCGGCGAGTTGAGCACGACCGTCTTTACATAGTCGCCACGCTTGCCGATCTCGGCGGCAAACGCTTCCGAGACACCGGGTGTGATCATCCCCGTGGCCAATAGCCGTCCGCCGCCAACAAGTTCGAAGGTCATCGCCTTGGCAAGCGCCCCATCCGGTTGTGGCATCGGTACGCCGCGCCGATCGTTGCCCGGAAGTAACGGTGCCAATATCGCCGGCACGCTCAATCCAGGCGTTGCTTGTTTGGTATCTGCTGGCGACGATGCAGGGTCTGTCGGCTTCAACAAGTCATTCATGCCGGCGAGATCAAGCGCCAGGACCGCGATGGTGACGCCGACGACGCCGCGAAAAATTGTTCGCAGGATTGCGTCGTCGGGATAGTCCGCGAGCCACGCAGAGAACCGTTGCTGCAATGTGGTGCGTCCCATGACGCTCACTTGCCCTGACGTGCGGTGGACAGCGGGGTAACGTTCTCGTCGCTGGCGACTTCGGAGACGCGCGCAGGCTCATCCGGCGGCACCGGATTGGGGGTGCCCTCGCGCGCCGCCGCGACTTCCTTGGCCATCTGCAATGCCGCCATCATCTCGCCAACGGTCATCTCGCTCACAGCAACGGTGGGAGCGCCTTCACGGCGGATGGCAGCATGCACCACGCAGAGGATCAGCACCAGCACCGCCGGCATCAGGTCGATAGAAATCGCGCCGGCCCAGCTCGGGATGAAGTCGCTGGCATAGCGTAGCACGGCTTCCGCCGGCGACATGGCCTGGAAGCGCACCGGCTCGATCTTCGGCAGCGCCAGGATCTTGTCCGCGGCGTCAGCCAGCGAGTTGGCCTGCGCCGCGATCGATCCTTCGACCTTGCTCACGACAGCAGTCTGTCGGTCCGCGAGATCACCGCGTCCGCCAGCAGCGGGCGCGATGAAGCCGGAGGTCAGTGAGGTCGCGGCGCGTTTCACTGCGGGCGCGACCGAGGTCTGCTGCAAATTGGCGATCACGCCCATCAGCGCCAGCGACTCGGTGGCAAATGCATCGCTGCGGCTTGCGATCGGGCCGCGATCGGAGATCAGTTCGCGCATCTTGGCGAGATGCTTGCCGCCTTGCTCGAACAGCGTGGAGACGCGCTTGCCGGAGTTTTGAACCTCCTGACCGAGCCCTTCGAGCTGGCCGGACATCTGGGTCAGGAGCTGCACAACGGTGCCGGAACCCGACGTGCCCGTCAGCGATCCGGTGCGCTCGGCATCTGCCAGTTTGGCGAACCGCGACGACGCAAGCTGGATATCCGGCAGCAGGCTCTGCGCGGCGATGGCGTTGCTGTTCGCCGTGTCGAGATCGCGGGTGTAATTCTGCACAGTAATGGCGAGATGCTGCTGAACCGCCGCCGCGCCGGCCAGTGCCGAGGCGTTGAGCCAGGACGACATGGCCACAATCATGAGCGAGCCGAGCGCCATGCAGCCAAACATCAGCGCGCGCCCCCGGCGGTCGACCACATGCGGCATGAAGTGCATCAGGAACACCCAGAAGGCATAGATGCCAACCGAGACGGCGACCGCATAGATGACGGCGGCGAAGAACACTGTCGTCGGGCTGCCGTTTAGAAGTTCGCGGACGCCGAGATACGTATAGACGCCGGCAGCGAGAGCGAGGATGGCAGTGGTCAACCGCAGGGTCACTTCGAGGCGGGCGACGCCCTTGGAGAGAATTGCGGATACCGAAGCGACAGGCGCGGTGACACGAGGCGCGGAAAGGGGCATGGGTCAGTCCCGTTTCAAAAGTCATGAAATGTGGTGGCCAGCGTGCGCCCCCCGGATCCGGCTCTTAAAATTCGGACCCCGCTCGCTAAGTCACTCAGCTAACGAAGAAAATCGGCTAGATTGTGTTCGTCGCGCGAGGTTTGGACCGGACCGCAGCCTGCATTTGTGCGGCGCGCCCACTAAGCGGCGCGATCGTCGAGAAGACTTTTCTGCCGCTTTGCGTTCATGAGATTGAGAAGGCCGGCGGCCGCTCGTGCGTCGCTGAGCGCGCGGTGATGGCTTTCCAGATCGATGTCGAAGACGCGACTGAGGTTGCCGAGGCCATAGGATTCAAGACCCGGATGTGTCTTCCGCATACCCGCGCACGTGCACACCTTCGGACATCTGAAGCGACGCTCCAGCCGCTCGAACTCGCTGGATATGAACCCGTAGTCGAAATTCACATTGTGCGCGACGAAGATGCCGTCTGCCATGAACTCCATGAAGCTATCTGCGACCGTTCCGAATACCGGGGCGTCGCGCACCATCGCGTTCGTGATTCCTGTCAGTTGCACGATGCGCGCAGGTATCGACCGTTGCGGATTGACCAAGGAATGCCACTCGCCAACGACTTGATGGTTTCGGATCTTGACGGCGCCAATCTCGGTGATGCGATCATACGACGCCATTCCACCCGTGGTCTCGACGTCCACGACAACATAGTCCTGATCAGGATCGAAGCTGTAGCCGACGCGGTCGATCTCGACAGCGATCTGCGCCTTGCCGAGCTGTCGAAGACGGGTCAGCTGGTTACGACGGATTACGTCCCCCTCGGCTTTTACCTCGCTAAAAGACACTTTGCCGTCTTTCGCAAGCATCAGGTCCGGGAAGCCATCACGCATTGAGCGGAAATCTCGGCACATCGCTTCCATAATGCTCGCCAGTCCCGCGAGATCGACACCCGTCAAAAGCAGTTGCAGGGCTTCGAGACTGACGTGATCCCAAGCGAAGAGACCGTTCGGTCGTCCCCATCTCGCTGCAACTGACTTCAGAACGAAGCTCAAAGCCGAACCGGACCGAACAGCTTGCAGCTTGGCCTCGATTTGAGGCGCGAAGCGATGGGCAAAGCTGCCGTCTTTGAGACAGCGCGGCACCCAGTCAAAACCGCTGTTCAGCTGATCGGTTTCGAACAGTTCATCCCAGAACATGAGGCCGAACAACGAAAGCCAGAGGGTGTTTTCCGCGAAGAACACGCGGAACCCCTGTCGCCGCTTGTAAGCCGCAACGCCCGCTTCCGGATTGCCGCGATGGGCATCATCGATCAAAATTGTCGCCGCAGCTCGCAGCATTTCGGTGCATGCGCCTGTTCGGCGGCCACCAAATTTGCGCGCATGAAAATCCGTGGCGAATGTAAACTCGTCGTCCGACACCGGATCGTCGATCATCTGCCGGATGAGCGCCTCTGCCTCGGTTTTCTCACCCGCGGCATAAATGATCCGCACCAACCGCTCGCGACAATCTGCGGAATCGCTGGCCTGATATAGCCTTCTTGCAAGATCAAGATCGCCGAACTTCTCGAAATATTGGCCAACACGGCATGCAATACGGCCACGCAGCTCCGACGCATAGTCCGTCGGGCAAGACGGTCCGGTGAGGATTGCATCGGCTGCCTGCTGATAAACGTCGAGGCCTTTCTCCTCGATACGGTCCGCCAGCTGACTGTAGTAGAAGCAGGCCCTCGCTTCTTCAGCATCCTCGAAGCGCGCGCTGAAACCTGTCGCACCGTTGGTTCTGAGCAGCCCGAGATCACGGAGCGCGAAGTTCTTCAGATCGACCTCGGTTTTGCCGAAATAGAGATATAGCTGGAAATCGATCGGCGCGGTGTTGGCCAACACCACAAACCGCTCACCGTCGCAATATTCGATCGCAACGTCGAACGGGACACGTTCAACGAAAAACGCGATCAGCGTGGGTTTCGACCATGACGAGCGAGCATCCGAATAGCCGGCGCTCCTGGCTGAGGCCAGAAGCTGGGCCTTCGGAAGGCGCGACAACAACGCCGCATAATCCTGCACAAGGAGAGAACGAGCATGCCCAATGGCCGCGAGTTCGTTCAATGCGGCCTGCGTATCTCCAATCTCAGCATATCTGAATTGATCGCGATTGAAGACCATGCCGCGTCGATTGATCATGCGCACAAGAAGACACTGCGCGTCGCGCGACATCCGACGAAAACATTGGGAGAAGCGATGATGCTCTTCGGTCAGTATCGACGCATAAGCCTTCGCGACGAAGCCGAGCATCTCCGTGAAATGGTCGAGATAATAATATGTCGGAAGTTTTGGTAAACTCATCGATTGCCGCTACGGCTCCAGCGTGGGGCTCAGGTCGCGTCTGGTGAATGACTTCTCTAAGCTCCATCGGACAAATGTTCACTTTTTGTTCAATCGCAGAGAGAATGTCAAGGAACACTTGCCGCGTCGGCGCGGCTCGTAGACGCGAGTGCCCATCGGCACTTCACTGTTCCGTCGTGGAACATAGGGGTTAGCGCAAACATTGAGCGTCTTCATGCCCTAACAGGTGCTCCATGATCGATGACCTTTGGTACAAAAACGCTGTCTTCTATTGCCTGTCAGTCGGCAGCTTCATGGATTCCGACGGCGATGGGATCGGTGACTTCCGGGGAGTGACGCGGCGCCTCGACTATCTGCACGGCCTCGGCATTACTGCTATATGGCTGATGCCTTTCCAGGCATCCCCGGGCAAAGATGATGGCTATGATATCTCCGATTATTACAGCGTCGATAAACGCTACGGCACGCTAGGCGACTTCGTTGAATTCACCCATGGCTGCCATCAGCGCGGCATCCGCGTGATCATCGACCTCGTCGTCAATCATACGTCTGATCAGCATCCATGGTTCAAGGCCGCGCGCAGCTCGAAAGAGTCGCCCTATCGGGACTGGTACGTCTGGTCAGACAAAAAACCGGCCAATGCGAACAAGGGCATGGTGTTTCCAGGGGTGCAGAAGACAACCTGGACTCACGATAAGACATCGAAATCGTGGTACTTCCACCGGTTCTACGACTTTCAGCCTGATCTCAATACGTCCAATCCACACGTCCAGGCCGAGATCCTCAAGATCATGGGCTTTTGGTTACAGCTTGGCGTATCCGGCTTTCGCATGGATGCGGTGCCCTTCATCATTGCCACCAAAGGACCCAAGGTAAACAAGCCGGTCGAGCAATACGATATGCTGCGCGTCTTCCGCGAGTTTCTGCAGTGGCGCAAGGGTGATGCGATCGTGCTGGCAGAGGCCAATGTGCTTCCGGAAACCGACATGGAATATTTCGGCGACGATGGTGACCGGATGCACATGATGTTCAACTTCCACGTCAATCAGCATCTCTTCTACGCGCTGGCTGCGGGCGATGCCCGTCCGCTGGCGGCAGCCATGAAAGTCACAAAACCCCGGCCGGCTACCGCACAATGGGGACTATTTCTGCGCAACCACGACGAACTCGACCTTGGTCGCCTCTCCGAAAAACAGCGGAAGATCGTTTTTGAGGCGTTTGGTCCAGACAAGTCGATGCAACTATACGACCGGGGCATCCGTCGTCGTCTCGCTCCGATGCTAGGCGGTGACCGCAGACGTCTCGAGCTCGCCTACAGCCTGATGTACACACTGCCGGGTACCCCTGTTCTGCGTTACGGCGACGAAATCGCGATGGGCGACGATCTCACCCTCCCCGAACGCAATTGCGCACGCACGCCCATGCAGTGGTCAACCGAGCCTCACGCCGGCTTTACAAAAAGCGAGCGCTCGAAAAACCCGGTCATCGACAAAGGGCCTTACGGCTACGATCATGTCAACGTCGCCATGCAGCGGCGCGATCCGGATTCACTGCTGAACTGGACAGAGCGCATGATCCGAATGCGCAAGGAAGTGCCTGAAATCGGTTGGGGCGATTTTGCGATTGTTGCAACGCGCGATCCGTCTGTGTTGGCAATCCGCTACGACTGGCGCAACAATTCGGTTGTATTCGTCCACAACTTCAACGAGGAGCCGCGCGAGGTCACTCTTGCCATCGGACTGGACGACGAGCGGGATCTGCATCTCATCAACTTGCTGTCCGAAAGCCACAGCCACGCTGACGATCACGGCAAGCATCACCTCATGCTGGAGGGCTACGGCTATCGCTGGTTCAGAACTGGCGGGCTAGATTATCTGCTGAGACGTAGCGACATTGACATCCCTCAATCGAGGTGATGTCTGGGTGACGCTTTCGCCATCCTAGGGAGGTGACACGTTCTTCTCTGCTGATCCGCGCTAAAGAACGGCGCGGACCAAGCCGAGCTTTTGCGCTTCCTGAGCTTCAAGGTACCAGTTGCTGGGCGCTTTCAACAGAAGATCGTCCATCGCGATCTGCGACCCACGAATGAGATTTTCAAAACCTTCATTCTGGATGGCAATCGAGCATTTGATCTCGTTCAAGGTCGCTTCAACAGACGCCAGACACATGGTCAATGGCCCATCAATGGTCAGGGTCTTGCTCAGCTTGCGCTCGTGGATCATCAACCGGCTGCCGCGGGTGACGTAGCGGTTCTCCCGTGCAAAGAAGCTCATGAAGGTCACGCCCGCCGAATAGATGACTGCTTTGCCTAGAAAGACAATGTGCCGATCGGGAAAGATCTCGCTGTGAAAGCGTATATCTTCGCCCATCATGCGGGCAACTTCCGGATCTCCCCCTAAGGTGGAAATTTCGACAACGACCAGCGGTCTATCGAGCGCTGCATCAAGCTGCGCCCGGAAGTTTTTGTACATGTCGTAGTCAACATTGCCCGACAGCAGTATCGCGGGGGTCTGGAAATCCTGCGTCTGCAATGGCAAATCGTGTGCTGTCACGCCGACAGGTGACGTTTGGCTCATTTCGGTTGAACCGGCGCTTTGCCGAGGTCTTTCTCATGCATCGGCGTCTCGCTCGGCTTCACCTGCCCGCTCTGCTGAGCTTTTGAATCCTGAGCGTGCTGTGCGTTCATGCCTATGAACGCGACGATGACAACCAGTCCGACGACAACGCCGGCCAGGAGAAAAAACTTGCTCGTACCCTTTGGGGGCGGGGTTGGATGCGGATTGGGCATAATATCTCTCAGTTGGCCTGCGCTATTACCTCGAACACGGCAGAGACAGCCAAAGTTCCACTCACATCACGCCGTTGAACGAGGTCTTTGCTCGCACTTAACCACACATATTGCTTACGCGGCGGCGTCAGGCTGTTCTCCTTCCCCGCGAGTTGTCCGTGGAAGAGCCGTCTTGCCTCGCCTTCGGCTCCAGCGAACGTTGCGAAATTCGCTGGCAGCAGTCGCGATAGCCGCAGTGGCTGCACCGTCGGCGGCGGTATCGAGCGCGCCTGGATGGGCAAGTGAGCTGGTAAGTATCGAAACGTATGGAAAGAAAGCCCGGCCGTAAGACTCGGCTTTTTACTCTGAGCGAACTGAGCAGGACATACGCGCCCTGACCTCGCCCGAATCGAAGCGGCGGCGCTACTCGTCGATGTCCTGACGCCGGTTCAGCGATCGCTCTCGCAACCATCGAATGAAACTTTCGGAGGCCAGGCAGTCTTGGGCGGCTTGCTCTGTGCTGAATAGGCCCAGCATCTGTTCAATGTTGCTATCCGGCCATCGCACTTCGATGATGTAGCCCTCACCGCGGGGCGCGATGTCGAACTCTGGATGAGGCATTTGCGCCATCCTTCCAACCAACGACCGAGATGCCTCTCACCTGTTCAGGTGAAGCTCTCTCGATACAGTAGGGAATTTAACACGACGTCACGCGGCGCTATGTCCGGTAGCGGACGGACACCTCAAGTTGCCCTCCGTAGACTAAAGTATAGATTTGATATAACAATTATAGAGTGAAACGTGTCATCCGCGAGCCTAGTTCCGTGCCCAGCTTGTAGCCACAGGCGTGATCTTATTGCAATCAAACAGGATTCCGAGGGTAAAGGTGAGATCCGTTCGTTCCGCTGCGGAGCATGCGAAGAGACGGTACGCTATCTTCTTCGCGGTCGGGGTCAGCCGATTATTCTCGACCGTAAGCCGTGAGAGGAAAAGATCAGCCAACGCAGGTTGCCCTCACCATTAGCATTTCCCGTCCAGCCGGTGCTCTCCCAACTCGTGATGGGCCGCTTAAAGTCTGGCACTAAGTGATGCGCCGCCATCTCGCCTACTCAACAAAATTAAGTCTGTCCCGACGTCACGCAGATGTCGCCGAGATTGCCTTGGAACGTTGACGTCCCAGCGCGCTTTACTGTGTGGCGGTGGATCTGGAAACAGCAGTCGTCAAAGAGGCCGCCCGACATAAATCCCGGGCGGCCTCTTCCATGAAAGAACCGGCGATGGCTGAGCAAGACACAATTCCAGTGAAGTCAGCAACGAAAGCACGGGGCGCTGAGCGCGGACCGACGGTTAGAAACGTGCTGGTGGCAAGCCTGGGATTGGCGATCGTGGCATTCGCGATCATTTTCCTAACCTTCTTCCACACGTGATGCCGCATAAGCCGAAAACCAAGGCAGCAAAAGGCACCGTTGTCGCCGTCCCAATGGCAAATGAGCCGTTGGCGCAGGTCGATTCATGGATCGCGAGCCAGGAAGAACGAGGCTTGTCTCGTCCAGAGGCAATACGACGACTCGTTGCAATTGCTCTTGCTGGCGTAGATCCGGCGCGTGCGAAGAGATCTGCGACTTCTTCAAAATCGGCGCAGCTCGCGGGAGATCAACTTGATCGGATGTCGGACAGATCCGCCACTGTGGCAGAACAAGAGACGCGTAAGCACCGCCTACTGAAAGGGCCGTCAGAGTTTCGCGAAGTGCGGAAAGATCGGAACAAGCGATGAATGGAATATCAAGCGACAAGTTGGCTAATGCAGCGAAAGCCGAAGCCGCCTTTAAGCCTGGTATCCCAAAGACAGCGGCGCTAAGTGAGCAAGCGTTGGAAAACAAGCATTCGACAAGAACCGCGAGCGATTGAAGAGCGAGCGTCTGAATAGAGAAGCGGCATCAAGACAGAAATGACGTTTCTTGCAGCTCAGTGTGCGCCAACAATAGAAGGGCCACCTTTGTGATGGCCCTGCGGTATGAGAGAGCTTTGGTCGGCTTCCCTTCGGCCACCAAATCCAGCGAAGGCACCAGCCTGGGCGATCAGAACTGTCTTCCTACAGCTGTTGCCAATTACTTTTCGCCGCCTCCGGCCGAGCTGGCCGAGCCCTTGGCATTGCTCGCAGGGCTATTCTTGCCACCCATCGAATTAGCGCTATTCGTGCCGCCAGCCTTGGTGCTCATCATCTTCGATGACGATTTGCGCGGCTTAGCGTCCGCGACGCTCACGGTCAATCCCGCAGCGATCGTGGCGACGGCAAGGACGGAGAGAAACTTTTTCATTTTACGCCTCCCTGGGTTTTGTCGCTGATGAACCTGCCGGTTCTCGCTTAGTTCCCGTGCCTCCCAATGGATCAAATCACAAAACACGACGTTGCACGTCCCCACATGGAAAAACCGGAGGTCACTATGAGCGTCGAAGGAAAAGTCAAAGAAGGTGCCGGCTTTGTGAAGGAAGAGCTCTACGAGCATGGCAAGGATCCGGAGAGCAAGAAGAAGGCCCAGGAAGGCCGTGATCTTCGTAACGAGGGCAGGATCGAAGATGGCAAGGCCCCGAAAACCACTCCACCCGGCTCGGGCCATCCAGACAAGTAGATTAGACCAGACGCTCGCCGCATAGGCGAGCGTCTTTACTTGCTTTCGCGACGCGTAGACTCAGCAATGCGCCTGGTTTCGCGTTCGGTCGTGCCCCTTTGTCGCCGGCGATCAATTAAGCCCATGGCAGGCGTAACCGTGATTCCGTGGAGTACGATTGATATGAGAATGATGAGAGCAGCTGTACTCAGCAAGATTTCGGCTTCATCGAAACCTGGTTTCTGTAGCGCAAACGCAAGATAATAGACCGAACCTATGCCGCGGATGCCAAAGAAACTAATTGCGGCTCTTTCGATGGGCGGGCACAAAGTGCCAACAAGCGATAACCATGCAGAAATGGGACGCACGACCACGATCGCAACGAGTGCGTAGGCGATCGAACTCCAGGTCAATTTTTGCAGCAAATCGCCCGAGACAATAGCGGCCCCGAACATGACCAGAAGAATCATCATAAGCAACCGTTCGAGTTGCTCAGAAAAGTCGTGCAGGGTTTGGTGATATTGATTGTTGCGCTCCGCCGCTCGTAGCGCCAATCCGGCAACGAACACTGATACGAAGCCATAACCATGGATCTCTTCCGAAACACCGAAAACGATGATGGTTATACCAAGTGCTACAAAGCCATCGCCGGTACGCGACAGTTTCGCGCGATTTGGTATGCGAAAGACTAGCCATCCCAAACCGTAACCAAGGGCGGCCCCGACGGCGACGCCCACACCAAGGCGCCACAGAACGTCAATTGCAAACCAACGCATTGCCCAATCCATCGTGGCGTGGTGAGTCTGCGTCATAGCGATCGCCAACATGACGAATGGAAATGCCAGTCCATCATTCAGACCCGCCTCAGATGTCAAAGCGAAACGCGTGTCGTCCTCTTCGCCTGATTTGGGCGGGCCCACCTGAACATCGCTGGCAAGGACCGGATCGGTCGGTGCCAGCGCGGCTGCGAGCAGAAGCGACGATGCCCCAGACAGACCGAGAAACACGTAGCCCATTCCCCACAACGCTGCGATCGTCAGCGGCATCGCGACCAGCAGCAATCGCCAAGTGATCATCCAAGTGCGCCATCCGACCTTACGATCGATCTTGAGGGCAGCGCCCATGAGCGAGATGATGACGACGAGTTCGGTGACCTTCTCTACCACCGATAGGCGGGTCACGGGATTTGGTATTTTGAGCTCGGGTGCCCACCAAAACGCGAGCGATCCGATCATTACACAAACGATCGGAAGCGAGAGCGGTGCCTCCTTCAAGACCATCGGAAGCCATGCTGTCAGTAGGATCAACGCGCCGAAGGCGACCAAAAGTATCATCGGTCCGCTCGCCTGATTGGGTTCATCATATCCTTCTGTACGCGCGAGAGCGCTCGACATAATCGAAAACCGCAGATCGTGGTGCGACCGGGCCAACTCATTTTGACAAGAGTTCACGGATCCTTGCAGCCAGCACGTCCACCGCGAAAGGCTTGGTCAACACTTCCATCCCCGGTGCGAGGTGGCCGTTTCCAATTGCGGAATTTTCTGCGTAGCCGGTTATAAAAAGCACCTTGAGATCGCGGCGGCGCTCGCGTCCGGCATCGGCCATCTGCCGGCCATTCATGCCACCGGGAAGACCGACGTCGGAGATCAGCAGGTCGATCCGCACATCAGACTGCAAAACCTTGAGCCCTGAGGCGCTGTCAGCCGCTTCAATGGCCGCATATCCAAGATCTTTCAGAACGTCAGTGATCAGCATACGCACCGTGGGTTCATCATCAACCACGAGGACTGTTTCACCTTCACGCGCAAACTCGATCGGGATCTTAGGCATGTCGCCGGCGGTTTCCGCATCGCCATAGTGACGCGGCAAATAGATGCAAATCGTGGAGCCGTGCCCAAGCTCTGAATAGATGCGCACCTGACCGCCGGACTGCTTGGCAAAACCGTAGATCATCGACAATCCAAGGCCGGTGCCCTGCCCGATCGGCTTAGTTGTGAAGAATGGATCAAATACCTTCGCCACGATGTCGGGTGACATGCCCGTTCCCGTATCGGTGACACACAAGGAAAGATACTGCCCGGACGGTACGTCATGGGCTCGGGCGGCTTCGAGATCGAGCCATTTATTGGCGGTTTCGATCGTGATCCTCCCGCCATCCGGCATCGCATCACGCGCGTTGATGCACAGATTCAAAAGAGAATTTTCAAGTTGGCTGGCATCAACCAGCGCTGGCCAAAGACCCGAAGCGCCGACGGTCTCGACTTGGATGGCCGGACCCACTGTACGCTGAATAAGGTCAGTCATGCCGCCAATCAGCGAATTGACGTTCGTCGGTTTGGGGTCAAGAGTTTGACGCCTGGAAAAAGCGAGCAATCTGTGCGTCAAAGCTGCTGCCCGTTTTGACGCCCCCTGCGCGGCAAAAACGTATTTTTCGACGTCGTTTACCGCGCCTGCGCCAAGCGGGTCTGGATCAGTTCAAGCGCTCCAGATATGCCAGCCAGCAAATTGTTAAAGTCGTGCGCGAGGCCACCAGTCAGCTGCCCAACTGCCTCCATTTTCTGCGATTGGCGAAGTGCTTCCTCTGCTCTCAAGAGTTCACTTGAACGCTCCGTGACGCGCTGCTCTAGAGTTTCATTAAGTTCACGCAGTTCGTTGAGCGCCCGATCGCGCTCCTCAAGCAAAGCGCGTCGTTCCGCGACATCGATCAACACACCGGGAAAGCTGATCGGCTTACCCTCCGGAGAGTGGTCTATACGACCGTTTGCCTCGATCCAGTGATACTCGCCATCCGTTCGCAGAACTCGATATTGATGGGCATAGGCTCCGCCGCGTGCAACCGCCTCCCCGATCGCCGCCGCCAAGTCTTTCTGATCATCCGGATGAACCGTCGCGACCACCTGTTCAAGGCTTAAGCCTTTGCGGCCCAGCGAGGGATCAAGGCCAAAGGCTCGGGCGAAGGCCTCATCAACCGTAAAGCGATCACTGGGTATGTCCCAATGCCAAGTCCCAATGATGGCACCTGCAGCCAGGGCCAACTGAACTCGCTCAACATTTTCCCGCGCCAATGCTTCACTGGCACGCAGCCGTTCCTCAGCGGAGCGTCGCTCTGTCGTATCGTTGAACAAGATTGCGATTTGCCGTTCAAACGGCTCGCCAACACGAATCGCACGCACATCAAACCAGCGTTCAAAATTCTTTGCATAATTTTCGAATGTAGCCGGTTCACCAGTTTTGGCCACGTGGCCATACGTTTCGAACCAGAAACGCTCCAAGTCCGGTGCAAACTCGGTCACCCACTTCCCGCGCAGATTTACACCGGCTTGCCTTTCGAAAGCTGGGTTAGCCTCGACAAATCGATAATTTACCGGCCGATCATCAGCATCGAACTTGACCTGAACAATTGCGAAAGCGACATCGATTGTTTCTAGCACAGTACGAAACCGCGCTTCACTCCGGCTGAGCGCTGCCTCAGCGCTTCGCATCTTGGTAAGATCGAGCATCGCGCCGATCATCCGAACAGCTCGGCCATCGGCGTCGCGGATAACATGTCCCCGATCAAGAACCTCGGCGTACGAGCCGTCAGATCGTCGGAAACGGTATCCGTCCGTCCAAGCATCATCGTTTCCATCGATAACGGCATGAATGGAGCTATCGATACGAGACCGGTCATCAGGGTGTATCTGGGAAATCCACCATTCACCGGTCATTTCGGCGCGCGTGAGCACGTGTCCGTAGGTTCGTTCGAGAGATTCGTTCCAGTGAGCGCGATTATTTGTTAAATCCCAGTCCCAGACTGCATCGTTGGTGGCTTTGCCAGCAAGGCGATAACGCTCCTGCGTTTCGGCCAGAGTGACGCCTGATAAGTGTTCACTGGTGCGATCGCGCAAGATCTTGACGAAACCGAGATGGGTGCCCCCGTCAAAAAGCGGCATCATCTCGCCGGAAGCCCAAAAGCGCTGGCCATCCTTCCGCATATGCCAACGTTCATCCGACGCTCGCCCCTCGGCGAGCGCTTGACGCATCTCGTACGACACACGGTCGTCGTCTTGATCTTCCGGTGTGAAGACGCGCGAGGCATCCCTCCCGCGCATCTCTGCAGCGGTCCACCCCATCGCGCGCTCGGCACCTGGATTCCAGTCGGTGATGATACCGGCGGGATCTGTGATGATCATTGCGAAATCTGCAGCGCTTTCGAAAATTGCGCGCTGTCGGGCTTCACTACTTGCAAGAGCTTTACGACTGGCATTCAGCGCGTCAATTAGGCTTTGCGAAGCATCTTCGCTTCGTTCGAACCGCTGTGCTGCCTGTCGCTGGTCAAATGCCGGGTGTTGATTGTCAGGACGCTGCGCTTTCGCATCAGGTGTTTCCGCCACGTCCCCATCACACTGGGAACTAACTCCCATAAACCTACCTTTGAAGTGCGAAGGATCAACGCCTGCCTCAATCAGCGCAGCGCGCAGTAGAGCCACTTCGGCCTCCAGATTTTCACGGCTCCAAGAATGCAATTCGCCAGTGCTCACGTAAAATAATACCCTTCAGAATAGCTATACCCAAGAGGACGTTCTCTAACGCAGAGTTTGTGCGGGCGTTTCAGAACAACGAGGCGGGACATTTCTGTGCCGTTAGAAGTACCCGCGCATAACCATGATGGGTTCCCTTAAGAGGTGTGCCGCGACAAAAAACACCTGAAACTGGAACGATGCCCAAATAATCCGGTTCTGGTGACGGGATGGAGGGGGGAATGAATGAAGATCTTGGTTGTTGAGGACGATTTCCTCATCATGATGTGGGTTGAAGATGCTTTGCGTGACGCCGGTCACTCGGTGTTAACAGCGGCATCAGCAGATGAAGCGATCGATACCCTAGAACATACTGAAGATGTCGATCTGCTTTTTACCGACATCGATATGCCGGGTTCTATGGATGGTCTGCGTTTGGCAGCCGTTGTCAAAGATCGGTGGCCGCCGCTCAGCATCGTAGTGGCGAGTGGCAAACACCGTCCGGTTGCTGGTGAAATGCCATCGAATTCGGTGTTCCTGCCAAAACCCTATCTATCGACCGACATGCTGACCGCTCTGGACGTAGCTAGTAGACACTAGCCTGACGACGTCGGAATTCCCCGATCGCAACTGCTCATGCTTCTCCATTGGAGACGGCGGTCATACCGCGCCGGTCCGCAATCGAGCGCCGAAGAACACGAGACAAAACCTCTACCGAATACGGTTTTTGAACAAGCTCGAAGCCCCGATGCGCGTTTTCTGCCAGAACGCTGCTGTAGCCCGACGTTAGGACGACAGGCAATCCCGGATATCTATTCCGAACTACTGTCGCAAGTTCGACGCCATTCATTCCAGGCATGATCACGTCGGAAAAGACGAGATCGAATACAAACTCGTCTTTGGCAAGCAGATCGAGAGCAGCATCGGCAGACCTTGCCCACTCCGTCACGTAACCCAGATCTTCGAGCAACTCGGTCGAGAAAGTCCCCACATCCGCATTATCTTCGACGACAAGAATTCGGTGGCCTACACCGCTCGCCGGATCGGCTCGCTGAGCAGTCGCAGGAGGTGCTACAGAGAGAGCTTGAGAGCGCGGGAGATATAGTGTGAAGACGGTCCCCTCTCCCAACTTGCTGTTGACCAAGATGTCACCGCCGGACTGCTTGGCGAATCCAAAGACCTGACTGAGTCCGAGCCCCGTTCCGCGACCGACTTCCTTTGTCGTGAAGAAAGGCTCGAAGATCGTCTGCAGCAGCTCGGCCGCAATTCCGGTTCCAGAGTCCTCAATCGAAACGGCCACAAAGTCGCCTGGCTTGGCCCCATGCGATCGGACAGCAGGAATCTCGTTTGCAGGATATGCCGATACGAGAAGGCGCCCTTCGCCGTTCATGGCATCTCGGGCATTGACTGCAAGGTTGACCAGCGTCGTTTCAAATTGACCGACGTCCGCATTGGCGAACAGCTCTTCAGGCGAGGCGTCCACCTCGATATTGATGCGACTGCCGACAAGCGGTCGGATCAGATTGGCGATGCTCGCCACTTGGGCAGCTACGTCAAACGTCACGGGCGCCAATGGCTGTCGTCGCGCAAACGCCAAAAGTTGACCTGTCAGGCGCGACGCACGATCAGTCGTATCCGAAATCGCATCAACGTAGCGACGTCTCCGTTCTTCCGGAAGATCACGACGACGAAGGAAATCAGTCGCCGACCTGATAATGGTGAGTAGATTGTTGAAGTCGTGGGCAACGCCGCCAGTCAGCTGGCCTACGGCCTCCATCTTCTGGGCCTGTCGCAGAGCTTCCTCATTCAAACGCCGATCCGTCGTATCGACTGCTTCGGCAAGAACCGCTGTGATCTGGCCGGTCTCGTCGCTCACAGGTCGCAGCGCAAGGTCAAAGCTTCGGCTCCCGACAGGCAGCTGGAGTTCAATCTCGCTCCGCGCAGTCTTCCCACCAATAGCTACATTGAACGCACGCTCGACGACTTCAGCGGCCCCCGGCGTTGCCGTGAACCATGGGCCTTCCCAAAACGCCCTGCCGACGACGCCCTCAAGGGCGACATTCGCAGCCGTCAGCGCGGTGGCGTTGGCATATAACAGCCGTCCGGCCCGATCGAGCAAGCCGTGATGCTGGTTCGTTGTCTCAAGAATTGCGCGAAGCTGAGATTCACGAGCGCGAAGTTGGCTTGTACGGTCGCCAACCAACGTTTCGAGACGGTCATTGACACTGCGCAGGTCGATCTCGGCTTGCTTCGCGGCCGTAATATCGTGTGCCACGCCTATGAACCCGATGTGCCTGCCAGCCGGATCCCAACGGGGTTGCGATTCCGAACGTATCCATCGGAGCTCGCCATCGGAACGTCGATAGCGTGCCTCCAAGACAAACGGCTTTAAGGACGCCTCGCCCGCAATGCTTTCTTTCACGACGCGTTCGATGTCATCTGAATGCAAGATCGTGCGCCAATCGAAGGCGAGCGCCTGTTCGTAAGGAACGCCGACAAACTCGACGTAGGCGCGGTTGGCGAAACTTCTTGTCCGGTCCATCTGGGTAACCCAGATCGGCACGGGAGCACTATCGGCGATCAGCCTGAAACGCTCCTCGCTTTCTCTCAACATTTCGCGAGAGAGGGCACGTTCAGTAATATCGATATGCGCGCCAATCATACGAATTGCGCGCCCTTCCGCATCCCTCTCGATCCGGCCTTCCGCGGCGATCCAGCGAACCTCGCCATCGTTAGGACGAATGATGCGATACTCGGATGAATAACGCTCCGCCTCGCCGCGTAGTACGTCGAGAAACTGGATCTCAGCACGCTCGCGATCGTCCGGGTGCAAGCGCCTCACCCAGTCTTCGTGGCTCTCGTTGACAGCATCCGCCGGCAGCCCGTGGATCGCCAAATATTCTGGCGAGCGCCGATTTTTGAAACCGTCTCTCAGATCGACGAGAACCCCGCCGACCTTCGCTATCCGCTGAACTTCGGCAAGCTCATTCTCACGGTCGCGCAGTGTGCGTTCCGCCGATTTGTCGATCACTTCTCGCGCCTCAAATTCAGGACGATATCCAAGCTATCGCAGACCATCATCGAAATCACCGCACGCCTGATAGCACATGACAATCGGCATCTTGTCACTGCCTGAGACCGATCCAGGCGACACACTATTTCTGTCTAGTGTCGATAACTCCACTGGCGCGTAGGCCTGCTTTGATCTTTCGGACGCCAGCGAGTGGCCTGCCGATTTCTCGCGCCTTCTTTTGCACCGCGGATGTCTTCCTGCCCAACGCCGCGCTGGCTCGCATCAAGCTGGCGCCCGTCTCAGCCAAGGCAGTGAGTTTAGCGACATCATCTGGGGTCCAGGGCTTTGTGATCGGCATCGTATCTCCCGCTCAAATCTCGAAACTAACAAGGGCCAACGAGTGCCGAAGTCGCCCACCCGACATTGCGAGGTGAAAAATTACCTTCCTTGCCTGCCTCGCATGTGGTCGAATGTCGCACCCTAGAAGAGGACACAGTTATGCCCGACGGCGCAAGAGATCAACATGTGCAGGGTTTTGCGCGGTTCTTTGGAGATCTCGCCAATAAAACATCGCTCCTCGCTGGGCGGGCATCGACCTTCGTGATCGCATTGACCGTTGTGGTGGTCTGGGCCGTGTCAGGTCCATTTTTCGGGTATTCCGACACCTGGCAACTCGTCATCAATACCGGGACGACGATCGTCACTTTCTTGATGGTGTTCCTGATCCAGAACTCTCAAAACCGCGACAGCGCCGCCATCCAGGTCAAGCTAGACGAACTGATCCGGACAAGCGCTGCCCACAACTCCTTCGTAGGCATCGAGCATCTTACCGATGAGGAGCTCGAAGACATCCGCACCAAATGCGAGGCACGGGCGGCCGCTGAAAAGGTCGGAGAAAAGACCGTCAAAAAAACCGGCCAGAAAGCCCGTGAAGCCGCAGATCAAGCGGTGGGATCATGATTTCGATCGCCACATCGCCACGCCGGGACTGCCGCGCGCAGCTCAAACCTATTCCGCGCTTCTATGATTGTTCGTCGTCTCCTTGGCCACCACCGGCTGATCAGCACTTCTGATGCCTCCGGGCTGTGCGCTGCGGTCATCATCCGGGCATGTCCATGCTCTCTGCGTTGAGCAACTCGACTGCAAACCCAACATCCCGTGAATCGACCTGATCACGAAATTCAATTTCCAAATGTGGCAGTGAAACGGAACGACGCTTCTAGCTGCGACTTAAAGCGGCGGCATCTCGCCCGGAGGAACAACAATATGAAGACATTCATTACCGCAGTCGCAATTCTTGGTCTCACAGCATCTGCTTCGTTCGCCCAGTCGGGCGCAAATCCGAGCGCTCCACAGCCCAGCTCGACCGGCGCCGGCGTCAATCAACCAGGAACGACCAGCACCGGCACAGCTGTTGATCGCCAGGACTCGATGAAGAAAGATGGGATGTCGGGAACCACCGGTATGAAGAAAGACGGCATGGCGAAGGACGGAATGTCCAAAGACGGAATGAAGAAGTAATCATCGAAGCCGCGCCCAAAGCGCGGCTTCGTTCTTCTTGATGGTGAAGTTCGAGCACCCCCGACACGTTGACCATCGTGAGATCTGCATGACTGATACTGCTCTCACCGCATTGGCCTTCAACTGCACGCTGAAAAGCGGTAACGCCCCTTCCTCGACCGAGAAGCTTATCGGCGAGTTGCTCGAGGCATTAAAGGCTCACGGCGTGACCGGCACATCGATTCGCGCGGCAAACTACAATATCCTGCCAGGCGTAAGATCAGACGAAGGCAAAGGTGACGACTGGCCAGCGCTGCGTGCACAAGTTCTTGCGGCGGACATTCTCATCATCGGTCCCCCAATCTGGCTTGGCCAGCCATCAAGCGTAGCTAAGCGCGTCCTCGAACGCATGGACGCTTTCCTGCAAGAGACGGACGACAACGGCCGCATGCCTTCCTTTGGCAAAATCGCCATCGCCGCCGTGGTTGGCAATGAAGACGGTGCCCATCATTCGCATGCGGAGATTTTTCAAGCGCTCAACGATGTCGGCTTTACGATTCCGGCGGGCGGCGGGACTTATTGGGTCGGTGAAGCGATGGCATCGGTCGATTACAACGACCTTCAAAAGCCCTTTGAAAAGACAGTCCAGACCACCTCGATGCTCGCTTCGAATGCCGCGCATCTCGCTCGCCTTCTCAAATCAGCTGGATATCCGGGTTTGTCATAGGGTGTTCCTCACCTCGGTAGTGCAACAATCGCTGCCGCTGACATCGCTACTCATGGAAAGTTCGCGTCTGTCACGCAATCTAGAAACCTTCTTAAGTTTCCGGCGTTTGCTCCACATAAAGTGAGCCCATCGGCTCGCCTGATGGAGTGTTCGATGACCCTGGGCCCGCCGCTGCGCTTCACCGCTAATGTTGAAACCATCCAGCCGGACGAGCAGGAAACAGTTCAGGGATTGATCGAGACCTTCGATGTGATCCTTGACCGAACATCGAAAGACTACGGGCACGCAGTCAGATCCGTCCACGCGAAGTCGCACGGTATTCTCATCGGCGAAATGGTCGTGGACGATGGACTCGCGCCGGAACTTGCCCAAGGTCTGTTTGCTACCACGGGCAAGCACCAAGTCTATTTGCGGCTATCCACAAACGCCGGCGATATCCTTCCCGACGACATTAGCCTGCCTCGCGGACTTGCGATGAAGGTGCTCGATGTCGGCGGCGAACGCCTTCCCGGCGCCGAAGGCGAAACCCAGGACTTCGTCATGGTCAATGGGCCGATCTTCCAGGCCCCGACGGCTGACAAATTCCTTGGCAACCTGAAACTTCTGGCCAAAACGACCGACCGTCTCGAAGGCACCAAACAGACGCTCTCCGCGGTCCTGCGCGGCGTCAATGCAGCATTGGGTGCTGTCGGCATCGAAAGTCCCGCAGTCAACTCCCTCGGTGGTGCCCCGAATGTGGACCCACTGGGTGAGACCTATTACAGCACGACGCCATTCCGCTATGGCGACTACATCGCCAAGTTTTCGATTGCTCCCATATCGCCATCGCTGACCGAACGTACCGGCAAGATTATCGACGCATCGGACCGCCCAAATGCGATCCGCGAAACCGTGCAGCAGGAAATGCATGCGATCGACGGTACTTGGGAGTTTCGCGTGCAGCTCTGCCGCGATTTAGAAAAGCAGCCCGTCGAAGATCCGACGGTGAAATGGGACGAGCAGAACGCTCCGTTTCAGCGTGTGGCAACAATCCACGTGCGCCCGCAGGATAGCTGGAGCCCCGAACTCGTTCAGGCGGTGGATGAAAAGATGCGTTTCAGCGTCTGGACCGGCATCACCGCACATCAGTCGCTTGGCAATATCAATCGCGCCCGCCGCGCACCCTACCGCCATTCCGCGGAATTTCGCTCGCGCTTCAATGGTTGTCCTTTCCATGAACCATCCGCCTCACTTTCGGAAGCTGAAAGCGCCTCGCGGCCGGACCAGCCGGCACCCAGCCTGAGTCACCGGCATTGACCCGGAAGCACGCGCCCATGGAAGATTCCTCTCTTGAAGAAGTTGCTTATGACGGTCCATCCGGCGGCTGGGGCTCGCTCCGCGGCATTGCAAGCGTGTTCGGCAAGGAATGGGCGACGCCCGCCGCGCTGGAAACGCTCGCCCGCCAAAACAAGCCAGGCGGTTTCATGTGCGTATCATGCGCGTGGACAAAACCGGAGCACCCGCACCCACTAGAGTTTTGCGAAAACGGCGCCAAGGCCACGCTGTGGGAACTAACGTCACGCCGTTGCGATCCTGATTTCTTCGCACAGCACAGCGTGAGTGAGCTGCGCGGATGGAGCGATTTTGATCTTGAGCAGACTGGGCGCCTTACACATCCGATGCGCCTCGACCCGAAAACCGACAGATATGTGCCGGTGCGATGGGACGATGCCTTTGCCGCTATCGGAGAAGAATTGAAGGCTCTCGATCCGAAATCGACGACCTTCTACGCATCCGGGCGTGCCAGCCTGGAAACCGCCTATCTCTACGCGCTGTTCGCGCGCCTGTACGGCCACAACAACCTGCCCGACAGCTCGAACATGTGCCACGAGACCACGTCGGTTGGTCTAAAAAAGGTCATCGGCTCTCCCGTCGGCACCTGCGTTCTGAAGGATTTCAACGATTGCGACGCTCTGTTTTTCTTTGGCCAGAACACCGGCTCGAATAGCCCTCGTTTCCTGCACACCCTCAAGGATGCCGTCGAGCGCGGCTGCAAGATCGTCACCTTCAATCCCGTACGTGAAAAGGGCCTGATCGAATTCGTCGATCCACAAAACCCGATTCAGATGACAATCGGCAAGCCGACCAAGCTCTCCAGCCTGTATTTTCAAGTCCGTCCGGGCGGTGACATCGCCGCCATCATGGGCATTATCAAACATGTGCTTGCAGCGGACGAACTGGCCCATGGCGCGGGCCAACGCGTGCTCGATGCAGCGTTCATCGCTGAACACACGCACGGTTTCGACGACTTCGTGACCCAGGCGACAGCGTCCGATTGGGCGGATATCGAGCGCGAATCCGGCTTGAGCCGCGATGATCTTGCGGAAGCCGCGGAGATCTATTGCAACGCCAATAATGTGATCGGCGTCTACGGTATGGGTGTCACTCAGCATGTTCACGGCGCGCAGACGATCGGAATGCTGGTCAACCTGCTGATGCTCCGCGGCAATCTTGGCCGTCCAGGCGCAGGCATCTCGCCCGTACGTGGGCATTCCAATGTGCAGGGACAGCGTACCGTCGGCATCTCTGAAAAACCCGAGCTGGTGCCGCTCGACCATCTCGAAAAACGTTTCTCCTTCAAGGCTCCCCGCGACAAGGGCCGTAACACAGTCGAGGTTTGCGAAGGCATTCTCGACGGCAGCGTGAAAGCCTTTATCGGACTCGGCGGCAATTTCCTGCGCGCCATTCCGGAACGGGAGCGCATGGAAGCTGCTTGGCCGACCATGCAGCTGACAGTCCAGATTGCCACCAAGCTCAATCGCAGCCATCTGATCAACGGTCGTGTCGCTTATCTCCTTCCCTGCCTCGGCCGGTCGGAAATCGACGAGCAGGCGGGAGGCCCGCAAACCGTGACCATGGAAGACTCCTTGAGCTGCGTGCATGGATCCCGCGGCCACCGTGCGCCGGCCAGCGCTATGCTGCGGTCCGAGCTTGCCATCGTTGCAGGCATCGCAAAAGCGACCCTGCCGAGCAATGCCGCCGTGGCCTGGGACGATTGGACGGCCGATTACGCCCAGGTTCGAGACCTAATCGAGGAAACCTATCCCGATCAGTTCAAGGACTTCAACGCGCGCATGTTCACGCCCGGCGGCTTTTACCGCGGCAACGAGGTGCGCGACCGCATCTGGCTGACCAAATCCGGCAAGGCCGACTTCACGCGTCCGCAGTCGCTGACGTCGATGGGCGTACCAGACAGGGATCGTCGTTTTCGCCTCATCACCATGCGGTCTAACGATCAGTTCAACACCACCATTTATGGCATGTCGGACCGATTGCGCGGCATTGAAGGCACGCGCGACGTGCTCCTGATGTGCCCCGATGATATCCGGCGCCACGATCTGGTGTCTGGACAGAAGGTCTCGTTGTTTTCTGATGCCGATGATGGAATCGAACGGCGTCTTGATGGTCTTGTGGTCACGCCGTTCGATCTGCCGCGTGGTTGCCTCGGTGCCTACTACCCGGAGGCCAATCCACTAATTCCGCTCTGGTACCACGACAAGATGTCGAAGACGCCAGCAGCGAAAGGCGTGCCGGTCCGCATTTCATCGGCGGATCCTGTGGCCTGATCGTCCCTGCCCTGCCCTAAATGTGACGGCTGGCTCGTCAAAATATTCATGTTCACTCAAGGTCTCGACCAATGCCCAATCGTGCGCAGCAGATTTTCAAACCCGAGTTTCGCTTCGGCCTCGGCGGCGTTTCACTCGGAAACGAGTTTAACAAACATACCGACAAAGAAGCCGAAGCCACTCTGGATGCGGCATGGGACGTTGGAATACGCTACTTCGATGTCGCGCCATGGTACGGGTTCGGCCTTTCCGAGCGTCGCTTTGGCCATTTCCTCCACAATAAGAATAGAAGTGACTACATCCTCTCGTCCAAAGTCGGAAAACTGTTCAAGGCGTCGAAGACCAACAGGCATGCGGAGATCTTCCCGTTCTCCGACTCCCCCAATGACGTGGTGTTTGACTACACCGCCGATGGCGTCCGCCGCTCAATCGAGGATAGCCTGCAGCGCCTCGGTGTGGATGCCCTGGACATCGCCTTTGTGCACGACATCTCGCCGGACTTCGCATACTTCCCGAATGGCTGGGAAGAGCAGTACGAAATCGCGCGCAAGGGCGCGTTTCCGGCACTCTCCAAAATGCGCGACGAAGGAATCATTCGGGCCTGGGGCATCGGCGTGAATACACCTGAGCCAATCTTGAAAGTCCTCGAAGATGCTGACCCCGATGTTTGCCTCTGCGCGAGGCAGTATTCATTAATCGATCATGCCACGGCCGTGAACGAGCTCTTTCCAGCTGTACGCGAGAATAAGGTCTCCCTCGTCATCGGTTCCGCGCTTAATGCTGGCTTCGTGTCGGGGAGCGGCCGTTTCAACTACGGTGCGGAGAACTTCAAGATCCCTGTCTCAGCCATCGACAAACGCGAAAAGATTCGCGCCGTTGCGGCGCGTTTCGGCGTCGATCTGCGCACCGCCGCACTGCAGTTCTCAGCCGCCCCCGATGTGGCCGTCGCGTTGGTGGTGGGCGCACGAAGCCCGCAGCAGGTATCGGAAAACTACAATTCAATGCAAACCAAGATTGCGCCTGATTTCTGGGCGGCGCTCAGGGATCAGCAGTTGATCGACGCCAACGCCGCGATCCCGCAGCAGCCGTAGCGCTCCTGTGGTCGTTGCCCTGGAACTGAGCTGCTCGATCTTCGTCTTATTCTGCAGATGCAGAGCGGCATGTCTGCCGTCGATATGTTTTAGCGGAGACACTCATGCGTTTCACAATCAATGGGCGTCAGCTCGCAGCCGAGGTCGATATCCGGACGTCGCTCCTGGATTTGCTGCGTGATCACCTCGACCTCACCGGCACCAAAAAGGGCTGCAACCAAGGTGCGTGCGGCGCATGCACTGTCCTCGTTGACGGCGAGCGCATCAATAGCTGCCTTGCCCTTGCCGTTCAGTATGAGGGGCGATCGATCACGACCATCGAGGGCCTGTCCGCGCCCGGATCGCTGCACCCATTGCAGGAAGCCTTCGTCGCCCATGACGGTTTTCAGTGCGGTTATTGCACGCCCGGGCAAATCTGCTCGGCGATCGGTATGGCCAGCGAACTCGAACGTGGCATTCCCAGCCACGTCACCGAAGACCTCCATGCCGAGACCATCGAGCTCACCAGTGACGAATTGCGCGAACGCATGAGCGGAAATATCTGCCGCTGTGGTGCCTACAACGGGATTGTGGACGCCATCAGTGAAACATTTGGCGCGCGCAGCACGAAGGCAGAAGCCCGGGAGCGCGCCAAATGACCCCTTTCCTCTATGAGCGCGCCTCTGACTCGCAAAAAGCCGTCGCATTGGGCGGGCGCACCGGTGCCAGTTTCCTCGGCGGCGGGACCAATCTTGTCGATCTCATGCGAGAGACTATCGCCCGCCCGACATTGCTGGTGGATGTCACGAGCTTGTCGGGCGAGATCGAAGATCTTGATGACGGCGGCCTAAAGATCGGCGCCGGCGCGACAAACACTGCGGTCGCTGCGGATCGGCGTGTACGAGACCGCTATCCGATGCTGAGCCAGGCCATTCTCGCCGGTGCGTCGGCGCAGATCCGCAACATGGCCACGGTCGGCGGCAACGTGCTGCAGCGAACCCGCTGCGCATATTTCTATGATGACGCAGCGGCCTGCAACAAGCGGCAACCCGGCGACGGTTGTGACGCCATTGGCGGTTTTAACCGCTATCACGCAATCCTCGGCGCCTCGTCGCACTGCATCGCCACCCACCCATCGGATATGTGCGTCGCGCTTGCGGCGCTGGATGCGTCGGTCGAAATACAGGGTCAAAACGGCGCGCGAACGGTGTCATTGACCGATTTGCATCGTCTGCCAGGCGATACGCCTGAGATCGAGACCGTGCTCGTGCCGGGCGACCTCATCACAGCTGTTATCCTGCCCGCCAACGGCTTCGCCGTGCGCTCGAATTACCGCAAGGTCCGTGACCGCGCGAGTTACGCGTTTGCCCTGATCTCCGTCGCCTCGGCGCTGGAGCTCGACGGCTCGATCATCCGCGACGCTCGGCTAGCGCTTGGCGGCGTTGCCCACAAGCCTTGGCGTGCACACGCCGCAGAAGCGGCGTTGGAAGGCCGACCGGCAACGGATGCCACCTTTCGCGACGCCGCCGAGGCCGAACTGGCAGAGGCCAAGGGCCTGCATGACAATGCCTTCAAGATCGACCTGGCAAAGCGCGTCATCGTGGATGCCTTCGTCAAGCTCGCGACGAACAAGGAGACCGCAAAATGAGCCTGGTTCAGGACGCCGTTCAGACCTTAATGAAAAGAGGCATTGCGCTTGCTCCCGACAGCTGGATGCCCGGCGGTGAGCCGGATCCGCTGATCCATGCGAAGCATGGCCACATTGGCAAGCCGGTCTCCCGGATCGACGGCCCGTTGAAAGTGTCCGGTCAGGCAAAATTCGCCGCCGAGTACCCCATGCAGGGCCTGACTTATGCCGCGATCCACTTCTCGACCATTGCGCGCGGCCGCATCGCCGAGATCATCACTACCGAGGCAGAGGCCGCACCGGGCGTCGTTCTCGTCATGACCCATCTGAATGCGCCACGCCTTCATCACGCACCAGCTTTCGGCACCGATGCAAAAGCGGCGAGTGGCGATGATCTCGCGGTGATGCAGGACGACCGCATCCATTGGAATGGGCAACCCGTAGCTGTTGTGCTGGCCGAGACGCAGGAACAGGCAGATTATGCGGAATCCCTGATCCGTATACGCTATGAGGCGGAGCCAGGGTTTACTTCGCTGGAAGAAGCACGTGCGAAGGGTGCTGAGCCAGGCCAGTTCCAGGGCGAGCCGCTCAAGCTTGAAATCAAGAATGCCGAGAAGCTGTTTGCCGCTGCCCCCGTCAAGACCGACGCCGTTTACCGGACCCCTGGCCACAATCACAACCCGATCGAGCTCCATGCGGCAACGCTCGTTTGGAACGGCGACGAACTGCGCATTCACGACGCGACGCAGGCGGTCGCGCATGCGGCCTGGACCTTGGCCAAGGTATTCGGAATCGACGAAAAACAGGTTCAGGTCACATCGCCTTTCGTAGGCGGTGGTTTTGGCAGCAAGACATTGTGGCGCCATCAAATTCTGGCCGCCGCCGCTGCGAAAGTGGCGAAACGCCCGGTGCGGGTGGTGCTCTCGCGCGAAGGCGTCTTCCGCACCGTCGGCGGTCGAGCGATCACCGAGCAACGCGTCGCCATCGGTGCCCAACAGGATGGCGAATTCGACGCCATCATCCATACCGGTCTGACGGCCATGACGCCGCACAATACGATGACCGAACCATTTATTGTCGCCACACGTAGCCTCTACGCGGCCAAGAGCTTCAAGCTCGAGGTTGAGACTGTGAAGCTCAACATGGTCGCCAACACATTCATGCGTGCCCCCGGCGAGGCCGTCGGCACCTTTGCGCTCGAAAGCGCGATTGATGAACTCGCGGCCGAGCTCGGCATCGACCCGATCGCCCTTCGGTTGCGCAACGAGCCGAAGGAAGACCCGACCATGGGTCTTCCATTCTCCCAACGCGGAATCGTCGAGGCTTGGCGTACTGGTGCCGCCAAATTTGGTTGGGACGAGCGAAGCACGACGCCACGGACCTGTCAGGACGGCGAGTGGCTGGTCGGCCTCGGTTGCGCGACAGCGACATATCCCTACTACCGCATGCCCGGCGGCGCGGCCCGGATGACGGTCCATTCCGATGGGCGCGCGACTGTGTCCGTGGCGGCGCATGAGATGGGCATGGGAACTGCGACCGCACATACGCAGGTCGCAGCGGACCGGCTTGGCCTGTCGCTTGATCAGGTCGATTTCCGCTATGGCGACACGACGCTGCCAGGCGTCGTGCTCGCGGGTGGCTCACAGCAGACCGCAGCGGTTGGCGCCAGCGTTGCAGCCGCGCATCGTGCCCTCCTGACCGAGCTGTTGAAGCTCGCCGGCAACGACTCGCCGCTCGCTGGTCTAAGGCCAAATGAGATTGGAGGCATGGACGGAGCTCTTTGCGCCCTTGCCGATCCCGATCGGCGCGAGAGCTATTCTTCGATCCTGTCACGCGCGCAGCGCGACGAAGTCACCGTCGAAGCCGAGGCTCCGATGCCGATGGAAATCCAGCATTGGTCGATGCACAGCCACGGCGCGATGTTTTGTGAAGCACGCGTCAACACTGTGACCGGGGAGATCAGGATAAGCCGCTTCCTAGGCTCGTTCGATTGCGGCCGCATCATCAATCCGAAGACGGCTGCGAGCCAGTTCCGCGGAGGTATTGTCATGGGCCTCGGCCTGGCGCTGATGGAAGAAGCTCAGTTCGATGAACGATCAGGCCGCATCATGAACCCGTCGCTGGCCGAATATCACGTGCCGGTTCATATGGATGTGCCGGAGATCGAGGTGATATGGACCGACGAGCCGGACCCACACACACCGATGGGCGCGCGCGGGATCGGCGAGATCGGCATCACTGGCGTCGGTGCGGCGGTCGCCAATGCCATTTTCAATGCTACAGGCAAGCGCGTGCGCGATTTGCCGATAACGTTGGACAAAGTTCTTTAAGACCGACCGGATCCGCTGCAGCACGACCAGGGAATGCACCATGGACGACATCCAGATTTCAATTCTACTTGGACGTGCTGCTTTGAAGGTTTGGCCTCAGTTGCCTCCGGAGGCTCAGGAAATGTTATTCAAAGCCGCCACTGATGATGGCGTCATCGCAAACGCGCTTGGGACCTATCTGCACGACTATCATCCCCGGACGGCCCATCCGCCAAAGCCCACCGTTGTGGCATGAAGCATCAACAGCCGTACGGAAAACACACATCACAGATTCAAGGAATGGCTCAGGCGCGGCTCTCCTGAAGGTCGATGAGAGCAAGGCCGAGTTCGGCCCTTTTCTTGCGCCGCAGGCATGCTGGCGATTCCGTCACAACAACCTCGAGGGTTGGCCGCACCGTGCCCTTAACGAAGTGCCCGCCGCGGACAGATCCGTCGGCCAAGCCAAGCACCGCATGAAGATGCAGGCTGGCCTTGCCTGAATCATCTACTGCGACATCGCCGAGAAGACTCAGAACCTCGCTTGCTTCGGCGACCGGGATATTTTTGTAATTCTTTTTCTCGTATTCATAGAATGCGACCGTCGCGCGCTCGAATGCGCCAATCGCCGTCACCGAGGCAGCTTCAATGCCGGCGTCGTTGACATATTTCGTGAGCGTCTCAAATGCTTCCTCGCCCGTTTCCAGCACGACCACATGGGTCTTTACGCCATCGTCGTTGGAAACAATTTGACCCTTCATACGTCCTTCTCCGTTTTGATCCGAAAGATGAACGATGCCCGGATACCCTAGTTCCGAATGGGGTGAACCAAGTCCGACATTGTTCGTTGGACCTTGCATGCGCTGGGTGCCAACCGGCCGTAACGGAGATGGTGGACGCGACGATTTTGCCGGTTTCTCGCCGCGACAGCAACGCATCGGTACGCGTGGCAATCTGACCCGTTCCCAGCGCGTGCGCTTGTTTCTTAATGTTGTTGTCGCGCACGATACGATCATCGCGGCGGCTCTTTAAGTAGCGCCTAGCAGGCTAAAACCCTCTGCACAGTCCAATCGAGCCCGGACCAGCGGAGCTGCCGACACGTTAATGTCGGTCAGCCCCCCGCCCGACGTAAAAATCTTCGACGGCTATCAAGCTTCCGAAATGAAATTGTTCGCTAAAGCGTGACTTCCCCTTCTTCCCGACCCTTCCAATACGTAATGCGCTTCGCACGCACCTTGATGAGCACAATGCCTGGCGTGTCTACGCCGCGGTCGAACCACTCGTCGAGATCGGATGTCCAATGCTGTTTGAATGCCGTCTTGTCGCGAATGAGCTCGGCATCACCTTCGACCGCGACATAGACACCATCAGAGAATATGCCGCCTTCGGACGAAAATCCCAAAGCGACCTTCGGATTCTGTGCGATATCGGAGACCACGCGAGCCTGCTCGTAGGTGAAATAATACGACGTCCCGTTATAGGTTACGTCGCCATTGTTGCTCATTGGCCGGTTGGCAATCTGGCCGCCCTCGGTGTGGGTCGAGAGAATGGCGATATCGATACCCGCCATGTCCTTTGCGATTTCGCTCAGGGTTTTGTTGCTCATGAGACGCTCCTTTGTTTCATAGCCAACGGCATGGAGGGTGTCGTGTTCCGCGAGCGATTGCCTAGCGCAGAACGATCCATGCGGGCGCGTGGTCGCTTGCTTCCGGAGCCTCGCGCACGTATCGATCCACGCCAGCGCTGCTCAGGCGCGCTGCAAGCGAAGGGTCGAGCAACAGATGGTCGATCCGCAGTCCGGCATCTCGCTCGAAGCGGTTTCGCCAGTAACTCCAGAATGTATACGGCACCTTTGTTCCCCGTCAGCACTCTTGAGACAAATTGAGGGACTTCACGAAGGGAGGATTTCTGGTTCATCGTAGCCGCAAGGAGCGAAGATGAAGCAGAAATCCGGGCCGGGCAAAGCGTCGGCAGAACAAGTGCTGAAGGACATCCGACGGCAGACACGCCGGCATTATTCGGCGGAGGAGAAGATCCGCATTGTGCTGGAGGGGCTGCGTGGCGAGGAGAACATCTCCGAGCTTTGCCGCCGCGAAGGCATTGCCGCCTCGATGTATTACGGCTGGTCCAAGGAGTTCCTGGAAGCTGGCAAGCGCCGATTGGCAGGCGACACGGCCCGCGCCGCCACCTCCGGCGAAGTTAAAGACCTTCGTCGTGAGGCCTCGGCCTTGAAGGAGGTTGTCGCCGACCTCACCCTCGAAAACCATCTGCTTAAAAAAAGCATGAACGGGGATGGGGAGGACGAGGCATGAGGCACCCTGCGTCCGAGAAAGCCGAGATCATCGCGTTGGTGGAGCAGTCGCACTTGCCGGCCAAACGCACGCTGGACAAGCTCGGCATCCCCCGTGCCACATTTTATAGGTGGTACGATCGCTTCCGCGAGGGCGGCATTGAGGCCCTGGCAGATCACCGCTCTCGACCGGATCGGGTCTGGAATCGTATCCCGGATGACGTCCGCGGTCAGATCATCGACCTGGCGCTGGAACTTCCGCAACTATCGCCGCGAGAGTTGGCCGTGCGGTTCACCGACGAGAGAAAATACTTTGTCTCTGAGGCTTCGGTCTATCGACTGCTGAAGGCGCACGACCTAATCACCAGTCCGGCTTATGTGGTGATCAAGGCGGCGAACGAGTTCAAGGATAAAACCACCGCCATCAACGAGCTCTGGCAGACCGACTTCACCTACCTCAAGATCACTGGCTGGGGTTGGTACTAACTATCGACGGTGCTCGACGACTTCTCGCGTTACATTGTCGCCTGGAGGCTTGGTCCTACGATGTGTGCCTCAGACGTCACGGCCACGCTCGATCGGGCGCTGGCAGCCTCTGGTCTGGATCACGTCAACGTCAGACAGCGGCCCCGACTTCTCAGCGACAACGGATCGAGTTACGTCGCGGACGATCTGGCAACGTGGCTCAAGGGAAAGGACATGCAGCATGTACGCGGCGCGCCGTATCATCCTCAAACCCAGGGCAAGATCGAGCGCTGGCACCAGACGCTGAAGAACCGCATTCTGCTCGACAACTACTATCTGCCCGGTGATCTCGAACGGCAGATCGGCGACTTTGTCGAACACTACAATCATGACC
>NZ_JBIIOT010000195.1:0-2764 GCF_044336785.1 Tardiphaga sp. | reverse complement strand
CGCAGCCGTCAGCGACGTCTTGCCGTGGTCAACGTGACCGATCGTGCCGATATTGCAGTGCGGTTTGTTACGTTCAAATTTTGCTTTGGCCATTGATCCACCTGTTTTGCCGACGCCCATGCGTGGCACACCAAACCGGCGGCTGGTTACTAAGGAAAACGCCCCTATTCAAGCCCGAACTTATGGGCCAAGCTCCCCAGACATGCCGGCTAAGCCCCTTATTTAGGCTGGCAAAAGACAAGATCAATCGGGAGCCACCATGAACGCCCAGACTGCCGCCAAAACCGCCACTTCCCCCCAGACCCCCGCTTTGCCCGCGGCCCGCCCGGAAGCGCTGGGCCTGTCATCAAACCGTCTTCAGAAGATCTCCGACGCCTTCAGGCGGGAGATCGACAAGGGCACCGTTCCGGGCGTTACCGCCCTGATCGCCCGCCGCGGCCAGATCGGCTATTTCGAGGCCTTTGGCCGCCAGGCGCCGAATGCCACGACCCCGATGGCCCGGGACAGCCTGTTCCGCATCTTCTCCATGACCAAGCCGATCGTCTCGCTGGGCATCATGCAGCTGGTCGAGGATGGCCATATCCTGCTGAACGACCCGCTCAGCAAATACATCCCGGCATTCGCCGACACCAAGGTCGGCATCGAGCGCAACGGCGCGCTGGAGCTGGCGCTGCCGGTCCGCCCGATCACGATCCAGGACCTGCTGCGCCACACCTCCGGTCTCTCCTACGAGATCACCGGCAACGGCATGGTGCAGCGGATGTACCAGAAGTCGAATCTGCGCAGCCGCGACATCACCAATGAGGAACACGCACGAATCGTCGCCGGCCTGCCGCTGATCTGCCAGCCCGGCGCCGAATGGAATTACAGCCGCTCGACGGACATTCTCGGCCGCGTCATCGAGGTCGTGTCCGGCAAGTCGCTGGGCGCCTATCTCACCGACAACATTCTGGCACCGCTGCAGATGGCCGAGACCGGTTTTCATGCCGCAACCGAAAACAAGAGCCGCATCACGCATCCCTTCCCCACCGATCCCTGGACCGGCGACAAGGTAGCGCTGTTCGATCCGCTGGAGATTCCGAAAATGGAATCCGGCGGCGGCGGCCTTGTCTCCACCACCATGGACTATGCGCGCTTCTGCCAGATGCTGCTGAATGGCGGCACCCTGGATGGCACCCGCGTGATCGGCAACCGCACGCTGCATTTCATGGCGTCGAACCACCTCGCCCCGAATGTGAAGCTGGAAACGCATCTGGTCCCGCCCGGCCACAGCTTTGGTCTCGGCTTCGCAGTGCGCACCGATGACGGCATGGCGCCCTATGCGGGCTCCACCGGCCAGTTCTTCTGGAGCGGCGTGGCGGGGACGTTCTTCTGGATCGATCCGAAGGAAGAGCTGTTTACGGTGTTCATGTCGCAGGGGCCGGGCCAGCGGGAATATTTCAGGACGCTGATCCGCAGCCTGGTTTATGCGGCGGTGGAGTAGTCCACTCTGACTGTCATGCCCCGCGAAAGCGGGGCATCCAGTAACCGACGTCCTTTATCGGACACGTTAGGCCTGGGCATACTGGATCACCCGCTTTCGCGGGTGATGACAGTGAGAGTATGTCCGTGCCTTACATCAGCTGATCGTCGCGCCACCGTCGATCACCACTGTCTGCCCGGTCATGAAATTCCCGGCAGCCGATCCCATGAACACCGCAGCGCCCGCGATTTCATCCGGGATGCCGATGCGCAGCAAGGGCGAGCGCGCCGTGGACTTTTTCAGCGTATCCGGATCATCCCACAGCGCCTTGGCGAAATCGGTCTTGATCAGGCCCGGCGCGATGCAGTTCACGCGGATATTGTGCGGGCCATATTCGCAAGCGAGGTTGCGCGCGAGCTGCATGTCCGCCGCCTTCGACACGCAATAGGCGCCGATAGTGGTCGAGCCCTTCAAGCCCCCGATGGATGAGACGATGATCACCGAACCATCCTTGCGTTCGATCATTTCCGGCACGACCATCGAGATCAGCCAGTTGTTGGCAACGATGTTGTTGCTGAGGATCTTGTTGAACTGATCATCGGAAATGCCGGCGAGCGGCCCGTAATACGGATTCGATGCGGCATTGCAGACCAGCACGTCGATCTTGCCGAACGCCTTCTTGCTCTCGTCGACGAGGTTCTGCAGGTTTTCCTTGCTGGAGATATTGGCGGCAATAGCCACCGCCGTGCCCTTGCCGAATTTCTCGTTCACGTCCTTCGCGACGTCATCGCAGACATCCTGCTTGCGCGAGGAGATCACGACCTTGGCGCCATGCTCCGCCATCCGCTCGGCGATGGCGCGACCGATACCGCGGGTGGAGCCGGTGATGACGGCGACTTTGCCCGTCATGTCGAAGAGCGTCATGTGGTTTCTCCCTGATGTTTGTGAGTTTTGTAAATTCAGTAGCGCGACATGTCCCCTCGCCCCGCCTTTGCGGGGAGAGGGTTAGGGAGAGGGGTGCCTCCGCAAGCTCGGAGCAAGTAGAGTGTCCCCTCTCCCTGACCCTCTCCCGCAAGCGGGAGAAGGGACACGACTAGGCGAGCTTTGTCGCTGACGACCCCACTTCCGGCCCCGCTGGCTGATGCATCGCCGCATGCGACGGATCTGCAATCCACGGCTGCTGATTCACCATCGGAATGCGCCAGCCGGCATGGCCGTCGCTGGCGAGATGGTCGAGCCGCGTGATCGAGCAATTGTCGATGGTGAAAGCCAGCCCGCGATCCGGCTGGTTGTTCAATGCAA
>NZ_JBIIOT010000050.1:0-37610 GCF_044336785.1 Tardiphaga sp. | reverse complement strand
GGGCGACGGCGACGATGTCCCTGCCCGCATGCGCCGCGGTGATGCGATCGATACCGCGGCGGACGCGGTTGTAGAGGTCCATGAAACTTTCGCCATTCGGCGACGGCTCGTCGATGGGCGCGAACCAGTAGCTGCCGACATTGACGGGACGGCTGGCGAAGAAATCGGCGCGGTTCATGCCCTGCCAGTCGCCGAGATGCTGTTCGGCAAAATCGGATTCATGCGGCATGGCATCCGGCTTCGGAAAGCCGGCGTCCCAGATCGCATGTGCCGTCTGATGCGTGCGCTTCAGGTTGCTCGACACCCACACCGCATCGCGCGGCAGGATCTTGCTGACCGCATTGAACACGACGCGATCGCTGCAATCGCAATCCATGTCCTTCTGGCCGTAGATATTGCCGCCGTCATTGCGCACCGGCGCATGCCGCACCCACCACCACCGCGTCGCCGTCACGCCAGAGGGAACACTGTGTTGCGCGACGAACGGTTTTTCGGTGTTGGACATCGGACCCACCCTTCAATATCGTTTCGTTTGTCGTACGTCAGCGCGCGCGATGCCTCAAGCATCTTCGCGCAACACAAGGTGACGCGCGATGATGAATTCCATGTGGCGGCAGTCCGCTCAAGAAATAGACAACGAACAATCTCAGGAGAGAAACATGGGCCGCCTTGCAGGCAAATCCGTCGTCATCACCGGCGCCGGCAGCGGCATCGGCCGCGCCGCAGCACAGCTCTTCGCCAGGGAAGGCGCACAGCTGATCATCGTCGATCGCAGCGACAGCATTCATGAGACCGCAAAGCTCGTCACCGATGCCGGCGGCACTGCGCAGGCGGTCAGCGCCGATGCCGGTTCCGAGAGCGACGTCAAAGCCTTCATCGACAAGGCCGTGTCCAGCTATGGCAAGCTCGATGCGATCTGGGCCAATGCCGGCGTCTCCGGCGGCCTCGTGCCATTGCTCGAGCAGACCGTCGATCAGTGGCAGGAAATTTTGCGCATCAATCTGATCGGCCCGTTCCTCGCCATCAAACATTCGATGCCGCATATGACCAAACAGGGCTTTGGCTCCATCGTGCTCACCGCGTCCGTTGCGGGCCTGAAGTCCGGCGCCTCGGGTCATCCCTATGCATCGAGCAAGGCCGGCGTGATCAGCCTCGTCCAGACAACCGCCTATTCGCTGTCCGGCACCGGTGTGCGCATCAACGCCGTGTGTCCCGGCCTGATCGAGACCGGCATGACCAAGCCCGTATTCGACCGCGCCAAGCAGCGCGGCACCGAGGACAAGATCGGCCAGCTCAATCCGCTCAAGCGCGCCGGCCAGCCGCATGAGCTCGCGGCCATGGGCCTGTTCCTGGCGAGCGATGAGGCGTCATACGTCAATGGGCAGGCGATCCCGGTGGATGGCGGTCTGACGGCATCGATGCCCTATGCGGGCAAGCCGATCTGACTCGTCCTGTCATCACCTTCGCCCGGTCAGACCGGGCGAAGGCAGCGGAGAGATACTACACCCCGTCAGGCGGCGACGGCGGTGTGTTGCTCGCCAGCAGCCGGTTGCGCACGCGCTCGCGGTGAAACGTATAGATGCCGGACAGCACGATGATGGTGGCGCCGATGACCATCGCCGCATCGGGCACGTCGCCGAACACCAGATAGCCGAGCAGCATCGCATACAGCATCTGCGAATAGCGCATCGGCGCCACCGACGACACGTCGCCGACGCGCAGTGCGAGGATGCCGCACTGGAATCCGATCACCGTCGTCGCACCGGCCATTGCCAGCAGCAAGAGCAGATGCGCGGACGGCACCGTCCAGTCGCCATGCACCGCGGTGAAAGCAGCCCCCGCCAGCGCCACGGCGATGGTGGTGAGAAAGGAGACGAACAGGGTCGGGATCTGCGTGGGGATCTGTTTGGTGACGAGATCGCGCATCGCATAGAAGCCGACCGACAGCAGCGCCACCAGCGTGAACTGGCTGAACCCGTCGGCGCCCGGCCGCACGATGATCAGCACGCCGATGAAACCCGCCGCGATCGCCAGCCAGCGCCGCCAGCCCACCGGCTCGCCCAGCAGCAGCACCGCGCCACACGTCAGCACCAGCGGCATGGCCTGAACGATGGCCGTGACATTGGCGAGTGGCAGCGCACTCACGGCAATCAGAAACAGCGCGGAGCCACCGATCTCCCCGGCGATGCGCAGCGACACCGGCCACGACCGCAGCACGCGGAGCGACCGCAACGCCCCCTGGTGCACGACCAGCGCACCGATCAGCACGCTGGCAAACAGCCCGCGCAGCATCATCACCTGGCTGAAATGGAGCTGAACCGTCAGGAATTTGGCGATCGCATCATTGATGCTGAAGCTGGCCATGGATGCTGCCATGAGCAGAATTCCACGGATATTGGGCGAGAGAGGCAAGACGGCGTCCGGGGCGATCGGGTTGCCGCGGCGGAAATTCGCTGCAGCGCAGCATGCTCTGTGCGGGATGCCGCAAGCGAGGTCAAGACGAAGGCCTGCGCATGCCTCGCTTACATTCTGAGCATAGGTCGTGGATGCCGGTCGAGACGCTGCGCGCGCATCTCAGGATGACGGCCGAGAACGCGTCATACCCCTTCCGTCGGAGGTGCCGATGCTTTCGCCGCCACCAGCATCTCCCGATTGCGGATGCGCTCGCGGTGGAAGGCATACAGGCCGGAGCCGACGATCACCGCAGCGCCGACGATCATCGCGGCATCCGGGACGTCGCCGAAGATGAGATAGCCGAGCCCCATGGCCCATAGCAGTTGCGTGTAGCGGAACGGCGCCACGGCGGAGATTTCCCCTGCCCGTAGCGCAATGATCACGCATTGGTAGCCGATCAGCACCAGTACGGCGGCGACCAGCAGGAAGCTCATCGAGCGCCCCGACATCGGCGTCCAGCCGCCGAGCGGCACGATGAGACAGCCACCGACAATGGTGACCACAAAGGTCGTCAGCAGCGTGACGAACACCGACGGCACCTCCTTGGGGATGCGGCTGGTGGCCAGATCCCGGACCACGCAGAAGCACACCGAGATCAGGGCTAGCACGGTGAACTGGTTAAAGCCCTCGGCGCCCGGCCGCACCACGATCAGGACGCCGACAAAGCCGGCCACGATCGCCAGCCAGCGCCGCCATCCCACCGGCTCGCCGAAGATCAGCGCTGCGCCGAGCGTGATCGCCAGCGACAGCGACTGGAAAATTGCCGAGACATTGGCGAGCGGCAGATGGGTGATCGCGGCCAGGAAGGTCGCGGTGCCGCCGATCTCGCCGCATACGCGCAACGCCACCGGCAGCTTGAACAGCACGCTGACCGGCCGCAGCGCCCGCTGATACCAGGCCAGCGCGAACACCAGCACGATGGAGAGCGAGCCGCGCACCAGCATCACCTGGCCGAAATTCATATCGACGGTGAGATATTTGGTGGTGGCGTCGTTCATGCTGAAGCCCGCCATGGCCACGGCCATCATCAGGCTTCCGCGCATATTCGGAGAGAGAGGCAAGGTTTCCGCCCGGATGTTTCTTGAGAAGAGTTGCCGGAGGAGCCCCGGAGCCTGCGCGTGACGCACCGTCATGTGCACGAAAAACGCAGCGCAAACCAGACAGTACACACGCCGGTGGGCTCAGCAGATCTACATGACGCGCGCGACTATGGCCCGTCGGTCGGCGTGCTCCCGGCCTTCGCAACCATCAGCATCTCGCGGTTGCGAACATGTTCGCGATGAAAGGTGTAGAGACCGGAGGCAACAATGATCGCGGCGCCGAGGATCATCGCGCCATCGGGCATATCGCCGAAAATGAAATAGCCAAGCAACATCGCCCACAGCAGTTGCGTGTAGCGAAACGGCGCGACGGCCGAGATATCGCCGACACGCAACGCCATGATCACGCACTGATAGCCGATCAGCACCAGCACGGCGGCCGCTGCCAGCAGCGCCAGCGACGACGCTGATGGCGTCGCCCAGCCGCCGAGCGGCATCATCAGCAGGCCGCCCACCGACGTCATGGAGATCGTCGTCAGCAGTGTAACAAACAGTGCCGGGACCTCGGTCGGGATCTGCTTGGTGGCGAGATCACGCAGCGCGTAGAACGCCACCGAGCACAGCGCCAGCAATGTGAACTGGTTGAAGCCTGCCGCCCCGGGCTTCACGATGATCAGCACGCCGATAAAGCCCGCCGCAATCGCGAGCCAGCGCCGCCAGCCAACCCGTTCGCCGAACAGCAGTACCGCGCCCAGCGTGATCGCCAGCGGCTGCGACAGGATGATCGCCGAGACATTGGCGAGCGGCAGATGCGTGATCGCCTGCAAAAAGAAGATCGTGCCCACCACCTCGCCGATGATGCGCAGCGCCACCGGCCGCACGAACAGCACGCGCAGCGGCCGCAGCGCGCCGCGATGCGCGGCCAGCGCCGTGATCAGCGTCCCCGCCACGATGCCGCGCAACAGCACCAGCTGCCCGAAATTCATCTGCGGCAGCAGGTACTTCGAGATCGCATCGGTGGCGCAGAAGGTCGCCATGGCGCCGGCCATGAACAGACTGCCGGTGAGATTGGGAGACAGCGCCAAGATGACCGCCGAGATGGAAAAGAGCATGTCAGATGGGCACGGCGTGTCTGCGCCGTGCCCATCAAAGCGTCTCGGCTGAAAAGAGCGGGCCAGCACCGCTTTGCGCACTCTTCAGATCGACAGATCCGCTATTTGGCGCCGGCGAGCTGCGCGTATTTCCACGACGCCTGGGCGAGCGGCACCGTCCGCTTGGCCGATTCCATCGCCTTGGCGGAGGATGCGGTGCCGTCGCGGACGCGGCCGGCGATGCCCTGCAGAATGCCCGTGAGCCGGAACAGATTGTAGCAATAGTACCAGTTCAGATCCGGCACATCCTTGCGGCCTGCATAATCGCAATAGATCTTTGCCGCCTCATCCATGGTCGGGATATCGAGCGCCTTGTAATCAAGGTTTTCGAGACCCGGCATGATCCACTGCATCAACAGATAGGTGAAGTCCGCCATGGGATCGCCGAGGGTGGACAGCTCCCAGTCCAGCACCGCCTGCACTTTCGGCTGCGTCGACTGGAACACCATGTTGTCGATGCGGTAGTCGCCATGCACCACCGACACGCGCTCCTGCTCGGGCACCGAGGTCGGCAGCCATTCGATCAGCCGCTCCATCTCGGGGATGAGCTGCGTCTCGGAGGCGCGATACTGCTTGGTCCAGCGATCGACCTGGCGTGCAAAGTAGTTGCCGGGACGGCCGAAATCACCGAGCCCGATCTTTTCGGGATCGTAGCTGTGCAATTGCGCCAGCGTCTCGATCTTCGCGGTGAAGATCGCGCGGCGCTCGCCTCTGTCGACATTGGGAAGTGCGGGGTCCCAGAAGATGCGGCCGTCTTCCATCGACATGATGTAGAAGGCCGAGCCGATCACGGCATCATCGGTGCAGAGCGCATAGGCCTTGGCCACAGGGAAGCCCTGCTTGCCCAGTGCTGCGATCACCTTGTATTCGCGATCGACCGCATGCGCCGATGGCAGCAATTTGCCGAACGGCTTGCGGCGCATCACATAGGAGCGCTTCGGCGTGTTGAGCCGATAGGTGGGGTTGGACTGGCCGCCCTTGAACTGCAGCACGGTCAGCGGGCCTTCATAGCCCTCCACATGCTCCTTCATCCAGGCTTCGAGGCGCAGCTCATCGAAGCGATGCCGGTCCTCGACTGGCCGCGTACCGTTATATTCGTCGTCGCGCTTCACACCATCGGTCACGTTGTGTCCTCGTTTCTTATTGTCGCCACGCCTTCAATTGTCATCGCCCGGCTTGACCGGGCGATCCAGTAAACGCTGACGTGTCGATTACAACAAACGCCGGTGTCTACTGGATCCCCGCTTTCGCGGAGATGACAACCGAATGTCGTGCGGTCTTCAGTGCTTCGCCTCGTTCGCGTACTTCTTCAGTTCGAGCCGTGCGATGGCCCGATTATGCACCTCATCCGGACCGTCGGCCAGACGCATCGTGCGCATGGACGCATAGTCCTTCGCAAGCCCCGCATCATCCGACACGCCGGCGCCGCCATAGGCCTGGATCGCATTGTCGATGATCTTCAGCGCCATATTGGGGCCGGAGACCTTGATCATCGCGATTTCGAGCTGCGCGGTCTTGTTGCCGACCTTGTCCATCATGTCGGCGGCCTTGAGGCAGAGCAGACGGTTCAGCTCGATATCGGTGCGGGCCTGCGCGATGCGCTCTTCCCACACCGAGAACTCGATGATTTTCTTGCCGAAGGCCGTGCGCGACTGCAGGCGGCGCACCATCTTCTCCAGCGCTTCCTCGGCCTTGCCGATGGTGCGCATGCAGTGATGGATGCGCCCCGGACCGAGACGGCCCTGCGCGATCTCGAAGCCGCGGCCCTCGCCGAGCAGGATGTTTTCCTTCGGCACGCGCACATTTTCGAGCAGCACCTGGGCATGGCCATGCGGCGCATCGTCGAAGCCGAACACCGGCAGCATCTTTTCGACCTTGATGCCGGGCGTGTCGAGCGGCACCAGGATCTGCGACTGCGCCTGATGTTTTGGCGCGTTGGGATCGGTCTTGCCCATCACGATGGCGATCTTGCAGCGGGGATCGCCGACGCCGGACGACCACCACTTACGACCATTGATCACATAGTGATCACCGTCGCGCTCGATGCGGGTTTCGATATTGGTCGCGTCCGACGATGCGACGGCCGGCTCGGTCATCAGGAACGCCGAGCGGATCTCGCCATTCATCAGCGGCTTCAGCCACTTCTGTTTGTGCTCCTTGCTGCCGTAGCGCATGAACACTTCCATATTGCCGGTGTCCGGCGCCGAGCAGTTGAACACTTCCGACGCCCAGCCGATATGGCCCATCTGTTCGGCCAGCAGCGCGTATTCGAGATTGCTCAGTCCCGCGCCGTGGAATTCGTCGTCTTCATGCGACGACGGCGGCATGAACATGTTCCAAAGGCCTTCGGCCTTCGCCTTCGCCTTCAATTCCTCGATGATCGGGATGACCTTCCAGCGCTCGCCCGCTTCATCCTGCTGCTTATAGATCGGCACGGCTGGGCGAACATGCTTGGTCATGAAGGAGGACACGCGCTCGAGCCATTCGCGCTGGCGGTCCGACATCGTGAAATCCATGGGACGTTCCTCTTTGTTTCTTCAAAATCTTTGGCGGCACTGTTGTCCCGTCGATGCAGGTCCGCAAGCGAAAAATACGAGCGGATTGTCGCTCGCCTTTCACACCGGACACGCATCGCGGGGGCGACGGGATGAGACGGAGATGGATGCCACGCGATCGCCCACGACATCAGGCGGCCGCATTGACATTCCGCTCACTCAAACGATAGTTTCATACAGATGTTTGAAAAGCAATCTTCCTGATCCGCGCCCCTCGCATGGGGCCATGTTGCGCCATGACGGGCGCAGGGGACGGATTGCACGGGACGGGATTTGCGCAGGGATCAAGGCATGGCAGCAGACCGCACACGCACCTCCATCATCACCGCAGCCGAACGGCTTTATGCCGAGCGCGGCTTTGCCGATGTGACGATGCGAGACATCGTGGCGGCGGCCGACGTCAATCTCGCCGCGGTGAATTACCACTTCGGCTCGAAAGACGAGCTGATTGCCGAATTGTTCGTGACGCGAAGTATCGCCACCAATCGCGAACGCCTGCATGAACTGAAGGCCGCGGAAGACGCCGGCGGCGGCCGCGCCTCCCCACAGGACATCTTCTCCGCGCTGGTTGGCCCGACCCTGCGCGGCTGCCTCGGCGAGGCCAAGCAGCGTTCCGATGCCGCGCGCTTCATGATCCGCGCCTCGATCGAATCCGTGCCGCCGATCCGCAAGATCAAGAACCGCGAGGTCGATCATCTCAAGCGCTTCGCTGGCGCCCTGCGTCGCGCCCTGCCCGATCACGACCCGGCCGACATCTTCTGGGCGCTGCATTTCGCCCTTGCGATGGCGCACCAGACCATCCGCGACACCGAGCGGCTGACGCGCATGTCGGACGGCCTGTGCGATCTCGACAATGTGCAGGCGATCATCGACCGCGTGGTGTCAGTGGCGGTGACGGCGCTGATGGGCAAACCGGCGCGGGCAAAAGCACGGGCATAGACCGTCTCTCTCACTGTCATTACCCGCGAAAGCGGGTAATCCAGTAGACACGGACATACGCGTGACACTCCGAAGCCCGAGTGTACTGGGTTGCCGGGTCAAGCCGGGCAATGACAGAGAGCGCTTCCCTCTTACATGCCGGTGATTCGCAGCGTATGCCGCTGCCATGAGCGCACAGGACGCCATCGACTTCGTCTCGGACAACATCGCGGAAGTGGGCGAGCTGATGCGCTCGCTGTCCGGCCGCTATGAAGCCATTTTCGGCAATTTTCGCTCGGCCTGCGGCGTCGTCTGCCTGCCTGAAGCCGCGCGCGACATCGCCGATCTCGCCGGCGCCGCCAGCGCCAGCGTCTATGCGCATATCCCGAACCAGCCACTGCTCGCCTGCAGCAGCGGCTGTGCCGCCTGCTGTCATCTCTATGTGCAAGTCCCGCCCGGCATCGCGCGGATGATGGCCGATCACATCATCACCCATTTCTCGCCGGACGAGCGCGACGCATTGCAGGGTCGACTGGAGGTCGCTGCTGCCGCCGCGCGTGACGCAGACGATCCGGCAAGACTCCGTCACCGCTGCCCCCTGCTCGGCGCCGACAATCGCTGCACCGTCTATGACGTCCGCCCACTGTCCTGTCGCGCCTTCACCTCGCGCTCGGTGACGCGCTGCAATGATGTCGTCTTTGGAGAGATCGCCGACGGCTCAGGCGTCGAGCAAAACGCCGCGCATTATCGCATCCATATGGAGGCAACCTTCGCGCTCGAACAGGCGGCGCGGGATCGCGGGCTATCGGCGCAGCAGAAGGGGCTGGCCGAGGCGCTGCTGACGGAACTTCCCGCGACCGATAAATCAGCCGCAGCGAAAGCTCAATCTACGCCGTCATCAACCGCTTGATCATGCGGTCAAAACGGCTGCCTGCAACGGTGACCGTATCCAGCAACGACATGTCGATCTCATCGTCGTCGAGCTCCGCCACATTCCCATCGCTCGATCGCGCATACATCGACTGCAACGCTGCAATCGCCCGATAAAGCCGCACAGCAAGGTCTGGCTCGGCATCGAACTTTGCGTGAAGCACGCCACCATCAATAAGCAGCACGTGGGTCGGCTCGATCGCCACTGCCGTCACCGGCGGTGGCTCACCGTCCACCAGCGACGTCTCGCCGAGCATCTCGCCGCTGCCCCAGATCGCCGTCCGCACGCCATCGACCTCGACGCCGATCTTGCCATCGAGCAGAAACATCAGCGCATCGATCGGCTCGCCTTGCCGGACCAGGATGTCGCCCGGCTCATAACGCCTGCGCTCGCCGGCCTCTGACATCCAGTCGACGTCTTCATCGGTCAACTGGCTCAGAATATGAAGTACCTTGCGCATATGCGGCCTCAGATCAGCTGGCGTTTGGCGAATTCGGCGAATGGCCCTGGCGCCTTGATCAGGTCATCATATGTGCCGTGCTGGGCGATGCGCCCCTTGTCGAACACGTAGATCTGGTCCGCCTCGCGCACCGTGGTGAGGCGATGCGCGATCACCACGCGGGTCACTGCAAGCTTGGCAACGCTCTCGGTGATGATCGCCTGGGTGACATTGTCGAGCGCACTGGTCGCTTCGTCGAACAACAGGATGCGCGGTTTGCCCACCAACGCCCGCGCGATGATGACGCGCTGGATCTGGCCACCGGAGAACGCCGCCGACGCTTCGGTGACGACGGTGTGCATGCCCATCGGCATCGCCCGGATATCGTCCTCGATCCCCGCCTGCCGCGCCGCGTCCCAGGCATCGTCGATGGTGCCGTCGAAATTGCCCATGATGTTCTCGAACAACGTGCCCGGGAACAGCCTGCCATTTTGTAACACGACGCCGATCTGACGGCGCACCATTTCCGTATCGAGATGACGCAGATCCTGGCCATCATACTGAACGGTGCCCTGCATCGGCTGATCGAGGCCGAGCAGCAAACGCATCATCGTTGATTTGCCGGAGCCGGACGGGCCGACAATGGCAATGAATTCGCCGGCTGCAGCCTGCAGTGACACGCCTCCGAGCGCTGGTGGCGTGTCGGGTCCGTAGCGGAAGGCGACATTGGTGACGTCGATCTTGCCGCTGAGCTGGCCAGGATCGCGCCGCACGGCCGTACGCTCGGGCGTTGCCCTGAGCAAGGGCGCGGCACGTTCCCATGAGGTCTCGAGGCCAACCAGCGTACCGACACTCCGCACGATCTGCATCGAGTTGCCGGAAAACGCGCCATAGGCTGTGACGAAGGCGATGAATGCGCCGGTCGTGAACTGATCACCGGGCAACAAAGCGAGCAGCAGGAACATCCCAGCCCAGCACAGGAGATCAATACCCGACAGCAGCATCTCGAAGGTGGTCGAGAGTTTGCGCGAGCGATATGAGCGCGCCCGCAGTTCCGCGAAATCGATACCCCAATGGGCGAAGGCACGGGCTTCCGATCCCGTGGTGCGCAACACGCCGATTGCCTGCACCAGCTGGAACACGATGTTGAACACGTCGGATTCCAGCTGCTCGCCACGCCGCTGCGTCTCGCGTTGCAGGCGTGCGAAGAGTGCAGACAGCGCGCAAAGAAACAGAAAGCAGCCAACCGCCACCAGCGCGGCCCAGGGCGCATAATAGAACAGCAGCGTTCCATTCACCAAGGTCAGGAACAGCGCCGGAATGCCAGCGAGCACCACATTGGACAGCGAGCGACGGACCTGATCGGCCGAGGCAACACGTGACGCGAGATCGGCAGGGCCAAATCGCAGTGCCGACTCCGGCAGTCGCAGCACGCGGTCCATCACCGCAGCGGCATGCCCACCGCCGGCGCGGCCATCGATCCGCAACGCCGCACGATCATAGGCAATGCGGAATGTGATGGATATCGCTGCCGCAAGCACCAGCCCGATGGCGAGCTCGATGAGCTGCTGGCCGTTATGGCCGGGAATAAAGCGATCAAAAGCAAGGCGCATCGCCAGCGGCGTTGCCAGCGACAGCGCGGCGCTGGCAGCAGCGGCGAACACGGCAAGGCCGAGATCGCGCCAGTTCCGGCGCATGCAGAATTTGAAAAACTGCCAGAAGTTGATCGGCGTATCTGGCAATGTCGGATACAGCATATGCGCTGTCGGCAGAATGCGCGCCGCCATCGCGGCATCGACGATCTCGGACGTGCCCTCCACAGGATCGACAACGTTCCAGCGATTGGTCCCTGTCGGCAGCAAAGCGACGACGCGGCGCTCCTCATCGAGAAAGGCGACCAGCGGGCCGAGATCTTCTTGCCACCAGTCCCCGCGCAGCGCCACCTGGCGCTGCCTGACGCGCGCAGTCCGCACTGCGCCCTCGAGCGTCATCTCTCGCGCGATCTTTTCGCGCTCGCGCTGGGGAATATCGAGGCCGATTGCATCCGCCACGATCATGAAGACGGCGAGCAGTCGCTCATCCTCCTGCGCGCCATGAGCCCATGCCCGGCGACCACGCTTGGCGACGCTGTGAAACGAACCCACGACTCGATTGGTCAGCCGATCGCTGTTCTGCGATCGCGCTGCGATGCGCTTCTCGATCTTTTGCTGCGCGCCGGTGACGACGCCACCGATCGCCCGGAAGGCGTGCCCATGAAAGATACGCAGCGTCTCCGGCCATGTCGGTCGTTCGGTGATGACGTCGCCCGTCGCCATGGATGACAGCGTGCCTGCTCCGCCGGCGGTCACCCAGGTCCCGGGTGCCACGACCATCGCCGTGACACCATCGAGTGACGCAAGCCTACTGCCATCGCAATAATCCAGCGCGGCATCACGGCTCTCGATCCACCCCACACCGGACCTGACGGTGACCGATGCTTCGGCCTGACAGTCAACCTGGTCGCCGGGCACCAATGCCCGCGCATCCGGCGGCGGCATACCAATGACAGCGCGCAACGCGCCTGCAACGCCCGCGATCCAGCGATCGACCTTCTTGGCGGCATCAGCACCACCGCGCACCAGCGTCTCGGCGCCGAGATGATCGAGCTTGAACGGCGCCAGCACGCTCGGTTCCGGCGTGATCAGGATCAATTGCAACGGCGCCAGCTGCTCCAACGGAGGCAGAACAATATCGTTGGCGCGCGCCTCGAGGATAAAATGGCGCTGCGACACCTGTTCGCCGTCATCCGTCGCCACCAAAAACAGTTCAGCACGGCCGGACTTGATGATCCAGCCGGTATCGACGCGATCGAAGCGAAGCTGCGTGCCGGCCTGGGTCTCGATTTCGTCGATCTTGATGGGAGTCATCGTATTCATTGTGCACCCACCAGTCGGCTGTAGCTGCCGGCAGCGGCTAGCAATTCGCTGTGCCCGCCGCGTTCGACGACACGGCCTTGATCGAGCACCAGGATCTCGTCGCAATCCCGCACTGCGCTGATGCGATGCGCAATCAGAATGCAGGTGCAGCCGCGGCGACGGATATTATCGACAACATTCATCTCGGCGATCGCATCCAAAGCGCTCATTGCTTCATCCAGCACGATGACGCAGGGATCCGACGCGAGCGCGCGCGCGATTGCGAGACGTTGCCGTTCGCCACCGGAAAAGTTACTGCCATTCTCGCTTAGTTTGGCGTCATAGGCATTCGGACGGCCTGCAATCACATCATGCACGACCGCATCCCGGGCTGCCGCCATGATGCGATCATCGGAGCTTGAGCTATCCCACATGGTGAGATTGTCCCGGATCGATCCGGAAATCAGCGTCGTGGTTTGATCGACATAGCCGACGGTGGTGCGCAAGGCGGTATTGTCGATCTTGTCCAGCGCCACGCCATCGAGGCGGATCTCACCATCCTGCGGCGTCGCCAGCGCCACCAGCAATCGGCCCAGCGTCGACTTGCCGCTACCGGACCCGCCAACAATGCCTATGCGAGATCCGGGCTTGATCGACAGCGATATATCGACCAGTTGCGGCGGCGAGATTGGCGAATAGCCGAACGAGACCTTTTCCACATCGACACGGCCGGTGAATGTCGGCAATGGCGCAGTCTCGCGATTTGCGTCGAGCATCGGATCGGTCGGCTGACGCAGCACGTCGCCGATGCGATCGGCATAGCCATGGGTCTCCTGCAACTGCGCGCCGATGCCGACAAAGCTGGCGATCGGCGCATTGAACAGGGACGCCAGGGTCTGGAAAGCGACGAGCATGCCGATGGAGATCGTTCCCTCCATCACGCCAAACCCGCCGAACAGGACGATGGCCACGCCAGCGACTGAGTTCAGGAAGATCGGTGCATTGTTCAGCAGCCGCCGATAGTGGTTCATGTTCTGCTCGGCGCTCAGCATCTTGGCATGCGCACCGGCCCAGCGGCGGAAGAACAGATCCTCGGTACCACTGGCGCGATAGCTGTCCAGATTGGCAAAGCCCTGCACCATCGTGCCCTGCAGGCGCGCATCGTCCTGCAATGTGCGGCGATGCAGGTCCGCCAGAAACCGAACCATCCACAGCAGCAGCCCGAGATTGACGAGCGCGAAAGTAACGACGATCAGTGTGAGCTTCGGACTATATCCGATCATTACCAGTGCATAGATGGCGATGGTCAGAAGATTGACGACTGCGAAACCGACACTGCCCGAAAGCAATCCCGTAAAGCGATCGGCAATGCTGGTCCGACCGGCGATCTCGCCGGCATTGCGCTGGGCAAAGTAATTGGTGGGCAGATGCAGGATGTGCCAGAGCAGCTGGCTGTTCGATGTCACCCCCAGGCGCAACTGCAGGCGTGCCATCAGGTGATGCTGCAGCAGCACGATGGTCGCGCGCGAGATCGCCAGCGCAACAAGACCGCCGATGATCCAGAACAAGAAGGTGTCCTTCTTGGCGATCAGGAAATAGTCGGTGAAAGCGCGCTGCACACCTGGCAGCAACAAGCCGGGAACAAGCAGCAGGAAGCCGGCCAGCACCACGCTCGCCAGACCGACACGCACGCGTCCCAATTGCGCAGCAATATTGCCAAACAGAGATGGCGGGGTGCCGCCCGGCTGGAATTCCGGCGTCCGCTCGAATGTCAGCACCACGCCGGTAAAACCTTCATCGAACTCCGTGAACGTCATGACCCGCGGCCCGGTGGCGGGATCATTGACCCAGACCTTGCCGCCTCGCATGCCCTCGACGGTGATGAAGTGATTGAAATTCCAGAACACCACGACAGGCATGGTCATCGTGGCGAGATCTTCCGGCGCCTTGGTAAATCCCCTCGCCGCGATACCGTAATGTTTCGCACCGCGGACGATATTGCTTGCCCGGGTGCCGTCGCGATTGACGGCGGTGACATAGCGCAGTTCTTCGAGCGACACCCAGCGGCCGAAATGCGCGAGCACCATGCCGAGACAGGCAGCCCCGCATTCAACGACTTCATATTGCAGAAAGGTCGGCGTCCGCTTCCGCGCGGCGCTGCTCATCATCGCGGCTGTCATGACTTCGACGCCAGGATCTGGCGCAGCGGCGGGATCACGAGACTGAGCAGCGGCATGTCCCGCACCTCGATATCCGCACGTGCGAGCGTGCCGTCATTCAGGCGAAGATCCGGACCACGCGACGACGACCACTGATAGCCGCTCGGCGTCGATGCGTCCTTCTCAAGATCGACAGCGATCTCGATCGGTGCTGCATTGTTCGACAGCGTCTGCACCAGTTGCTTGTTCTTGAGCGTATACGCCATACCTTCCGGCGTCGCCGGTACTTCGGCGACCCAGCGGACTTTGCCGATCAGAAAGCCATATTCCTCGCGCGGCGCCACCGAGGGCGACAGCGCCACCCGCATGCCCGGCTTGATCTGCTTGCCCTCGCCTGACGGCACGTAGACGATCGCCGTCAGCTGTTCGCCGATCTGGCCAGTCGCATTGGCGAGATTGCTGGGGATCACGGTAAAAAGCGATGAACCGCGCTCGACGATTTCGCCAAGCTTGACCCTGAGCTCGACAACGCGGCCATCATAGGGACTGCTCACGATGCTCTCGCGCGCGAGCTGCTCCGCCAGATTGTCGTGCTTGCGCTGGGCCGACGCAACCTTGAGCTCGATTTGCATCAGCTCCTGATCGTCCGCGATGCGCTGCTTGGTTTCCTCGAAATCGAGATCCTTGAGCCCGTTGGTGTCGCGCTGGCGCTGATCCTCAGCCTGCCCGATCTCGAGCTGGGTATCGAGCAGCTTTTGCACGGCGATATAACCCTTGGCCATCAGGTCGCGATTGGCCGTGTCGCGCACCACCAGTTGTTCGAGACGATCGCTGAGAAACTTGATGTGATCCTGATAGGCCTGCCGCTTCTGTTGCGTGACCGCCGCCAGCATGGGTTTCTTGCGCGCCTGGAACGCGGCAATCTGATCGCGCTCCGCCTGAAAATCCTTCAGCTCTGCTTTTGCCGTTTCGAGCTGCGATTGCATTTCGCTCTGGTCGAGCTTGGCAATCTCCTGCCCCGCTTTGACCTTGTCTCCCGGCGCAACGCTGAAATTGATGAGACGGCCGCGGCTGCCGCTGGTGACTTCGAACAGGCCACCACGCTCGAGCAGGATGCCGCTGCCCCCCACCATGATCGGGACCCGGATCATCCAGGCCCAGATGGCGCCGCCGACGATCAGGGCAATCAGCGCGCCCAGCCCGATCCGCTCGGCCGAGCCGACGATCTTGAGTCCCTGATCGAGCCGATCCGGCGTCGACAGCCGCTCCAGCGCCGCGTCGCGAAAAATCTTTTTCTCAGCCACTTACGTTCCCCAACGTCTCTTGCGGGCGCCGCATTGGCGTTCCGCGAACCCGAAACTCAGTTCGACTTGACTGTCTTGGCCTTCTCGGCCTCGACCTTCTCCACCACCTCGGGCAGCTTGTTTGCGAGACTGACGATCATCGACACATAGGTCGCGACGCGCTCGCGCATCTGGTCGGCATCCTTGCGGCCCTTGGTCAGCGCCTGCACGATCACCGCGAGCCGGGTCGCATCGATCTGCGCTGTGCCAGGCAGCATCGCCAGAACCGCCGTCATCGACATGATCGCGACCTGCTGCGCATCCGCCATGTGGGCGAGATGCTTCACCGAGTCGCCAAAGACCATGGACAGGCCGTGAATGGCTGAATCGCGCGTTGGCGGCTGCTGGGCCGCATCCGCGCCGTTTGTCTTCGTCGTGTCCGACATGTCTGCTTCCTTATCGTGTCATCGGGTTGAAACGGCCTCAGAAGGTGAGACCCATGAGCCACATGGCCATCAGCGCGGCCTCGGCATCGAGGCGGAGTGTTTCCGCCATCTTGTCGAGGAATTTGTCGAACTGGGCATCGACGACTTGAACCAGCTTGTTGGATTCCAGCATGTCCAGCGCCGCCTGGCCGAGCGCGCGGGCATCGTCCGCGAGATTATCCGGATTGCCGGACATCAGATCGACGAAAGCTCGCCCCGCCGCCTCGCCCACACCGGAAATGCCGTCGAGGCTGAAGCCGGTGACGTGCTGGAACAGCTCGCGGCCGAGCTCCTCCGCAGCCGCGCCGACATCGCCGCCGGTCACCGCGGCCTTGAACGTGTCGAAGGTGCCTTCCGCTAGGTTCAGCACGGTGTTCGCCGCGGCATGCACGCTGCCCGAGATGATGCCGCTGATCAGCGAACACGTATTGGCCAGTGTCTGCATCGTCGCCAGCGTCATGCCGCCGTCATGCATGCCGTTCTGCACGGCGGGAATGCCGAGCACGATGACGGCGACATTGCTGGCGATGGTGACGCCGGTAAAGACGCCGCCCGCACCGGCGCCAAAGGCTTCGTTCAGCATCGCCGACTGAAGGCCGCTGGCCCAGCCCGGCAGGCCGGCACCCGCCGCATTGAAGATGCCAGCTGCGGGCACGCCGCCGACCGCAAGATCGACGCCGAGATCCACCCACTTCTGAACGCTCGCGGGATCGCTGGTGAGATAATGGATGTCGCGGGCGGGCGCCCAGGCGCGCTCGATGGCGTCCAGCGCCACCGGCGCGTAGCTGAGGCCGATGGTGAAATACTGGCTCGCCATCTCCGCGCACATGATGATCTGCTGTACGGCCGGCGGCATATTGGCGAAAATATCGATGCTGCTACCGCTGCCGGACGGCGACGTGCCGGCCCGCGCGTGCTCCGCCATCATCTGGTCGACCAGCACCTGCGTGACGTGCTGCGCCAGCGCGAGGCCGGCACCGAGATCATAGGACGTGGCACCACCCGCGACCTGCAGCGCGCCGAGGCCGGTGAGCAGCTTGGCCGCATCCGCGGTTTCGAGCAGTTGCTGGATTCCCGACGATGTCGGCCCGCCATGCATCATGATCTGTTCGGGCGTCGCATGCGGATCTATCTGTCCGCTCGCCGACAGGTCGAGACGTGCCAGCGCGATGCATTCGAGGATCGACGCCTCGGTGGCCGGAAGGCCTTCGGTCGCAACCGCGATCTGGTCGCGCAGCATCTCGACAGCATCGGCCTCCGACAGCCAGCCACGGGACGCCATCGTGACCAGCGAGTCCGCGGTGGACTCGCCGCTGATGCGGCTGCCGATCTCGGCGCGCACCGCATCCAGCGCCGCATCGCCGGCGGCATGGTCTTCGAGCCCGTGCGCCAGCGCCAGCAGGCCCATGTCCTTTGCATATTCGGAGCCGCCGCCAGCGCGAAGGATGGCGTCGACCGCCTCGTCGCCGGTCATGTGACCGCTGAGGACGGCTTCAATCGCCTGCGCCGACGCCACTTCGGCCTGCATCATGCCGACCGCATTGGTGATCGTGAAAGCCTCTTGCTGCCAGGTGGTGTTCCAGCCGGGGAAATGCGCGTCGGCATACCAGACGGACATCTCCCCGTTCATCACCGCCAGGGCCGTCGCAGTGGGAGGGATGGTAGCGGTCGTTCCCAGCTCGCGCATCAACCCCGCCGCGTCCGCCAGCGAAAGCGAGCCGCCGAGCACAATCTCCGCCACGGCATGTGCGGCCGAGCCATTGACGATGTGATTGTAGATCTCGGTGCCGATCGCCGTCAGCGCCGCATTGCTCGACACTGGCAAGCCTTTGGTATCGATGTTTTGCGCGACGCTCTGATAGACCGACAGCAGCAGGAGATCGACGGACACGCCCGTGCTGGTGGCGATCGCCTTGATGTCGTTGATGGCATTTGCTGCCGAGGTCGTACCACGCACAAGACCGACAAAGTCCGGCACCACCTGTGTCAGCGCGTCATGCATCGCCGTGTAGACCTGCGACGTCGGCGCAACGCCCCAGACGAGCAAGGTCAGCGCGGCGAAGCTGGAGACGAAGGCGGATTCGGTCGTGCCGTTATGGGCGAGAATATTCGTCACGACCGCGAGCTGCTGGTTGGCATCGAGCGGCGCAAGCGCATCGAGCACCTGCTGCGCCGTCAGCGAACCATGGGCCACCATGTCGGCGAGCTGTTCGCCGACCAGTCCAACACTGACCCATCCATTCTGCAGCATCGTCACGAACTGCGTGAGCGCCTGCTGCGGCGCCATCACTTGCGCGATAGCCGTCAGGAGTTGACCGTCAATACTGCTCGAGAGCAGCTTGAGGTCTGCATCCGCGGCAGCCTGCGCGCTGGCGTTCGTGGTGGCATTGACAAGGCCTAGCAGAGTGAGGGCTGCGGTATTCGATGACACGGTCTTCTGGTCTTCCGGCCGCGAGCCCGGTGTCGTGACGGCATCCTTCCACGACTCGGTGCCTTTGATGGCACGGTCCACCGTCGACATGACTTCGCGTGCCAGTATCGCTGGCGGAACCAGCGAGTTGAATGACTCGAGCATCGCTGGATTGATCATCCGCCCGATGATCTGGCCGATGTAATATTGCACCAGCGCCGTCGGCGCGAACTCGATTAGATACCTGGTGAGCAGGGTCGACATATTGGTCGCGGCGGACAGACCGCCGTTATACTGCACGTCGTTGCGCAAACGGCTATCCACATAGCTTTGTACAGCGGCATCGCCATGCGCGCCGACACTCGCGATCCAGCCGGCCGCCGCGACAGGCGTCAGATTGGCCAATGCAAGCGCGTAGAAATTATGGATATTGTTTGCCCCGATCGGCTGGCTCAATAACCCTGCCAAAGCCGTTGCGGCAGCGTCGATGATCGCCGTGCCCTCTGTGGCGAAGCCAGTGAGCAAGCGTAGCGCAATGGCGAACGGGGCATGCGCGACATCATCCATGGCCTGTGACCCACCAATGGCACCGGATCGGATCATCGAACCGATCTGGTTCAACACCTGCGCATCCATCGCCGTATTGGCCGAGGCCAGGCCAACCAACGCAGTGACGATCTGATCGGCACTCAGGGCCGAACCGGTCAGGATGGTCACGACCTGCGCAAACGAAATCACATTCGCGCTGATCAGCACATTGAGTTCGGTACCGAGATAGCCGAGATGCGCAACCGACGTCGCGGCCAGGCCACTGAGGACGATCACTGCACGGTCCGCGGTGATCTGGTGCGCCGTCACCATCGCCAGAATTTCGCCCGAAAGTGCGCTGGCGACCACCGCATCATTCTGCAATCCGGACATCGTCAGACCCGCTGCGATGGTCGTGATGATGGCCAGCGCCTGATCCGACGTGAATATCGGATTGGTGGTCACCCCATGGAATGCCTGTGCGAGCCGCGCATCACCGAAGTTGAACGTCCACACGGCGATCTGCTGTACAGCAGGGTCGCTGCTCAGCGCCATGGACGCATAGATCAGGTTGGCCTGCCCCTGCGTCAGGCCGCTGGTCGCGCCAACCGCCCAGGCGACCGCATGCATCGCCGATTCATTGACGATCAGTTGTTGCGTGACGAGCGCACCGATGGCGCTGGCAGCCACGAGCGCGTCGCTGACTGCAAGCCGGCCGACGAGATTGGCGATCAGCGAGGCAGCCTGCTGGCCACTCAATGCATGAGCTGCCGCCAACGACACGATCTCGTTCATCGCCGCGGCCGGGCTGACCAGTGCCGGCACGCTATTCGCGCCGGTCATCAGTGCCTGCAATTGGCGGATTGCTGTATTCGCCAGTTCGGGATCGGGTCCCGTGATGCCGTTGTAAGCCAGCTCGGGATTGGCACCGTCGCCGAAACCATAGCGGACTGCAGCTGACGCCAGAACCTGAACTGCCTCCACCGCCGTCAATACGCCGGCCCGCACGAGCCCCGTCATCAGGGTCTGGGCATAGTCTCCAATCGAACCTGCCAGCGCGAACGGCAGTGCTTCCTCGCGCGACATGACTTGATTGGCGACCGCGTCGGCCAGAAGCGGCACCCAGGCCGTGAAGCTGCGTACGACCGGGCTCGCTGTTGTCTGGTCAGCCGCCCACATCGTTGCCAAGGCGCGACCAACGGTTTCGGCCATCGCCACCGAGTGGCCCGCCATGGCGAGCAGCGTCGCCTGCACACTACCGCCATTCGTCATGAGCGACGTCGTCACCGACACGACCTCGCCAAGCATCTGGCTACGCGTGTATTTATCAAGCGCGAGCGCCAGTCCGGTCGCGCCAGCACCGATGTCGGCGGTCGCCGCGGCGGCAATATTCAGCGCCACCTGGAGCGCGCGCTCCGGACTGATCACGTTCTGTCGCGCCGCGTTGTCGATCAGCGCGGCCACGGCTTGCGCATCAACCTGCCCGCTATGCACCAGTGTCAAAATGCCCACACCGGAGGCAGCCTGCGCCGCAGCGCTGCCGTTCACCGACATGCCGATGAGAACGCCGAGCTTTTCGGACGTCACAAGCGATGTCGCCGTGCTGATGGCCTCCGACACTTGCTGATCGGTCAACAGGCCACGATCCGCCAGCGTGGCCAGCATGCCGCCGACCAGGCTCTGCAGCGCAGTCGAACCATGGTGCGCAGCGGCGAGCAACGCCGACGCCGCACCAGCAGCGTCAATAAGATGATTGGTGACAAGCGCAGCCACCTGCGCGAGGATGGCGACGCGCATGGCGCTGTCGCCCGCTTCTTCGAGATGCACGAGCGCGGTCAGTACTTGCGCCGCATTCAGCCCGTGACCGACCGCGCCGTCGATCACAGCAAGAACCTGCGCGATCGTGATCGTCCCGTTGGTCACCTGCGTCTGTATCAGCGCCGCCATCTGCGTCTGCAGCGCGGATGTACTGGCACCGGCGATCGCGCCGGTCAGCAACACGACGGCCTCGCTCTGTGACAATGTCGAGGCGGCAAGCTGAACCGCGAGCGCCGATATCGATCCGGTCACTTGCACGATACGTCCGACCACCAGACCCGCAGCGGCTTGCGTCGCTGTATCCCCGTTATCGGCCAGGCCAAGCAACAGCCTGATAGCTGCAACCGCCGACAGCGCGCCACTCGTGAACGCCGCATCGACGGCCTGAGTGACCAATCCACCATCGGTCGTCAGACCAATCATGATGGCCGCAGCGCCGGTCTCGATCGCGGCCATGCCGCATCCCGCGACCGTCATCAGCAGCGACATGGCGTTCGCCTCAGAGATGCCCTGCCCGATCAGCGCCGAAATCGCATTGCCGATTGCCGCGGTGACGCCCGCACCCGTATTGGCAGTCATGCCCGCCAGCAGCGCGACGGCCTGGCTCGCAGTCAGGGCCTGGGCCTGCACGGCCGCGAGGACGCCGCTGATTGCACTCGGCAGATCGGTCGCGTTCTGCGCGATGGCGAGGCCGAGCGCTGCACCCGCCTGGATCTGCTGCGTCACGCTGCCCTGATGCGCCATCGCGACCAGCGTTGCGACCGCCTGATCGATGGTCAGGCGATGGGCTGCGACCAGAGCGGCGATCTCGCCGCCAACAGCCGTATGAATAACGTCGGACGCGGTGAGCGGGATGCTGGCGAGCAGCGCCACCGTCCTGGCCGCGTCGAGCGTGCCTGTCGCAACCGCGGCATCGATACCGCTGATAGCCGCCGTGAGATCGAGTTTGTTGCCGGCGACCAGGCTTGCGATGGCGTCAGCCACGGTCGCGAGCGCAGTCGGGTTGCTGCTGATGGTTGCGATCCGCGCCAGCAATGCTGCGGCGTCGCCGCTCTGCAGGCCACCGGCAAGGTAGCTCGCTTGGTCCTGGAACACCGTAGGAAAGGTCGAGCTTAACGCATAGGTCGCCAGCGCAATGGCGTCGATCGCCTGCGCCAGTGTGAGACGGCCGTTCGTGATCAGCGCATCGATCTGGTGCGCCACCGCCGCTTCCACGGCAGCATTGCCATTGCCGTCGGAATAGATGCCGGCCAGCAGCGCCATTTCCTGGGCGACGCCGAGACCATGGTCGATGCATGCATCATGCAGGGCACCGAGCACATCCGCCCCCGTCAGCATGCCGCTGGAGATCAGATAGGCGAAGTCGGTGCGAATATGCGACAGCAGATTGACCGATGTGGACGTGCTGAGTTGGGTAAGCAGGTCGATGGCCTGCACTGCCGTGATGCCATAGCCGATGGCGCCGATGATGGCGTCCGGCCCGGTCGCCGGACCATTTCCGATCAGCCCCTTCACAACCTGAACAGCAAGGTCGGCGAGTTCCTCGCTCTGTGTTCCGATCAAAACGATCTGGGCGATGGCGCTCGCCGTGGTGATGGCATTGGCGATGACGAGCGTGTTGACGTCACTGGCGACCCGTGCCGCGAAGTTGCCGCCGAAAGCAGACGCCGCAGCCGGATCCAGCGCCAGGAGGGTCAGCGCCCTGACCGCTTCCTGTGCCGACAGCGGCCCCGTTGCGGCAGTCGTCAGCGCCGTCTCGATGATGGACCACACGGATGTCGTGTCTGCCGTGACGATTGTGATCAACATGTCGATCGCGTCCGCGGTCCGGCTCGTCATCGCAGCAAGCAAGGTGATCGCGGTGCTGAAATGGATTTCGCCGGTTCCGCGCAGGCTCGCCGGCGTGCTGCCGTCGATCGCCGTGGAGGTCTGAAACAGGCCACCATGCACCACAGCTGCAAAGGCGGTTATTGTGATCTGATGGTTCGCGATCAGATCACCGATCGCATGTCCGGCGGCTGATGGCGCGAGGACGCCGTAGGGCGCGAGAAAGCTCAACGCCTGCTGCGCCGACAGCGCGCCGCTCTGCAGCAGCGCCTCAACCGTCTCCACCACCATCGCCGGCGGGATCTGCGTCGGCACCGACTGGTTGCCGAGCATTGCCGCCATCTCGCTGAAGGCGGCAGGCGTATCGATCGCAGCAGCCACCTTGATCAAGAGACGCGCCGCATCGTCCGCATGCAGACCATTCGATGCCAGCGAGATCGAGTCCACCACAGCGCCGACTGCCATCCACATGGTGAAGGTCGGGCCGTTGCTGGCGAGAATACCGGCAATATGCGTCGCTGCGCTGTCCTGCAATGCGTCACGGGCCGCCAGCGCCGCGAGGATAGCAACGCCATTGGTCGGGCTGATCGTCGCGTTGCCATAGGCGGAGATGCCCTCGATGGCGCTGCCGATCGCATCCGCGGACAGGCCACGATCTGCCAATACGCCAAGCGCATAGACGGACGACATGATCCAGTTGGTCGCATTGGTCGGACCGACCAGATAGATTCCGTTGCTCGTCGTATGTGCCAGCGCCGACGCGATCATCGTCAATGCCTGGCTGGTGGTGAGATTGCCGGCAGTGACCGCCGCGACAATGAAGCTCATCACCTGCTCGGCATTCGATCCGCCAGCCGCAATGATGGCGGTCAGCTCGCTGCCGACCGTTGCCATGTCGGCACCGGTTTCCGCCGCGACATTGATCCGCATCTGCGGACCGATCTCGTCTTCGAGCGCGTCGATCTCAAGATTCACCGCAGCCTGGATTTGCGCGCTGCTTTCTCCGACGGCTTCGAGCGCAACCGCAACCGCCACGTCGCTCACCCTGAAGCCACGGATCATCGCCACGAGTTCATCATGAACCAGCGGCAACAGGCTGGCGCCCGTCCCAGGTCCAGCGCCGGCGGCGAACAGGCCTGTCAGCAGTTTCAGTTCCTGCGCCGCCGTGATCGTGCCCGGCGCATTCGGCGTGATGACGCCCTGCGCATAGGCATTCTGGATGAAGGCAAAGGCGTCGGACACATGCATCTTGCCGGCGGTGACCGGCGACGCATCGGGAACGATCAGGCCCGCGATGAAACTCGCAAAGGGCAGCTGGAGCGTCGTGAGATTCTTGACGGCAAGGTCCAGCGCGAGCGGGATTCCGAGATCCGCCGCACCGCTGAAGGCGATACCAATGGCGCTGAACGGGCTCATGCCCTGTGCGCCCGGGTTCGCCGTCAACAGATCGGTCATCCCATCGACGACAAGGTCGTGGCGCTCCGGATACGACTTGGCCAGCATCGCATAGAGCGCGAACGCGCGCTCGATGGTCGCGCTGCCATCGTGGACAGCCCCGGTGACGGCATCGCGCAGCTGCTGCGCGGACAACACATTGGCGTTGAGAAGCACGGACAGTTGCGCCGCAATCGGGCTGTTGACCGTCCCGACCTGGCTTTCATGCGTCGCGGCCACGCTGGCGAACAGGGCGACTGCCTCGTTCATCGTCAGCACGCTGCCGATGGCACTATTGATTTCCCCGATCGCCACCACGCCGTTGATCGCACCGGTATAGATCATCGATCCGATCATGGCGCCCGCAGCAAGCATCACGGCAGGACTGATGGCGGCGAGCTTGATATACGTGTCGAGCAACTCGCTCGCCGGCTGCGACGTCGCCTGACCGATCGTCTGCGCGGACAAAATGAGTTGCTGGGCCGTCATCAGGTTATCCGCGATCAACGTATTGATCGTGGCCGCGACATCAGGCTGAACGGTGTTGCCGGTGATCATGCCGAGCAGCAATTGCGCGGCCTGCAATCCCGTCAGCGTCCCGCTGCGGATGGCGTCGGCGATGCCCGACAGGACGTCGGTGCCGGGATTCGCCGCGGCGATAGCGCTGATTTCCGCGCCCACCGCCTGCGACAACACCGCATAGGTGGGTGCATCGAGCATCCCGGCCGCGTTGCTCAACATGCCGTTGAGGGCCAGCACGGCAGCCGACGCCGAGATGCGACCCGGAACCATGGCGGAAATCTCGCCAAGTGCATCATGCAGCAGCGTGCCGTTGGTCACCGATCGCTGGGCGATATTGAGATAGAGTCCGAGCGCGGTGGTCGCCGGCAGGCCATCCAGCGCATCGGTCACGTCTGCAAACGCGACCGTGATGTTCTCGATCATGCCTTTGAGCATGCTCGCGAGTTGCGGCAGCGTGCTCGCATTCGAATTTGCGGCAGCGGCAATCACGAACGAGAACGCCGTGGCGGGCGACGCGAAAAAGCCGTAGGCGGGATGTGCCAGCGTGCGCGCCAGTTCGGCTGCGGCGACGGCCGAGGCCGGATCGCCATGCGCGATGAAGCTGTTCAGCAGATAGGTCATCTGCACGATGCCGATGCCTTCCGAGCCTTGCAGGACATGCGCATTTTTGTTGGCGGCAAGGCGCACCTCGTCCAGCAACAGGCCGGCCGTCACGCTGCCATCCGCGACCACCGCCGCAAGAAGCGTGCCTGCCATGGTGGCGAGCGCGAGATTGCCCTGATAGGAAAATTGCAGGCTGATCTGCTTCGCGGCGGCGGCGCTGAGATCGCCATGCGCCAGCATCTCGACCAGACCAGCAGTCAACAGTGCGACGTCATATGTATTCGCAGTGACCGCACGAAGGACGGCATCGTAAAGTTCGCCTGCCTGCTGCAGAACGACGAGTGCGTGATCAAGCGTGATGAGGCCGACCGAAACCAGCGGTCCAAACGCATAACCGTCATAGGCGACCAGAACCCGCTCCACCAGCGATGCCTGATTGACCCCGGCAGCGTCCAGGACCGCGTCGAGACTATTGACGCTGATCTGACCGTTGTGAAACGCGGTAGCGAGTTCGTTGACGACAGCCGTCTGCACGGCAGCATCGCTTGATGACGCCAGCACGGACAGCACGCGCACATAGTTTTCGACACTGACGGCCGTCGCATTCCAGCCCGCGAGCAGCCCCAGATGCAGGCTGTTGACGAAGTCCGCGGCGGTCACTGTTCCGCCCGAGATCAGGCTCTGCAGCTCGGTCATGACGGCAGGAGTCGATGATATCCCGGCCAGCACCTGGATCGCGTTATCGGACTGCCACCAGCCGGACACGATGGCAGAATGAACATCCGTCATCGACACCTGCGCGTTGCCAATCAGGCTTTGCAGCTGCTGCGGCGCATTGAACTGCGGCAGGCCCGTCATCACGAACACGGCGCGGATCAGCTCCGCTCCGCTCATCGCATGGCTGGACGCGATGTCGCTGATCGACGCGGCGACGGTCCCACTCATGGCCAAGGGCATTTGCTGGAACAGGATCGGGACGCCAGACCAGTTGCCATTGAGCAATGTCTGCGTCGCCAGCCAGAACGCGGAGCGCACGGGTTCGGTGGTCGTCGATGCGCCGAGCGCGCCGATGACGAAAGTGAGTGCCGCATCCGCGTTCATCGCATGCGCGACCGTCGGTGCCGCCGATTCCGGCTTGCCGCCAAGGCCGATGCCCAGGCAGGACAGGATCGCGGTGGAGAGATCCAGCGTCATCTGGCCGGCCGGTACGAAGATGGCCACGCCTGCGTCGGCGACGATCTTCGCGAATTCGGCACCGGCCGCCGTTTGCGTGGCCGCATCGCCGTGACTGGCAATATTGATCAGCAATTGCGCGACCTGCGGTGCAGTCAGGACGGCATTCGTATAAGCGAGATCGATGCTCGCCATGATCGACGTCACGGGCGACTCCCCGCTTGCGATCAAAGCGGCGAGCTGGCTGGCCGCGGTTTCGAGATCGGCGAAGTTCGTCGTCGAATTGAGTCCGTTGAAGATCGCGGTCGCCGGATCGCCGGAGGCCAGAACAGCGAGCTGGGAATCCAGAATGGCAACGAAGGCAGCATTATTCGCAGTCTGGGCGGCGTCGCGGATGTCATTGAGGATATCGACCGCATGGCCGCGCTGAAGCAACGGCGTCGTGCCGGTCACCAGCGCTCGGATCTCATTGTTGATGGCGATCTGCGCCGTCGAGCCCGCGCTCGATGCGAAATGCGCAAGCATCACCAGCGCCAATGCACCGGTGGTCAGGCCGCTGACAGTGGAGCCGTGGATCGCATCGGTGATCGCAACCGGCGCGATATTCTCGTTGGTGACGAGCCATGACAATCCGGCACCTGCGATATCCGCGGGAATCGCCGTTTGCCCATTGCCGACGGCTGCACTGAGCAGCGCAACCGCGGCTTCGACCGACAATGTCGAAAGGCTGCCGATCCAGTTGGTGACCGATCCGACCACGAAACTTGGCTGGGACACCGGCCAGTCATTGGGATCGAGCATCCCGGCAAGGGCGCCACCTGCCGCAGCGGCAAGATCGTGATTGTGCCCGGCCAGGAAGGCCAGCAGCAGGATCGTGTTGTCGGAACTGGCGGCCGGCCGAACCGTCATCACGTCAGCCATGATCTGCGCAGCACTCAGCGGCGGCACGGCCGCAGCAGCGAGCGCGACGATGGCATCGGCGATCGCTTCCCGGCCGCTCGCGCGTATGGTCGAGGTCGCGACATCGGCGAGGGTTTCGATCGCCTCGTGCACCGTGAGCGCCCCGGACGCCACCAGCGCCGAGACCTGATCGAAGACGATGGGACCGATGGCTGGATCATAATAGATCGACGCGGTACCGCCGACCAACCCGACCAGCCCATGAACCACGGCGACGCCGCCATAGGTCGATACCAGTGACTGGACTGCAGCGGTGACTGCATCAGCAGCATCGGGCACATTGGCCGTCCCGACCATCATCAGCATTTCGAGCGATCGGCTTGCGGTGGCATTGGCCAGCAGATCCGTCGCTGCCTGCGCTGCGGTGATCTTGCCACTCTCGATCAATGCGACCAGCTCGGCTTCGGCCGTCGGCGCGAAGGTCGGGCCATAGCCACCATTGGTCGCGAGGCCATACAGCAGGGCCACGGCCCCGTCCGCCATCGCCGTCGTCTCGGCACCATTGTGGATGCCCGTCATCACCTCCGTCATGCTGAAGACGTGGGTCTGTACGACGAGCTGCGCGATCAGTTCGGCGGCCCATGCCGTCCTGTTGCCATGCGCGACACCGATCAGCAAAGCGATCGCGTCGTCGGATGCGATACCGAAATCCGCGACGGCCGCCTTGAACTGGTTCATCACCGGCGTCCAGGAGAAGATGTCGCCCGCCATCCGTTGGGCGAGGATGCCGCCGGCCATCTCCGCCAGGCTCTCATTCGCCTCGACCATGGACAGGAAAAGCCCGGGCAGACGGGTATCCGTACCGAAGATGTTGTCGTTCAGCACCGTCCTGATATCGTCGGGGTCGATATTGTGCGTGCTGGCGAGATCACCGATCGCGTGTCCGGCCAGATCCACATAGGGCGCCGTGCCCGTCAGGGGCAGATAGGTCGTCAGGGCGGTCAGCACCGCAATCGCCTGCAAGCCCGTCAGGTCGTGGTCATCGACCGCGGCGGTGACGTCAGCCACGATGTCTGCCGCAGGCATCGCATATTGCTGTGCCATGTTGGCAATCTGGTTCATCAGCCCCCAGTTCAGGTACTGGTCCTGACCGGCCAGCGCCGCGAGCGTGGTCACTGCCTGATCCGCGGTCAGCGCATGGTCCCCGATCAGATTGCTGATCTCGGTCGCAGCCGCTGGCGCGAGCGCGGGATAGTCACCGAGCATGGTGTACTGCGCCTGGATCACGCCACCGAGGATGCCCGCCGCCTGCACGCCGGTCAGGCTATGGGTCTGGGTGACAGCCTCATGCAGATCGGCCATGGCCGCCGTCGCATCGATGAAACCGCGCGCAATCAGCGTCGCAATTTCTGCGCCGGCAATGGCCTGCATGGCGTGGTCGGGCTGGCTGCCGATCAGGCTGGCAATCTGGGAGATTGCCTGCTCGCCGGTGATGGCGTGGCTGCTGACCTGATCTTCGATCTGCTGCAGCGGATTGGGGAGATTGTCCGGAGGATGCACGACCGGTGGATTGTTGCCCCCGCCGCCTTCGCCCTCGGACATCAGATGCAGCTCGCCGCCCTCGGCGCTGCGACCACCGACCACGCGATCGAGATCGTCCAGGGACAGCTCGTCCTCGACAAACCCTGCCAGCTGCATCGCGCCCTGCCCCGAGCCTTGCGCCATCTTCAAATCTCCATTCGCATCTGCGAAATCCGTGGCCATCTGCCGTGGTTGATCCAATCGGGTATCGGCAGCGTCCGTGCCGCGATCCTTGCGGGGGTCATCAGCCGATCGAACCACCATCTCGTCGTCCAGTTCTTCCGATCGGTCCGGGTGCCACAGGCCTTCTGCCTGGCGCCGCAGCGCGAGCGTGGTGATGCACGCCGACGCAAAAACCGCGGATTGCGGCAGGTCGCCGATACCAATGCCCCCATCTAGAGTCCTGATGGGACAACGATATTTTTCTGAAGGAATTCTGATATTTGCGATTTGGCCGCTATTTCCGGGCAGCCACGCGGCGGAATTCAACCCCGGCACCCGATTGCACGCCACGAAGAGCTGACGCTTCAGCCCGCGGAATCACGCCGCCATGCGTGCTCCGGCGACAACCCACAAACGGTCTGTGACCGGGCCGACTCTACGTCAAAGAGGTCATGACTGCGGTCAACGAACGCCGCGGTCAGGGCGGCGAAGACCGGCGGTCTCTTAGAACGACGGCGGCGTGCAGGCGCTCACCACTTCGCACGCCTTCGTCCCCACGCAGCGAAACCGGTGCGGCCGGCGGCTTTCGAAGTAATAGGCATCGCCGGGATCGAGGATGCGGCGCTCGTCATCGACGATGACTTCCAGCCGGCCCGCAATCACGATGCCGCCCTCCTCGCCGTCATGCACCAGCGGCACCCGGCCGGTATCGCTGCCGGGCTCGTAGCGCTCCTTCAGGATCTGCAAGGCGCGGCCGAACAGATTGTCGCCGACCTGGCGATAGGAGATCGGCGACTTCCCGATCTCGGTCAGTTCATCCGCGCGATAGAACGCCTTGCGCGGCCGGTCCGGCTCGATGGCGAAGAACTCGGCGAGGCCCATCGGGATGCCGTCGAGAATGCGCTTCAGCGCGCCCACCGATGGATTCATCTGGTTGGATTCGATCAGCGAGATGGTCGAATTGGTGACGCCGGCGCGCTTGGCCAGTTCGCGCTGCGACAGCTTGTGGCGCCCGCGCACGAAGCGCAGCCGTTCGCCGAGATCGATGGTCACGCCCAAATCCTGTTGCGGGTGTTGCGGATCCGGCAAATATGGCCCGCTCCGCCCAGCAAAATCAACAGCTTGATCAGCACAAGAAAAGGACTTGTTGCAATGTTACGAACATGATCCAGATGCGAAAATCAGCCTGACATCACCCTGGGAGCGCGCCGTGACCGTCCATCAGATTCCGAACAGCCTGCAACTCGACACGTTCTGGATGCCGTTCACGGCCAACCGCCAGTTCAAGGCGGCGCCGCGCATGTTCTCGTCGGCCAAGGGCATGTATTACACCACCGAAGACGGCCGCAAGGTCATCGACGGCTCCGCCGGCCTCTGGTGCACCAATGCCGGCCATGGCCGCACCGAGATCGCCAGCGCCGTGGAGAAGCAGCTCTCCACCCTCGATTTCGCGCCGGCCTTCCAGATGGGCCATCCGCTGGCCTTCGAATTCGCCAACCGCCTTGCCGAGATCGCCCCCGAAGGCCTCGACCGCATCTTCTTCACCAATTCCGGCTCCGAGTCCGGCGACACCGCGCTGAAGATCGCGCTCGCCTATCACCGCGCCAATGGCCAGGCCTCGCGCACGCGCCTGATCGGCCGCGAGCGCGGCTATCACGGCGTCGGCTTCGGCGGCACCTCGGTGGGCGGCATGGTCAATAACCGCCGCGCCTTCTCCTCGGCCCAGCTGCCCGGCACCGATCATATCCGCCACACCCATGATCTCGCCCGCAACGCCTTCTCGAAAGACCTGCCCGAGCACGGCGCCGAACTCGCCGACGATGTGGAGCGCATGGTCGCGCTGCATGGCGCCGACACCATCGCGGCCGTGATCATCGAGCCGGTGCCCGGCTCCACCGGCGTGCTGCCGCCGCCGAAGAACTATCTGCAGCGCCTGCGCGAGCTCTGCACCAAGCACGGCATCCTGCTGATCTTCGACGAGGTCATCACCGGCTTCGGCCGCCTCGGCGCGCCCTTCGCGTCGCAGTTCTTCGGCGTCACGCCGGACATCATGACCACCGCCAAGGGCATCACCAACGGCACCGTGCCTTGCGGCGCCGTGTTCGCCCATCGCAAGGTCTATGATGGGTTGATGAACGGCCCGGAAGGCCAGATCGAGCTGTTCCACGGCTACACCTATTCGGCGCATCCGGTGGCCTGCGCCGCCGGCATCGCCACCCTCGACATCTACAAGAACGAAGGCCTGCTCACCCGCGCCGCCAAGATGGCCGATTACTGGCGCGACAGCCTGCATGCGCTGAAGGACCTGCCGAATGTCATCGACATCCGCAATTGCGGCCTGATGGGCGCCGTCGAACTCGCCCCGCGCAAGGATGCGCCGGGTGCGCGCGGTTATGAGGTGATGGTGGATTGCTTCAACACCGGCCTCTATCTGCGCCAGAGCGGCGACGCCTTTGCGATGTCGCCGCCGCTGACCGTCGAGAAGAACCATATCGACGACATGATGGAAATCCTCAGCGCCGCCATCAAGCGCGTCGCGTAAGCGGCGGCAGCCAAGCACAACGCAAAACCCCGACGGAGCGAAAGCGCCGTCGGGGTTTTTGTTTGTGAAGCCATTGCTTCGATACGAGCCACCCAGAGCATTCCCATGTTGAAATGATGGGCCTCCACGAACTCCTCCTCATCCTGAGGAGCCGCGCGCTTGCGCGGCGTCTCGAAGGATGGACGATAAACGCCATGGTTCGAGACGCGCGCCGATCGGCGCGCTCCTCACCATGAAGACGGTGGTGGTCTCTATCCGAAAACGCTTCAGCCCCGTGCCGCGATCAGCTGCCGGATAAATTCCGGCGCCTTCGCGCTCGGCAGCCAGCGAGTCACCGCGATCATGTCGGAGTCCCGATCGATCCAGATCATGTTGCCGCCCGCACCCAGCGCATAGACGGCCGTTTCCGGCGCGCCCTTGTTGGCATGCGGTCCGCGGTTCAGCCACCACAGGAAGCCGTAATTCGGCTGCAGCGCCGACGGCGTCCACATCGCATCGATCCAGCTCTGCGACAGCAGCCGCCTGCCGTTCCACTCGCCGCCGCGCGCCATCAACAGGCCAAGGCGCGCATGATCCTCGGCGCCGATGAACATGCCGCCACCCCAATGGCCGCCGCCCGGCACCGACTGCATCCGCTCACCATCGATCTCGACCCAGGAATTCTCGTAGCCGACCCAGCTCCAGTCCTGCGACGCGCCGATCGGATTCATGATGCGGTCACGCAGCACATCCGGCAGTGGCCGCTTGAACAGATGCAGCAGGCTGAGCGACAGCAGGTTCACGCGCACATCGTTATATTCGTAGAACGCGCCCGGCTTCTGCAGTTCGCGGAGCTCGCCCTTGCGGCTGTTGTCGGCATTCGGCGCGACCAGGCGGTTGTGATCGATCTGGTCCGGTTTGCCGAACAGCTCGCCGCGCCATTCGCTGGTCTGCTGCAGCAGATGCCGCCAGGTGATCGGAGCATTATGCGCATCCGCAAATAGCGGTCCCGGCACGCGCTTGGCGACGGGTTCGTCGATCTCCCCGATCAGCCCGTCATCCACTGCAAGCCCCGTCAGCGTGGCGAGATAGCTCTTGGCGATGGAGAAGGTCATATCCGCGCGCGCGATATCGCCCCACGACGCCAGCAGGCGCCCGCTTTGCAGCACCAGGCCCGCCGATCCGCCGCGTTCCTTCACTGGCCCCAGCACCGCGCTCCATGGCCCGGTCTCATTCCAGTCCACGTTTGGCGCGTAACGGCCGTCGTCGTAATAGAAGCCGCGCGGCCACGGCGTCTCATTCGCCTGCACAAAGGAAACGGCTGCAGCGAGCCTGTCCGGCGCATAGCCGGCCGCCTGCGGATCGATGGTGTCCCAGCCGCCGGCAGCCGGGAAATAACGTGCATCTGTCATGGAGAATTCAAACTCGCTGGTGTCAACGCATCCCGCTTATCGACCGGATAGCCATCGACGGCAACCTGTACCGGCGCGGGTGGTCTTGCGACATCACGCGGATCCGTGAACCAGAATGCCGGCGGATCACCCCGTCGTGATGCCCACCATGCGTAATCATCGCGATCCCCGAACGTAACGCTATTGGCACAAGCCACGGCGTCACGTGAAAGGACGAACATGAGAGCGTTTTCTGCGGCAGTCACCGGGCTGGGCATTGCCTTGCTCAGCTCAGCCCTCATTCCTGCCGCGCACGCAGCCGACACGGTTCGCGTCCGCGGCACGGTCGAGCGCGTCGAAGGATCCAGCCTGACCGTGAAGACCCGCGAGGGCAATTCCACCGCCATCAAGCTGAACGACAACTGGAAAGTCACCGGCGTGGTCAAGGCCTCGCTCAACGACATCAAGCCCGGCGACTTCGTCGGCATCGCCTCGCTGCCCAAATCCCGCGGTGGCGACGGCGCCCTCGAAGTTCTGATTTTCCCGGCCGCCATGAAAGGCACCGGCGAAGGCAGCTATCCCTGGGACCTGAAGCCCAACAGCACGATGACCAACGCCACCGTCTCCAACGCCGTCAAGGACGTGGACGGCCGCAACATCACGGTGACGTTTCACGGCAAGGAAAAGGTCATCTCGGTGGCGGAAGACACGGCGGTCGTCACCTTCGGCCCTGCCGCACAAGGCGACCTGAAGCCCGGCATGGTGGTGTTCGTCCCCTCACAAAAAGCAGCAGACGGAACGCTCTCCACCGGCAATGTGGTCGCCGGCACCAATGGCGTCGTGCCTCCGATGTAAATGTAACACGCCTCTCTGGCGCGATGCCCGCATCGTGCCAGAGCTGCCCTCGGCCACCGCCGCACAACGGACATGTTTTGCCGGACGATCGAGCTCCAGGGCAGGAGCATCATGCATCAAGATCCGATCACCCCACCGACGCCGCCTACGCCGAACATGGATGACACGGCCGCAGCGTGGGGCCCGCGACCGTCATGGCAGAGGCTGTTCGTCACTGTCGTCCTTGTTACGATCGTCATCGTCGTTTTGCGCTGGATAAAGCAAGCATAGTGCCGATGAGTGCAGCGACGTCCAGGGACCGAACCAATGGTCGACGATCCACGTGATGCTCGGCCTTGGTTTCGCAACGGCCGTTATGACAGCCCGTTCAGCCGGTGTCAGCCGGACCTTCTCATCTCAATCACCTGAAACGAGCGCACGGCGCCTTCGTCCGCGATTGCGGTATCGCACTTGCATGCCTAAGTGCTTCTCACCGCATCGGTCGATCTTGGAGGCGTCCAATTTTCCATTTTGTTTTTGCCCTGCCCTGGTTGTTCGTCGTCACCCGCTTTCTTTGGCCCCTTCATCTTCCGCTTGTTGCAACATGCGTCGCCGCACTGATTCTGCTGGTGGCGTCGCAATTCCATTTCTGGAACAAGCTGTCATCGGGATCGGTGCTGTGTCCTGAATTTCCACGCCCGGTCGTCGTCCTGTTCAACTGGGCATTCGGTGGCATCATTCTGCTCGCCTTGATGCAACTATTGCTGGACGCAGCGACGCTCGTCGGTGCGCTGATTCCTGGCGCTGGCATCAGCGTGTCCGACGGCTTCCGCTACGGAATGGCGGGTCTGGCCGCCTGCCTGGCCGCGATCGGCGTGACGCAGGCCACACGCATTCCGCCGCTGAAAGACATCGACATACGCATCCAGGGGCTTCCGCCGCAATTCGACGGCTACACGATCCTGCAACTGACCGATCTTCACATCAGCCGCCTGTTCCCGGCCGCCTGGGCGCGGACCGTCGTCGCGCATGCGAACAGCCTCGGCGTCGATCTGATCGCCATCACCGGCGATCTCATCGATGGCACGCTCAAGGTCCGGCGCGCTGACGTCGAGCCGCTTCGCGACCTGCGCGCGATCGACGGCGTCTATATGATCCCGGGCAATCACGAATATTACTTCGGCTATGAGGCCTGGATGCAGCATTACGCGTCGATGGGCATGGTCACGTTGGAGAACAGGCACGTGGTTCTGGATCGCGACGGCGGGCAGCTGGTCCTCGCCGGCGTCACCGATCGTGCATCGCACGGCGGCGGCTTCACCGCGCCGGATATTGAATTCGCGATCCGTGGCGCCCCCGACAACGCTCCCGTCATCTTGCTCGACCATCAACCCAGCGACGCGCGGCGCGCTGCATCGCTCGGCGTTAAACTTCAGCTCTCCGGACATACGCATGGCGGACTGATCGTCGGGCTGGATCGGCTCGCCGCGCGCGCCAATGCAGGCTACGTCTCGGGCCGTTATCAGGTCGGCGGGATGACCCTTTATGTGAACAACGGCACCGGGCTCTGGCCGGGATTCGCGCTGCGCCTCGGGCGCCCGTCCGAACTGACACGGATCACGCTTCGCCGGGCCGATGGCGCTTGATGCCCGTGTTCGTCAGCGCAGCAAGGGTAGCCCGGATCTGCGCCCGATGGCCTGAGAAAGCGCTTATCCAAGACACGCCGACATTGATTGATCGCGACCGGACCGCGCACAACCTGTTTGAATCGCAATGAGTTCCTGGGAGACTGGAGCGGGTAGAGGGAATCGAACCCTCGTATTCAGCTTGGAAGGCTGCTGCTCTACCATTGAGCTATACCCGCATGCCGCGTCAGGTAACACACAGCGCCGGGGGCCTCAACCTCTCAGGGGAAGACAATCCCCAGACGTCGATCCCTGTCGTTGCCCGGCTTGACCGGGCAATCCAGTAAAAACTGGCATCGCGGATAAAGCCGCTTCGCCAGTGTCTATTGGATCCCCGCTCCGCGCACGCCTTCGGCGTGCCAGGCGGGGATGACAGACGGCACGCTTAGCGAAAATGTTCCTACTTTGTTCTTGACGAAATCCACCTGAGGATTATTGTCCCTGTCGTCCGGCCCCGATGAGAGGGGCGAGCGCGATCGTCACGGTCGCGGGGCTGGATGCGGTGGGCGCCAAGGTTGGGGCGTCGCGCGGTGCCTGGACGACGTTCGCCTGCGGGCGGGACGGAGCCTTGCCAGACCTGCCACTGGCTCGGCGACGGCTCACCGTCAGATGGACTGACCCTCGGCCACGCGTGACGGACGACCCTCTCGGCGGCGTCTGGCGGATCGCTCTGTCATCCGCCACGCGGAGGCACAGCACCCCGAACACCGCGTGCGGAACGCTGAGCGGCGCTCGGCTTCCGGAAAGTCCTGATGCTTCCCCTTGCGGAGTACCGCATCGGCATCAGGCACCAACGGGCGCCTTGAGCGCCCGGCGTTCCGCACGCCCTCTTCCGGGAGGGTCGCGTGGGAATGCGCACAACTCGGGCGCGCAAGCGTCGCGAGAACGGGATCGCGTGGATGAAGGAATGGACGGGGCTGTTTGACAGGTTGATCGGGAAGTGATGCGCCGACGTCGCGCTCCCTCCCCCAGGCTGCGAAGCGGCGCAGTGGGGAGGGCCGGGGTGGGGTCTATCCCCACTTAAGGACGGAGTGTGGGGAAGCACCCCACCCGTCTCGACGGCTACGCCGTCGATCCACCCTCCCCGCTGCGCGGCTACGCCGCTTGGGGGAGGGAGAAGGCAGACTACCAGGTGGCCAGCACCGAGCCCTTGAACTTCTCGTCGATGAAGGCCTTCACCTCGGGCGACTGATAGCTCTCCACCAGCGTCTTCACCCAGGGCTTGTCCTTGTCGGCCGCACGCACCGCGATGATGTTCGCGTAAGGGCCCTTCGGATCCTCGCGCAGGATCGCATCCTTCACCGGATCGAGGCCGGCCTGCGAGGCGTAGTTGGTGTTGATGCCGGCGACATCCACGTCCGGCAGCGTGCGCGGCAATTGCGCGGCATCGACCTCGACGACTTTCAGCTTCTTCGGATTGTCGGTGATGTCGAGCAGCGTGGGCTTGAAGCCGACGCCGTCCTTCAGCTTGATGATGCCCTTGTCGCGCAACAGGATCAGCACGCGACCGCCATTGGTCGGATCGTTCGGAATCGCCAGCGACGCACCGGACTTCACCTCGTCCCAGGTCTTCACTTTCTTCGAATAGATGCCCATCGGGAAATTGATGGTGTTGCCCACCGAGACCAGCTTGAACTTGCGATCGGCCACCTGGTTGTCGAGATAGGGCTGATGCTGGAACGAATTGGCCTGCAGGTCGCCGGCGTCCAGCGCCGCATTCGGCACCACGTAATCGGAGAATTCGACGATCTGGATGTCGAGGCCCTTCTTGGCAGCGACGGCCTTGGCGGCTTCCAGCACCTGCGCATGCGGACCGGGCGTGACGCCGACCTTGATGGTCTCGGCGGAGGCGGCAGAGGTGAAGGCAGCGACGGCGATGGCAGAGAGAAGAAGACGACGAAGAGACATACTA
>NZ_JBIIOT010000153.1:0-7501 GCF_044336785.1 Tardiphaga sp. | reverse complement strand
GAAGAAACGAGACAGGCGCGCGCCGCAGTGCGCGCAAGATCAGGAGTGCCGGCTGCGCTTGTCGAGCCGGCGCGAGATGAAATCGCCGAGGCTCTGCACGCCCTGCACGAGGCAGATCAGCACGGCGACCACGGTCGCCATCACTTCCGGCATGAAGCGTTGATAGCCGTAGCGGATGCCGAGATCGCCGAGCCCGCCGCCGCCGACGGCACCGACCATCGCCGAGTAACCAATGAGGCTGACGGTGGCGAGCGTGAGCGCCAGCGTCACCGCCGGCATCGCTTCGGGAAGCAGCACCTTCCACACGATCTGCAGCGGGCTCGCGCCAAAGGCGCGCGCGGCTTCGACCAGGCCCTGATCGACTTCGCGGATCGCGCCTTCGATGACGCGGGCGATGAACGGCGTGGCGGCAATCGTCAACGGCACCACGGCCGCGCTGGTGCCGATGGAGGTGCCGGCAATCAGCCGCGTCAGCGGCACGATGGCGACGACGAGAATGATGAAGGGCGTCGAGCGCGTCGCATTGACCACAAGGCCGAGCAGCCGATTGACGTTCGGTGCGGGAAACAGCTCACCGGCCCGGCTGGTCGCCAGGAAGATGCCGAGCGGCAATCCGGCCAGCGTGCCAAAAATGCCGGCCAGTGCGACCATCACCAGCGTGTCGAGCGTCGAGGACGCGATCATGTTGATGAGTTCAGGCGACATAGCCGAGATGCTCCACGGTGTTGCGGGTGGCGGTCAGATCGGCGATCAGCTTCGCCTGCAGCCCGGGCTCGGCCGCGACGGAGGCGATCAGCGTGCCGAACGGATGATCGGCGACATATTCGATCTGGCCATGCATGATGTTGAAGTCGACGCCGTAGGCGCGCGTGAGGCGCGACAGCACGGGCTCGTCGGCATCGGCGCCGGTGAAGGCGATGCGGATCACCGCCTGGCGGCCCGGCGCGTAATCGGCGAGCAGACGCGACTGCAGCCATTCCGGCACATTGCCGCCGGTGACTTCGCCGACAAAACGCTTGGTCGTCGCATGGGTCGGGTTTGCGAAAATCTCGTAGGTCGTCCCCTGCTCGATGATGCGGCCGCCTTCCATCACGGCGACACGCTGGGCGAGCTTCTTCACCACACTCATTTCATGGGTGATGAAAAGAATGGTGAGATTGAGCTCGGCATTGATCTGCTTCAGCAGCGTGATGATCGAAGCTGTGGTCTCGGGATCGAGCGCCGAGGTCGCCTCGTCGGAGAGCAGCACCTTCGGCTTGGTCGCGAGAGCCCGCGCAATGCCGACGCGCTGCTTCTGGCCACCGGAGAGTTCGGCCGGATAGCGATCGCGCTTGTCGGCGAGGCCGACCATCTCGAGCAGCGGCTCGACAATGCCCTTGATATCCTTGCGCGGCGTGCCGGCGATCTCGAGCGGCAGCGCGATATTGTCGAAGGCGGTGCGCGAGGAGAGCAGATTGAAATGCTGGAAGATCATGCCAATGGAGCGGCGTGCCTGGCGCAGTGCGCGCTCATCGAGCGATCCAATGTCGAGTCCGTCAACGGTGACCTTGCCCTTGGTCGGCAGTTCGAGTCCGTTGATGAGGCGAATGAGCGTGGACTTGCCGGCGCCGCTCTTGCCGATCACGCCGACAATGGCGCCTTCGGGAACGACGAGATCGATATGATCGACCGCCTTCACCTCGGCGGAGTCCTTCCGGGGCGGGAAAATCTTGCTGACGCCATCGAAGGAAATGATGGCAGGCCCTTTCGGCTCAAGATCTGGCTGATCGAGAACTGGCACGGGCACTCCAGTCGGCTTGGACACGGGAGCGTTCATTGAATGACGTTTCTGTGCAGGTGTGAAGATCGGGGCCGGCCTCGGAAGGCGCTGGCGCCGTGGCGGCAACCTACTGATTTTCGGGCTGAATTCAACCGCACTGCACAAAAGGTGAACTTTTCACCCGGAAACCGGCAGTTTGGAGAATAACATTCCCCAACCGGCGCACTTTCCAGTGCGGCGGTCATGGGACCGACAACCGGGGCATCAGGACCCCGGATTCCAGGTCCAGACAATGTCCTTCACCTGCACCGGCTTCGGGATCAGGCCGAGCTTGAAGAACCGGTCCGCGGTCTCCTGCTGGGTGGCGATGATCCTGTCGTTGATCGGCACCACCGTGTAGTTCGACCGCTCGACGGCGCGGGTGGTGGCGGCCTTGTCGACGCCGGTCGCCTCCTGCAGCCGGGTCGCGACTTCGGCGCGATTGGCCTCGGCCCATTTGCCTTCATCCGCAAAGGTCCTGTTGAACAGCGCAACGAGGTCGCCGTGCTTGCCCGTAAAATCCTTGTTGGCGAGGAAGAACGAGATCGAGTCCTGCACGTCCTTCGAGAACGCCACGACGCGCGCCTGCTTGCCCTCGGCGAGTGCGAGATACGGGTCCCAGATCGACCACGCATCGATATTGCCGCTGGCGAAGGCCGCCGTCGCATCGGCCGGATTGAGATAGACCGGCGTGATGTCGGCGTAAGTCAGCCCGGCTTTCTCAAGCGCTGCGACGATCGTGTTATGCGCGCTCGAGCCCTTGCCGAAGCCGACCTTCTTGCCCTTGAGATCCTTGAGCGTCTTGATCGGCGAGTTCTCGGGAACGACGATGCCCTGATTGTAGCCGCGCGACGGAATCGCGGCGATGTAAACGAGATTGGCACGCGCGGCCTGCGCGAAGATCGGAGGCGCATCGCCGGCATAGCCGAAATCGACATTGCCGGTGTTGATGGCTTCGAGGATCGGCGGACCGAACTGGAATTCGACCCAGCGGACATCGATGCCTCTGGCCTTGAAGACCTTCTCCAGCGTCTGGCGTTGCTTCGCGGCGGGGAAGATGCCGGCCTTCTGGAAGCCGATGCGGATTTCCTTCGGCTGCTCCGCCGCCGGCGCCTTGCTGGTGATCTGCGACAGCAGCAGCGTCGCGGCGATGGTGGCCAGGACAGCGCGTCTCGACTTCGACATGGACATTCCTGCTCCGTGTTGCGTCCGGCGCCCACTGCGCCGACGTGATGCGGAAACGCTGCAGAGATTGTGCTTTCAAAGGTCAGCGACGCTCGGCAAGATTTGCGATCCGGGCCGCCGTGTCGGGAGCAGCTTTCATCTCCGGATGCAGAAAATTATTCCGTCGCAAATGGCGACCGGACGAGACCGGGAGAAGGTTTGGCTCCGCATTTTGCCTCCGGCAGAATGCTTCTATCGCTGCGCCCGCAACTACAGTCGGCCATTTCATTGACTGGAACCGGCCACTCTCGCACCTTTGCGCATCTCAATTTGATACTTGCAAAGCGGCATCATCATGCTCCCCATTCTGCTCTCGCATGTTCTCAATCGCACCATCCGGCGCCCCACCCGCGCATTGCAGATGGCGGCGCTCGTAACGATGTTGTCGACCTCCTTCGCCTGCGCGCAGACGATGGACACGGTGCGCATCGGTTATCAAAAATCATCGACGCTGATTGCGGTGCTGAAGACCAATGGCGAATTGGAAAAGGCACTCGCCCCGCTCGGCGTGAAGATCTCGTGGCATGAATTCACCAGCGGCCTGCCGCTGCTGGAAGCGATCAACACCGGCAATGTGGATTTCGGCGCCGATGTCGCCGACACCGTGCCGCTGTTCGCGCAGGCCGCCGGCGCCAGGCTCGCTTATGTCGCCGAGGAAGCTCCCTCGCCTGCCGCGCAGGCCATCGTGGTCCCCGCGGAATCTCCGCTGAAGAGCCTCGCCGATCTCAAGGGCAAGAAGGTCGCCGTGACCAAGGGTGCCGGCAGCCACTTCCTGCTGCTCGCCGCCCTCGGCAAGGCCGGCCTCAGCTTCAAGGATATCCAGCCAGCCTATCTTCCGCCTGCTGACGGTCGCATCGCCTTTGTCGGCGGCAATGTCGATGCCTGGGTGGCGTGGGATCCCTTCCTCACCAGCGTGCAGCGCCAGAGCAATGCGCGGGTGCTGGCTGACGGCAGCAACGGCCTCGCCAGCTACAAGCGCTACTATCTGTCGTCGGCAGCCTATGCAGACAAGCGCAGCGACGTGCTGAACGCGATCTACAAGAAGCTGGATGAAACCGGCAAATGGGTGAAGGCCGAGCCGAAGGACGCCGCAAAACTGCTGTCCAGCCTGTGGGGCATCGACGCCGCGACCGTCGAGGAGGCCAACAGCCATCGCTCCTACAAGGTCGGCGCCGTCACCAAAGCCGGCCTGTCCGAACAGCAGATCATTGCCGACGCGTTCTTCAACGAGAAGCTCATCCCCGTGAAGGTGGATGCCGCCGACGTGAAGATCTGGTCGCCGAAGTAATCCCCGCTCACTGAAAGCTCATATCATGAAGTCCCTGCTCTCGGCGCTCGCCGCCGCCGCCATCACGCTTGCCTCTTTTACCGGCGCGCTCGCGCAGTCGCCAACCAAGACCGAACTCAAGGTCGGCTTCGTGCCCGGCCCCTATATCGACGGCTTCAAGAAGGGCGTGGAGCCCGAACTGAAGAAGAAGGGCTACACGGTCAAATACTACGAGTTCTCCACCGGCCTCGAAGCCAACACGGCCGTGTTCAAGAATGACATCGACGCCAATGTGATGCAGCACACGGTGTTCCTCGACTCCTATAACGAGCGCCAGAAGACCGACCTCACCGGCATCATCACCGTGCCAACGCCGCCGATGGGCCTGTATTCGACCAGGCACAAAAAGGCGGACGACGTGAAAGCCGGCGCCACCGTCGTGGTGCCGAACGATCCGGTGAACCTGCAGCGTGCGCTCTGGATCCTGCGCGATCTCGGCTGGATCGAGATCAAGGACAGCAAGCCGGTGGATGTCACCGAACTCGACGTGATCAGGAACCCGAAGGGCATCAAGATCGTGCCGCTGGAAAACGCACAGGCGCCCCGCGCCCTCGGCGACGCCGACTTCGCCGCCGTGCAGGGCAATTTCGCCATCTATAGCGGGCTGAAGCTGACCGAAGCCTTTGCCCTGGAAAAGATGACCAAGCCCTACACCAATGTCGTCGCCGTCCGCCGCGGCAATGCCGAAGCGCCATGGGCGAAGGACATTGTCGAGGCCTACAAGTCGGACACGTTCAAGTCCGCGATCCGCAACGACAAGTTCTATGCCGGCTTCACGCTACCTGAATACTTCAACTAAGACGCGACCGTAGGGCGGATTAGGCGAAGCCGTAATCCGCCGGCCGAATTCATCGCTGAAGCTCCGCGGCGGATTACGCTGCGCTAATCCGCCCTACGTTTGAGCCCGATTTGACTCCGCGAACGGCTCGGATACGCTTCTTCTCAGGGTGCCTTGAGGCGCCCTGAGGTCGAGGGGCATGAGAGGTCGGATCGTCGGGGCATCGCTGATCTTGTGCGCGTTCGCCAGCCCGGCGACCGCCCAGATCCCTACAAGCTTCGAGATCGCCGCCCGCTCGCGCGGCACGCCGGATATTCCCGGCCTCAACATGGTCTGGCTGGTGCCATGGACTGATCTTCGCCACGCCCGCGAATGGCGCAACATCGTCGTGCATCAATCGGAAGGCGCGCCCGGCTCGGCCTGGCGCAATGCCGTGGCGCAGATGCAGCGGCAAAATCGCAAGGGTGTGCAGATCTGGGTCGAGACCGATGGCACGGTCTATTGGTCCACCGCCGAATGGGCGGTGCCGAACCACCTGCGCGACGGCAACCGCAACGACAATAAATATATCGACAACTCATCGACCTATCAGCAAGTCGACAACGACTCGACGATCGGCATCGAATTCGTCGGCAACTATCCCAATGTGAGGAAACCGCCGACCGACGCGCAGATCGCCGCGTGGCGCGTGCTCGTCCGCGTGCTGCAGGCCCGCTACGATATTCCGAACGAGCGCGTCTATGCGCATAACTGGATCGACTATAAGGATCGGCGTTACTGCGAGGGCTGCGAACTGGCGAGGATTGCGCGGACGCAGGGGATCGAGACCGCGCAGCAGGTCGAGAAGGGGCAATAGGCTTCAGCCCTCTCCGCCCCTCATCCTGAGGAGCGGTCGTCTTCGACCGCGTCTCGAAAGATGGCCGCGCACTCCAGAGCCAAGCCATTCATGGTTCGAGACGCGCGCCCAGGGGCGCACTCCTCACCATGAGGGCGGAGTGCGGGGCGGTTACGTCCCCACCCGCAGCGCCGCGCCGCGCTTGCGCAGCAGCGCGATCACCGACAGCGCGGTGATGCGGCCGGTCTTCGGATTCTCCGACGGAATGTTTTCGATCTGCATCGAGAAACGCGCGGAATCCGAATCCACCTCGACGCGATGCACATTGCGGGTCAGCGCCGGATCGGCCCAGATCTGCAGCGTCGTCGCGTCGGGGCCGACTCCCGCCAGCGACAATGCGACGGCAACATTGAGATTGGCCGGAAAGCCCTTGGCCGCTTCACGTGCGCTGCCTTCAAAAATCTTCAATGGCTCGGTGATGCTCTCGATGTCGATCTTGTTCTCGACAATGTAGGGCGCCCCCGCGAGCCCCTTCACCGGCTTGCGCGTCACCATTGTCACCGAATGGATCTTGCCTTCAGCCGCCGCCGTCACGGCATCGAGACCGATCAGCGCGCCGGTCGGCACCACGATCTGCCCGCCATGCGCCTTGGCGAGTGCGACGAGGTCGTCGTTGAACAGCAGGGCCCCGGCGCTCAGCACGATGGCGGTCTTGCCCTTGGTCACGAACGGCTTGACGATGGCGGGCAGCAAGGAGGCTGGCGCGCATTCGATCACGATATCGGCGACGGCTTCGAGCTCCGCGATCGGCAACACCGGCGGCGCCTTGCCGAGCTTAGACAGGAACGCCGCATGCTTCTCCGCGTTCTGCACGGAGATCGCGACCAGGCTCAGGCCTTCGATCCCGCGATCGAGCTCTTCGACCACCTTCTGACCGATCCCGCCCAGACCCACCACGGCGACGCGCGCCACCGATGCCGTTTGCATGCCCATTACTGCCATCCCGCTTCACGCCGACGTTATTGCCGCTCATGCTCTTTTTGTCGCAGCCGTCTGCGAATGTCCAATGCCGCCATGCTGGGGCCTCATGTCCCCTGTCATTGCGGCCGGCTCGACGCTATCTCTCGGGCAACCGCCATACAGGAGTTGCAGTGTCCCATCGTTTCACGCGCCGTCATCTGGTCGGAGGCGCAGGTGCGCTCGCCGCCGGTCTCGCCATCCCGCCGGCGGAGGCGCAGCAGTCGGCAAATGCACAGCAACGCGGCAATCCGCGCGCGTTCCCCCCGAATTTCGTCTGGGGCACGGCCACCTCCGCCTATCAGATCGAAGGCGCCGTCGAGGCCGATGGCCGCGGCCGCTCGATCTGGGACACCTATGCGCGCCTGCCGGGCAAGATCCGCGACAACAGCAATGGCGACCGCGCCAATGAGCATTTCGCGCGCTACAAGCAAGACGTCGCGCTGATGAAGGAGTTGGGTACCACGGCCTATCGCTTCTCCATCGCCTGGCCGCGCGTGTTTCCGGATGGCACCGGCACGG
>NZ_JBIIOT010000126.1:0-12435 GCF_044336785.1 Tardiphaga sp. | reverse complement strand
CGAACTGCTCGCCAACGGCATCACGCCCTATGCGACGCTCTATCACTGGGACCTGCCGCAGGCGCTGCAGGATCGTTTCGGTGGCTGGGCCTCGCGCGAGACTTCAAAAGCGTTCGGCGATTATGCGGGCCATGTGGCAAAACACATCACCGATCGCGTGACAAACGTCTTCACTATCAACGAATGCGCGACTTTCGTGGATTTCGGCTATGGCATAGCGCCGATCGAAATGGCGCCGGGCATCAAGTCGACGCAGAAGGAGCTGAACCAGATCCGCCATCACGTCGCGCTCGGTCACGGGCTCGCGGTGCAGGCGGTCCGTGCGCAAGGCCGCGCCGGCACGGAAGTCGGCGTGGCGGAGAACCTCGCTTCCTGCATACCGGTGATCGAGACGCAAGAGCACATCCGCGCCTCGGAGATCGCCACGCGTGAGATGAATGGTGGCTATCTCACCGTGATCATGGAAGGCCGCTACACCGATGCTTTCCTGGCTTATGCCGGCGCGAACGCGCCCGTCTTCACCGACGAGGACTTGAAGATCATCGGCTCCCCCATCGATTTCCTCGGCCTCAACATCTACATGCCGCAGCACTATGTCGCTGCGCCCGCGGATGCCGGGGGTTTTGCATTGATACCGACACCCGCATCCTTCCCGCGCATGGACTCCGACTGGCTGCGCGTCGGACCGGAAGCGATGTATTGGGCACCGCGCAACGTCGCAAAGCTGTGGAACGTGAAGAAGATCTTCATCACCGAAAATGGTGCATCCGCGTCAGACAAGCCGGCGCCGGATGGTCGCATCTTCGATCTCGACCGCATCATGTATCTGCGCGCCTATCTCGGCCAGTTGCAGCGCGCGACGTCCGAGGGCGTACCGGTCCAGGGCTATTTTCACTGGAGCCTGATGGACAATTTCGAATGGATCGACGGTTTTGAGAAGCGGTTCGGGCTCTATCACGTCGACTTCAACACGCAGAAACGCACGGCGAAACTGAGCGCGGAGTTTTATCGCAAGCTCATCGCGGGGAATGCGCTGGTCTAAGGTCGATGCGACGCGCCGAGCTTGCGCCCCCTCACCCGCCGCGAAGGCGCGGCGACCTCTCCCCGGTGGGGAGAGGTGAACCGAGCGCTACAGTAACTTCCCGTCCGCCCCGAAGAACGGATGCGGGCCGTCGAAGTCGCCGATCGGCACCTGATGCGTCACGAGATGGCCGCCCTCGCCGTCCGGAAACCAGACATGCAGATGGAAAGCGGGCGGCTCGACGCGGAAGGACGGCGGGCGGACCTCGGCGAGATCGAGATCCACCGCATGGTTCGGCGCCGGGCAGATCGTTGCCACGGTGCCGGCAAAAGTCGTCAACGTCGCGCGATGGACATGACCGGCCGCGACGATGCGGATGCGCGGATGTTTGCGAACGATCACGCCAAGCTCGCCGGCATTGTGCAGGTCCTGCACATCCATGTGTTCGATGCCGGTGCGGAATGGCGGGTGATGCAGGAACAGCAGCGCCGGGCGGTCATTGGACGAGCCGAGCGTCGCGTCGAGCCAGGCCAGCGTCTCCTGCTCCAGCGTGCCATAGGGTTTGCCCGGCACATGGGAGTCGAGCAGGATCACATCGAGCGGGCCGATGGTGCGCGCCTGATCGAGCGGACCAGCTACATGCGCATAGGCCCAGTCGGGAAATGCCGCGCGCATCATGTCGCGGCCGTCGTGATTGCCGGGCACGCCGATGAACGGGATTTTGAGCGGCGCCAGCAGACGCCACAGATGCTCGTATTCGCCGGGCGTCGGCGTATCGACAAGATCGCCCGAGATGACGACAAGATCCGGCCGCGGCTCAAGCGCGTTCAGCTCGGCCACACAGCGCTCCAGCGCCTTGGCCGTATCGACCTTGTTGTAAGCCAGTTCGCCCGGCGCCTTGATGTGCAGGTCGGTGATCTGCGCAATGATGGTCGGTTTCGACATCAGTCTTCTTTCGGCAAGACACGAACGGCACTGGGCGCGATGGAGAGACCCACGCGCTCACCGGCCTGCACATTGATCCTGTTTGACGCGTCCACCGTCAATGGCCGGTTCGCCGCACCGGTCACGATGACGCGCTGGCGGTCGCCGATGAAGCTGACGCTCTCTACAGTGCCGCGGAGGAAGGCGTCGCCTTCGGGCACGATGCCGATGGTCTCGGGCCGGATCATCGCCACCGCGGCCGGCGCATCGGCGGCATCGTTGAGCGCCAGCCAGCCGCCCGGCAGTGTCAGGCGTCCGCCTGCGATCGGCCCCTCGACGATATTGGCAGCACCGACGAATTCGGCAACGAAGCGATTCTGCGGCTCGAAATAGACTTCGCGCGGCGTGCCGATCTGGGCGATGGCGCCCTTGCGCATGACGACGATACGATCGCCGAGCTCCATGGCCTCGGCCTGATCATGCGTGACATAGATCGCGGTGATGCCGAGCTCGCGCAGCAGACGATTCAGCTCGCTGCGCAGCCGGTCGCGCAGTGAGGCATCGAGCGCCGTCAGCGGCTCATCGAGCAGCAGCACGCGGGGACGGACGGCAACGGCACGCGCAAGCGCCACACGCTGGCGCTGGCCGCCGGAGAGCTGATCGATGCGGCGGTTTTCCAGCCCGCCGATATTGGTCAGCGCCACCATCTCGGCCACGCGCGCGGCGCGCTCGGCCTTGCCGACGCCGCGGATCTTGAGGCCGTAGCCGATATTCTCGGCCACGGTCATGTTGGGAAACAGCGCATAGGACTGGAACACCATGCCCACATGGCGCTGCTCGATGGGCGTCGTCGTCACGTCCTGCTTGTCGAACAGGATGCGGCCGCCAGCGTCCGGCGTCTCGAGGCCGGCGATGATGCGCAGCATCGTGGTCTTGCCGCAGCCGGAGGGGCCGAGCAGCACCAGCGTCTCACCGGCCACGATATCGAGCGAGGCCGGCGCCAGCGCCTGGGTGCCGTCGGGAAAGGTCTTGCCGCAATTGACGACATGCACGGCCGCGCCGTGCGAGGGGGTGACACTCATCTGGTTTGACTCTTGTCGGCAAATATCTGCATCGCCACCAGCAGCGGCACGATCATGATGAAGAAGATCAGCGTATAGGCGGAAGCGACTTCGAGCCGCATCGAGGCATAGCTGTCGGCAAGGCCGACCGGCAGCGTCTTGGTCAGCGGCGTATGCAGCATCCAGGTCAGGTTGAACTCACCGAGCGACAGCGTGATCACCATCAGCGATCCCGCGAGGATGCCGGGCATCGCATTGGGCACGATGACATTGCGGAAGCGCGTCCATGGCGAGGCGCCGAGCGAGGCGGCGCCCTCGTCCAAGGTCTTGATGTCCACCGAGGCGAACACCGCCATCACCGAACGCACCATGAAGGGCATGGTGAAGATCACATGGCCGGTGAGTATGAACAGCCACGACTGCCGGAAGCCACCGAAGCCGCCATAGGTGAGCAGCAGCGCCAGCGCGATAGCGAGGCCGGGAATGGCCAGTGGCAGCGTGATGATTTCCTCGATCACGCGCGACAACCGCCCGCCCCGCACATGCAGCGCATAGGCCGCAGGCACGCCGACAACGAGTGTCACTGCAAGCGTTGCGAAAGCGATCAGAAACGACAGACCGATCTCGCTCCTGTAGAGGCCCCAGACCTGCACGACCCATTGCAGCGTGACGCCGGACTGGATGCCGCGGAAGTAATTGACGGTGACGCCGGCCGAGATCGACAGCACCACGGGCACGACCAGGAATGCTGCGACCAGTAGCGTGAAGCCGAGTTGTCCGGCAAAGATCAGGCGATCGCGCATCCGCTCACCCCGCCGCGGCGACGGTGCCGCCGCTCAGTGAGCGCGCCAGCGCAAGGATGGCCCAGGCGATGACGCCAAGGCCGATGGAGAGCGCCGCCGAGATGGAGAAATTCGCCGCCAGCGTGAATTCCGTATAGATCAGCATCGGCAGCACATCGATATTGGTGGCCAGCGTGAAGGCCGTGCCGAACGCCCCCATCGCCGTTGCAAAGGCAATCGCGCCCGAGGCGACGAAAGCCGGTACCAAAGCCGGCAGCACCACATCACGCTGCACGCCCCACGGGCTGGCGCCAAGCGAACGCGCAGCCTCTTCCAACCCCATATCGAGTTTCTGCACGGCGGCCATGATGGTGAGGATCACGCGCGGGATCGAGAAATAGAGATAGCCGAGAAACAGGCCGAAGATCGAATAGGCGAACACCACCTTCTCGCCCGACAGCGCCAGCGTGATCGCGCCGACAAGGCCCTGGCGGCCAGCGAGCAGGATGATGAGGAAGCCGACGACGACTCCCGGAAACGCGAGTGGAAATGTCAGCATCGCAATCAGCACAGTGCGGCCGGGAAAGCGATGCCGCTGCAGAAACAGGCCGGCAATGGTGGCGATGACCAGCGTTGCGACCGTCGTCGCGGCGGCAAGCACCACGGTGTTGATCAGCGTAGCGCGATAGCGTGGCTCGGTGAGAATGGCGAGATAGGCGCTGACGCCGCGTGGTCCATCGGCGCCGACGGCGACGAGTTGCGCCATCGGCAGGACGAAGAAGGCAGCCGTGACCACTACAAGAGGTAGCAGGCAGACTGAGATGAAGTTGCGGTGTGACATCGAGAGAAAGCCTGCGGCCATCCTTCGAGATGCCCGCTACGCGGGCTCCTCAGGATGAGGGCGGAGTATAGCACTGCAGAAGACCCTCATGGTGAGGAGCGGCCTTCTTAGGCCGCGTCTCGAACCATGCAGGCCGAGCCCTATCCTCATCCATGTGGTGCCGCCGTACAACGGCACGATACTGCATCAACGAACTTCAGCGAGATAGCGGTCGCTAAAACCCTTTTGGGCCAATTCCATCTTGCCCCAATCCACGCTCTTGGCGCGGGCATATTCGCTGTCCGGCAGGAACTTGGCCTTCACCGCGTCCGGCAGCTCGATCTTGCGGGCTGGACGGAGATAAGCATTGGTCCAGATTGCCTGCCCCTTGTCGGACAGCAGGTAGTCCATGACCTTCTTGGCCTTGTCCTTATGCGGCGCGTTCTTCACGAGACCGACCACATACGGAAACACCACGGTGCCTTCGCAGGGAATGACGAATTCGAAATTGCCCTTCTCGCTATATTTCGCGCGATAGGCATTGAAATCGTAGTCGAACAGGATCGGCATTTCGCCGGAGACGACGCGGGCGTAGGAGGTCTGCTTCGGCACCATGGCATCGTTCTTCTTCAGCTCCTTGAAGAAGGCGATTCCGGGATCGAAATTGGTGTCCGAACCACCGAGTGCCAGATTGGCGGCCACGGCGCCGACATAGCCGACGGCGGCCGAGGTGGGATCGAGATAACCGACCATGCCCTTGTAGTCGGGCTTGGTGAGATCCTTCCAGCACTTCGGCACCGGCTTGCCGCCGAGCGCGTCCTTGTTGACGAAGAAGCCGAGCGTGCCGGAGTGGATCGTGGTCCAGTAGCCTTCTGCATCCTTCAGGCCGGCATCGACCTGATCGAAGCCCGCGGGCTTGTAGGGCTCGAGCGCATCCTGCGCCTTCGCCTTCATGCCGAAGGTGACGCCGAAATAGCCGATATCGCCGACCGGATTGGCCTTTTCGGCGAGGATCTGCGCCAGCGCCTGGCCGGAATTCTTGTTGTCATGCGGCATCTCGATGGCGAGATCGGTTTTCACGGCCTTGATCATCGAAGCCCAGTCCGCCCATTCCGGCGGGCAGTTGTAGCAGATGACGTCGGCGGCGCGGGCCGGCTGCGAGACGGCGACGAGTGCCAGCGCGCACATGGCGAAGAGCAAGCGGGTGGGTTTCACGGCGATCGGCTCCATCCTGGCGCGGGCCAAAAGCCGGCGCAGCGAGGTCTGAGGGGGAATGCGTGCCGCCCCACTATAGGCCGTCCATGAAACTTTTGCGACAAAGCTAACCCGCAGCGCGTTTGTGCACCGCCGAGCGAACGCCCGGGACCCAGCAACGGCCTTCCCTATCGACATACCCGATGGCTGATGGTCAGATCGCGTATCGCAACAAAGAGACTCACTGTGAGCGAGACTGAACGCGACCGTGGACTGCTGAGCCTGATTGATCGGTTGGTCAAACGGCCGGGCGGCAATGCAGCCACGAAGCCATTCGAGCCGGTCAAGTTCGATGCCGGCACGGCAAAGAGCGCCTCGGGCGACAAGACGGGTGCGGTCGATGACGGCGCACGCGAGGGTCTCGATCCCATCGTTCCCGAAGACAAGCCGCTTGTGTCGCTCGAACCGCAACTCGCCGTGGAGAGCACGCGGGAAGTCAGCCGCGACGAACTGGCCGAGCTGATCATCAAGGCGCTACAGGCCGGCGAAAAATATCCGACCAACGGTTTCGAGATCGTCGTCTACGGCTCGCGCCCATGGAATGCGATGCTGCGCATCCTGCCGGCGGCGGGCGCCGTCAAGGCGGACATCTGGCGCGACCGCTTGCAGACCGTCGTGCTGCTGTTTCGCGACCGCTACGAGATCAAGGAGACCGCGGACGCCTGATGCGTCCGCGCTTTGGCGAGGGCTATTTGCCGCCGCCGATATTGCCGCCCTGGATATGGCCGAGCGAGTTGTTACCGAAGGCGGAGTTGCCGTTATTGCCCTGCATGGATGCGCCATAGCCGGGATAATACGGCGTCCGGCCGCCGCGCATCATGCCGTAGGAGCCATAGGCCGGCCCGCGCTGATAGCGGTGTCCACCGCCGTAATACTGGCTGTGATGATGCGAATGATAGCCACGCTTCATCTTTTTCGCCGAAGCAGCGGTCGTTGCGAAACTGGCGGCTAGCAACACCGCCGATGTGATTGCCAATATCTTCTTCATGTGTCGCACCTTTCTGTCTGGGAGTGAAACGCGGTGCAAGGCGTCCCGTTCCGAAACACAGCCCGGTGCGACAGCTGAAGCAGCAGTTTTCGCGTTCAGGCGGCGGCTTCGCGCTCGATCACCCGCAGACGGACGAAGGCAGCCCATGCTGCACGGAAATCCGGTCCCTTGGCATCGATGGCCAGCAAGGCACGCTCGGCGTCGCGGATCTCCTGCAGCGATGGCCGCGGCACATTTCCTGATTCGGATTGCGCCCAGCGCTCCTCGACCGCCTTTGCCAGTGCCAGAGCTTCCGCATTGCTGCGCTTCGGCGCCGGCTTCGACAATTCATCCCCTGGAGGAAATACGGGCCATGCCGCCGGCGGCTTGCTGGCCTGCCATTCGGCCTCGTCGCCGATCACCGGCTTAGTGGAGGCCACCTTGAACGGACCGCCCTGCTGGCCGCCCGCTGACGCCGTCTGCTGCCCGGAGAAATGCTGCAACTGCTGCTGCATGGTGCCGCCGACACCGCCAGTGCTCGCATTGGACGAGCCCCCCGCGATGCTCGACAGCGCCGCTGTGCTTGTCCCCGCGCCCGGCAATGCCTTCTGCATCGCCTGCATGGCGGAGGCGCCCGGCGAACCGGAGAGCCGCAACTGCGCGATGCGCTCTTCCTCGGCGGTGACCGGACAATTGCGATAGGCATCATGGCGCTGCGCGATGGTGCCATCATCGTCGATGCGCGCGAAATCGATCGCGACGGTGTAGACGAACGCTTTGTGGCCCGCGTAAGCGCCGGTCTTGTCCTTCGCCCGAACGGCACCGCAGACATATTTCTTGCCGTCGGACTCCACCGAACGCAGCCCTTCGAACTCCGCCGACGACGGATTGATCAGCAGCCGCGACACCGCGGTGCGGGCCTTGGACTGATTGGTGGTGAGCACCGCATCGATCACTTTTTCGGGCTTGATGAAGGAGGGCTGATAATAAAAGACCGATGCGGCGGCGAAAAAGATGGTACCGATGCCGCCCGCGATGGTCGCTGCTGCCAGATTCATGTGCGCCCGCCCTTTTCGCCTGAGCGCGACGGTTCGGCCCGGCTTTCGTCCCGGCTCCCGCCGAGATCCCCGGAAAGGTCATAGCGGATGCGCCTCTAGAGTTGGTTACCGCGATGGCGACAATTGCGGGTTGGTGTTCCCAACCATACCGGCCGGCGCGTCATGCCCCGTGCAATTTCAAGCACATGCGGCATGTCACCACGCCTTTTCAACGGGCTGGCGTAACGTTTTCGTCACCATAGAAACCGAATGGCACGACGGTAGTCTGGTGCTAAGAAGTGTGGCGTAACACGCGCCATCTCTCGCCAAGCCATCGGGTCATGTTGCTGGACCAACACTCACTTTTCATCGCCATCGGCGTGTCCTGCACGGCGCTCGCATTCACTTTGCTGGCGACCTGGATCGTTGCGCGGTCGGAAACCTATCTGCTGACATGGTCCACAGGCCTGACCCTGACCGTGCTGGCGCTGCTGTTCTATCTCGGCATCGAGCGCTACGATGCCAATTATCAACTCGTGACCTTCACGCTGCTGATCCTGGGCTTCGGCCTGATCTATCGCGGCACCATCCAGTTCTGCGCCCATCGTTCGAGCTGGACCGTCACGATCGCGGCGACGGCGCTCGGGCTGGTGCCGACCGTCATCGCCTTTGCGACCGGCTATACCGGCATCGGCACCGCTCTCGCCAATTTCGCCATCGCATTGCTGACCACACTGGCCGCGCATCAATACTGGGAAAGCCGCTCCGAAGCGCCGCTGCTGATGGTCACCAACGCGCTGCTTTACCTGATGACGGCAGCCTCCTTCGCGGCTTGCGGCTATGTGCTGCTCGCCAATGGCCAGTATGTGCTGACCGAACGTCCCTCGAACTGGGCCGAGGAATTCAACTCGCTGATGGTGATCGTCGGCCTCACCGGCATTGGCGCGCTGTCGCTCACCATCAACCAGATCCGCACCACCAACCGGCACAAGTCGGAGGCCTTGACCGATCCGCTGACCGGCCTGCTCAACCGGCGCGCGCTGTTCGACGACACCGCGCGGGCGGTGCCGCAGAACACCGCGATCCTGCTGATGGATCTCGATCACTTCAAGACGATCAATGACAGGTTCGGCCATGCCGCTGGCGACCGCGTGCTGCGCGTCTTCGCCGAAGTGATCTTCTCCAATATCCGTGCGCAGGACGTCGCCGCCCGCCTCGGCGGCGAAGAGTTCTGCATCATGCTGTCGTCGTCGAGCCCGAAAGCCGCCTCCGCCGTTGCAGAGCGCGTCCGCTCGACGCTGGAAGGCCTGACCTTTCAGACGCCGGAGGGCATCATCAGGGCCACCGTGAGCATCGGCGTTGCGATCCGTTCAACTGAGCCGGAAACGCTGCAGGCCATGCTCAACCGCGCCGACGCCGCGCTCTACCGCGCCAAGGCCGACGGCCGCAACCGCGTGCACATCTCGGATTTTCACCTGGCGGCGTGACCGCTTTATTTGACCGGGCAAGCCGCGCCGCTTTTCGCCCACGCCTCGACCAGAGCTCCCGCGACAGCCTGCGTCCCCGGTGCCGGTTCGCGTCCATAGCCGGGCGCCCAGGCCCAGCCGACCAGCGTATCCTTGCCGATATGGTCGATGAGATCCTCGACCTTGCGGCCGCCATTGCGGGCGGGGTCCTTGATCTGCGCACAGATCTCCGCGACTGTTTTGCCTTCCCACGCCATCTCGATCGGCGCGAGATGCCATTCGTGGTGACCAGGAATGCGGCCCGGCTCGAAATTGGCATTGCCGTGACATGAGTTGCAGCGCATCGCCGCGGTGCCATGGCCATCCGGACCACGCATGACCGGCGGCTGATGCAGACGCTTCACGTCCCCTTGGCGGGGCACGTCACCGGCGGGATGGCAATTCGTGCAGCGCGGATGCGTCAGCACCTTGCCGAGTTCGCTGAAGATCGCAGCAGAGCGCGCTCGGGTGTCGACGATGCCGTTGAAACTCTCGGGCGTGGCGAGGCCTCTCGCTCCGCCCTGCCCGGCGGCATAGGCCGTGAGCATGCTCATGCCGAGTGTGCCAACTACGACCAGGGCTTTGACGCGCATCTCCGACGTCATCCGCGCGACTCCTGCGTGAGGTAGCGCTTAGGCTCACCGAGGATCACGTCGCGGACCGCTTCGTGATATTTGACATAGCCGGTGCAGCGGCAGAGATGCCCGTCCAGCGCTTCGGCAATCAGCTCTTCGAGGCCGGCGCGCGGCACCGGTGTTTTCTCCAGACGTTCGAGAAAGACCTGCCCTTCATTGAGGAAGCCGGCAGTGCAATAGCCGCATTGAAACGCAAAATGCGTGATGAAGGCTTTTTGCAGCGGCGACAACTCGCCATTCTTGGCATGGCCCTCGACGGTGCGAATGGTCTTGCCGTGAAAGCTTGCAGCGGGGAGCACGCAGGTCGGGCTGGTGCGACTGCTGCCATCGGGCTCGTCGATGATGACCGCACAGCTGAGGCACTGCGCGGCACCGCAGCCGAATTTGGTGCCGGTCATCCCGAGATATTCGCGCAAAAAGTCGTTCATCGAGAGATCGTCACGCACCTCCGTGGGCGCATGGACCTGTCCGTTGATGGTGATGCCCAGTGTCGTCACGCGAGCGCTCCCTTGAGCATGGCCTGTGTCACGGGCAGCGCCGAGAAGCGCTTGCCGGTGGCGTCATGAATGGCGTTGAGCAGAGCCGGCACGATGGGGATCATCACCACTTCGGCCATGCCTTTCGGCAGTTCGTCCGGTGTCTGCGGCGGCATCATCTCGATCTCCATGTCGCGCAGCGGCAGGTCCGATCCGCGCGCCACCAGGTAGTCGCCGAGATTCCATTTGCCGTTGCCGGGGCCGCCTTCGAACGGCGGCAGCGTTTCCAGCAGCGCGTAACCGACGCCCATGGCAAAACCGCCCTGCGCCTGGCCGAGCACGACTTCCGGCACCAGCGCCTGCCCGCATTCGAACACGCTATAGGCTTTGGCGATGCGCAGCGCGCCAGTCGCTTTCTCGATCTCCACCCGCACGGTCGTGCCGCACATCGATGTATAGGCGGTACCCATGCGATTGTTATCGGTGGGTGGAAAGAACACGCTGGATCGGACGATGCGCGTGAACTTGCCGCTGCCACGACGGACCGCGAGCCCGTCGATCTCCGCGCGATACTGCTCGCCATCGATGGGGAAACGCGCGCGCGACCATGACCAGCGCGAGAAACCATGCGCAACCGCGCCGGTGACGAGATTACGCGCATGCGCCGTGGCTGCGAGCGTTGTTAGCGGCAGTGACGGTTGGCCGGCCAATGTCAGGAGGCCGTCCTTCCACACCGCTTTATTCAAGTCCTTGGCACGCGGATCGCGGCGATCGATCTTCCACAGCGCCAGCGCTGCGGGCCATAGGCCGAAGCGGAAGATCACGCGCGCTGCCTCGGCCGATGCATGGGTGCCGACATGGGCGCCGATCGACGCAGACGTCGCCGAGCTGATCGCAGGTACCCAGCGCGTATCCTTCTCAGCCTTGTCCTGGGTCTTCTGGTCCATCGTGTAGCAGTCGCCGGAGGTCACCAGCTCCAGCGCATCGAACACGCCGACCTGGGACACCGCGACTTCATCGGCGATGCCGCCGAGATGTCGCGCCACACGATTGGCGAGCGCCGTGCCGATACCGTTGCCCATCTCGACGTGATCGCAATAGATCGCGATCCGGCCATCCGGGCTGAGCTCGACGCGACCGTTCGAACAATCGCCGCCAGTGCCGTAATCCTTGGTCACGCAGGCAACCCCGATGCCAACCAGCATGCCGCTCGCAGCGCGCGCCTTCTCCGCCTCGCGTTGTTGCCAGATCGGATGCTGTTCGAGCTTGTCGAGCACCTCGGTGGTGCGCACGGAGACGATATAGGGATTGCCGGTCATCGTGCGGCCGTCTTGCTTCAACGCATTGCGCCGCCGGAAATCGATGGGATCGAGCGGCAGCGCTGCCGCGGCCTCGTCGATCAGCACCTCCAGCGCCGTCATCGTCTGCAGCGATCCATAACCGCGCATCGAGCCCGCCGTCACGCCACGCGTATGCTGCGCCACCGTGGTGACGTCCACTTTCGGCACGTCATAGATTCCGATCGCCGCCGTCGCCGCGCAGGTGGCGACATTGGGCGAGAAATTCGCGAGCCCACCGCCATCCAGAATGTGATCGGCCGCGAAAGCGGTGATCTTGCCGCTGGCACGATCCACCGACATGCGTGAGCGCATTTTGATAGCATGGCGTTTAATACCGCCCTGAAACTGCTGATAGCGATCATGCGCCAGCCGCACCGGACGATCCGGAAAGAACATCGCCGCCAACGCCACATACAGCACGAAGGGCGTATGATCGCGGCCACCGAAACCGCCGCCGACATAAGCGAATTGCGCGTTGATTCTGGCCGGCTTGTACGGCGCCTTCGCCTCGCCGAACAGAAACGCGATCGAATCTGCGGCTTCATAGGGCGACTGAACACCGAGCACCAGTTCAAGCGCCTTGTCCTTGGCGCCGTACCAGCCAAGCCCGCAT
>NZ_JBIIOT010000020.1:0-60946 GCF_044336785.1 Tardiphaga sp. | reverse complement strand
CGCTGTGGAGGAGAGGGGATGTCCCGCAAGCAGGCCAAAGCCTTGCGCAAGGACATGACCGACGCCGAGCGGCGTCTATGGTATCTCCTGCGCGCGCATCGCTTTCAGGGCTTGAAGTTCAAGCGCCAAGTGCCGATCGGGCCTTTCGTCGTCGATTTCGCCTGCCTTGGGCTCAAGGTGCTGGTCGAGGTCGATGGCGGGCAGCATGCCGAGAACGATGCCGATGTTCGGCGGACGAAATGGCTCGAAAGTCGAGGGTTTCGCGTTTTGCGGTTCTGGAATAATGAAGTGCTCAAGAATACGGACGCGGTGCTCGAATTGATTTTGAGCGCGGTGGCTGTAGACGGCCCCTCTCCCGGCGCGCCGCTGCGCGGGCGCCACCCTCTCCCCGAAGGGGAGAGGGGAAAAGAATAGAGTTCAATTCCATGTCCATCGCCAATTCCATCCGTGGCCAGATTCCGCCGATCCACAAGGAAGGCTATCCGTTCATCGGCATCTTCGCGCTGGCGAGCCTGGTTTTGTTCTGGATCTGGACGCCGCTGGGCTGGATCGGTACCGGCCTCACTGTCTGGTGCGCGCTGTTTTTCCGCGATCCGGTCCGCGTCACCCCGACCCGCGAAGGCGTCGTCGTATCGCCCGCCGATGGCAAGGTCTCCATGGTGCAGCCGGTGCTGCCGCCGGCCGAACTCGGCCTCGGCGATCAGCCGCTGCTGCGCATTTCGGTGTTCATGAGCGTGTTCAACGTCCATGTGAACCGCAGCCCGGTGGCCGGGCGGATCGAGCGCATTGCCTATCGCCCGGGCAAGTTCATCAATGCCGAGCTGGACAAGGCCAGCGAGGACAATGAGCGCAATTCGCTGGTCATCTCGACCTCCGGTGGCCGAATCGGCGTGGTGCAGATCGCGGGCCTGGTGGCGCGGCGGATCGTCTCGTTCGTCCGCGAGGGCCAGACCCTGGAAGCCGGCGAGCGCTTCGGCCTGATCCGCTTTGGCTCTCGTCTCGACATCTATCTGCCGGAAGGCAGCAAGGCGCTGGTCGCGGTCGGGCAGACGGCCATTGCCGGCGAGACCGTGCTGGCGGATTTCCGCATCGGTGACGGCGGTCGCACCTACCGGGTCGATTAACCGCTTTGGCGGGCCTCTCCAGGCCCGCCGGTACCGTCATGGCGGAGCCAACTGGGGTCTGCTAAGGTCGGTTCATGGAAATGCCAGACACGCCCCAGATCCCCGAAGCCCGTCGCCGCCGGTTCCGCACCATCCCGATCCGGATGCTGGTGCCGAATCTCATCACCTTGCTGGCGATCTGCGCCGGCCTGACCGCGATCCGCCTGTCCACGGAAGGCCGGATGGAACTCGCGGTAGCCGCCATCGTGTTTGCCGCGGTGCTGGACGGCGTCGATGGCCGCATCGCGCGGATGATCAAGGGGCAGTCCAAATTCGGTGCCGAGCTGGATAGTCTGGCCGATTTCGTCAATTTTGGCGTCGCGCCCGGGCTGATCCTGTATTTCTGGCAGCTGCACGACCTCAACAATGTCGGCTGGATCGCCTCGATGGTGTTCGCCATTGCGGGTTCGCTCCGTCTGGCGCGTTTCAACGCTACGATGGATGATCCGGACAAGCCGGCTTTTGCGGCTAACTTCTTCACCGGCATGCCGGCGCCGCTGGGCGCCATCACGGTGATGCTGCCGGTCTATCTGTCGTTCCTGGACGTGCCGATGCCGCCGGCCGTGATCACCACGGCCTATGTGCTGGTGATTGCCTTCCTGATGGTGTCGCGCCTGCCGGTGTTCTCAGGCAAGGCCGTGAATATGCGGGTGCCGCGCGAGCTGGTGCTGCTGATCTCGGCCTCGGTGGTGCTCTTCGTGGCGCTGCTGATCGGCTATCCCTGGCATATGCTGTCGCTGATCTCGGTCGGCTATCTGGCCAGCCTGCCATTCGGCTGGCGCTCCTATCGCGATCAGGAACGTGCGCTGGCTGCGCAGACTGCTGCCGGCGTGCCGGCGACGGCCACGGAGCCGCCGCCATCATCGGACGATCAGCCAACGTCTTTGCCCTGATCGGCCCGCAACGACATCCGGCAACGACCGGAGCAGAAAATCAAAAAGGGAGAAAACACCGTGACCAAGCCCGATACTTTGCTGCCTGCATCCGTGCTCGACGCGCTGCGCCGCTATGACACGCCGACGATCTGCAACGCGCTCGAACTGGTGGCGCCGGAGCGCCGCCTGATCGGTTACACCACGCGGCCGCTGGTCTGTCCGTTCCCCGATCTCCCGCCGATCGTCGGCTATGCGCGGACAGCTACGATCCGCGCCACGGTGGCATCAGGCCTGCCGCCGGCCGAACAGAAGAAGCGTCGGCTGGACTATTACGAATATGTCGGCAGTGGGCCGGGGCCGCAGATCAGCGTGATCCAGGATATCGATGGTCCCGATGCCGGCTACGGCGCATTCTGGGGCGAAGTGAACAGCGCGATCCACAAGGCGCTCGGCTGCCTTGGCGTCATCACCGACGGCTCGATCCGCGACATCCCGCAATGGGCCGAGGGCTTCCAGGCGCTCGCCGGTTCGCTCGGCCCGTCGCATGCGCATGTCCACGTCACCGACTTCGGCCATGAGGTGCGCGTTGCCGGGATGACGGTCGCCTCCGGCGATCTCATCCACGCCGACAGCCATGGCGCGGTGGTGATCCCGCCGGATGTGGCGGCGAAACTGCCGGAAGCGGCTGAGCTTTGTGCACGCCGCGAGGAGCCGATCCTGGCCGTCGCCCGTGACCCCGCGTTCTCGCTGGCCAAGCTGCGCGATGCGATGGCCAAGGCGTCGGAAATTCACTGACGAACACTGATATCGACAAGCAAAATGCGGAGGCGGCAACGTCTCCGCATTTTTCGTTCCGAAGCCGATTTGTCGCGTTAATTACTGGTTAATGCGCGGTGAACGGTAACCCGTCCTTAATCGCAGTATCGTTTAGTGGCCCCGTGCGCTGCATTGTGAGCGTACCGCCGTCCAGGACGGGCGTTGATCGATACGCGTTGCGTCGGAGTTGTCATGGATATCACAACACTCATTGGCTTCGTCTGTGGCATTGCGGTGCTGGTGACCCTGATCCTGATGGGTGGCAATTTCGGGATGTTTTACGACGTCCACGCCGTCATCATCATTTTCGGCGGTTCGTTCGCGGCCACGCTGATCCGCTTCCCGCTATCTTCGATTCTTCACGGCCTGCCGCTCGGCGCCAAATTCGCGTTCACGCTGAGCCGTTTGAACGCCCGCGACCTCGTCGACGAACTCGCCCGCATCGCCGAGATCGCGCGCAAGCAGGGGCCCGTCGGTCTTGAAAAGGTCGAGACCAATGATGCATTTCTCGCCAAGGGCATCCGTTTCGTGGCCGACGGCTACGATCTCGAATTCATCCGCGACAATCTTGAGCGCGACCGCGACAACTTCCTCATGCATCTCGACGAAGGCTCGAAGATCTATCGCGCCATCGGCGACTGCGCGCCGGCCTTCGGCATGATCGGCACGCTGCTCGGCATGGTGCAGATGTTCTCGAACATGTCGGACCCGTCGAAGCTCGGTCCGTTCATGGCGGTGGCCTTGCTGGCAACTCTGTATGGCGCTGTCGTTGGCAACCTCGTGTGTCTGCCGATCGCCGACAAGCTGCACGTCAAGGTGCTGGACGAAGAAACCAACCGCACGCTCATCATCGACGGCATCCTGATGATCCGTGACTCGAAGAGCCCGGCGCTGGTCCGCGAAATGCTGCTGGCCTATCTGCCCGAGAAACATCGCCACGAAGAAGGTGAGCCGGTCCCGGCCTGATAGCCCAGGGATCTGCGGAGTAGCGGCAGATGGCAAAGAAAAAGCGCGGCGAGGCACATGGCGGTCACGGCTGGTTCGTGACCTTCGCCGACCTCATGGCGCTGCTGCTCAGCTATTTCGTGATGCTCGTGGCATTCTCCAGCCCGGACGGTGCCAAGCTGAAGATCGTCGCCGGCTCGGTGCGCGAAGCCTTCGGCGTGCAGACCGATGCGCGCTATTCCGGCATCATCGAATCCGATGGCCTGCCGACGCGCGGCATGACCAAGAACAAGGATCACGTCTCGCCGCAGGATGCGTCCAATGTGACGAGCCCTGACGAGAAGTCGGCGACCGCACGGCCGTCCGGCGCCAAGCTGAAGATGGACCGCGAATTCGCCTTGGCGTCCGCATCTTTGCGGCAGGCGCTGCAGGACATGCCGGAGATCACCGAGATCTCGAAGAACATCATGTTCGAGGAAACCAAGCAGGGTCTCAATCTCGAAATCATCGATCAGAATGGCCGCTCGATGTTCGCGGAAGGCTCTAAGGTGCCTTATGAGCGCACCCGACAGCTTCTGCAGAAGCTCGCTGCTCCCCTGAAAGCAACGCCGCTCCGCGTCGCGATCGTCGGCCACACGGCCGCGGGCTTCGTACCGTCGCGCAATGACTATGATGCCTTCGACCTGTCGAGTGATCGCGCGAATGTCGTCCGGCAGATCCTCGAACGAGAGGGGCTGCCATCGTCGCATATCTTCTCGGTCTCGGGGAAGGCCGATGCCCAGCCGTTGTTCCCCGACGATCCGACCATGGCCGCCAATCGCCGCGTGACGATCACGCTGATGCGAGAAGACCCGCCATTGCCGCCAAACCTCAAGCCGTGACGTAGTCAATTTCTTTTTTTACTGCTCCACGCCCATTTTACCGGGGGGAGGGAGAGGCATCTGGACGTGGGATCGGCTAGTCTGCCGGTTGACTGGCATGAGCCGGCGCGCCATAGCGGGCGCCCGCATTGTCCTTAGGCGTCAAGAAGCAGCATGGCTGTCACGGAAACAACAGGCGAGGGGACGACTGAAGCTCCGGTGGCCCATGCCGGGTTCTGGTCCCTTATGGTCGGCAGCATCGGTGTCGTGTTTGGCGACATCGGAACCTCGCCGCTCTATGCATTTCGCGAAGCCGTCCACGGCGCCACCCATGGCGGTCCGCCGACGCCGGTGATCGTGCTCGGCGTGTTGTCGCTGATCCTGTGGGCGCTGTTCATCGTCGTCACACTCAAATACGTGCTGTTCCTGCTGCGCGCCGACAACAATGGCGAGGGCGGAACGCTGTCGCTGATGGCACTCGGCCAGCGCGCGCTTGGTCGCCAGAGCTGGGTGCTGCTCGCACTCGGCGTTCTCGGCGCCTCGATGTTCATCGGCGATTCCATGATCACACCGGCGATCTCGGTGCTGTCCGCGGTCGAAGGCCTCAAGTTGAAGGCGCCGGCGCTCGAGCATTACGTGGTGCCAATCACCATCGCCATTCTCGTTTTGCTGTTTTCGGTGCAGCGCATCGGTACCGGCAAAGTCGCATCGGCCTTTGGTCCCGTGATGATCACCTGGTTCACGGTGCTGGCGCTGATGGGGGCGTCGCATATCTCCGACGATCCGACGGTGCTCTATGCGATCAATCCATATTACGCCGTGCAGTTCATGCTGAGTCACGGCACCATTGGTCTGGTGACGCTTGGTGCGGTGTTCCTTGCCGTGACCGGTGGTGAAGCGCTCTACGCGGATCTCGGCCATTTCGGCCGCAGGCCGATCCAGTATGGATGGTTCTTCTTCGTCCTGCCGGCGCTGATGATCAATTATTTCGGGCAGGGGGCTTTGGTCCTTTCAAACCCCGCTTCCATTGAAAATCCGTTCTATCTGATGGCGCCGGAATCGATGCTGGTTCCGCTGATCGTGCTGGCAACCGCCGCCACCGTGATTGCCAGCCAGGCCGTCATCACCGGCGCTTACTCGCTGGTGCGTCAGGCGGTGCAGCTCGGCCTGCTGCCGCGTTTCGAAGTTCGCTTCACCTCGGAGACGCATGCGGGCCAGATCTACCTGCCGCGCGTCAATCGCCTGCTGTTGATCGGCGTCGTGTTGCTTGTGCTGCTGTTCAAGTCGTCCAGCGGTCTGGCGTCGGCCTATGGCATCGCCGTGTCCACCACCATGGTGGTCGATGGCATCATGGGTTTTGTGGTGATCTGGAAGCTATGGAACTGGAAGGCAGCGACCGCTTTTGCGATCATCGCGCCGCTGGTTTTTGTCGATCTCACCTTCCTCAGCGCCAATCTGCTCAAGCTGTTCGAAGGCGGCTGGGTGCCGTTGCTGTTCGGTCTGCTGATGGCTGGCATGATCTGGACCTGGCGCCGGGGCGCTGCGATCCTCGTTTTGAAGACGCGGCGCACTGAAGTGCCGCTGCGCGATCTCATCAAGAGCCTGGAAAAGCGCCCGCCGCATATCGTCAAGGGGACCGCGGTATTCCTCACCAGCGATCCCGAATTCGTGCCCACGGCGCTGCTGCACAATCTCAAGCACAACAAGGTGCTGCACGAGCACAATGTCGTCCTGACCATCGAGACCGCACAGACTCCGAAGGTTGATCCATCCGAACGCGTGCGGATGGAAAATATCAGCGACAAGTTCTCGATGGTGAGGCTGCGATTCGGTTTCATGGAGCAGCCGAACGTGCCGAAAGCTCTCGTCATCGCGCGAAAACTCGGCTGGCAGTTCGACATCATGGCGACGTCGTTCTTCGTGTCGCGGCGCTCGTTGAAGCCATCCGCGCAATCGGGCATGCCGCTGTGGCAGGACCACATTTTCATCGCGCTCAGCCGCTCGGCGAATGATGCCACCGATTATTTCCAGATTCCCACCGGCCGCGTGGTGGAAGTCGGTACTCAGGTGACGATCTGACGCCTAATCCTTTGTCATTCCCGGTTCCCCGATTTGCGCTAAGATGGCAGCGACCATCGGAGCCGGGAACGGCCTCGCTGCCCCGCTGTTCACACCCGTCCCGCGCATGCGCCTGAGGCCAATTCCATGACAAGCGATAATCTCACCCCCGCCGAGGCGCCGGCGGATACGACCCATGCGGAGAAAGGCTCTGGCCACACCACGGCCACGCTCGGTTCGCTGATCGTCGGCAGCATCGGTGTCGTCTATGGCGATATCGGCACCAGCCCGCTCTACGCGTTCCGCGAGGCGCTGGTGGCAGCCGGCGGCCACAAGGCGCCCGGCGTCGGCCATGCGGAGATACTCGGCGTGCTGTCACTGATCGTGTGGGCGCTCATCATCGTCGTGACGATCAAATATGTCGTCATCCTGCTGCGTGCCGACAACAACGGCGAGGGCGGCACGCTGGCCTTGATGGCGCTGGCGCAGCGCGCCGTTGGCTCGAGAGGCAATGTGGTCGTCATGCTCGGCATTATCGGTGCTGCGCTGTTCTATGGCGATGCGGTGATCACGCCTGCGGTTTCCGTGCTATCCGCGATCGAAGGCACCAAGCTCGTCACCAAGGCCTTCGAGCCTTATGTGGTACCGATCACGATCTTGCTTCTGGTGGCGATCTTTGCCGTGCAGTCGCATGGCACGACCAAGGTTGCGAACTTCTTCGGCCCGATCATGTGCCTGTGGTTCTTCGTGATCGCGGTCGCCGCCGTGCCGCAGATCATCCAGCATCCCGGTGTGCTGGCTGCTTTCAATCCCACCCACGCCGTCTATTTCATGTTCCATCATGGGATCATCGCCTTCGTGACACTGGGCGCGGTGTTCCTCGCCGTGACAGGCGCCGAAGCGCTCTATGCGGACCTCGGTCATTTCGGCAAACGGCCGATCCAGCTTGCGTGGCTGTTCCTTGTGCTGCCGTCGCTCGCGATCAACTATTTCGGCCAGGCAGCGCTGGTGATGCGCGATCCCACCGCACTGGAAAATCCGTTCTATCTGATGTTTCCCGACTGGGCGCTGATCCCGATGGTGGCGCTCGCTGCGGCTGCGACTGTTATCGCCAGCCAGGCCGTGATCACCGGGGCCTATTCGCTGACCCGGCAGGCGATCCAGCTCGGCCTCCTGCCGCGTTTCGAAATCCGCCACACCTCGGAGAGCCATTCCGGCCAGATCTACATCCCGCGCGTCAACACGCTGCTGCTGATTGCCGTGATCGTGCTGGTGCTGATGTTCAAGTCGTCGAGCTCGCTGGCTTCCGCCTATGGCATCTCGGTGACCGGCACGATGGTGGTCACGTCCTTGATGGCCTTCGTGCTGATCTGGAAAGGCTGGAAGTGGTCGCCGATCCTCGCTGGCGCCCTGATCATTCCGTTCCTGCTGATCGATCTCACCTTCCTGACTGCCAACCTGCTGAAGGTGTTCGATGGCGGCTGGGTCCCATTGGTGGCCGGCGGTGTCATCGTGCTTATGATGTATACGTGGCGGCGCGGCAGCCGGCTGCTGTTCGAGAAGTCGCGCAAACTGGAATTTCCGCTCGCGGATCTCGTCGCCATGCTGGAGAAGCGGCCACCGCAGCGCGTGGCGGGGACGGCCGTGTTTCTCACCAGTGATCCGCAGAGTGCGCCGACGGCGCTCATGCATAGTCTGAAACACTACAAAGTGCTTCACGAGAAGAATGTCATTCTCACCATCGAGACGGCACCGACACCGAAGGTCGATATTTCCGAGCGCGTGCGCATGGAAGAGATCAGCGCCACCTTCGCCAAGGTGACGCTGCGCTTCGGCTTCATGGAATCGCCGAATGTGCCGAAGGCGCTGGCGATTGCGCGCAAGACGGGGTGGCAGTTCGACATCATGTCGACCTCGTTCTTCCTGTCGCGGCGGGCACTGAAGCCGGCCGCGCATTCCGGCATGCCGCGCTGGCAGGATCATCTTTTCATCGGCCTCAGCCGCACCGCCAACGACGCCACCGATTACTTCCAGATCCCGACCGGCAGGGTGGTCGAGGTCGGCACGCAGGTGACGATTTAACAGCCTCACAGCGCTTGATTTTCGCGGCGTGAAGCGCGACTTTGGCCCCCGAAAACAGGGGCCGATCCGGCCCCTTCTGATTTGCTCCGGACGCCGGGGCGCAGGAGGTTTGTGGTGGCAGAAGTTCAGGATTTGACTCCGGAGGAGGTCGCGCAGGGCATCACGGACGGCAAGTATCTGCTCGTCGATGTGCGCGAGCCCAACGAGGTCGAAGTCGAGGCCTATCCGGATTCCGTGGTGGTGCCGCTATCGACCTTCGATCCCGCCGAGATCCCCGATCCCGCCGGCAAGGAAGTCGTGTTTGCGTGTCGCTCGGGCAAGCGCTCGGTGACGGCGTCGCTCGCTGCGCAAGCTGCAGGTCTTGCCTACGACAAGCACCTGGCCGGTGGCATGCTCGGCTGGAAGGCTGCGGGCCTGCCGACGAAAGCCTGATCGCTCGATGAACAAGATCTTCTCTGAGCTGCCCGTCACCGTGTTCGAGGCGATGTCGCAGCTTTCGCGCGACAACAACGCCATCAATCTCGGCCAGGGGTTTCCCGATCATCCCGGTCCTGACGATATTCGTCAGGCCGCGGCTGACGCGGTCATCAACGGATACAATCAGTATCCGTCGATGATGGGCATCCCGGAGCTGCGCCAGGCCATCGCCACGCACTATCAGCACTGGCACAAGCTCACGCTCGATCCGATGACCGAAGTGATGGTGACCTCGGGCGGCACGGAAGCGCTGACGTCATCGATCATGTCGGTGGTGCAGCCCGGCGATGAAGTGGTGGTGTTTCAGCCGGCCTATGACTCCTATCTGCCGATCATCCGCCAATGTGGTGGTATTCCGCGTCTGGTCAGCCTGAAGCCGCCGCATTGGCGCCTGACGGAAGAGGACCTGCGCGCTGTCTTCAACAGCAAGACCCGCGCGGTTCTGTTCAATTCGCCGCTCAATCCGGCCGCCGTTGTCTATCCACGCGAGGATCTGGAGCTGCTGGCAAAGTTCTGCCAGGAGTTCGATACGATCGCAATTTGCGACGAAGTGTGGGAGCATGTGACCTTCGACGGCCACGAGCACATCCCGCTGATCACGATTCCCGGCATGCGCGACCGCACCATCAAGGTGGGCTCGGCCGGAAAAATCTTCTCGCTCACCGGCTGGAAGATTGGCTTCGTCTGTGCGGCGCCGCATCTGCTGCGCGTCTGCGCCAAGGTGCATCAGTTCCTGACCTTCACCACCGCACCGAACCTGCAGGTGGCGGTGGCTTATGGCCTCGGCAAGTCGGATGAATACTTCAAATCCATGCGCGCTGATCTCGCACGCAGCCGCGATCGTCTGGCGGCGGGACTTGAGCGGATCGGCTTTCCGGTCATCAAGTCGCAGGGCACATATTTCCTGACAGTCGATCTTGCGCCGCTCGGGCTCAACGAAACCGACGAGGAATTCTGCCGCCGTATCGTCACCGAATACAAGGTCGCGGGCATTCCGGTCTCGGCCTTCTACGAGCAGGACAAGGTGACGTCTGTGGTGCGGTTCTGCTTCGCCAAGAACGACGCGACGCTGGATGCCGCACTGGAGCGGCTGTCGGACGCGGTGCATCGACGCTAGGAGAGGGACCATGCGCGGAATGGGACTGGCATTGGCGGCTGCGGCTGCGCTCGTGTTGGCCTCGTCCGCGCAGGCGCAGCAGCGCGTGGTCAACTTCTACAACTGGTCGAACTACATGGCGCCGGGAGTCCTCGAGGACTTCACGAAAGAGACCGGCATCAAGGTTGTTTACGACACGTTCGACGCCAACGAGACGCTGGAGACGCGTCTGCTTGCCGGCAAGTCCGGTTACGATGTCGTCGTGCCGACAGCCTATTTCCTGCAGCGTCAGATCAAGGCAAAGGTGTTCCAGCCGCTCGACAAGAGCAAGCTGCCGAACCTTACCAATGCCTGGCCGGAAGTGACGAAGCGCCTCGCAACCTATGATCCCGACAATCTGCATGCCGCGAACTACATGTGGGGCACCACGGGCATCGGCTATAACGTCAAGCAGGTCGCGAAAATCCTCGGGCCCAATGCGAAGATCGATAGCTGGGACATCGTCTTCAAGCCGGAGATCCTCGCAAAGTTCAAGGATTGCGGCGTCCATATGCTGGACTCTGCCGACGACATCCTGCCGGCCGCGCTCAACTATCTCGGGCTCGATCCGAACTCGACGAAGGCTGTCGATTTGGAGAAGGCAGCCGACATACTCGCCAAGATCAGGCCGAATATCCGCAAATTCCATTCATCCGAATACCTGAATGGTCTCGCCACCGGCGAGATCTGTCTCGTTGTCGGCTGGTCCGGCGATATCATCCAGGCCCGTGCGCGTGCAGCGGAAGCGAAGAACGGCGTCGAGATCGGCTATGCGATCCCGAAAGAGGGCGCACAGATGTTTTTCGATAATTTCGCCATACCAGCAGATGCGAAGAACGTCGCCGAGGCCTATGAGCTGATCAACTATCTGTACCGGCCGGACGTGGCTGCGAAGAATTCCGATTTCCTCGGTTATGCCAACGGCAATCTGCCCAGCCAGAAACTGATCGACGCGAAGATCATCGGCGACAAGACGATCTATCCGGATGACGCGATGCTGGCGAAGCTGTTTATCATCACAGCGCGCGATCCGCAGACCCAGCGGGTGATTAACCGCTTGTGGACCAAGGTGAAGACGGGGAAGTAACTCCCTGTCGTCCCCGCGCAGGCGGGGACCCATAACCACCATCAATGAAATTGAAACGCTGTCGCTACGGTCAAGCATCAGCCTCAAGCTGCGAGGCTATGGGTCCCCGCCTGCGCGGGGACGACAGGCTACGACAGCGGTCGCCACCGGCGATGCAGCCACAGCCACTGATCCGGATATTCCCGGATCCAGCCTTCCAGCACGGACGTCACCGCCTGCATGGTGCCGGCGATATCCACCTTGCCATCCGCCGTGCGCACCGGCTTCACTTCCTCGGACAGTTCGATCCGGAAACGATGGTTCGGCAGCCGGATCACGCGCACGCCGTGGATCGGGCAATCGACCTGCCGCAGCAGGCGCGGCAGCATCGGGTTGGCGCGCGTCTTGCGGCCGAAGAAATCCACCTCTGCGCCCTTGGTGAACCACTGGTCCACCAGCATCGCCACATGCTTGCCCTCGTCGAGCGCATGCGCCAGCTTCACCGGCGCGTCGTGGCTGGCGGCGATCAGATTGCCCATGCTCACCGCGCGGATGCTCTTGATGGCGCGGTCGGCCGCAGCGATGTTCGGCGGACGATACAACACTGCCGTATCCAGCCCATGCGCCACAGCGGCGAGGGCAGGGATCTCCCAATTGCCGAGATGGCTCGCGAAGATCAGCGCGGGTTTGCCATCATCGCGGAGCGCATCGAAGATCTCGCCGGTGCGCTTGGAGAATTCCACATTGCTTGGCTTGCCGGGATTGGTGACGTCGTAATCCCAGATACGATCGAGATGCGCGAATTCCGCGCCCATCCGCCCCATATTGTCCCACACGCCGGTGACGATGCGGTCGATCTCTTCCGGTGACTTCTCGGGAAACGCAGCGGCAAGATTCGCGCGTGCGATCTTGTCCTCGCGCAGCAGCGGCCCGATACGGCGGGTGATCTTGCCGAACAGGTTGGCGGTCTTGACCGGATCGAAATAGCGCGTGGTGCGCAGCAGTCCGATGGTCAGCGCGCCGACGGCAGCTTCGCCTGCGGGCTTCAGGGCGTCGCGGATGCGCGCTTTGGTGCGAAGCAGCAGGCGGAGCATCAGAAGTGGACGATGATCTTGCCGAACACCTGGCGCGTCTCCATCCGCTTCAGCGCGGTGGCGACATCGTCGAACGGCACTTCAGTATCGATCACGGGCAGCATGCCGTCGGCCATCTTGTCGAGGCTCTCGGCGATGTTGCGCATCGAGGCGCCGAACGAGCCGAAGATGCGATATTGCTGCTGGAACAGCTGCATCAGATTGATGGTCGTTGACGGCCCCGAGGTCGAGCCGCAGGTGACCAGGCGGCCGCCGCGCTTCATGACGAGCAGCGAGCCGTTGAACGTATCGGCACCGACATGCTCGAACACGACATCGACGCCTTTCTTCTTCGTGATCTTGCGCGTTTCGCCCTCGAAGCGATCCTTGCGGTAGTTGATCACGTAGTCGGCGCCGAGCTTCTTCACGCCTTCGAACTTGCTGTCGTCGCCCACGGTGGTGATGACGGTGCAACCGATCTTCTTTGCCATCATGATGGCGACGGTGCCGATGCCGGAGCCGCCGGCATGGACGAGGATCGTCTCGCCCGGCTGCAGTTTTGCGTTATCGAACAGCATGTGCTGCACGGTGGAGAAAGCGATCGGCGCGCAGGCGATGTCGCGGAAGCTCAGGCTGTCCGGTGCGGGAATCACGAGGCGGGCCGGCATGTTCATCAGCTCGCGGGCGAAACCGTCGATATGGAAGCCGTAGAGGCCGCCGACATTTTCGCAGAAATTGTCGCGGCCTTCGGTGCAGGCCTTGCAGTGGCCGCAGGTCAGCGCGCCATACATCGCGACCTTCTGGCCCGGCTTGAAATTGGTCACGCCTTCGCCGACGGCTGCGATCTCGCCCGACGCTTCGGCACCGATGGTGATCGGCAGCTTGCGCTTGGCGAAGGCCATGCCGCGATAGCCCCACACGTCGATGTGGTTGAGGCCGACCGCCTTGACGCGGATCTGCACTTCGCCGGCTGCGGGCGGCGGGGGCGGGGGAACGTCGGCGGTGATGAGCTCGCGTTCAGCAGCAAGATTGAGCGCACGCATATGCCGCGTCTCCGGGTCTAAGGTGTTGATTTCTGATGGATTGCGTATCGCCGGTTCACGCTGGCGCGTCAACCGGCGAGCGCAGCTATACCGGCTCGCCGGTGAGGATCAGCGAGGCATTTTGGCCGCCGAATCCGAAGGAATTCGACATCACGGCGGTGACGCGGGCGTCGCGGGCGGTGTTGGGAACCACGTCGAACGGAATCGCGGGATCCGGAACATCGTAATTGATGGTCGGCGGGATGCGCTGATGTTCCAGCGTCAGCAGCGAGAACACGGCCTCGACGGCACCTGCGGCGGACAGCGTGTGGCCCACCATCGACTTGTTCGACGACACCGGAACGGTCTTGGCGAGCTCACCGAATACGGTGGAGATGCCGAGATACTCCATCTTGTCGTTTTCCGGCGTGCCGGTGCCGTGGGCGTTGATATAATCGATCTGGTCCACTGTCATGCCGGCATCGATCAGGCCATTATTGACGCAGCCGATGATCGGCTTGCCATCCGGGCTGGAGCGGGTGCGGTGGAAACTGTCGGCGAGTTCGCCGCAGCCGGCCACGATGCCAAGAATCTTGGCACCGCGCGCCTTGGCCGATTCCAAGCTTTCCAGCACCAGCGCGCCGGCGCCTTCGGCCATGACAAAGCCTTCGCGGTTCTTGGCGAAGGGGCGGGAAGCCTTTGAGGGGGTCTCGTTGTTTGTCGAGAGCGCCGAGAGCAGCGAGAAGCGGATCAGCGCTTCCGGATTGACCGAGCCGTCGGTGCCGACGCAGAGCGCCGCATCGGCCTCGCCGCGGCGGATGGCCTCGACGCCGAGCTGGATCGCGGTCGCGCCAGACGCGCAGGCGGTCGACAGCGAGATCGGAGAGCCCTTGGTACCGAATGTATCGGCCAGGCTATCGGCCACCGAGCCGAACAGGAAGCGGCGATGATATTCGGTGAAGCCACCGGAGCCCGCGGTACGCAGCAGCGTGTCGTAATTGATATCGGTATTGGCGCCGGCGGCCTTGGCGAGCGCCTGGCGCTGCGGCCATTCCACCTCGACTGGTGCGACAGCCAGAAACAGCGGGCCGGGGAAGTTGCCTTTGGTGCCGATGCCGGCTTGCGCAATGGCTTCTTCCGCCACCAGCTCGCCGAGCTTCTCGCCAAGATCGGTGGAGGAGAACGGATCGACATTCAGGAAATCGACCGTGCCGGCCATCGTCGTCTTCATGCCGTCGATGGGGAAGCGCGTGATGGTGCGGATGCCGGATTCACCAGCGGTCAGCTTCTTCCAGTTGTCTTCTTTGCCAGCACCGAGCGACGTCGCAACGCCCATGCCGGTGACGACGACGATCGGTCGGCCGAATTTATCGCGGGTTGCTGACATATCTTCTCCGTCGCCCAAACAGGCCTAGATGGCTTCGACCAGCGCCATGCCTTCGCCGCGCCAATGGCCGGTTCCGATCACGACAATCTGGGAGGGCGCCTTCGACATTTCAATCTCGGTGCCGGTGGAATCGTTGGGCGCATAGAGCGCGCCGCGCGACAGCGACAATGCAGCAAGGCCGATGCCGAGCGGAAACTGCGTCTCGACCGCATGGCCGAACGAGGATCCGGTCGCGCGCACCGGCACATCCGCGTGCTTCTTGAGAAAGCTCAATTCTTCCGACGTCGCGGGCTCTGCGCCGGTCGCACCGGTGATGATCGCGGTGTTTTGTTCGCCGGCGCCGACATTGCTCCAGAGCTTGTCGAGCGACGCGGTGACTTCGCCGCCATCCTTGCGCCGCGCACGATCGGCGACCACGGTCTTCAGCCGTGCAAACGGTTTTGCCCCGCGCGCTTCCGCATGGGCCTTCGACTCGATGACGAGAAACGCGCCGCCGGAGCCGAGTGCAAAGCCGCTCTTGTCCTTGCGATCCCACACCGACGAATATTTTTCGCGCAGGTTGAAGTTGTCGAATTCGTACAGCAGCAGCATGTCCTTGCGCTCGCCATTATGGCCGGCGCCGACAAGGGCGATGTCGCTCTGGCCATCGGCGATCCGCGCCAGCGCGATGCGCACGGCGTCCACGCCGGCGGCTTCCTCGCCCATGAAGGTGCGGGACGAGCCGGTCACGCCATGCACGATGGCGATATTGCCGGCGAGCAGGTTGGAGAGCTGCGCGAGAAAGAGAGTCGGGCGAAGATCGTTGAGCAGTTTCTCGTTCAGATAGCCGGGCGTCGCGTCGCCGTGCGCTTCCGAATTGAGGATGCTGGAATCGACCGTGAGATCGCGCTCGCCGCCACCGGCTGCGACGATCATGTCCATCTTCGACAGGATATCCTTGTTGCCCTTGACGCCCGCGGAATCCAGCGCGAGGCCGGCGGCATAGGTGCCGATGCGCTGCCAGGCTTCCATCTGGCGCTGATCGCCCTTTTTGGGGATCTGGGTGTCGTAGCTCACGGGCAGAAGCGGGTGCACCACATAGGGCGCAAATGCCGTCTCATCGACATTGACGCGCTTCTGGTTCAGCGCATCCCAATGGGCATCGGGGCCTTCGCCGAGCGACGACACGATGCCGATGCCGGTGATCCAGGCTTCGACGGGCTCGGATGCGATGGGACGGGTTTCAGCCATGGGGCGGTACCTTAGAGGAGGCCTGGGACAGAGCCCCAAGGCAGGAAGCGCGGGCGCTTCACCATGGTGTCCATATGCCTGCACCGACCTTTTTGAAAGATCGGTGCGGGTTTGAACGCAATCATCGACACGTGAGGAGCGTTACGCACCCGGTCTTACGCACCCTTGGCGGCAACCAGCTCGTCGATGCGGGCGCTGAGGTTCTTCAGCACGAAATACTGCTCGGTGGTCGCCTTGCCGTCATTGACTTCCTGGGTCCACTTTTCCAGCGGCAGCTTGATCCCGAATGCCTTGTCGATCGCGAAAGCGATGTCGAGGAAGTCGAGGCTGTCGATGCCCAGATCGTCGATGGCGTGGCTTTCCGGCGTGATCGTGTCGCGCGGGATGTCGCAGGTTTCCGCAATGATGGTAGCGACCTGATCGAATGTGGAGGACATTACTAAGCCTTTGATATCTCGAATTTAATTTTCATTCTGCGCGCGCAAAGGCCAGGCTTCGCACCGGCAAGGGACCGGTCCGCCGCAGGGAGTCGATTGCCCGTATAACGGAGCGGGCGCGCCAGTTCAATGCAGTTGAGCAGGCGCTCACCAGCGCCCTGTGGGCGGTGATGACGGTCTGGAAGGGGTCAGGAGTGCGGGGTGGCGATCCGGGCGCAGTCGCGCCGGCCCATCAAGACGCAATCCTGAGTCTTGCGGAGGTCGGCAATGGTGACGGCCAGCCAGATACCGGCACCGACCAGCAGGGCCGTGAACGCGAAAGCGGCGGCATTCGCCATCATGCGATGGCGGAAGTCGTCGGGCTCGGCATTTTGCTGATAGCGCGACAGATCACCCGCCGGCTTGAGCGGCGTTCCGGAAGCGGGGACCGTTGGATGGTCATTGGGCAATGTAGCCGATGTGCGTGGCACGAAACGGAGCACGCGGTGCTCGTCGTCGTCCCGGATGATCGGCTGCTGGGTTTTCATCATCGGTCGTCTGCGAAATGGGTGCCTCAGGCTAACACGACGACTCCACGCTGACTCGGCGAAAGTCGCATAACCGCAATGTCGTGATGTCACGCGATGACGTGGAACTGATCGCTGTATGCGCGAACGGCGTGTCATAGTCGCTGCGGCAAATGCATCCACGGAGCCTGATATGTCGAATATCCGCGAACCGATCCTGCAGCCGGTGCCGATCCTGTCGCTGCGCCCAACGCAGATGACGGTGGGCATGCGCGAGGTGAAGGAAAAGCGGAAGCGCTGGCGCGAGCACAAGTCGAAGCGCAAGCAGGCGGAACTGCTCGGCAAACACATGATCCCCGTGGTGCTCGGACCGGACCAGAAACATTACGTGGTCGATCATCACCATCTCGCGCGTGCGCTGCACGATGAAGGGGTGAAGGATGTGCTGGTCACCGTGATCGCCGATCTCACGATGGTGGATCAGAAGGCGTTCTGGAGCGTGCTGGATCATCGCCGCTGGGCCTATCCCTATGACGGCAAAGGCGAGCGGCGGCAGTTCAAGGACATTCCGAAATCCATCACCGGATTGAAGGACGATCCTTATCGCAGTCTGGCCGGCGAAATCCGGCGCGCCGGTGGCTATGCCAAGGACATCACGCCGTTCAGCGAGTTCCTGTGGGCCGATCTGTTCAGGCGTCGGCTGGCCCGCAAGGATGTCGAGAATGATTTTGCGTCAGCCGTCGAAAGGGCATTGGCAATCGCCAAGAGCAAGGACGCGATCTATCTGCCGGGCTGGTGCGGCCCGGCATCGGATGGCTGAGATATCGCGTCGGTCTGCGCGGCCGGAGTGTCCTTGCCGCCGAACGCGCGATGCAGCAGACGTTCGACCTTGCCGCCCAGCAGTAGCACCGCAAAGGTGATGGCCAGCGAGACGGTGACCAGCCGCCAGTGCCCGGCGCCGCACATGATGCCAATACAGGCGGTGAGCCAGACGCAGGCTGCACTGGTGAGGCCGCGGATGCGAAAATGCCGTTCGGCGTGGAAAATCACGCCGGCGCCGAGAAAGCCGATCCCGGTGACGATGCCTTGCACGATACGGCTGCCGGCGTCGGTGAAGCCGCCCTGGTGCAACGGATCGGCAAGCGTGGTCAGCATGGCGGTCGCGAGGCTCACCAGAGCGAGGGTACGCACGCCCACTGGCTTGCCATGCAGGTCGCGATTGAGCCCGACGGCGCCGCCGGCAAGGGCGGCGATGCCAAGACGCAAAATGATCTCCGACCAGTCGAGCACGATGGTTTCCCCTTCGCGGCCGTTACTTCGGCAGCCGTCCCATCATGTAGAATTCGTCATTCGGCTTCATGCTGGTGACATTCGCCATGCGGTTGGACAGCGCGAAGAAAGCCGAGACCGCGGTGATGTCCCAGATGTCGTCATCGGTGAAGCCGTGGCTGGCGACTTCGGCGAAATCGGCTTCCGAAATCGTTTCAGCCGAACGGCTGACCTTCATGGCGAAGTCCAGCATCGCGCGCTGGCGCGGCGTGATGTCCGCCTTGCGGTAGTTGACCGCGATCTGATCGGCGATGGTCGAGTTCTTCGCGCGGATACGCAAGATCGCGCCATGAGCGATGACGCAGTAATGGCATTGATTGGCAGCCGATGTGGCGACGACGATCATCTCGCGCTCGGCCTTGGTGAGGCCCGAGTTCTTCTCCATCAGCGCGTCGTGATAGGCGAAGAAGGCGCGGAATTCGTCAGGGCGCGATGCGAGTGAGAGAAACACGTTCGGCACGAAGCCGGATTTCTCCTGCACGGCCAGAATGCGCGTGCGGATATCGTCCGGCAGCGTATCGATGGCGGGAGCGGGGAAACGTGTCGCGGGCTTGGTCATCGCATCATCCCTTGAAGCGGATTGTTTCAAGGAACCATAGGCGATGATGCTGCCAGCGCAAGGCCGCTGCTTATCGCAGCGGCTTCTTCAGCAGCGAGAAGCGATCGGGATCGAGGCCGAGCGATGGCTGGAGCATCGGTGCGTCCATCATGCGTGGCTGTGGCGGCGCGATCGGGCGTTCGACGAAGCCGGGATCGTTCGGCACATCGCGGCTCGAAGTGGCGCCGCGCCAGCGTTCCAGCACCGCACTGACGAAGTTCATGTCGTGACCGGCAGCGACCGATGGCACCGTCGAAATTGCAGCTTCCGAGCGCGGCAGTTGATGCGGTGGTACTTCCTTGAAGCGCAGGCGCGTCGGCAGCGCGACACCTTCGCCGAAAGCGAGCACTTCGCGGGTGCCGAGCGAAGGCACGAAAGACAGCAGGTTGGCAGCCGCATCCGACACCGCCGAGCGCAGCAGCGCCTGGTCGCGATCATTGGCGAGGCGCATCGCGAACAGCGTGTTGCACTGAGAGATAATGGTGGCGTCGAGCTCCGCCGGACGCTGCGTCACGAGGCCGAGATAGACGCCGTATTTGCGGCCTTCCTTGGCGATACGCGATACCGCCTTGCGGGTCGGGCCGAAGCCGATATTGCGATCGGCGGCGGCATAGCGATGCGCTTCCTCACAGACGAACAATAGCGGCGAGGCACCGTCGCTCCACAGGCCGAAATCGAACGCCATGCGGCACAGCACGGAGACCACGCTATCGACGACTTCCGCCGGGAAGCCGGCAAGCTGCATGATGGTCATCGGCTTGCCATTGGCAGGCAGGCGGAACAGATGGCTGATGACTTCGGCCATGGTGTCGCCGCCGACATTGGCATTGTCGAACATGAAGGCGTAGCGCGGATCGTTCTTCACAGCGTCGATGCGCGACAGCAGCTTGTGATACTGGATGCGCGACGAGCGGTTTTCCAGTTTGCCCATGCGTTCGTCGATCAGCGAGATCATGTCGACGAGCCGATAGGGGACCGGTGTGTCCACGGTGTAGCCGATGGTCTTCGGATCGATGCGCTTCAGGCCGATACGATCGGAATTCTGATATTGGGTGTAGAGGCCCTTGGCGATCGGGATCACTTCCGCGAGGATTTCCAGCTCTTCGGGCACACCGGGGCGTCCGGCGAACAAGACGTCGACGATTTCCTCGAAATTGAACAGCCAGAATGGCAATTTCAGGTTGCGCGGGTTGAGCACCAGCGCCTTGTCGCCGAAGCAGCGGCCATATTCGTTATGCACGTCGAGCAGGAACACGCGCAGGTTCGGGCGCACCAGCAGGATTTCGTTGAGCAACAGCGATACGCCCGACGACTTGCCGACGCCGGTGGAGCCGAGCACGGCAAAATGCTTGCTCAGCATTTCCTCGACATCGACATAGGCGGTGACCGAGCGGTCCTGCTGCAGCATGCCGACATTGATCTGGTCGGCGCCCGACGGCGCATAGACTGTGCGCAGGTCGGTGTTGCTGATCAGTTCGACGGTGTCGCCGATGGTCGGATAGTCGGTGACACCGCGCTGGAATTTCGGGCGCTCGGGTGTGCCGGTGATCTCGCCCAGCAAATCCACCGAGGCACTGGCGACATGGACATCGGAGGCTTGCAGGTTTTCCGAGGAAACCTCCGTGATCATGGCGATGATGGTGGAGTTCACGCAGCGGATGCTGACGAACCGGCCGACGGTGCCACGCATCTCTGACGGGGTCATCGGGTTGACGGCGAGGACGCCGACGCGCGCGAGCGATCCGCGCACCGAAATGATGCGCCCGAACGACGCTGCCATGGTCAAGTTGTTCATTTTTGAATTCGCGTTCTCAGCCCGATTTTGCCAGTCACTATGCGGCGAAGGGGCTGGAGAAACTGTTAAAGCAGGGCGTGCGGTTTGAGCGGGTGCCATCGCGCTCATGCTGCCAGACGGAACGTTATGCGCTGAGAGCGCCAAAATTCGGTTGCGAATTACCGGCAGCGCGCTCCGCATTTGCTCGGCTTTAGGTCGGATTTAACCAAACGAACCTGTTGGCGGTGGTTACGTCCGTCGGTTGCCGGCTGACGAGACGAGCGGGCATCTCGTTGATATCTGCCGGAGGCCCTTGCGCTTTATAAGCGGGACGGGCTAGAAGGCGCTCCGTCGAGATGCGATCTCGACCAACCGATTCCAGACCGTGGCTTCCAGCCCCTCGATCGTCTGAATCCGTTGGGGAATGGTGTAACGGTAGCACAACAGACTCTGACTCTGTTTGTCTAGGTTCGAATCCTAGTTCCCCAGCCAAGTTCGAGACAACCAGTCGAAAACCAGGCGATTTTCGCGCGGAGCTTGTTCTGGCCCACTACGGAGGTTCACCGTGGGGTGTAGATTGCCGGGGAAGTGCGGGCCTCAGAGAATATTCGCCATCGGAACGGAATTTTTGCCTTTCGCCGCAGGGGGTGCCATATGCAACCTTTGGTACAGCGCTCTGAAATATTGCTCTCCTGGGACGCTGCCCGCCGCGACAAGCCCGGCTCCATCACAATATTCGCTCTCTGACTGTCGTCTCTTAAGCCGCTTTGGGTTTGGTCCGGATATTGGTTTCCACCTGGCTCGATAGCTTCAAGCCCCGCAAAGCGTCCTGTGCATATCAGCTTCTCGTAACTTTCGCGCGGGGATCCGCGTAGCCGGCCGACAAAGCCAGCACGGGATCTCTGTTACGAAGCTCATCCGAGACGATGCTCTGTAGCCAACGGATAGCCGGTTCGTTCTCCATGCGTCGATGCCAATGCTGCTTGAGCTCGATGAGCGGGATCGAGACCGGCGGCGGTAACAGCTTCAGCCCTGCATCGGCATACCAGGCGCCAAGCGAGAACGGCACGGTTGCGATCAGGTCGCTTCGGGCGATCAATTGCGGGACACTCATGAAATGCGGCAAATGCAGCACGACGCGGCGCTGCAATTTGAGTTCGCGGATCCGCCGTTCGAAAATTTCCTGGCTGCGGCCTTGCTGGTTGACCACGACATGGTCGGCGGCCAGGAATTCATCAAGCGAGAGCGTATCACCGATCGTCGAGTGATCCCTGCGCACGATGCAGGTGAAAGGATGATCGAACAGGTCTTCCGTGCTGACGTTGGGGCCGATCAGGTCCGGAAAATAGCCGATCGCCAGATCGATGTCGCCGCGTTCGAGCGCGCTTTCCAATTGATCATGTGACGATGCCACGCAGCGCAAGCTCACTCTCGGCGCGATCGCTCGGATGCGCTGCAGGATGGGCGGAATGAAGATAAGCACGCCGATATCTGTGGTCGTGACGGTGAAGATACGTTCGCTTTCTTCGGGAATGAAGCGCGGCTTGCGCAGGATGTGCTCATCGACCGTCACCAGCACGGTGCGCACGGCGGGCGAGATGGATTCGGCAAATGGTGTCGGGCGCATCCCCCGACCGGTCGAGATGAACAGCTGATCGCCAAAAAACTCGCGGAGCTTCCGCAAGCCCGCACTCGCCATGGGCTGGCTCATGCCCAGTTGCCGCGCCACGGCAGACAGGTTCGCTTCCCTGAACAGCCCGTCCAACAGCAACAGCAGGTTCAAGTCGAGGCGTCTGATATCCATCATACTGATATCTCATATCAAACAATAACGGATTTTCAATGACGGAGATCTGGCTAGACTTATGTCAACAGCTCGGAAACGGGCGGACCGGGGGAGGAATGCAGAGACAGAAATAAGCCGACGGTGCTGATGTCCCTGCGTTTTATTCCCTGATTACAACATCTTATTGCGCTTCCCGCGGCCGCAAGGCGTTCGGATTTCTGTTGCGCGTGCTGGTAGGGAGACCGACTTTTGCTAACCGAACCGAAGGTTGCCGAGCGCCATATTCTGACGCTGTCGTGCAAGGACGTGCCTGGAATTGTCGCCGACGTTTCGCGTTGTCTGTTCGAAAGCGGCGGCAATATTGTCGAGGCGGCGCAGGTCGATGACGCCGGCAATGGCCGTTTCTTCATGCGGGTCGGAGTCGCCATCGATGATGCAGGCGCGGCGGCGGTCAAGGGCCGGTTCGGCGCGATCGCGCAAAAATTTGAGATGCAGTGGCGTTTCAGCGCCGAGACCGCGCGTAAGCGCGTGTTGCTGCTGGTCTCCAAATTCGATCACTGCCTCGGCGATCTCCTGTACCGCCACCGGCTCGGTGAACTCGACATGGATATTGTTGGAATCATTTCCAACCATCCGCGCTCGTCACTGACCGTCAGCCTTGTCGGTGACATCCCGTTTCATCACCTGCCGGTCACCAAAGAAACCAAGGCTGAACAGGAAGCGCAGATCAAGGCCATCGTGGAGCAGACGGCTGCCGATCTCGTCGTTCTCGCGCGCTACATGCAAATCCTGTCCGACGACTTCGCCCGCTATCTGTCGGGCCGCTGCATCAACATCCATCACAGCTTTCTGCCGGGCTTCAAGGGCGCCAAACCCTATCATCAGGCGCATGCCCGCGGCGTGAAGCTGATCGGTGCAACGGCGCATTTTGTGACCGGCGATCTCGACGAAGGTCCCATCATCGAGCAGGACGTCGAACGCGTCAGCCATCGCGATACCCCTGAAGACCTCGTTCGCAAGGGCCGCGACATCGAGCGCCGCGTGCTGTCCCGTGCCGTCCATCTGTTCCTGCAAGATCGTCTCATCATCAATGGTGATCGCACCATCGTCTTCGCCGACTAGAAACTGGGAGAAACGAACATGGATACGAAGAATCTGCGCAAGACGCCCGAAGGCTATTTCACTTCGCGCTGGGGCCTTCCCGAATATACCGACTGGATCGACGAGAGCATGTCCTGGAAACAGACCTGCTCGATCGGTGACTGGTCGTTCCTGTGGGAGCGCCGCTTCAAGGGCCCGGACGCGCTGAAACTGTTGTCCGACACGTCGGTGAGCAGCTTTGAGAAGTTCGACATCCTGCAGTCAAAGCATGTGGTCCACACCAACAAGGCCGGCAAGGTCATCGCCGAAGGCATTCTCAGCCGCCTGTCGGAAGACGAATTCATGCTGTTCGGCCGCGGCACATTCTGGGTCGAGTATAATCGCCGCCGCGGCAACTATGACGTCACGTCGCAAGTCGATGACTGGTTCAACTTTCAGGTCGCGGGTCCCACCGCGCTGGCTCTGCTCGAGAAGGTCGCCAAGACATCGCTGCGCGATATCAAGTTCATGCATTCCGGCGAGATCGAGATTGCCGGCTGCAAGATGCTCGCTCTGCGTCAGGGCATGTCGGGTGAAATCGGCTTTGAACTGCAAGGGCCGATCGCCCAAGCTACGCAGGTCTATGATGCCATTGTCGCTGCCGGCCAGGAATTCGGCCTGCGCAAGATCGGCGGCCGCGCCATCTTCATCAACCACCTCGAGGCGTGTTTCCCGACGATCGTCACCGATTACATGCCGGCGATCTTCGACGACGACATGAGCGATTACCGCGACGAATTCCGCAAGGCGATGCCTGGTTTCGCGAACACGTTCAATATCGCAGGCAGCTTCCAGTCCGACGATGTCCGCGATTGGTATCGAAGCCCGGTCGAACTCGGCTGGGGACGCACCGTGAAATTCGACCACGACTTTATCGGGCGTGCCGCGCTCGAAGAGGAAGTGGCCAATCCGCGCCGTGTGATCCGCACGTTGGTCTGGAACGGCGAAGATGTCGCCGATGTCCATGCCTCGCTGTTCCAGAAAGACCAGGAGCCATATCAGTATATGGAGATGCCGCGCGACCAGCGTGGTTTCATGTATGCCGACCGTGTGCTCATCGGCGACAAGGATGTCGGCGTGACCACCTCGCGTGGCTACAGCTATTACTTCCGCGAGATGTTGTCGCTCTGCACCATCGATGTCGCCCATGCCGAAATCGGCACCGATGTCGTGGTCGTCTGGGGCGAGCCCGGCCATCGCCAGAAGATGATCCGCGCCAAGGTTGCCGCTGCCCCTTACAAGAAGGACAATCGGCGCGCCGATCTGTCGAAGGCGTAAGGCAAGGCGATGACCGCACGCATCATTGACGGAAAAGCGATTGCGGCAGAGGTCCGCGCGGAGGTGGCAGCCGGTGTTGCCGCCTTCGTCGCGGACGGCTCACCGCCGCCCGGCCTGGCAGTCGTTCTCGTGGGCGATGACCCAGCCAGCCACGTCTATGTTGCCAATAAGGTGCGACAGACCGAGGCTGTCGGCATGACGTCCCGGCGCTACATGCTCGGCGCTGAGACGACCGAGCGGCAGCTTTTGGATCTGGTGGAGCGGCTGAATGCCGATCCTCATGTGCACGGCATCCTGGTCCAGTTTCCGCTGCCGCCGGAAATCGACACCGTGAAAGTCGTCAGCACCATCAGCGCTGCAAAGGACGTCGATGGTTTCAATCCGCTCAATGTCGGCCGCACCGCCACCGGCATGAAGGGTGCGCTAACTCCCTGCACGCCGCTCGGCGTGATGCGGCTGATCCATTCCGTCCATGCAGATATTGCCGGTCTCGGGGCGCTCGTGGTGGGAGCGTCCAATGTGGTCGGCCGGCCGATGGCGCGTTTGCTGCTGCAGGAGCAATGCACGGTGTCGGTCGCCCATGTGCTGACCACCGATCTCGAACGGCGTTGCCGCGACGCCGATATTCTGGTGGTGGCGACCGGCGTGCCCGGCCTGATCCGGGGTGACTGGATCAAGCCCGGCGCAACGGTGATCGATGTCGGCATCACCCGTATCACCTCGTCGTCCGGCACGGAGCGCCTGGTGGGCGATGTTGCTTTCGATGAGGCAATCCATGTGGCAGGTGCGATCACGCCGGTGCCCGGCGGTGTCGGCCCCATGACGATCGCATGCTTGCTGGCAAACACGTTAAGTGCAGCGCAAGCTGCAAAAGAAGAGGCCTGTGCGCCAGCGTAGTGGCGGGCGTGGTATCCTGACGTTCTGGAAGACGAGCCGCCGCGAGGCGGTGATGATTATAAGCAAACGAAACGAGCCCTCATCGATCAATGAGGGCCACACACATCTGGTTGGGAGGGAATTGAAATGTCCAAGCTGAAGAGTCTTGCCTGCGTTTTCGCGATGATGGTTTCCGCATCGGCGGCGTGTGCCGATACGGTCAAGGTCGGCGTGATCGGTCCGTTTTCGGGGCCGTTCGCCTCGGCGTTCGGAACACCGTTCCGCCAGGGGATCGAGACCTATGTCTCGCTCAACGGCGATCCCGCGCCGAACACCAAGATCGAATTTGTCTATCGTGACCTCGGCCTCGGCGATCCCGCGCGCGCACGTTCGCTGGCGCAGGAACTGATCACCGGCGAAAAGGTGCAGTATCTCGCAGGATTCGTGTTCACACCGAACGCGCTGGCCGTCGCGCCAATTATCGAGAGCGCCAAGATCCCCACGGTGATCTTCAATGCCTCGACCTCGATCGTCGTGTCGAAATCCAACTATTTTGTAAGGACATCCAACACGCTGCCGCAGGTCACGGTGCCGGTGGCGAAGCGGGCGCTCGAAAAGGGCATCAAGCGGGTCATCACCATTGTCAGCGATTATGGTCCCGGTATCGATGCCGAAGGCGCATTCAAACGCACATTCGAGGAAGGCAAGGGCGAGATTGTGGAGTCGATCCGCATGCCGCTATCGACAACGGATTTCGGACCGTTCCTGCAGAAGATCCGGCTCGCCAAGCCGGATGCGCTGTTTACCTTCCTGCCATTTGGTCCGCCGACCTTTGGTTTCGTGAAGGCTTATAATGAGAACGGCCTGCGTCAGAGCGGCATCCAGTTCCTCGGTACCGCGGAAACCCAGGAAACCGACCTGCAGGCGCTGGGGGAGCCGGCGGTGGGGCTGGAGACCGGCTACTTCTATTCGGGCGTCCATCCGTCGCCTGAGAACAAGGTATTCGTAGAGCGGCTGGAAAAACTTTTTCCCGGTGCTATCGCCAATCCGGCGACCGTTGCGGCTTTCGACGGCACGCATGCGCTTTACACGATGATCAAGGCCATATCCGGCAAGCCAGATCCGGCGGCTGCAATGGCGGCGATCAAGGGCGCGAAATGGGAGAGCCCGCGCGGCCCGATCTCGATCGATCCGCAGACACGGGACATCGTCCAGAATGTCTACATCCGCAACGTCAAGCGTGATGCGTCCGGCAAACTGGTCAATGAGGAGGTCAAGACCTACGCAAATCAGCCGGACTATGGGGCAGCCGCTGCGGCGAAATAACTGCCGCTTTCGGCGGGCTGGAGGGACGACGTGGAACTTGTTGCGAGCATACTGATCGACAGCACCGCTTACGGCATGACCTTGTTCATGATCGCGGTGGGGCTGTCGGTCACTCTGGGATTGATGCGTGTCGTCAATCTCGCCCATGGTCTGTTTGCGGTGCTGGGCGGTTACTTCGCCTGGTGGGCCGCGCAGCAACTGAACCTGACCTATTTCGCGGCAATCAGTTTTGCTGTCCTCGCGGTGGGTGTGGTTGGGCTGCTGCTTGAGCGGGTTCTGTATCGCTTCATCTATGCGCGCGGACCGCTTGATCAGGTCCTGCTCTCCATCGGAGTGATCTTCGTTGGCATCGCGGCGAGCGGCGTGCTGTTCGGCGACGGATTGAAGTCGCTGCAACTGCCGCCATCGCTGGCCGGGGCTACCGATCTCGGCTTTCGTCTGATTCCCACCCAGCGCCTTCTGGTCATCATTAGCGGGGTCTGCGTGGTCCTGCTGATCTGGCTCGTGTTCCAGCATACGCGCTTCGGCGTGCGTCTGCGTGCGGCGGTGGACAACACCGCAGCCGCGGAGGCGCTCGGCATCAACAGCCGCATGCTCTATGCGGCAGCCTTCAGCCTCGGTGCGGCGCTCGCTGCCTTCGGCGGCATCCTGGGCGCCGAGATCATGCAGATCGAGCCTTTCTATCCGCTCAAATATCTCGTGATCTTCCTTGCAGTGGTTGCTGTCGGCGGCCTCGGCAATATCTGGGGATCGCTCGGTGCGGCGCTGCTGCTCGGTACCGTCGATACCACGTGCAAATATCTGCTGCCTGCCTACGGCTCGATGCTGACCTATGCGGCGATGCTCGGCGTGCTCAGTATCCGGCCTCTCGGTCTGTTCGGTAAGGAAGAACCGTGATGCTCCAGTCCAGCAATCGGAGCATCTGGCCCGTCGAGCTCCTGATCATTCCGCTGACCGCATGGGTGCTCGCCTTCCTGTTTCCCAATCAGCTCGGTCTGCTGACGCAGATCGCCACCACGGCGCTGTTCATCCTCGCGCTTGACGTCGTCACCGGCTATGCCGGTATCGTCACGCTGGGCCATGCAGCCTTTTTCGGCCTCGGCGCCTATGCCGCCGGTATTTATGCCACACGCATCGTGGCGGAGCCGCTGAGCGGTCTTGTGGTCGGCGGCGCGATCGGTGCCACGGTCGCCTTGCTGACCGGGGCGATCGTGTTGCGTGCGCGCGGCCTCTCGCTGATCATGATGACGATCGCCGTCGCGCAGATCGTTCTCGAAATCGCCAATAAGGCGCGCGTCCTGACTGGCGGTGATGACGGGCTCTCCGGCATCGAGATGGCGCCGATCTTCGGCATGTTCGAATTCGATTTCACGGGGCGCACCGGGCTCGTCTACAGCGTGGTCGTGCTGACATTGAGCATGTTTGTGCTGCGTCGGATCATGCGCTCCGCATTCGGTCTCACTTGTGTCGGCATCCGTGAGGATCGACTGCGCATGTCGGCCATGGGCTGCAACATCAAGCGCCATCTGCTCGCGGCCTATGGGCTCGGCGGCCTGTTTGCCGGCATCGCCGGTGCGCTGTCGGCGCAGACCGTTCAGGTCGTCGGCCTGCACAGTCTGAGCTTTACCACCTCGGCTGAAGCACTGGTGATGCTGATCCTCGGCGGCACCGGCCGGCTGTGGGGGGCGCTGATCGGCGCTCTCCTTTTCATGACGATCCATCACATTGCCGCCGAACTCGATCCGTTCCGCTGGATGCTGACCATCGGCGGCATTCTGATTGCCGTGGTGCTCGTTGCGCCGGGCGGGGTGGTCAACAGCGTCATTGCGCTTCGCCAGCGGCTGCGCGCGAAGGAGGTCGGCCATGTCTGATGCATTGGCGATCACAGGGCTCTGCAAGAACTTTGGGGCGCTCGCCGTCTCGTCCAACATATCATTGACGTTGAAGGTCGGTGCGCGCACCGCGCTGATTGGTCCGAACGGGGCAGGGAAGACCACCTTGATCAATATGATCACAGGTGCGCTTGATCCCAGCAGCGGCAGCATCGCCTATTTCGGGAAAGACATTACCAAGGTGCCGCAGGCGCAACGCGCGCGCGACGGCCTGCTGCGCACGTTCCAGGTCACGCGCGTGTTCAGGCCGCTCACGGTTGCGGACAATATCCGTCTGGCGGTGATCCAGCAGCGTGGCTTCGCGATGCGCTTCTTCCTCGATGTCGCACGTGATCCCGATATCAACCAGCAGGTTGGCGAAGCGCTGGCCATGCTCGAACTGGAGCCATTGGCCGATCGGCGCATCGAGGAGCTTGCCTATGGCGAGCGTCGCCTGGTCGAGCTGGCGCTCGCTTTGGCGGGCAAGCCCAAGGTCCTGCTGCTCGACGAGCCCGCCGCAGGTGTGCCGAAAAGCGAGAGCTCGATCATCATGCGCGCGATCGCGCGTCTCCCCGCGGATCTCGCTATCCTGTTCATCGAACACGACATGGACCTCGTCTTCCGCTTCGCGAGCGAGATCGTGGTGCTGGTGGCCGGCGAGATCATGATGGTCGGTACGCCGGCAGAGGTCTCGGCCGACGAGCGGGTCAAGGAAATCTATTTCGGAAAGCGCCACAATGCCATTGCGTGAACTCGTGCTCGACAACGTCTCCGCGGGCTATGCGGGAGCCACGGTGCTCGAAGGCGTCTCGCTCAGCGTGAAGCGCGGCGAGCGGGTCGGCATTGTCGGCCGCAATGGCGCCGGCAAAACAACGACGCTGGCCTCCGTGATGGGGTTTGCAGAACTGCGCGGCGGTACCGTCAAGGCCGATGGCAGCGACATGGCCGGCATGAGGCCATATCGCCGTGCGCGCCTCGGCATCGGCTATGTGCCGCAGACCCGCGACATTTTCCCGACCCTGTCGGTGGAGGAGAATCTCGAAGCCGGCCTCAATGGTCGTTCGAAGCAACACCTGGCGGAAGCCTTCGAGCTGTTTCCGCGCCTCGCCGAACGGCGTCGCAACAGCGGGCGCGATCTCTCGGGCGGCGAGCAGCAGATGCTGTCCATGGCGCGCGCCTTGATGAACGACGTCAGCATCCTGCTGCTCGACGAGCCGCTGGAAGGCCTGGCGCCCATCATTGCCGACGAGCTCATGGAGGCGATCAAGCGCCTGACGCAGGATCGCGGGCTGGGATGCGTCCTGATCGAGCAGCATGTCGATACCGTACTCGACTTCTGCGACCACATTCTTGTCCTCGAGCGCGGGCGCTCGGTGTTCTGGGGCAGCGTTGCGCAGTTACGCGCGCAGCCCGACATTCTCAACAGCGCCATCGGCCTGCATCGCACGGAAGCGCAATCTGCGTCCTGACCACTATCCGATCTGCGCCATGTTCAACCGTTGCAGCATGGCCATGAACTGAATCTTTTCGCGTGCGGACAGGGGCGCAAGGCATTCATCGTTGAAAGTGGCTGCCAGCTTCGCAGACTGTTTCGTCGCCGCGGCGCCTGCCGTGGTCAGTTTCAACTCCACGGAGCGCTTGTCGCGCTCGGACCGCGTCCTTGTCAGCAGACCTTCGGTTTCCAGCTTTCCCAGCACCTTCACGAGATTGGGGAGCTGGATCCGCAACACGGCAGCCAGCTCGCTTTGCGTGATCGACGGGTTGTCCCTGATCGTGATCATCGACGAGTGTTCCGCGGGCGAAAAGCCGACTGGTGCGAAGTATTCGAAGAAGCTCTCGAAGATACCGATCTGAAGAATACGGATCATGAAGCCGGGCGTTTGCTGCAGTGCAGACAAGTCCAGCGATGTCTCCGTTCTGCCGCTCGTAGCTTTTGTACCTGCAGGCTTGCGCGTCTTTTCGCGGCGTGATGTCGCATTGTTGGCGACTGTCTCATCTTTCGACATTGACTCTCCGAATAATGCTTATAATTTATAAGCAATATCTGCAGCGGCAAAGACTGCAGTAGGGTGTGAACCAGGGGGAGGCTCTCGTGAGCAGCTACTATACGCGTCTACTGACGGCAACATTTGCGTTGACCGCAGCGCTGTTGCCGAACACGGCCTTGCATGCTCAGGACAAGGTCAAGATTGGCGTTCTCAACGATCAGACCGGCGTCTTTTCTGTCTATCAGGGCATCGGCTCAGTAATCGCAGCGCAGTTAGCCGTCGAAGACTATGGCGCCAAGGCTGCCGGCAAGACCGTGGAAGTGGTCGCCGCCGATCATCAGAACAAGCCTGACATCGGCGTTGGCATCGCACGGCGCTGGTACGAGAACGAAAATGTCGATGCGATCATGGATCTGCCCAATTCTGCGATCGCGCTCGCTGTCGCCGGCATATCGGAGCAGAAGAACAAGGTGATGATCGGATCCGGCGCCGGCACGGCCATGCTGACCGGCGAGCGATGCACGCCGAACACCGTTCATTGGACTTACGATACCTATGCCTATGGCCGCGGCCTTGGCAAAGCGGTGGTCGCCAAGGGCGGGAAGAAGTGGTTCTTTATCACCGCCGATTATGCCTTTGGCCACGATCTGGAAAAACAGGCTGTCGAGGCCGTCAAAGCCGCAGGCGGCGAGATCGTCGGCACCGTACGTCATCCGCTGGGCGCTGCCGATTATGCGTCATTTCTTCTGCAGGCCCAGGCTTCCGGTGCCGACATTGTGGGCATCGCCAATGCAGGCGATGACACCATCACCCTAATGAAGCAGGCGGCCGAATTCGGACTGACAAAGAAGCAACGGCTCGTCGGTCTGATTCTCGCTTTGAACGGGCTGCCGTCTTTGACGCTGCAGGCCGCACAAGGTGCGCAGATCATGAACCCGTTCTATTGGGACTTGAACGAACAGACGCGCGCATTCGCCAAGCGCTTCGCCGACAAGCATCCGCAAAAGAACTATCCGAACGACCAGCAGGCGGGCGTCTATTCCGCCGTGACGCATTACCTCAAGGCCGTGGACAAGGTCGGCTCTGCGTCCGACGGCAAAGCGGTCGTCGCCGCCATGAAGGCGATGCCGACGGATGATCCTCTGTTCGGCAAGGGCTACATCCGCCGGGACGGCCGCAAGATTCATCCGCTCTATCTGCTCGAAGTGAAGAAGCCCGATGAATCGACGTCCAAGTGGGATCTGTTGAAGGTGGTCTCCACGATCGCCGGCGAGGAAGCATTCCGGCCTGAAAAGGATGGCGGCTGCCGCCTGGTGGATTGACGACGTATGACGCCGTCGTCCGACGCATGAAGTGACGTTGATCCGCGATCTCACACCGACAGGATATCATCCCATGCTGCAACAGCAGGTGGCGTCGCCGCACGACGCAGTTACGTTCAAACCCGCGCCTGTATCGTCCGTGACGCATCCGGACGGCAGCATAAGGCTGCGTACGGAGCTTTCGTTCGAACCGGATGTCGTGCTCATTCATGAGCATCTGAAGCAGTGGGCATCGATCCGGCCAGACAAGGTCTTTCTTGCCGAGCGGGTCGAAGGCGTTGCCGGATGGCGGACGATCACCTATGCCGCTGCCTTCCAGCAAGCCGCCCGTCTCGCGGCCGCATTGGCGAGCCGTGATCTCGACGAGCATCGGCCGATCCTGATCCTTTCGGGCAATGGGATCGATCATCAGATCATGGCCTTGGCTGCAATGATCGCCGCAGTTCCCTACACGCCGCTGTCGGTTGCTTATTCGACCATGAGCGGGGATTTCGCGAAACTGCGGGATGTACTCAGAACCCTGCAGCCGGGTCTCGTATTCGCGGCCGGCGGCACGCCATTCAGCCGCGCGCTCTCGATTCCAGAGATGGCCGGGCGCGACATCGTTGTTGGACGCGACACAGCCGGCATTCCGAATGCTCTGACGCTCGATCAGCTTGCCGAGACAGCTGGCGAGCTGGAGGCGAGAATACAACCAGCAGCCGGGCCTGACACTGTCGCGAAGATTCTGTTCACCTCGGGATCGACCGGGTCGCCAAAAGGCGTTCCGACGACGCATCGGATGATGTCGACCTCGCTCTGCCAGTTCGAGGCGCTGTGGCCGTTCCTGCTGCACCAGACGCCGACGCTGCTCGACTGGCTGCCCTGGAGCCATGTCTTCGGCGGCTCCTACAGCGTCAACACGGTGCTGCGATATGGGGGCACGCTTTACATCGATGATGGCAAGCCGGTGCCGTCCGAAATCGGCCGCACCGTGCGCAATCTGCAAGAGGTGCGCCCCACGCTTTATTGGAATGTGCCGAAAGGATTCGAGCTGCTGCTCGCGCATCTGCATAAAGACAGTGACGCTGCGGATAATTTCTTCGGCGACCTGACCTTGATGCTCTATGCCGGCGCCAGCCTGCCGGCGCCGCTATGGAAGGAACTGGTCGATCTCGGTGAGCGCGCGTGCGGCCGAGTCATTCCCATGACCACGAGTTGGGGGCTTACGGAGACGGCGCCGTCGATCACGCTCGTCAATAACCCGGCGCTGACGCCGGGGGATATCGGCATCCCCATGCCGGGCCTGGAGATCAAGCTCGTCCCGTATCAGGGCAAGATGGAAGCGCGCGTTCGCGGACCGACGGTGATGACCGCTTACTGGAAAATGCCGGAAGCGACGGCTGCCGCCTTCGACGACGAGGGCTTTTTCAGGACCGGGGATGCCGTTGTCTTTTCCGATCCGAAGGATCCGAGCCTGGGGCTGGTGTTCGATGGACGCACCACGGAGGATTTCAAGCTGCTGACCGGCACCTGGGTCGATACGGCTGCGGTCAAATTACGGGCCAATATCGCACTGGCCGGCATCGCTGCCGATGTCGTCGTGACCGGCGCCGATCAGAACGAGATCGGACTTCTCGTGATCGCACGGCTCGGCGTCGATCCCGCATCGGCCGAACTGCTCGCCGCGACTCGATCAGCGCTTCGGCGTGTCAATGACGGTGCGACGGGGGCCTCCCAGCGCATCGCACGCGCCATCATTCTACAAGATCGTCCCACATTCGATGCGGGGGAGATCACCGAGAAGGGGTCGCTCAACATGCGGCTGATCCGCGACAGGCGCAGGGACGTCATCGCGAAGCTCTACAGCGGCGCCGATTCCGACGTCATTGTGATCGATTGAAAGTGAGACCATCCGGAATGCAGGATCAACTGTTCACCTATCAGGTCGCGGAGCGCATTGCGCTGATCGGAATCGATCGCGCGCACAAGCGCAATGCCATCAACGATGCCGCGCTGGAAGCTCTCGAAGGCGTGGTTCGGCGTGCCCAGTCCGAGGCCCAAGTGGCGATCATTCACGGCCATGGTGATCATTTTTGCGCCGGGCTCGATCTCGCCGAGCACGCCGGGAAAACGCCGATGCAGAGCGTGAACGGATCGCGGCGCTGGCATGCGGTGTTCGACCAGATCCAGCGCGGCACGATTCCATTCGTCTCCGCGCTGCATGGTGCGGTGATTGGTGGCGGTCTGGAACTCGCAGCATCGACCCATATCAGGGTGGCGGACGAGAGTGCCTTCTTCGCGCTGCCCGAAGGACAGCGCGGCATCTTTGTCGGTGGCGGCGGATCGGTCCGGATCGCACGCTTGATGAGTGCCGCGCGCATGACCGATCTCATGCTGACGGGCAGGGTGCTCACGGTCGCGGAAGCCGAGCGCTTCAACCTGGTCAATTACGTCGTGCCGGCGGGGGCGGCATTGCAGACCGCGCGCGACCTGGCCGCGAAGATCGCGACCAATGCGCCGTTGTCGAATTTCGCCATCACCAATGCGCTGCCGCGGATCCAGGACATGGCACAGGACGACGGTCTGTTCGTGGAAAGTCTTGTGGCGGCCTTCACCCAGTCCAGTCCGGAGGCGTCGCAGCGGCTGAACGACTTCGTCGAGAAGAAAGCCAAGCGGATTGCGCTGCAGTCGGCGACAGGTGCCTAACGCGCCGATGCCGTCAGTTCTTCCGATCCAACCGTGTTCCATGCGCGAGTGTCCCGAATGACAAAAAGACTTCTCCCTCTCGACGAACTGGTCGCCATAGACATCCATACCCATGCGGAGGAGCCGTGCGGCTGCCATGCCGATGATGGTTACGACGATTTCCAGGCGCGAATGGCGGACTACTTCAAATCGCCCCACAAGCATCCGCCGACCGTCGAGGAGACTGCAGCCTATTATCGCGCCAAGAAGATTGCGGCCGTCATCTTCCCTGTCGATGCCGAACGCGAGACCGGCTTTCGGCGCTACAACAATTACGAGATGCTCGAGATCGCGAAGGAAAACGCCGATGTCCTGATCCCGTTCGCCTCCATCGATCCGCACAAGGGCAAGCTCGGCGTCCGCGAGGCCCGAAAGCTGATTTCCGAATACGGCGTCAAGGGCTTCAAATTCCACCCGACCATGCAAGGCTTCTACGCCAATGACCGCATGGCCTATCCGCTCTATGAGGTGATCGAGGAGGGCGGCGCCATTGCGCTGTTTCACACCGGCCAAACAGGCGTCGGCTCAGGCATGCCCGGCGGCATGGGGATGCGGCTGAAATATTCCAACCCGATGTATATGGACGATGTCGCGGTGGATTTTCCGGACATGAGGATCATCCTCGCGCACCCCTCTTTCCCCTGGCAGGAAGAGGCGCTGTCGGTCGCGACGCACAAAACGAATGTCTATATCGATCTATCCGGCTGGTCGCCGAAATATTTCCCGCCGATCCTGGTGCGCTACATCAACTCGATCCTGCAGGACAAGATGCTGTTCGGCTCCGATTGGCCGGTGATCATGCCGGACCGCTGGATGGCGGACTTCGCAAAGCTCGACATTCGCGACGAGGTGCGCCCGAAGGTGCTCAAGGACAACGCAGCCAAGCTGCTGGGTTTGTGAAAATCACATCACGAGGAAACCATCATGGATCTGAACAATCTGACTGCCCTCGTGACCGGCGGTGGCTCGGGACTGGGGGCGGCCACCGCGCGCGCTTTGGCGTCCAAAGGCGCCAAAGTCACGGTCTTCGATCTTAACCGTGAAAATGCGGAGAGCGTGGCTCAGGAGATCGGAGGCATCGCGACGTCTGGCGACGTCGCGAACGAGACCCATCTGTCTGCCGCTCTCGATCTAGGCGAGGCCGCACATGGCATTGCGCGCGTGCTGATCAATTGCGCCGGCATTGGTGAAGCCATCAAGACCGTCGGCAAGAATGGCGCTCACCCGCTCGACAAATACAAGCGCGTCATCGAGGTGAATCTGATCGGCACCTTCAATGCGACACGCTTGATGGCGGAGCGCCTGTCGCTTGCCGAGCCGATTGGCGAGGAGCGCGGTGTCATCGTCAATACAGCCAGCGTTGCCGCCTATGACGGCCAGATCGGGCAGGCAGCCTATTCGGCATCAAAGGGCGGCATCGTAGGCATGACACTGCCGATCGCGCGTGATCTGGCGCAGTCCCGCATTCGGGTCTGCACGATCGCGCCGGGCCTGTTCCTGACGCCATTGCTCAAAGGACTGAGCGACGAAGCGCGCGCGAGCATCGGCGCGCAGGTTCCGCATCCGTCGCGGCTCGGCCAGCCGGACGAATATGCGCAACTGGCGCTTCATATCATCGAGAACCCTATGCTCAATGGTGAAACGATCCGCCTCGATGGCGGCATCCGCATGGCGCAGCGATAATCTGTCATCGCGCCGCGTTTGACGTCAGGGGCGGAGTTCGATCTGATATCTCCACCCCGTGGTGACCAGGACGACCCCATGATCGACTCTTTCAAGATTGCCGTGTCCGACGCCCGTCTCGCGGAGATCCGCACGCGGGTCGAGGCATTCGACTGGACCGCCATGCCTGATGCCGGCGGCTGGCAATCCGGCGTTGGCCTGAGCGATCTGCGGCGGCTGACTGATTACTGGCTTACGCAATATGATTGGCGCGTGCATGAGGCTCGTCTGAACGAGCTGCCGCAGTTCAGAACCGATATTTCGGGGCAGCGGATTCACTTCATCCGCAAGCGTGGCGACGGCTCTCGACCGCCGTTGCTCCTTCTTCATGGCTGGCCGGGATCGTTCATCGAGTTCGAGCAACTGATCGGGGCGCTGGTGGCTGACGGGCATGATGTGGTGGTCCCGTCATTGCCGGGCTTCGGTTTCTCTGGTCGCCCCGCTGCGCCAATGGGGCCGCGGAAGATCGCCGAATTGATGCATCGCCTGATGGCCGACACCTGCGGTGCCAGCCGCTATCTCGTTCAGGGAGGCGATTGGGGCGCGTCCATTGGTGCATGGATGGCCTTCGACCATCCCGAGGCCGTGGCTGGTCTTCATATCAACATGGTGCTGGTCCAAGCCGAGGATGCCGCGCCGGAACAGCAGGACGAACTGGCCTGGGCCAAACGCCGCGCCGACCTCGCCAAGGAGGAATCCGGCTATTCCCTGGAGCAGGGCACGCGTCCGCAAACGCTGGGAATAGGCCTGTCCGACAGCCCCGTTGGCGTAGCAGCCTGGATTCTTGAGAAGTTCGGCGCCTGGATCGATGTGCCGCGCGATGCGCAAGGGCGTCCCGATCTCTGGAGCAAGTTCGACGAGGATCTGCTGCTGACCAACATCATGCTTTATCTCGTTGAGCGGTCCTTCGTGACCTCGACCTGGATCTATCGCGGTCGGGTGCTCGAAGGATCGGCGCAATTCCCTGCCGGCGCGCGTGTCTCTGTGCCGACCGGTGTCGCGGCATTTCCCGATCCCGTCTTTCCGCCGCCGCCACGCTCGCAAACGGCCAAGACATATCGGATCGAGCATTGGACCGACATGACTGCCGGCGGCCATTTCGCGGCCCTGGAGCAGCCGGATTTGCTACTGGCCGATATGCGCCAGTTCTTCTCTAAACTGGTCTGACCCGCGCTGCATCGCAACGCGGAGCTGTCTATCCCGGCCGCTTTGTCCCGTCATAGCCGAGATCACGGCCGATCGCCGTGGCCAAGGCAAGGACGATCGGCATCAGTTTTCGCATCCGCTCAGCGGGCATGTAATCCACTGTGCTGGTCACGCTGATCGCGGCAACGATCGCCGAGGTGACGTCGCGGATCGGCGCTGCCACACACCGGATCGCCGGTTCGCTCTCGCCAAGATCGAAGGCGATCTGCTGCTTGCTGTACTCAGCCATCTGTTTCAGCCAGGCATCGACATCCATGCCGGTCAGTTTTCGGCCGTTTTCGCGTTTAAAGAGTTCGCGTAATTCATCGGTGGGCATATCGATCAAGCTCGCCATGCCGACGCCGGTTGCAATTGCCGGCCGCTGACCGCCGATCCAGGACCGGATCTCGACGGGACGCTGGCTTTCGATTTTATCGAGATAGAGCACGTTTGCGCCCCGACGTGTTGCCAGATGGATCGTGTCGGCGGTCTCGCGCGCCAGCTTACGCAGATGCGGCCGCGCGATCGACACCACGTCGAACGATCTTTGCGCTGCGAACCCGATCTGCACCAGCTTGGGTCCAGGGCCGAGCTCGTTATCTGCCGCATGACGCAGATAGCCGCGCTGCAGCAGCACCGATACCAACCGGTGCGCCGTGCTGTAGGTGAGCTCGCAGCGGGCTGCGATGTCCGGAATGGTGCGTGCGCCATCAAGGATGGTGTCGATGATCTCCAACCCCCTGACCAGCGTCTGGCTCGCATTCGTCTGTTTCTGCGGTTCGTTCGACTTCACGCGGAGCTCGCAATCATGAATCGGGAAAGGCTCGTTGACGATACTGCATGGTTTCGAAGCCGGATGCAGCGACGTGCCGGGCGCGTCAGACCATGGTCTTAATCTTTCATATATTGAAAGACTCTTTCGTTATTTGACAAGTGTAATTTTCCCGACATATTTGCCGCGTGATGGCAGCGCGCGACGAGAGCGGCGCATCTGCCGCAACACCAATGTTTTGGCCTGGGCGCATGATCGCCCGGCTCCGGGGAAGGGAAGCACATGCAGAAGGTCAACAACGCCGTCTTGGAATTGGGTGTCGCGGGTAACGCGACAGCGCCAGCGGCAAAATCCGATCTCGTGACTGAAAAGGATCGCCGCCGCGCCCTATGGGGCAGCGCCATCGGCAGCACCATCGAGTGGTATGACTACTTCCTGTACGGGACGATGTCGGCCATCGTGTTCGGCAAATTGTTCTTCCCGACCGCGGATCCGGTGACGAGCCAGCTTCTTGCTCTCGCATCCTTTGCCGCAGCGTTCCTGATCCGGCCGATCGGCGGCATCCTGTTCAGCCATATCGGTGACCGTATCGGCCGGAAGAAGACGCTGTTCGTGACCCTGGCCATGATGGGCCTCTCGACGGTCGCCATGGGCCTGCTGCCGACCTACGCCCAGATCGGTGTATGGGCTCCGATCCTGCTGACGCTGCTGCGGCTATTCCAGGGTCTCGCACTCGGCGGCGAATGGGGCGGCGGATTGCTTCTCGCCGTCGAATATTCGCCGCGCAACAAGCGCGGCTTCTACGGTGCCGTGCCGCAGGTGGGGGCGATGATCGGCCTCGCGCTCGGCAACGTCATCACCGCCGGCTTGAGTACGTCGTTCTCGGAACAGGATTTCCTGTCTTACGGCTGGCGCATTCCGTTCGTGGCTTCCATCGTGTTGTTGTTGGTCGGCCTGTGGATCCGCAACAGCATCGACGAGACACCGTCCTTCAAGGCGGTGATGGCGCGCGGTAGCAAGAAGAAGGTTCCGCTGTTCGAGACCTTGACCAACCACCGGCGCGCAGTGCTGATCGTCATCGGTGCGAAGTTCATCGAAACCTCGACGTTCTTCTTCTTCGCGACCTTCACGATCTCCTATCTGGTGCAGCTCGGTTATACCCGCGTCAATGCGCTCAATATGGTGCTGGTGGCGGCTGTCATCGCCGTGCCCTCGATGCTGTTTTTCGGCAGTCTCTCCGACAAGATCGGGCGCAAGCGCCAGTTCATGATCGGAACGGTCGTCATGGCGCTCTACATCGTTCCGTATTTCTGGATGTTGAGCACGGGCTCCGTGCCGGTCGCGCTGTTCGCGCTGGTGCTCGGCTTCAGCGTCATCTGGGCATCCTACGGCACCGTGCTCGGCACCTTCTTCGCTGAAAGCTTCCCGGCGGATGTCCGCTACACCGGCGTTTCGCTTGGCTATCAGGTTGGCGCTGCACTGGTCGGTGGTCCGCTCCCGCTGATCGCCTCGTCGCTGCTCGTCTATAGCTCCGGCAGCTATTATTCGATCGCGGCATTGATCGTTGCCTGCGCTGCGGTGTCGCTGATTGCCATGGCTTTGACCGAAGACAAGACCGGCCGCGATCTCGACTGAAGGCACACGCACATATGAAAGACGCCCGTCGTCACACGGCGAGCGTCCTTTGCCCAATCCGGGCACGCATGGGAATGATGAAAGATCGACGATGACAAACAAGGTCAAGGAACTCTGGGGATCCGGCAAAGCGGCGATCAATGCCTGGCTTGCGATTCCGTCCGGCTACTCCGCCGAAGTCATGGCGCAATGTGGCTTTGACAGCGTTACGGTCGATCTGCAGCACGGAGTGCAGGACTATCTGTCGATGGTGCAGTGTTTCCAGGCCATCAGTGCACATCCGGTCACGCCGATGGTGCGCGTGCCGTGGAACGAGCCTGGCATCATCGGCAAGGTGCTCGATGCCGGCGCCTATGGCGTCATCTGCCCGATGATCAATACCAAGGCCGAAGCTGAGGCTTTTGTGGCGGCCTGCAAATATCCGCCACGCGGCACGCGCAGCAATGGGCCGATCCGCGCAGGGCTCTATGGCGAAGCCGGCGCCTACCAGCAGATCGCGAATGCCGAAGTGCTTTGCATCCCGATGATCGAAACCCGCACCGCTGTCACCAATATGGAGGAGATCCTCGACGTGGAGGGGATCGCAGGCGTCTATGTCGGCCCGTCCGATCTCGGCTTCTCCTACGGACTGCCGCCGGTTCTCGACCGCGACGAGCCGGAAATGCTGAAGATTTACGACAAGCTCTTGAAGGAGTGCGACAGGCAGAAGATTTATCCAGGGATCCACTGCAGCGGTTCTGCCGGGGCGGCGCGCAACATCAAGATGGGATTCAAGCTCGCAACGTTGCCGCATGACAGCGCCCTGATGGCCCAATTCGCAACAATGTCGATCGCGGAGACGCGACGGGAGAGCGGTGATCTCTTGTGAACGCGTTCGGTGGTTGATGGGATAGTGCAATCACTCGCGAATGGCCCGTGCTCTCTTCTAACTCCATGAGCAAGGGCGCGTAGGTTCAGATGACCTTCGGAATATCTACACAAACGCGCTACACAACCGTCCCGAAAAGGCGATCTTCAAGCAGGGTGATTGTCGGCTGTAACGCGGACAGGTTTCGATGATACGTTGCAAATCCGTGGACGCACCTCGATCTTGGCGCGCGCTACACCACGACGGCGCTCACCGGAAAGCCAGTAACCTTCCGCGCTACTATCGAAAACGTAACGGGCGCGAATTACTGGCTTACCACGGCCGGCCTGGGTTGCGGCACCTTCGTCACGGTCGGCTTGCCGCACTCCTACATCCTGTCGGCTGCGTTCGATTTCTGATCGGACGCACCGTCGCGCATGACGCGACATGTCGGATCGCCGGGGCCGCGACGCTCCGGTGATCTTTTGGGGCCCGGTGCGACCGCGCGAGTGGGGGCCGGCCTCCCATGCAGGCGACATCCGCGCGTTTATTGCAACTTGTTCCACGATTTCAGTCAGATTGTCGCAGTATTTACCGGCGGTTTACATAATACCGCGAAACTACATGAGCGAGCTTGACGGCGAGAAACGTTGCGAGCCTCGCGTCCGCTCTGCTCACGCATTCTGCTGACCTCATTATTGCTCAACACACCGCGCCTCGCGGGCCAACGGTCGAAGACCGAGGGATTCTTTTGCCATGCTTGCTAGTCTGTCCATTCGCGCCAAGATTTCCATTGTTGTCACATTTCTTCTTCTCGCCATGACCGGACTGGGGCTGCTTGCCATCGCCAAGATGCGCTCCATCAATGCCAGCGCCGTCGATATCCAGACCAATTGGCTGCCAAGCGTGCGTGCTCTCGGCGAATTGCGCGCCGGTGCCAGCAACTATCGCAGCATCCTGCGCGGGCACATGCTGACGGAGGGCGCCGCGGGCAAGCTCGAAGTCGAGAAGCGCATGCAGGCTCAGGTCGAGCGCAACGACAAGACGCGGCAGACCTACGAGAAGCTGATTTCGTCGCCGGAGGAGCGCGCCACCTATAACGAATGGGCGCGTGAATGGGACGCCTATATGAAGACTGCGCAGCAAGTGCTGGCGCTGTCGCGGGCGCAGACAGCGGGCGGTTTCCCGCAAGAAGCGGTCAAGCTGAATGAGACCCAGGGTATTCCGCAGGGACAGAAGGCGGATGCGCTGATTGCCAAGAACGTCGAGTTGAACGATCGCGGCGCGGATACGGCTGGCGCCGAGGCCGGTGCTAATTACGACATGGCCTTCATACTGGTCGTCGCTATTCTCGTCGTCTCGACCGTCGTCGGCGTCGGCGTCAGCATTTATCTGGTGCGCGACGTCTCTGCCGGCATTGCCTCGATTGTGAAGCCGATGCAGGCGCTGGGCGCCGGCGATCTCTCTGCCCATGTGCCGCATCAGGGCATGAAGACCGAGATGGGTACCATGGGCGACGCGCTGCAGGTGTTCAAGCAGGCGCTGATCGACAAGCGAACAGCCGATGAAGCCGCGGCACGCGATGCCGATGCCAAGATCGAGCGCGGTCGTCGCGTCGATCAGATTACCCGCGATTTCGAGAACATGATCGGCGAGATCGTCGAGACGGTGTCCTCGGCCTCGACCGAACTCGAAGCATCCGCCGGCACGCTCACCGCCACTGCCGAGCGCGCGCAGGAACTGACGACCACAGTGGCCGCCGCATCGGAGGAAGCATCCACCAATGTGCAGTCGGTGGCCTCGGCGACCGAAGAAATGGCCTCATCGGTCAACGAGATCAGCCGTCAGGTGCAGGAATCCGCGAATATCGCCAGCCAGGCGGTGCAGCAGGCCCGCCACACCAATGAGCGTGTCAGCCAGCTTGCCAGCGCAGCCGCCCGCATCGGTGATGTTGTCGAACTGATCAACAACATCGCCGGCCAGACCAATCTTCTGGCGCTCAATGCGACCATCGAGGCAGCGCGTGCCGGTGAAGCCGGTCGCGGCTTCGCGGTGGTGGCGTCGGAAGTGAAGGCGCTGGCCGAGCAGACCGCCAAGGCCACCGGTGAAATCTCGACCCAGATCTCCGGCATCCAGGCAGCGACCCAGGAGTCGGTCGGCGCCATCAAGGAAATCGGCGACACCATTGGCCGCATGTCCGAGATCGCCTCGACCATCGCCTCGGCAGTGGAAGAGCAGGGCGCAGCCACGCAGGAGATCTCGCGCAACGTCCAGCAGGCGGCACAAGGCACCATGCAGGTCTCGTCGAACATCACCGACGTGCAGCGTGGCGCCAGCGAGACCGGTTCGGCATCATCGCAGGTGCTCTCGGCTGCGCAATCGCTGTCGTCGGACTCGACCCGCCTGAAGGTCGAAGTTAGCAACTTCCTGACCGCGGTGCGGGCGGCCTGATCCACGATTCTCCCAGCTCTTGAAGCCGGCGCGCAGTGCGCCGGCTTTTTTCGTTGGCGCGACCAACTGTCTCACGTTCGCAGTGCGAACTTTTCTGCGTTAGAGGTCTCTGGATACCGTTATGCGGCATTTATTGCACCGCTTCTTAACTTCGTAGCTCTAGGCAGAACGCATGGGTGAAAGGTCTCCGATTCGACGAGGCCGAGGCCCAGTCGGCCACGTCGCCGACGACGCATGATGCGTCTCATTTCAAAAAACAAAATCTCTTCAATCTGACCGCCAACGATCACCGATCGAAGGAATGATGACTCATGTTTTCCAATCTCTCCATTCGCAACAAGATCGCAATTGTCATTTCGCTGCTGCTGTTCGGCATGACCGGCATGGGCATCCTCGCTATTTACAAGATGGGCGACATCAATTCGAAGACCGTCGAGATTCAGCGCAGCTGGCTGCCGAGCGTGCGCGCGCTCGGTGAAATGCGTACGGGCTCAGTGAATTATCGCAGCGTTCTGCGTGGTCATATCTTGTCTGAAACGGCAGAAGCAAAGGCTTCTGCCGAACAGCGCTTGCAGGCGCAGGATGATATCACCACGAAGACCCGGCAGATCTATGAGAAGCTCATCACCTCCGGCGAAGAGCGCGCGATCTATAATCAGTGGGCGCAGGAGTGGGGCGCCTATATGACTGTGGCGAAAGAGGTGCTTGCGCAGTCGCGCGCCACGGCCGCCGGTGTCTTCCCGCGCGAGTCGAACAACCTGAATGACGGCAAGGCCATCCCGCAGGGACAGAAGGCCGATGCGCTGCTGACGCGCCTCGTCAATCTGAACAATGCCGGCGCCGACAAGGCGGGCACGGATGCCGCGGACGATTACAACACGGCTTTCGCGACCATCGCGGCCATCCTCGGCATTTCGGCCATTCTCGGCATCGGCATCGGCATCTATCTGGTGCGCGACGTCTCCGCCGGCATCGCTTCGATCGTGAAGCCGATGCAGGCGCTCGGTACCGGCGATCTCACTGCGATCGTTCCGCATCAGGGCATGAAGACCGAGATCGGCACCATGGGTGACGCGCTTCAGGTGTTCAAGCAGGCGCTGATCGATAAGCGTGCAGCGGATCAGGCTGCAGCTGCCGATGCCGAAGCGAAGATCGAGCGTGGTCGCCGTGTCGATGAGATCACGCGCAATTTCGAGACCATGATCGGCGAGATCGTCGAGACCGTGGCCTCGGCCTCGACCGAACTCGAAGCATCGGCTGGCACGCTGACCGCCACCGCCGAGCGCGCCCAGGAACTGACGACGACCGTTGCCGCCGCGTCGGAAGAAGCCTCGACGAATGTACAGTCGGTTGCCTCGGCCACCGAGGAGATGGCATCCTCGGTCAACGAGATCAGCCGTCAGGTGCAGGATTCCGCTGCGATCGCCGGCCAGGCCGTCAATCAGGCGCGCCACACCAATGATCGTGTCGGCCAACTTGCCAGCGCGGCCGCCCGTATCGGCGACGTCGTCGAGCTGATCAACAACATCGCCGGCCAGACCAATCTTCTCGCGCTCAACGCCACTATCGAAGCTGCACGTGCTGGTGATGCCGGCAAGGGCTTTGCGGTGGTCGCGTCCGAAGTGAAGGCGCTGGCTGAACAGACTGCGAAGGCGACCGGCGAAATCTCGACACAGATTGCCGGCATTCAGGCCGCCACGCAGGAATCGGTTAGCGCGATCAAGGAGATCGGCGACACCATCGGCCGCATGTCGGAGATCGCGTCCACCATCGCTTCGGCGGTGGAAGAGCAGGGCGCAGCCACGCAGGAAATCTCGCGCAACGTCCAGCAGGCGGCACAAGGCACCATGCAGGTCTCGTCGAATATCACCGACGTGCAGCGTGGCGCCAGCGAGACCGGCTCGGCGTCGACCCAGGTGCTTTCGGCAGCGCAGTCGCTGTCGTCGGACTCGACCCGCCTGAAGGTCGAAGTGAGCAGCTTCCTCACCGCAGTGCGCGCGGCCTGAGATCCGACGAGTGGAACACCGAAGCCGGCGCATCAGCGCCGGCTTCTATTTTTCAGAGACTCTTAGCAATTTGCTGACAGCGTAGGCTGTACAACTGCAATGTGCAGCCGTTTTTAGTGACGACCATTCTCATTTCTTTGTTGCCGCTGGTTTATGCGGACATCCGATTGTCGAGTATTCATGGCGGAAGATATCGCAGGCACCGGGCGGGTCACCTTTGGGCGCGGCTACAATGTCTGGATCATGGGCATCGACGGGACGTGGCGGCGCAACTGCGTGCTCACGGCGGTGTCGGCCAATGATGCGGAGCTGACACTGGAGACCTCGATCGAAGGCCTCAATCTGAAGGAATTCTTCCTGCTGCTGTCTTCGACAGGGCTGGCCTATCGCCGCTGCGAACTCGTCAAGGTCAATGGCGCCCAGATCGATATCCGCTTCATCAGCGCCAAGGCCAATACCAAGAAGAAGTCATCGTCGCGAAACGATAGCGAAATGGCGAGCGCGTGAAGCGTAGGATGGGTATCGCTTCGCTCAACCCGTCCCACGATCATGCGCTTATTCCGCGGCCTGCTTGGCCAGCTCATGCCCGGCCTGCGTTGCGGTCGCGGAGCTTTTGGCCCGGCCCCAGCCCGACATCAGGTTCGACAGCCGATCCAGATACACATACACGACGGGCGTGGTGAACAGCGTCAGCATCTGGCTGACGATGAGCCCGCCGACCATCGCATAGCCCAGTGGCTGGCGGATTTCCGAGCCGGTGCCGGTGCCCAGCATCAGTGGGACGCCGCCGAGCAATGCCGCCATCGTCGTCATCATGATCGGGCGGAACCGCAGCAGCGCCGCCTTGCGGATCGCGGCTTCGGGCTCGAGATGCTCGTCGCGCTCCGCGGCAATGGCAAAATCCACCAGCATGATGCCGTTCTTCTTCACGATGCCGATCAGCAGGATGATGCCGATCAGCGCGATCAGGCTGAAGTCGAAGCCGAACATCATCAGGATCGCCAGCGCGCCGACGCCCGCCGAGGGCAAAGTGGAAAGGATGGTCAGCGGATGGATATAGCTCTCATAGAGAATGCCGAGGATCAGATAGACCACCACCAGCGCCGCGAGGATCAACAGCGGCACCGTGGAAAGCGATTGCTGGAACGCTTGCGCCGTGCCCTGGAAACTGCCGCGCAAGGTCGCGGGTGCGCCGATCGCCTGCATCGCGTTCTGCACGGCATCCGTCGCCTGGCCGAGTGCTACGCCTTGCGCGAGGTTGAAGCTGATGGTGATCGCCGGGAACTGGCCCTGATGGCTGATCGACAGGGGCCGCACCGGCACTGTGGTCCACTTCGCAAAGGCGGAGAGGGGAACCTGATCGCCGGTGGTCGGTGACTTCAGATAGATCTTGTCCAGCGTATCGAGCTTGCCCTGCAGCTCCGGCAGGATTTCCAGGATAACGTGATAGCTGTTCAGCTGCGTGAAGAACTGCGCCACCTGCCGCTGGCCGAAGGCGTCATACAGCGTGTCGTCGATCAGCTGCGGCTGGATGCCGAAGCGCGATGCGGCATCACGATCGATAGCGAGCGTCAGCGTCGTGCCCTTGGTCTGCTGGTCGGTGGCGACGTCGCGCAATTCCGGAAGCGTCTGCATCTTGCTGAGGATCTTCGGCGCCCATTCGTTCAGCTCGGCAAGATTGGCGTCCTGCAGGGTGTATTCGAACTGCGTGCGGGTGGCGCGGCCACCCAGCCGCACATCCTGGGCCGCCTGCATGAACAGACGCGCGCCCTCGACCTTTTCCAGCTGCGGCCGCAGCCGCGCGATGATCTGCTGCGCGCTGGCCGTGCGCTCGTCGCGCGGCTTCAGCGTGATGAACATGCGGCCGGCATTGAGCGCGCCGCTATTGCCACCGATCGACATGGCGACGGTGGCGACGTCGGGATCGGCCTGTACGATCTTGCCGAGCGTCTCCTGATGTTTGCGCATATCGGCAAAGGAAATGTCCTGCGCCGCTTCCGACGTGCCCGTGATCAGGCCTGTGTCCTGTTGCGGGAAGAATCCCTTGGGGATGATGACGAACAGATAGACCGACAGCGCCACCGTGGCGAAGAACACCATCAGCGTGGTCAGGCGCCAGCGCAGCACGAGATCGAGGCCGCGCGCATAGGCGCGCAGCAGGGCATCGAACATGTTCTCGCTGATCTGGTAGAACCGGCCGTGCTTGGCGTGTTTCTCGTCGCGCAGGAAGCGTGAGGCCATCATCGGCGTCAGCGTCAGCGACACCACCAGCGAGACGAAGATCGCCATGGTCAGCGTCACCGCGAATTCGCGGAACAGGCGGCCGATGATGCCGCCCATCATGAGCAGCGGGATCAGCACCGCTACCAGCGAGATCGAGATCGAGACAATGGTGAAGCCTATTTCGCCGGCGCCCTTCATGGCGGCAGCCATCGGCGTCTCGCCTTCCTCGATGTAGCGTGTGATGTTTTCCAGCATCACGATGGCGTCGTCGACCACGAAGCCGACCGAGATGGTCAGCGCCATCAGCGACAGATTGTCGAGCGTATAGCCGAACACCCACATCAGCGCGCAAGCGCCGAGCAGCGCCAGCGGCACCGTAATGCTGGGAATGATGGTGGCCCAGACATTGCGCAGGAAGACGAAGATGACCATCACCACCAGCGCGATGGTGAGCAACAGTGTGAACTGCACGTCCTGCACGGCGGCGCGGATGGTCTGGGTGCGGTCGCTCAGCACCTTGATCTCGACGGTCGGCGGGATCGCCGCGACGAGCCGCGGCAGCTCGGCCTTGATCTTGTCCACGGTGTCGATGACATTGGCGCCGGGCTGCTTGAAAATAACGAGAAATACGCCGCGCTTGCCATTGGCCCATGCCGCCTGCTTGGCGTCCTCAGGTCCGGTCACTGCATGGCCGATATCGCGCACGCGCAGAGGGCCGCCGTTGCGATAGGCGATGATGACGTCGTTCCAGTCCTTCGATTCCGGAAGCTGGTCATTGGCGTAGATCGTATAGCTGCGCGTCGCGCCGTCGATATTGCCTTTCGGGCTGTCCACCGTCGTCACTGCGAGCTGGGTGCGGATATCTTCGAGCCCGAGGCCCTTGGCGACGAGTTTAGCGGGATCGATCTGCACCCGGATCGCCGGCTTCTGCTGGCCGCCGATGGTCACCTGCGCGACGCCAGTGATCTGGCTGATCTGCTGCGCCAGTTGCGCATCGACACTGTCGCTGACGGTGGTGATCGGCAGCGTGTCCGACGTGGCCGATAGCAGCATGATCGGCGAGTCCGCCGGGTTCACCTTGCGATAGGTTGGCGGCGAGGGGAGTGTTTTCGGCAATTGCCCGCTGGCGGCGTTGATCGCTGCCTGCACGTCATTGGCGGCGCCGTCGATGGCGCGGTTGAGATCGAACTGGATCGTCACCGCTGCCGTGCCGAGCGAGCTCGACGACGTCATCTGCGCGACGCCGGGGATCTGCGCAAACTGCCGCTCAAGCGGCTGCGCCACCGAGGTCGCCATGGTTTCCGGGCTCGCGCCAGGCAGCGTTGCGGACACCTGGATGGTCGGGAAATCCACCTGCGGCAGCGGTGCCACCGGGAGCAGGGGATAGGCGACGATGCCAACAAACAGGATGCCGGCCATCAATAGCGATGTTGCAATGGGATAGCGGATGAACGGTGATGAGATGCCCCCGTTCATGGCTCAGTTTCCCTGCGCTGACGCGACGGCGGATACCACCACCGAGCCCGGCTGTACTTTGTATTGCCCCGCGACGATCACGCGGTCCCCGGGCGTGAGCCCATCTTCGATCACTGTGCGTCCGTCGATGGAGCGACCGACCTTGATCTTGCGCACCTCGGCTTTGCTATCGGCGCCGACTGCAAAAGCGTAGAGCCCATCAACACCGTGCTGCACAGCATCATCGGGTACGACGATGGCGTTCTGCAATGTGGTCACGAGCAGCCGTGTCGAGATCGACAGGCCCGGCCACAGCACGTGATCCTTGTTGTCGAACACGGCCTTCAGCCGGATCGTGCCGCTGGTCGTATCGACGGTGTTATTGACGACCGAGAGCGTGCCCTTCGACAGCAGCCGCTTGCCGTCGCTCGTATAGGCATCAACTTCCAGGGGATTCTTGGCGAGCTGCGCATTGATATCGACGAGATGCTGTTCGGGTGCCGTGAAGATCACCGAGATCGGTTCGATCTGCGCGATGGTCACGATACCTGTTTGCGTCGAGGCATTGACGATGTTGCCCTGATCAACCTGACGGAAGCCGACCACGCCGGCAATCGGCGCTTTGACGGTGGTGTAGTCGAGCTGCGTCTGCGCATTGGAAATCGCGGCGTCATCGGCGGCGATCAGTGCAGTCACTTGCTGCACCGTTGAACGCTGCGTGTCGGTCTGCTGCCGCGTCGCGAAGTCACCGAGCTTGGTGTAGCGCTGCAGATCGAGATTGGCATTGGCAAGATTGGCTTCGTCCTGTTGCTTCTTCGCCTTCGCCTGATCGAGCGCGGCCTGGAAGGGGCGGGGATCGATCTGCGCGAGCAGGTCGCCTGCCTTGACGATCTGTCCTTCGGTAAAAGCGATGCGATCGATCTGGCCATCGACGCGCGTGCGCACAACGACGGTATTGAAGCCCTGCACGGTGCCGAGGCCGGTGAGATAGACGGGGAAGTCGGACTTCTCGACGGATGCGATTTTCACCGGAACGGGCGCTGGACCGCGTGGCTTGTCCGCCTGCGCCTGTTCCTTGTTGCCGCTGTATTGCCGCAAGGCCGCATATCCGCCGCCGGCCAAAACGGCCAGCAAAATCAAGCTGATCCAGCGAAAATGGGGGCGCGTGGTCATGGCGTGCTCTTTCGGCTTGCGGCAATCTTGCGGCACGGATCATTTTACCCGGCCCAGTTGCAGCTTTGCGGCCAGTTAAAAACCCGGTTCAATTCTGTAAACACACGAGCGCTTGAGAACGTCCATCATTGCAAAAACTTCATCTCTTCAAGTGTTTCTGCATGTTTCCGCGAGGCGCCGAACGCTCTTGATTGGCCGTGCCAGTATGAAATGGAGGCTTTCGCCGGTCTTGGACGAAGCAATCCATAGTTGATCAGAACCCCGCAGTTTTGCGCGCGGCAGCTCAAAAACGGTGCGGCATCCTTGTGGCGCTCCAGCGGCCGTCTTGCGGCAGCAAAAAATGACGCCCTCCAGTTTAGAATGATTTTGATCTGGAGCTATTCAAGCGGAATTGAGTCCATTGAGGTGGGCAAACCACCCGCAATACAGTTAAGGACATGGTGCGTTCGCAGTCGCGATATCGCCTTGAGCGCATCACGCACCGTTACTCGATTACGCAGTCGCACGATGAAACCCATCGCCGTCACATATTCAGCTTCATCGCCTTGTGACGGGAGAGCTGCGGGTGAAGGAGAGGGGTGTTGCGCTGGTCCAGTTTATTCTGGTTCTAAATTGCAGATCGCAAAACGCATGACAGCAGCCATGCGCGGCGCGACTTTTGCAAAGCGGTGCGGCATGATACGGCATGCGCGCGCGCAACGCTCACTGTTCGATTTCGATAGCGCGCCACACTTTCGTGTCGAGCGCTGCCGAAACGGCGAAGCTGAAACGGCCGCATTGGCCGGTTTGATCGAAATCCTGTCTGCTACTGGGCCGAGGTACAATCTTGTTTAGAAACGTTCTTATGTTGCTGGCTGCGCTGGCGACGGTCTGGTTCGCATCGCCACTCATCGCGCAGCAGGCGACACCGCCTGCGGCTCCAGCAGCTGCTGCACCCGCAGTGCCTGCAGTCACGCAAAATTCTCCGGCTGCACCGGCGTTCGTCAGTCCGGCAGTCGAAGCCGCCGCCAAGGCGCCTGTCGCCACCGGCGAGCATGACCTGTCGCCATGGGCGATGTTCATGGGCGCGGATATCATCGTCAAAGCCGTCATGGTCGGTCTCGCACTCGCATCGGTGCTGACCTGGACCGTGGGCATCTTCAAGTTCATGGAGCTGACCTATTCGACCAACCGCCTGAAGAGCGCGCTCCGCAAGATCGGCGAAGCACGTTCGCTCGCCGAAGCGCAGATCGCGCTCGGCGACAAGAAGACGGTGCTGTCGCGCCTGCTTGCCGCGGCGATGCGCGAGGGCAAGATGTCCGCCGGCATTTCCAGCGATGAGGGCATCAAGGAGCGCGCGGCATCGAGCTTTGGCGAAATCGTTCGCGCCGAAGGCCGCAAGGTTCGTACCGGCATGGGCGCGCTCGCGACCATCGGCGCGATCTCGCCTTTCGTCGGCCTGTTCGGCACGGTCTGGGGCATCATGAATAGCTTTATCGGCATCTCGAAGTCGCAGACGACGAATCTGGCCGTCGTCGCACCAGGCATCGCCGAAGCGCTGCTCGCAACGGCCATCGGCCTCGTTGCGGCTATTCCTGCGGTGATCATCTACAATCACTTCGCCCGCGTGACGAAGAACTACATGGAGATCGTCGGCCGTGCGCAGGGCGCGTCGGGCCGTCTGCTGTCGCGCGATCTCGATCGCACCCATTCCAGTGCCCACATGCGCGCAGCGGCTGAATAATCATGGGTATGTCGCTTTCCGAAGGTTCGGGCGATGACGATTTCGAGGAAAACCACGAAATCAACGTCACCCCCTTCATCGATGTCATTCTGGTGCTGCTGATCATCTTCATGGTGGCGGCACCGCTATCGACCGTCGATCTGCCGATCAACCTGCCGACCTCGACCGTGGCGCCGCAGAAGAAGCCGGACAAGCCGACTTATGTCAGCATCAAGCCGGATCTTGCGGTGGCCATCGGCGAGGACATGGTGAAGCGCGTCGATCTGATCAGCCGTCTGGATTCCATGGAGAACGGCAACAAGGATCGCCCGATCTTCTTGCGCGTCGATCGCGCCGTGCCTTACGGCGAGTTCTTCGACGTGATGGAGCGCCTGCGCGCGGGTGGCTACACCAAGACCAAGCTTGTGGCACTCGAAGGCGTGGCCGCAGCGGGCGCAGCACCTGTGCCGGGGGCTACGCCACCGGCCGCGCCGCAGCAGCCCTGACGTCGGAACGGATATGTCTGAGCTCGATCGAAACACGTCCTGGCGCATGTGGCTGATCGCGGCGGTTTGCGCCGTGACGCTGCATGTCGGCGGCATCGCTGCGGCCGTCTATGAGATGCAGCAGGAAGAGGACGCCGACGGCCTCGGTGCCAATGCCATCGAAGTCGGCATGGAGATGGTGTCGCCCGACGTCGAGCAGACCGACCTGCCGCAGGGCCCGGACTCCGAAGCCTCGGCCGCGTCGCCGGCCGTGCAGGAGCAGAAGGCGGTCGAGAAGGAAAGCGATCTTCCCAAGGAGACGCCGCACGAGAGTGAAGAGCCGGACATGGCCGTCACCGAGAACAAGGCGAACAAGCCCGAGGAAGAGACGCCGGAGAAAGCCCAGAAGCAGCAGCAGGCCTCGCAGGAATCCGTCGCCTCGGAAGCTGCCGCGCAGCAGAAGCTCGATGAGTCCAAGACCGGCGAGAAGGCGCAAGCCGTGAACACCGGCATGGGCACCGACAAGAAGCGCCTGTCCACCGTCTGGGCCAAGCAGCTCTCGGCCTATCTGGAAAAGAACAAGCGCTATCCCACCGAACGCCAGCAGAAGGCGGCCGAGGTGATGGTGAATTTCGAGATCGACCGCGTCGGCAAGGTGCTGGCCGTGCGCGTCGTGAAGGGCTCCGGCGACGCCGCCTTCGACGAGGCTGCCATCGCCATGGTCCGCCGCTCGGACCCGCTACCGCCGCCGCCGGCTCTCATTGCCGATGACGGGTTGAGCTTTACGGTGCCGGTGATCTTCCGGGTGAAGAAGGGGTAGCTTCGGGACGGCGTGTCCCGTTGCCGTTTATCCCATTGTCATCGCCCGGCCTGACCGGGCGATCCAGGATGTCGAGATCAGTGATCGTGCCGCAACGCTTGCGTTTACTGGATCCCCGCTTTCGCGGGGATGGCAGTCGTATGCAATTCAGTACGTCGCCCGACCGCCCGAAATATCGAACACGGCTCCTGTCGAGAACGCGCAATCCTCCGACGCAAGCCAGGCGGCCATGGCGGCGAGTTCCTGCACCAGCACGAAACGGCCTTTCGGAATCTTCGACAGCATGAAGTTGATGTGCTGCTCGGTCATCTGATCGAAGATCGCGGTCTTCGCGGCGGCCGGCGTGACGGCGTTCACATTGATCTCGGTATTGGCCAGCTCCTTGCCGAGCGATTTTGTCAGTGCGATCAGGGCGGCTTTTGACGCTGAGTAGTGCGAGGCGTTCGGGTTGCCTTCCTTGCCGGCGATGGAGGCGATGTTGACGATGCGACCGTAGCCGTTCTTTTGCATCACGGGCACCACGGCCTTGCAGCACAGGAACGGGCCATCGAGATTGATGCGCATCACACGGCGCCAGTCGTCATAGTCGATTTCCCATACTGGCTTGTTGAAGCCGGTGATGCCTGCGTTGTTGACGAGGATGTCGATCTTGCCGAATTCCTGCAACGTCGCATCGCGGCCGGCGTCAATCGAGGCGGCGTCGGTGACGTCCACTTTAAGGGCAATGACGTCGTCGCCGATCTCGCGCGCGGTCTTGACGGCGAGATCGATGTCCTGATCCCAGATCGCGACCTTGGCGCCGGAGGCGACGAAGCGTTCGGTGATGGCGCGGCCAAAGCCCTGGGCGCCGCCAGTGACCACGGCGATCCGGCCTGAGAGGTCGATCTTGTTCATGATGCGATGTCCTTGTTTGAAGGTGATGAAGCGACGGCCTCTCGCTCCCTCGCCCCGCGTCTTCGCGGGGAGAGGGCGGGGTGAGGGGCTCTTCGATCCGCAAGCTCAATGTTTGCAATGAGCCGCGTGCCTCGCCCCTCACCCGCCGCGAAGACGCGGCGACCTCTCCCCGCGCAAGATGCGGGGAGAGGTTAAGGTCAGAGCGTCCAGCCGCCGTCGATGATGTGGGCGACGCCCGTCGTGAAGGCGCTTTCGTCGCTGGCCAGATAGAGCGCAAGATTGGCGATCTCATCGGCCGTGCCGAGGCGGCCCATGGGCTGGCGGCTCACGAACATCTCGCGGCCGTTCGGGCCGGCGGCGGCGGCGCGGTCGAGCATCGAGGGCGTCTCGATGGTGCCGGGGCAGATGGCGTTACAGCGGATGCCCTTGGTGATGTAGTCCACCGCGACGGCGCGGGTGAGGGCGGCGACGGCCGCTTTGGTGGCGCCATAGACATAGCGGTTCGGCGCGGCCTTGAAGACGCCCGCGGCGGACGAGATGTTGACGATCGAGCCGTGGCCGCGCGCGAGCATGCCGGGCAGGAAAGACCGGATGGTCCGGTGCATCGACTTGACGTTGAGGTCGAAGGAGAAATCCCAGTCGGCATCGGAGCAGTTCAGCGCATCGCCGTGATGCACGAAGCCGGCGGCGTTGAGCAGGATGTCGATGTCACCGACCTTCTTCGCCATGGCTTCGACGGCGGCGGTGTCACGCACGTCAAGCTTTGCCGTTTCAGCGACGCCGTCCTTGGTGAGAAGGGCGACGCCTTTTTCGTCAAGGTCGGTGGCGATGACGGTCGCGCCTTCGCGGGCGAAGGCCAGCGCGCAGGCGCGGCCGATGCCGACGGCGCCGGCGGTCACGAAGGCGCGTTTGCCTTTGAGGCGGTTGGACATGGGGAGTCTCCCTGAAGATATTTATTGTTTTGGTGTCTACCGTCGTCATTGCGAGCGCAGCGAAGCAATCCAGTTCTTTCTTCGTGTGACTCTGGATTGCTTCGTCGCTGCGCTCCTCGCAATGACGGCTGTGAGATCAGTGATTATGCCGTGCCGTGCCTACCGTCCCGGCGATGTCCCGATAGCGCGTCGCCAATTCGAGGCACGCGCCTGTCGCCTGTTGGCCGACGGTGTTGCGGTAAAGCTCCTGCCACGGCGTCTGATGCTTCGGATAGGCAAACCCACCCTTTGCCATCAGCTCCGCACGACGGCGCTTCAGCTCCTCGTCGGAGATCAAAATATTCGCGCTACCCTTGTTGAGGTCGATGCGCACCACGTCGCCGGTCTGCAGGATGGCGAGACCGCCATTGGCTGCCGCTTCCGGCGAGGCATTCAGGATCGATGGCGAGCCGGACGTGCCCGACTGGCGGCCGTCGCCGATACAGGGGAGCGAAAGAATACCGCGTTTGATCAGGGCGGCCGGTGGCTGCATGTTCACCACTTCGGCGCCGCCGGGATAGCCGATCGGGCCGGTGCCGCGCACGAACAGGATACAGTGCTCGTCGATGTTCAGCGAGGCGTCGTCGATGCGGTCGTGATAATCCTCCGGCCCCTCGAACACGATGGCGCGGCCCTCGAAGGCGTTGAGGTCCTTCGGATTGATCAGATAGCGATCGCGAAACTCCTTGGAGATCACCGAGGTCTTCATGATCGCGGAATCAAACAGATTTCCGCGCAGCACGAGGAAGCCGGCATCCGCCACCAGCGGCTTGTCATAGGACCAGATCACGTCCTTGTCAGGCGCGGGTGCCGCGGCGCAGTTCTCGCCCATGGTCTTGCCGTTGACGGTCACCACATCCTCATGGATGCGCTTGTGCTGCATCAGCTCGCGCACCACCGACGGCACGCCGCCGGCGCGGTGATATTCCTCGCCGAGATAGAAGCCGGCCGGCTGCATGTTCACCAGCAGCGGCACGTCATGGCCGACAGTCTGCCAATCGTCGATGGAGAGTTCGACGCCGATATGGCGGGCCAATGCGTTGATGTGGATCGGCGCATTGGTGGAGCCGCCGATGGCCGAATTGACCACGATGCAGTTCTCGAACGCCTTTCGCGTGAGAATGTCAGATGGCTTGAGATCTTCCCACACCATGTCGACGATGCGCATGCCGGTTTCATAGGCGATCTGGCCGCGCTCGCGATAGGGCGCGGGAATCGCGGCGCAGCCGGGCAGCGACATGCCCAGCGCTTCGGCCAGCGAATTCATGGTGGATGCGGTACCCATGGTGTTGCAATGGCCGACCGACGGCGCCGACGACGCCACCAGCGTCATGAATTCCTCATAGTCGATCTCGCCGGCGGCGAGGCGCTCGCGCGACTTCCACACCACGGTGCCGGAGCCGGTGCGCTGGCCGTCGTGCCAGCCATTCAGCATCGGCCCGCCGGAGAGGACGATGGCGGGCAGGTTGACGGTGGCCGCCGCCATCAGGCAGGCCGGCGTGGTCTTGTCGCAGCCCGTGGTGAGCACGACGCCGTCGAGGGGATAGCCGAACAGGACTTCGACGAGGCCGAGATAAGCGAGGTTGCGATCGAGGGCCGCGGTCGGTCGCTTGCCGGTTTCCTGGATCGGATGCACCGGAAACTCCATCACCAGGCCGCCGGCGGCGGTGATGCCTTCACGCACGCGCTTTGCCAGCTCGATGTGATGGCGATTGCAGGGCGACAGGTCGTTGCCGGTCTGCGCGATGCCGATGATCGGCTTGCCGGATTGTAGTTCGTGGCGCGTCAGGCCGTAATTCAGATAGCGCTCAAGATAGAGAGCGGTCATTCCGGGATTGTGGGGATCGTTGAACCATTCGCTCGAACGAAGTTTACGCTTGGTGGACCCTGGCGTCGGCGAGGGGCTATTCGGCTTGGTCATCATTTCTCCCGCAGCGCACACTTTTGTGATGGTGCGTCGTCTCTTTTGATTGGTGGCGAATGTTTGCACGGCATTGAATGCTTCGCAACGTTTGCATCCGCGAGAATTTTCTACGACTATGATCCAACGACATCCCGCCAGAAAGATGGTAGGATGTCAGACAAGTAAGAACAGGCGGCCCCGCACAAGCGGAGGGCGTTGTCTCGAAAATCGGGACTTTTGGGAGGGAAATGTATGGCGTCCGTGCAGATTCACGACGTGCGTAAGTCTTTTGGCGGCTTTGAAGTTCTTCACGGCGTATCCGTCCCCATCGAGGACGGCGAATTCGTGGTGCTGGTCGGACCAAGCGGCTGCGGTAAATCCACATTGCTGCGCATGCTCGCAGGTCTGGAAAAGATCACCTCCGGGACGATTTCCATCGGCGATCGCGTCGTCAACGATGTGCAGCCGAAAGAGCGCGACATCGCCATGGTGTTCCAGAATTATGCGCTCTATCCGCATATGACGGTGGCCCAGAATATGGGCTTTTCGCTCAAGCTGCGCGGGGCCAAGCAGAGCGAGATCGACGAGAAGGTCAATCGCGCTGCCGATATTCTCGATCTGCGACGGCTGCTCGAGCGTTATCCCCGACAATTGTCGGGCGGTCAGCGCCAGCGCGTCGCCATGGGCCGCGCCATCGTGCGCGATCCTCAGGTGTTTTTGTTCGACGAGCCGCTGTCGAATCTCGATGCCAAGCTGCGCGTCGCCATGCGCGCCGAGATCAAGGAGCTGCATCAGCGGCTCAAGACCACCACCGTCTATGTAACCCATGACCAGATCGAGGCCATGACCATGGCCGACAAGATCGTGGTGATGCAGGACGGAATCGTCGAGCAGATGGGCGCGCCGCTCGAGCTGTATGATCATCCCGAGAACAAGTTCGTGGCCGGATTCATCGGATCACCGGCGATGAATTTCCTCGAAGGGACGCTGAAGGTGAATGGCGGGCAGCCATGGGTCGAGACGGCGAACGGCGCAAAGCTCCCGATCACGGCGGCACCTGCGGCCGGCAATGACAAGTCCGTGACTTATGGCATCCGGCCGGAGCATCTCGAATTCGCTGATGATGGCATCGAGGCCGAGGTGATCGTCGTGGAGCCGATGGGCTCGGAGACGCAGGTTGTCGCGCGTATCGGCACCCAGGACATCATCGCGATCTTCCGCGATCGTCGTCCTGTCGCGCCGGGTGACAAGATCCATCTGAAGCCGCGCGCGAATTCGGCGCATCTGTTCGACAAGGAGACCGGCAAGCGGGTGAACTGAAGTCGGTGTCTTCCCCGCGAAAGCGGGGACCCATAGCCGCCGTCGTTGTTGCGACGCGCAGCTGTGAGAGGCCGAGCGCAAGCTGAGATGTCTGAGGTTATGGGTCCCCGCCTTCGCGGGGACGACAAGTGAAAACATTGGTCGATCAACGAACCAATATAACAGGGAGAGAATGCAAGATGACTGGATTTACCCCGGATCGCCGATCTCTGCTCAAAGGCGGCGCGCTGACGCTCGCGGCGGCAGCGACCATGTCGGCCGATCAGCTGCTCGGCTATGCCAAGGCGTGGGCGCAGGCCTCGCAGTGGAAGCCGGAAGCCGGCGCCAAGATCAATCTGCTGCGCTGGAAGCGCTTCGTCGAGGCCGAAGACGCGGCCTTCATGAAGATCGTCGATGCCTTTTCCAAGGCCACCGGCGTCACCATCACCGTGTCGAACGAATCCTATGACGACATTCAGCCGAAGGCATCCGTCGCAGCGAATACCGGGCAGGGCCTCGACATGGTGTGGGGCCTGTATTCGCTGCCCTTCCTGTTCCCGACCAAGTGCCTCGACGTCACCGATGTCGCCACCTATCTCGGCAACAAGAATGGCGGCTGGGCGGAGTCCGGCAAGCAATACGGCATGTATAACGGCAAGTGGATTGGTCTGCCGGTCGCGGCCACCGGCGGTCTGGTCAATTACCGCGTCGCCGCCGCGGAAAAGGCCGGCCACAAGACCTTCCCGGAAGATCTCGCAGGCTTCCAGGATCTGGTGAAGGGGCTCAACAAGAACGGCACCCCGGCCGGCATGGCCCTCGGCCACGCCTCGGGCGATGCCAATGGCTGGGTGCACTGGGCGCTCTGGGCCCATGGCGGCAAGCTGATCGACAAGAGCAACAAGGTCACGATCAATTCGCCGGAAACCGCGAAGTCGCTGGAATATGTGAAGTCGCTCTATGACAACTTCATTCCCGGCACGGCGTCGTGGAACGACTCGTCGAACAACAAGGCGTTCCTTGCCGGCCAGCTGCATCTGACCACCAACGGCATCTCGGTCTATGTGACGGCGAAGAAGGAAGCCCCGGCGATCGCCGAGGACATGAACCACGCCCATCTGCCGAAGGGCATGGACGGCAAGCGTCGCGAGCTGCATCTCGGCTTCCCCGTGCTGATATTCACCTTCACCAAGTTCCCGAACGCCTGTAAGGCGTTTGCGGCCTTCATGATGGAGCCGGAGCAGTTCAATCCGTGGGTCGAGTCGGCTCAGGGCTATCTGTCGCCGTTCCTGCTCGCTTTCGAGAAGAACCCGATCTGGACCGCCGATCCGAAGAACACGCCGTATCGCGACGTGGCCTCGACGGCATCGACGCCTGCGGGCGAGGCGCAGATGAGCGAGAACGCGGCGGCGGCAATCGCCGACTTCGTGGTCGTCGACATGTACGCCAATTACTGTACGGGCCGTGAAGACGTGAAGACCGCGATGGCGTCCGCCGAGCGGGCGGCGAAGCGTATCTTCCGCGCATAGGGACGGCAGTTCTTTAGCGGAAGACTTGCCGGCGCGGAGCGACCCGCGCCGGCCACTTTCCAGAGCGGCACCAAGTCGCCTGACTGATGGGAATGGGAATGCCAGAGATCGACACCAAAACAATTCTGCCCGAAGGCTGGAGCCGGCCGCGCGGTTTCGCGCATGCGGTGGTGTCCGGTGGCACGCGCAGCGTCCGCATCTCCGGGCAGCTCGGCAAGAAGGATGGGCAGGGCGACGTCTCCGCTTCTTCGGATTTCGGCGCGCAATGGCGCTACGCCATGGAGAATCTTGTCACCGTGCTGAAGGCGGCGGGCGGCGAGCCGAAGCAGATCGTGATGCTGCGCGCCTATGTCACCGACATCACGGAATTCAAGAGCGCCGGCGCCGCCATTGGCGAAGCGTGGGGCGCGACGCTTGGCAAACATTTCCCGGCGATGACGCTGGTGCAGGTCTCGGCCTTGATCGATCCGCAGGCGCGGGTGGAGATCGAGGGCGAGGCGATCCTGCCGTAACCGGACTGGAGTTCTCTTCGAATGACGACGATCCAGACATCGATGCCGGTGGGGAAGGTGATCCCCAAAACCTCGGCCTGGGACCGCTTGCGGGTGAACCGCAACTGGCTGGCGCTGTGGTTCATGCTGCCGGCCGCTGCCTTCCTGCTGCTGTTTCTCGCCTATCCGCTGTTTCTCGGCGTCTGGATGAGTTTCACCGACGACCGCATCGGCCGCGG
>NZ_JBIIOT010000132.1:0-11004 GCF_044336785.1 Tardiphaga sp. | reverse complement strand
AGGGCGACCTCACGGCCGCCCTTTGAAGCATCAGCCTCGGCCGATCAATGCGCGGCGGCGCCGGCGACCACGCCGCCATAGCCCCAGACATAGATCGTGACGAACAGGAACAGCCAGACCACGTCCACGAAGTGCCAGTACCAGGCGGCAAATTCGAAGCCGAGATGCTGCTTCGGTGTGAAGTGGCCGGCATAGACGCGGAACAGGCAGACGATCAGGAAGATGGTGCCGACCAGAACATGGAAACCGTGGAAGCCGGTGGCCATGAAGAAAGTGGCGCCATAGACGTGGCCTTTGAAGGCAAAGGCCGCGTGGCTGTATTCATAGGCCTGCACGAAGGAGAACAGCACGCCGAGTGCGATGGTGACCATCAGGCCGTATTTCAGGCCCTTTCGATCGCCTTCCAGCAGTGCGTGATGCGCCCAGGTCGCCGTGGTGCCCGAGGTGAGCAGGATCAGCGTGTTGAACAGCGGCAGATGCCAGGGATCGAAGGTCTGGATGTCCTTCGGCGGCCAGACGCCGCCGAACAGCACTTCGCGGGTCGCATGCACGGGATCGGCCGGGAACAGTGCCGCGTTGAAATAAGCCCAGAACCAGGCGACGAAGAACATCACTTCCGAGGCGATGAACAGGATCATGCCGTAACGGTGATGCAGCTGCACGACGCGGGTGTGATCGCCGCGCTGGGCTTCCTTCACCACATCGGTCCACCAGGCGGCAAAGGTGTAGAGCACGCCGATGGTGCCGACACCGAACACCAGCGGTGCCGCGGCATACATCTTGTGCATCCAGCTGACGGCGCCCACCGCCATGATGAAGGCGAAGAGCGAGCCGACCGCCGGCCACGGCGACGGATCGACGAGATGATAGTCGTGATGCTTGGCGTGCGGCGCCGCTTCTACCGATGCCATGTGTCTCTCTCCGTCAGTTGCGCCCGTTGATGCCGGCGCGTGTTATTTCGAATCTTATAACGTAAAAATTCAGAGATTACCCTTGCGCTTGTCGGTCTCCGTCGCCGCCACCGGCTTCGGCGCCTGATCGCGCAGGGGATAGAACGTGTAGGACAGCGTGATCGAGTTCAGCCCGTCATTCTCGCGATCATCAGCGAGCTTCGGATCGACATAGAACACGACCGGCATTTCACGCTTCTCACCGGGGCCAAGCGTCTGGTCGGTGAAGCAGAAGCAGTTGATCTTCTGGAAATACGAGCCGACCGTCAGCGGCGCCACATTATAGGCGGCCTGGGCGGATGTCGTGCGGGCAGACTGGTTGGTCACCGTGTAGAAGACCGTCAACACCTCACCGATTCGCACCTCGACTTCGCTCTGCTCCGGCACGAATTTCCACGGCAGGCCCGGCGCCACATTGGCATCGAAGCGAACGGAGATCTTGCGGCCGATCGGCCCTGAAGCCGGCGCGCCCGACGCCACCATCGTGGTGCCGTTGAAGCCGGTGGCGCGGCAGAACCAGTCATAGAACGGGACGGCCGCATAGGATGCGCCGACCATGAAGGCGACGACCAGACCGCAGATCGAGGCAACGACCACATCGCGCTTCATGCGCGGCTTGGTGGCTGACTGGGAGGGCTGCGGTTCGGTCATGTCACCTCACTCACAACGGCCGGACGAGAACCGCCGGCCCCTTGACCAGGGTGACGGCGAAGAACAGCACGACCAGAATGCCGAGTGCGCAAGCGATGGCGATGGAGCGCTCGCGACGGCTTTTCTGTTGAGCCGCGGTAAGGACGATGCCGTCTTCCGGCTGATCAGTCTTGCGCTCGGTGTCCATCGGATCATGCGCCCTCTACCAGACCAGCGGCAGGATGGCCTTGACGACCACCTCGAGCAACAGGATCGCGAACAACGCGAAGAGATACAGAATCGAGAAGGCGAACAACTGACGCGTCGCCTTGGTGGCCGGCTTGCCTTCGCGGAGGCGATAGACCTGCACGGCAAGAAACATCATGCCGGCGCCGAGGATCAGCGAGGCGACGCCGTAGACGGCCGAGAAGTAACCGAGCGGCCACGGCGCCACGGCGGTTGCCACCAGCACGACGGTGTAGAGCAGGATCTGCAGACGCGTCGCATCGGGACCGGCGACCACCGGCAGCATCGGCACGCCGGCGCGGGTGTAGTCGTCGTTGCGGAACAGCGCCAGCGCCCAGAAATGCGGCGGGGTCCAGAAGAAGATGATAAGGAAGAGAAGGATCGGCTCCATCGAGAGCGATCCCGAGGCCGCGGCCCAGGCCACCACGGGCGGCAGCGCACCGGCGGCACCGCCGATGACGATGTTCTGCGCCGTCCAGCGCTTCAGGCCGATGGTGTAGATGACGACATAGAAGAAGATGGTGAAAGCGAGCAGCGCACCGGCCAGCCAGTTCACCAGAATGCCCAGCGTCATCACCGAGAAGAAGGCGAGCACGATGCCGAAAGTCAGCGCTTCCGGCCGGGTAATGCGGCCGCGCGGGATCGGGCGATTGGCGGTGCGCGTCATCAGCGCATCGATATCGCCCTCATACCACATGTTCAGCGCGCCCGAGGCGCCGCCGCCGATGGCGATGCAGAGGATCGAAGTGATGGCCAGCACCGGATGGTGATCGCCCGGCGCCAGGAAATAGCCGACCATGGCCGTGAACACGACAAGCGACATTACCCGCGGCTTCAGCAGCGCGAGATAATCCCGCACGCCCGCCTCAGAGATGCGGGGGCCGGAGAGGTCGATGGCGTTTTGGTCGAGGACGGACAAGATCGGTCTCACTTCGGGTCACGGCCTCCGCAAAAGCCTGCGGAGGCGAGTTTCATGCGGCGCACTATTGTGCGCCGCAGCACACTTACTTGATACGCGGCAACACTTCAAACTGATGGAAGGGCGGCGGCGAGGTCAGGGTCCATTCCAGCGTGGTGGCGCCGGCGCCCCACGGATTGTTCGCGGCCTTTTCCTTGCGGACGAAGGCATCGATCACGCCGTAGATGAAAATCAGAACAGCGAAACCTGAGATATATGAGCCGACCGACGACACCAGGTTCCAGCCCGCAAAGGCATCCGGGTAGTCCACATAGCGGCGGGGCATGCCGGACAGGCCAAGGAAGTGCTGCGGGAAGAACACCAGATTGACGCCGATGAAGGTCACCCAGAAATGCGCCTTGGCGATGGTGTCGGAATACATGTAACCGAACATCTTCGGGAACCAGTAATACCAGCCCGCGAAGATGGCGAACACGGCGCCGAGCGACAGCACGTAGTGGAAGTGGGCCACGACGTAATAGGTATCCTGCAGCACGCGATCGACGCCGGCATTGGCGAGCACCACGCCGGTCACGCCGCCGAGGGTGAACAGGAACACGAAGCCCACAGCCCACACCATCGGCGCCTTGAACTCGATGGACCCGCCCCACATCGTGGCGATCCAGGAGAAGATTTTGACGCCCGTCGGGACCGCGATGACCATCGTCGCAGCGACGAAATAGGCCTGCGTCGCCGACGACATGCCCACCGTGTACATGTGGTGCGCCCAGACCACGAAGCCGATGCCGCCGATGGCGACCATGGCGTAGGCCATGCCGAGATAGCCGAACACCGGCTTCTTCGAGAAGGTCGAGATGATCTGCGAGATCATGCCGAAGCCGGGCAGGATCAGGATGTACACTTCGGGGTGACCGAAGAACCAGAACAGATGCTGGAACAACACCGGATCGCCGCCGCCTTCTGCCGCGAAGAAGGTGGTGCCGAAATTGCGGTCGGTCAGCAGCATGGTGATGGCGCCGGCAAGCACCGGCAGCGACAGCAGCAACAGGAACACGGTGACCAGGATCGACCACACGAACAGCGGCATCTTGTGCAGGGTCATGCCCGGCGCGCGCATGTTGAAGATGGTGGTGATGAAGTTGATGGCACCGAGGATCGACGACGCACCGGCGATATGCAGCGCTAGGATCGCGAAATCGACGGCAGGACCCGGATGACCCGAGGTCGAGAGCGGCGCATACATGGTCCAGCCGGCACCGACGCCGTTGGCGCCGGGCTCGCCTTCCACGAAGGTGGAGATCAAGAGCAGCGCAAACGCGGCCGGCAGCAGCCAGAACGACACGTTGTTCATGCGCGGGAACGCCATGTCCGGCGCGCCGATCATCAGCGGCACCATCCAGTTGCCGAAACCGCCGATCATCGCAGGCATCACCATGAAGAAGATCATGATCAGGCCGTGCGAGGTGACGAAGACGTTATAGGTGTGCGCTTCGTGGAAGATCTGCACGCCGGGATACATCAGCTCGATGCGGATCAGGATCGACATGATGCCGCCGATGACACCGGCGACGATCGCGAAGATCAGATACATCGTGCCGATGTCTTTGTGGTTCGTCGAATAGACGTAACGACGCCACCCGGTCGGATGCGCATGCGCGTGATCGTCGTGGGCATGATCGTCGTGAGCAGGTGCAGCTGTGTTTGCCATGTTGAGATTCCTTACTGCGCCTGCGTGGTCGCCGCGGCAGCAAACGTGCTCGACGGATTGCTCGCAAATTTCTTCTTCGCCGCTTCGACCCAGGCGGCAAATTCCTGCTCGGTGACGACGCGGATCGCGATCGGCATATAGGCGTGGTCCTTGCCGCACAATTCCGAACACTGGCCATAGAACCAGCCGGTCTTGGTGGCCTTGAACCAGGTCTCGTTCAGACGGCCGGGGATCGCGTCGATCTTGATGCCGAAGGACGGCACCGCGAAGGAGTGGATCACGTCGGCCGCCGTGGTCTGCACGCGGACCACCTTGTTCACCGGCACCACCACCTCGTTATCGACGGCGAGCAGGCGCGGCTGCTTGTCCTGGGCCATCAGCGAGTCGAACTCGAACGGGCCGTTGTCCGGATAGGAGTAGGTCCAGAACCACTGCTTGCCCGTCGCCTTGATGGTCAGGTCGGCTTTCGGAATGTCGAGCTGCAGGAACAGCAGCCGGAACGACGGCACCGCGACCGCGACCAGGATCAGCACCGGAATGATCGTCCACGCCACTTCGATGAGCGTGTTGTGGGTCGTCTTCGACGGGACCGGATTGGCCTTCGAATTGAACTTCACCACCACGATGATCAGAAGCGCCAGCACGAACAGCGTGATGGCAGTGATCAGCCAGAGCAGAAAATTATGAAACCAGGTGATGTTTTCCATCACCGGCGTGGCCGCTTCCTGAAGCTTGTATTCCCAAGGCGCGGGCTGACCCATCACCTGAGCATAGGCAGCACCGCCAACAGCGAGACCGGCCCCAACAACCGCTAACCCCAGCAACCGGTGGCCAAACTGGCCCCTCAGCATCCTCATGCCGCGTGCGCTCCCATGTAAAATCTTACGCATCCCGGTATTGCCCGAGTATGCGGCCCGACCCCCTCACGAACAAACGGACAAATTGCCCAAGGCAACTCGGTAAGCACGCTCGTTAGAATGCGTCGAAATCCAGCTTCTCAAACCATAATTCTTGACCTGTCGCAATGCAGGAGTGCGGTAACCGGGAATGCATTCGACCGAATTGCACGAAGGTCGTATTTCCTGCGTCGCTTCAATGACAAATGTCAGCGACCTGCGACGGTGCTTGACACCGGCCATGCCCGCTTTACGCACAAAATATGCGATGATCGCGTAACTGATTCGCCACAATCGGCGCGCAAGCAGCCGATGCGGCCGCCTTCAAGGCGCCGTCATTGCAGGTTCATTCCGCGCTCTGGAATTCATCAGACCGAACAGCGTTCACAGTGCTGCCAAACCGATTGCAGAGACCACTGCTCATGATCGCGACCACCATCACCGCTCAAGGATCGACCCGGATGAGGCTTTCGACATCGCAGCAACAGCAGGCCACCCGCTGGCGCCGCCTCACGCTCGGTTTCCTGACATTTGCTGCCCTGCTCGCGGCCCCCGCCGCTGCCAGCGCCCAGGGCGCCGTGAAATCGACGCATGGTGACTGGCAGATCCGCTGCGACACCCCGCCCGGCGCACAGGCCGAACAATGCGCCCTGATCCAGAGCGTGGTGGCCGAAGACCGCTCCAATGCCGGCCTCACGGTGATCGTGCTCAAGACCGCGGACCAGAAGAGCAAACTGATGCGCGTAGTGGCGCCGCTCGGCGTGCTGCTGCCCTCCGGCCTCGGCCTCAAGCTCGACAATCAGGACGTCGGCCGCGCCGGCTTCGTGCGCTGCCTGCCGAATGGATGCGTCGCGGAAGTTGTGATGGACGACAAGCTGCTCGGCCAGTTGCGCACGGCGAAGACCGCGACCTTCATCATCTTCGAGACGCCGGAAGAAGGTATCGGCTTTCCGCTGAGCCTGAACGGGCTGGGGGATGGCTACGACAAGCTGCCGTAAACTCGGAGCTGTAGGATGGGTTGAGCGTCTTCGCGAAAACCCATCAGCCGAACGATGCGCAGGCTCCGCCGATGGGTTGTCGCTCCGGCGCTTCGCGCCTGCGCTCAACCCATCCTACGGCATCGAGCTTATTCCCCCGCAACCAATCCCGCCGCTCGGCGATGATTGCGGCTTGGTTTCGACTGGGCCTTCGACCGGCGGCGCGAGAAGTACAGGATGATGCCGGTCACCGTGAACAGCGGCATCAGCGCAGCGGCGATCATGAACAGGATGCGCCCGACCAGCCCGAAGGCCGCGCCGGTGTGGATCTGCAGGACCCGCTGCAGGATGCTGTCGCCAATGGACTTGTCGGCATAGCGCTCGACAGAAATCGCACGCCCCGTCGCTCCATCGATGCGGAAATCATCGCGGGCAACGTCATGGGGCGCGTCCTTGGCCAGCGAACGCAGGCGCACCGGACCGGGACCGTTCGGCACCTGCAGATAGACATTGGCGTAGAGGCTGCCCTGATCGGCGAGGAAGGTGGCCCATGCACGGTCGATGGATGGAGCCGCGGCTTCTTCAGCCGGGTTCGCTGGCTTTGCGCCGCCTTTGGCCTTCGCAGGCGCTTTTGCAGCTACCGGCGGCTTGCTCGACAACAGCCAGGTGGCGCTGGCCTTGTACCAGTCGAACGACCACCACAGGCCCGTGAGGATCGTGATCACATAGACCGGCAGCACCCAGGTGCCGACCACGCTATGCAGCGACCAGTGAAAGGCACGCCCCGGCATCGCCAGATTCGGCTTCAGCCACATCCTGATGCTGCGAACACGGCGGGGCCAGCGCAGCACCATGCCGGTGATCAGCAGCACAAGAAGGCCGATCGCACATACGCCGGTGATCAGGCGGCCATAGCCATTGCCGTTGCCCGGCAGCAGCAGGAAGCGATGCAGGTTGCGCAGGGTTGCGAAGAAACCTTCGCCGCTGACCGGCGAGAGGATGCGGCCGTCATACGGATCGACAAAGACCGACGACCGTTCGCCGGCTTCGTTGCGGGCGAAGCGCGCCCGCACTGTGGCGCCCGGCTCGCTCGACAGCAGCATCAGTTGAACCTTGCCGGCGCCTGGCTGGCTTTGCAGCCGCGCCACGATCTCGTCCGGCGTCAGCACTGGCGCCGAGCGCAGCTCGACCCTGGCGACATCCCGATTGAGCGCGGCGACGATCTCATCCTCGAAGGACAGCATCGCGCCGGTCAGGCCCATCAGGGCCACCACCAGCGCGATGGTGAGGCCGATGATGGAATGAACCTGGAGGAAGGCGGATTTGATCGGAGAGGCCATGAGCAGCGCATTTGGGGAGCTGGAGGACGAACTGCGTCGGGTCTCAGCGCCCGCTGCGGCAATGACCACGCTTACCGCACCGCCATAGGGCGAACCACCGCGGTAGTTTTTAATCGCTCCAAACTGGATCAGGATACCGGGCATCCAGGCTCTCCCATTTTGGGCCGGACGACCTATCTTCCCCAGCGAACACCTGTATCGTCCAAGATTACGCCGATGTTAGGCGACCCATTCCCGGGTTGCCGTTACAAGGTGAAACCGCCCTCCGGTGCAGCAATGCCCGCCGTTTTGGAGCCTGCATGACCAGCCTCGTCACCACCTCCCTGCTCGACCGTGCCAATCTCGACCGCGACGAAGTCCGCCGCGAACTGTTGCGGGGCCTGCAGGGAGCCGATGATGGCGAGCTGTTTCTCGAATACAGCCAGAGCGAGGCGCTCGGCTTCGACAATGGCCGGCTGAAGCAGGCGACCTATGACACCGCGCAGGGCTTTGGCCTCCGCGCCGTGAAGGACGACGCCGTCGGCTACGCGCATTCATCGGATGTCTCCATCCCGGCGCTGATCCGCGCGGCGGATGCCGTGAATGCGGTGCGCGGCGGCTATGCCGGCACCTTTGCCGCGGCGCCCTCGCACACCAATGTGAGGCTCTATAACGACGACAATCCGCTCGATGCCCCCGGTTTCGAGGCCAAGGTCAAACTGCTGGCCGAGATCGACGCCTATGTGCGCGACAAGGATCCGCGGGTGCGTCAGGTCTCGGTGTCGCTCGGCGCGAGCTGGCAGGTGGTCGAGATCATCCGCCCCGATGGCGAGAGCTATCGCGATATCCGCCCGCTGGTGCGCGTGAATATCTCCGTCGTCGCCGGCCAGGGTGACCGGCAGGAAAGCGGCTCGAAGGGCTATGGCGGCCGCGAGGGCTATGCCCGCTTCATCGAGAGCGCCAATTGGCGCACCGCTGCCGACGGCGCACTGCGCGAGGCACTGGTGAATCTCGAATCGATCCCTGCCCCCGCCGGCGAAATGGATGTGGTGCTCGGGCCGGGCTGGCCCGGCGTGATGCTGCATGAAGCGGTGGGCCACGGCCTCGAAGGCGACTTCAACCGCAAAAAGACCTCGGCCTTTGCCGGCCTGCTCGGCCAGCAGGTGGCCGCCAAGGGTGTGACGGTCGTCGATGACGGCACGATTTCGTCGCGCCGCGGCTCGCTGTCCATCGACGACGAAGGCACGCCGACCAACAACACCACGCTGATCGAGGATGGCATTCTCGTCGGCTACATGCAGGACCGCCAGAATGCGCGCCTGATGGGCATGAAGCCCACCGGCAATGGCCGTCGCCAGGGCTATGCCCATGTGCCGATGCCGCGCATGACCAACACCTACATGCTGGCCGGCCAGCGCGATCCCGCCGAAATCCTCGCGTCGGTGAAGAACGGCATCTATGCCGTGAACTTCGGCGGCGGTCAGGTCGACATCACCTCCGGCAAATATGTGTTTCAGTGCACCGAGGCCTACAAGATCGAGAACGGCAAGATCGGTGCGCCAGTGAAGGGTGCGATGATGATCGGCAATGGCCCGACCGACCTGCACCGCATCAGCATGATCGGTAACGACCTCGCTCTCGACGACGGCATCGGGACTTGCGGCAAGCACGGCCAGGGCGTGCCGGTGGGCGTCGGCCAGCCGACATTGCGCATGGACAAGGTGACCATCGGAGGAACGGGCCAGTGAGCACCGAGACGGAGACGCAGGCCGCGACGCTGCCTTCGACCGCCAAGCGCTGGGGCAGCCAGATCGCACAGATCGCTGCCATTGTGGGCATCGTGTTTCTCGGCAAGGGCGCGCTCGCGGAGCCGTTCTATGTTCCCTCCGCGTCCATGGAGCCGACGCTGCTGATCGGCGACGCGTTGCTGGCGACGAAATTTCCCTATGGCTATTCGACTGCCTCGCTGCCGATCCATGTCGCCTTCCCGGAAACCGGCCGCGTCTTTGCGTCCACACCGAAGCGCGGCGATGTTGTCGTCTTCCGTTGGCCCGGCGATCGCTCGCAGGTCTGGGTCAAGCGCGTGATCGGCCTGCCCGGTGATCATGTGGAGCTGCGTGGCGGCCAGGTCTGGATCAATGGCAAAGCGGCGGCCGTGCAGGCCGACGGCATCGGCGCGGCCGAGGACGACAGCGGCGGCTCCGAGCCCGCACAGCGCTATGTGGAAACGCTGCCCGGCGGCGTCGCGCATCCGATCTTCAAGCTGCGCAACAATGGCCGTCTCGACAACACGCCCGATGTCACCGTGCCAGCCGGCCATCTGTTCGTGATGGGCGACAACCGCGACAATTCCGCGGACAGCCGCGTGCCGGTTGGCCAGGGCGGCGTCGGCCTGCTGCCGATGGACAATCTGGTCGGCCGCGTCGATGCCATTGTCGGCTCGTGGGACCTCGGCATCCGCAGCCAGCCGGTGAGCGAATGGTGGTCGGGCCTGCGGTTCGCACGCTTCTTCACCGGGGTTCATTGAGATTATGACCTTCGACGATGTCCGTGCGTTCGCGCTGACATGGCCGGAGGTCGAGGACGGCACCTCCTACGGAACGCCCGCTCTCAAGGTGCGGAAGAAACTGCTGACGCGCCTGAAGGAAGACGGCCAGACACTGGTCATGCCCGGCGTTCCGCTTGAAGAGCGTGAGATGCTGGTGGAAAGCCAGCCAAAGATCTTCTCCTTCACCGACCACTACCGCGACTATCCAATCGTGCTGATCAGTCTCTCCAGGGCCAAGCGCGCCCATGTCGAACCGCTGTTGCGGCGGCACTGGCTGACGCTGGCCTCGAAGGCCGCGCGCAAGGCTTACGAGGCAAGTGCTCAGAAATAAGCGATCGCGCGACCGCAGATCGCGATGCTGAGCCAGATCGCCAGCGATGCCAGCGCACCCTGCCGCGCACCTGCGGGCATCGGCGCCAGCGGCGGCAAGGCCGCGACTTTCGGCATAATGATGCGCTCGACCCAGACGATGTTGAGCAAGCCCAGCACGATCAACGCCGCCTTGATCTGGAATATGCGGTTCAGCACCACATGGCTGGCTTCAGCCGTGAACAGCACGAGACCCGTGATGATGAGGCCAGCGAAGCCTGCGATCGCAAATTGCCGCGCCTTGCGCAGCAACGGACCCGGCGCCGTCGCCGACAGCCCGCCTGCGAGGCGCGTATCCATTACCGCAATGGCGCCGGCAAAGAACACCAGCGCGACGATGTGACCGACATTGGCGATCATATAGAGCCAGCGCGATTGCCGGATCGCCGCGCCGATGGCGGAGGTTTCCATGGCGACGAAAAATGCGGGAGCGGCTTCAGTC
>NZ_JBIIOT010000125.1:0-12546 GCF_044336785.1 Tardiphaga sp. | reverse complement strand
CGGGCCCGCAAGAATCGCCTCGAGCAGTGACGCGCGGACACCTCTCCCCGCCGGGGAGAGGTCAATCCGGCGAAGCCGGAGCGGGTGAGGAGGAAGCCACACACTCCGGCGCCAAGACCACCTCACCCGCGCGCAAGAGCGCGCGACCTCTCCCCGGTGGGGAGAGGTGTCCGCGCTAGCTCTGTCGCTTCGCGTTTCGTGGATCATGCTTCAGCGCAATTCATATGTCTTGCCATCCACCGTAATGCGCTCGGCACGCATCTCGTCTTTCTCCACGGTCGAGGGATAGCCATAAGCAGAGACCGTCTTGCCCACCGCGACGATGTCAGCGGTGGCGCCGCGCGACTGCATCCGCGATGTCGGCGCCAGCGTGGCGGTCCAGGCCTTGTCGCTGCCCTTGATGACGATGGTGGCGTGCGGGTTTTCGAATTTCAGGCTTTCGATCGGCCCGTTCACCGTCACCGGATTGTTCGCGTCATAGCTGCCCCAGCCATGATGCGCGATGGCGGCAGCCGTGGTGAGACCAACGAGAGCGATACTGCCAATGGCGGTCCGGAGGATACGCGTCATGTGCCGGCTCCGATGTTGATGGCTACGATTGATCCTACACGCTAACGCACGACACCCGAAATGAATCCGGGTTTCCGCCGCGGCGGCTTGATGTCGTTCTTCAGAAAGCAACGCGCGCTCTTGCCGGCATAGCCCGGCCGGGCAAAGGTCCAGGCGCGGCACTTGTTGTCGCCCTGGCAGGCGTCGCGGCAGGTATCGCCGCGCTCGGCCTTGTCATCGTTCTTCACTTCGAATGAACGATAGTCGCCGCCAAAGCGATCCGTCGATGTTTCCACCGGCCCGACGCGCGGTTCGATCACGCCAGCGCCGCGGACGCCGGAGACGCAGCAATAGCTCTGCACCCGCGGCGGCACCTTGTCCTTCAACCAGCACACGGCGTTTTCGGAATTGTCGCTGGGATAGTTGAAGCTCCAGGCGCGGCACTTCTTGTCGCGCTCGCAGATCAGCGCGCATTCGGCGGGGTCACCGGAGACCGACACCGAACGCTGGTAATCGCTCCCCGGCCGGTCGAAATTGGTCTGTGCCTGCGCAGGCGCCGCCAGCACCAGCATGGCGAACAATGCCCAACACGCTCCGAACAGGCGGCTCCTCAACATGCAAACGGGCTTCCGGCTGGTGGCAAGAGGGTGATCGACGAACCACCATTGGAACGCGCGACACCTGTACGCCCGATGAACGGATTGACAGAAATCGCGCGCCCAACTCACAAGCGCTTGAGCTAGAAGCAATATTCCTTATAGGCGGGGGTCACCGAGCCGCCCCAGGTGCCATGGAATTTGGCGAGCATCTCCTCCGCCGGGGTCTTGCCGCTGTCGATGATGCGATCGAGCGGCGTGAGGTGGCGGGTCTCGTCGCGGCCATTGGCGTCGAGTTTCGCGCGACGGCGCAGGCCGCCATGGGCAATCGCCAGACATTCCTTGGCGATCTCGAACAGATAGCGGTCCTTGATCCGCGCCTTGAAGCCGAAGCGCGGCACATCATCGCGCAGCGCCTGGCGTTCCGCAGCGGTCCAGTGTTTCGCGATATCCCAGGCAGCATCGAGCGCTGCGTCGTCATAGAGCAGGCCGACCCAGAAGGCCGATAGCGCCGGCAGGCGATCCGATGTCACCCCATCGGCGCCACGCATTTCGAGATAGCGCTTGAGACGGACCTCCGGGAAGATCGTGGAGAGATGATTGGCCCAATCGGACAGCGTCGGCCGTTCGCCGGGCATCTTGTCGTTCTTGCCGTCGAAGAAGGCGCGGAACGAAGAGCCGGAGACGTCGATATACGTGTCGCCGCGCTTGACGAAATACATCGGCACGTCGAGCGCGTAATCGACCCAGCGCTCGAAACCCATGCCGCTCTCGAACGCCCAGGGCAGCATGCCCGAACGGTTATTGTCGGTGTCGCGCCAGATTTCAGACCGGAACGACAGGAAACCGTTCGGCTTGCCTTCGGTGAAAGGCGAATTGGCGAACAGTGCCGTCGCCACCGGCTGCAGCGCCAGCGAGACGCGCAGCTTCTTGACCATGTCGGCTTCTGAGGAGAAGTCGAGATTGGTCTGCACCGTGCAGGTCCGGTACATCATGTCCAGACCATACTGCCCGACCTTCGGCATGTAGTTGGTCATGATCTTGTAGCGGCCCTTCGGCATCACCGGGATCTGCGCCCGCGACCATGATGGCGTCAGACCAAGACCGAGAAAGCCGATCCCGAGCGGCGTCGCGACTTCGCGCACCTGAGCCAGATGCGCCATCAATTCGGCCTGGGTCTGATGCACGGTCTCCACCGGCGCGCCGGAGAGTTCGAACTGGCCGCCCGGCTCCAGCGAGATGGCGCCACCGCCGGTGACGTCATAGAGGCCGATAATGTTGCGGCCTTCCATGATCGGCTCCCAGCCGAGCAGATGCTTCATGCCATCGAGCAGCGCCTCGATGCCGCGCGCGCCTTCGTAAGGCACGGGCTCATGACCTTCGAGGGTGAACGGCGTCTTCTCGTGCTCGGTGCCGATGCGGAATTCCGACGCCGGCTTCACGCCCGCTTCCAGCCACGCCACGAGTTCATCGCGCGACTGCAGCGGCGTCATATCGAGTTGGTCACGCGCCATGGGAAGTCCAGTTGAAAGGCGCTGCAATCCGATGCGCGCAGTGTCGGGAACGCCGGCGATCCAATCGAGACGCCAGCGCAGGGAAAATCTGAAACGTCATCGCGCCGGAATGGCGTCTTTGGCAACCGGCGCAGAAACGGACGGCGTGTCATGGCATGCGCAACCGAGCCGGTCCAGCAGGCCGCACAGCTTTGCTGCATCTGCGTCGGTGAGCTTGGAGCCCACATGCTTCTCGATGGCCACCGCATAGGCGCTGCCCATCTTCTTGTGCAGCTCGCGCCCGGCCGCAGTGATCTCCACGAACAGCCCGCGCTTGTCCATCTTGCACTCGCGCCGCGCAGCCAGTCCCTCATCCACCAGCCGGTCGATCAGTCGGGACGTGGAATATTGTGGTATCAACATCTGCTTTTCGAGCTCGACGGGGCGCAGCTCGCCATTCGGCGCGCGCGACAATTCCATCAGCGCATCGAACCAGGCGAGCGGCGGAAAGCCGGCGCGCTTTAAATCCTGCTCGACGCAGTCCAGCACCCGGCTCTGCACCCGCATCAGGCGGATCCAGGCGGCCGACGCCTCGGTGGAAGGTTTACGTTTCATCACACGGTCCAAATGGTAGCGTATTCTAACCAATCGATGCATCTGCATCAATCTTGACTATTCCATGCCGTTGCATTTAGTCACGCCACGGCGTTACCCCAACGTCCTTAAGGAGAAATTTCGATGAAGCTGTATTATTCGCCCGGCGCCTGCTCCCTGTCGCCGCATATCGCACTTCTCGAAGCCGGCCTGCCCTATGATCTCGTCAAGGTCGATCTCCGGGCCAAGAAGCTCGAAAACGGCGACGACTTCCTGGCCGTCAACCCCAAGGGCCAGGTGCCGGCCCTCGGCCTCGACACCGGCAAGGTCGTCACCGAAGGCCCGATCATCGTGCAGATGATTGCCGACAAGGCCGCGGGCAAGAACCTCGCCCCGGCGCGCGACAGCGAGGAACGCTACGAGTTTCTGGAAATCCTGAACTTCCTGACTAGCGAGCTGCACAAGAATTTCTCCCCGCTGTTCAACCCGACCTTCTCGGACGAAGTGAAGGGCTTCTTCCGCGATCGCCTCACCGGCAAGTTCAAATATCTCGACGGCCGCCTCGCGGGTCACGACTACCTGACGGGCAGCAATTTCAGCGTCGCTGACGGCTATCTGTTCACGATGCTCCGCTGGGCCGACGCTCACAAGCTCGACCTCTCGATGTTCAAGAACCTGATGGCTTACAAGGAGCGCGTTGCCGCGCGCCCGAAGGTGCAGGAAGCACTGGAGAAGGAAGGCCTGATGAAGGCTGCGTAAGCCGATCCGCGAACGGATTTGGCAAGGGCCGGCAACGCGCCGGCCCTTTTTGTTCTGCTATCCTGCTGTTTCCGGGTTCCAGCCAAACCCTTTCACTTTGCGCCATTTGCCCCCACATAGGCCCCATGACCTCATCCCCTGATTTCAGCACCCAGCCCGACACCCCGATCCGCGCGCCGTCTTCCGTTCCGGTGGACGATGCCGTGCTGCCGTTCGATGTCGCGCCGCTCGATCTGCGCGGACGCCTGACGCGGCTCGGGCCTGCGCTCGACCAGCTCCTCTCCAAACATGACTATCCGACACCGGTGGCAAAGCTGCTCGGCGAAGCCATCGTGCTGACCACGCTGCTCGGCTCGGCCCTGAAATTCGACGGCCGCTTCATCCTGCAAACCCAGACCGATGGTCCGGTATCGCTGATGATCGTCGATTTCCGCGCGCCCGATCGCATGCGCGCCTATGCGCGCTTCGATGCGGAGCGCCTGAAGGACGGGCTTTCGACTGCGGAGCTGCTCGGCAAGGGCCATCTCGCGATGACCGTGGACCAGGGCCCGGATATGAGCCGCTATCAGGGCATGGTGGCGCTCGACGGCGGCACGCTGGAAGACGCCGCCCACGAATACTTTATGCGCTCGGAGCAGATCCCGACCAAGGTGCGCCTTGCTGTCGGCGAGGAGTGGCGCGGCGGCGGCGACGGCGCCCCGACCCATGGCTGGCGTGGCGGCGGCATGCTGCTGCAATTCCTGCCCAAGGCCTCCGACCGCGCGCAGCGCGACATGCATGCCGGCGACGTGCCGGACGGCGCCAATATCGATGTGGTGCCGGAGGATGATGCGTGGCTGGAAGGCCAGTCGCTGATCTCGACAGTCGAGGATGTCGAACTGATCGATCCCGACCTGTCCGGCGAGCGATTGCTGTTCCGCCTCTTCCACGAGCGCGGGGTCCGCGTCTTCGCGCCAACGCCGCTGCAAGCCAAGTGCTCGTGCTCGCGCGAGGCGGTGTCCGGCATGCTGAAGGGTTTTGACCCGCAGGATCGCGCGGACATGGTCGAGAACGGCAAGGTCGTGGTGACCTGCGAGTTCTGCTCGTCGGTCTACGAGTTCACGCCGGAAGAAGCGGGCATCGAGTAGGCCTGCGCTCGTCGGTCCGGAGCGCGTGGCACGCGCGCATCCGGAATCTCGATATGCCTATGCTGCCGTCTCAGACTATCACATCCAGATTCCGGGTTCGCTCGCTTCGCGAGCGCCCCGGAATGACAGTGCTTTAGTTCAACACCCGCCTGTTCGGCCCATCCAGCGAGAACAGCGGCACGTCGATCTCGAACGGCTCGCCCTGGTCGGTCACCATCTGATAGGTGCCCTCCATGAAACCCGACGGCGTCGGGAGCGGCACGCCCGACGTATATTCGAACCGCTCGCCTGGTCCGAGCACCGGCTGCTCGCCGACCACGCCCTCGCCGCGCACTTCCTGCATCTTCCCCGACGCGTCAGTAATGACCCAGTGCCGCGTCTTCAGCTGCACCGTTTCCTTGCCCGCATTGGTGATGACGATCGTGTAGGACCAGAAGAACTGCTGCTTCTCGGCCGAGGAACGGTCCGGCATGAAGTTGGGCTCGACGGTCACTTCGATCTGGCGGGTAATGGCGCGGTACATGGGGATCATCGCTGCAAGAGACTGGATCGGCAACATAACGAAAAATGCCGGAGCGGCCAAATACCGCCCGCGCATGATCGTCATCGCCGTTTGAACACAGTTCAAACCTATCGCGTTCCCGTCCGCGGCGGATCGCCTCACAAAATCGTCTCGCCATGAATTGACTTGCGATGACGCCGCGAAGCGGCTCTTTCTCCTCAGTCTATACTCGTTGCGCGGTGTTGAATGACCTCTGTTGCCGATCCGATTGCCGGACCCGCACATGCCGATGCGCCCACAGCATCGCCTGATGCAGCCCCGCGCGCGGAGGCACCGCCCATCATCACCGCGGTGAACGAGCGCGAATTGCGGCTCGATCTGTTCCGTGGCCTGGCACTCTGGCTGATCTTCATCGATCACCTGCCGCAGAATCTGCTGACATGGCTGACCATCCGTAACTATGGCTTCAGCGACGCCACCGAGATTTTCATCTTCATCTCCGGCTATACCGCCGCCTTTGTCTATGGCCGCGCGATGCAGGAACAGGGCACGGTGGTCGCCAGCGCGCGCATCTTCAAGCGCGTCTGGCAGATCTATGTGGCCCATGTCTTCCTCTTCACGATCTTCCTCGCCGAAATCTCCTACGTCGCCACGCGCTTCCAGAACCCGCTCTATACGGAAGAAATGGGCATCCTGGACTTCCTCAAGGAGCCCGACGTCACCATCGTGCAGGCGCTGCTGCTGCGCTTCCGCCCGGTGAACATGGACGTGCTGCCGCTGTACATCGTCCTGATGCTATTCCTGCCGCTGATCCTGTGGCTGATGCGGCGGCGCGCCGATCTCACTCTCGGCCTCTCGGTGCTGCTCTATGCGCTGACCTGGGAATTCGACTGGCATCTCACCGCCTATCCGAACGGCTCCTGGGCGTTCAATCCGTTCGCCTGGCAATTGCTATTCGTATTCGGCGCCTGGTGCGCGCTGGGCGGCGCCAGGCGGATGGAGCGGATCCTGAATTCGCCCATTACACTCTGGATCTGCATCGCCTATCTATCGGGAGCGTTCTGGGTGACACTGACCTGGCACATCCCGCAGATCCATCATCTGCTGCCAAAACTGCTCGAGCAGTGGATGTATCCGATCAACAAGCCCGATCTGGACGTGCTCCGTTTTGCTCACTTCCTGGCGCTGGCAGCGCTCACGGTCCGGTTCCTGCCGAAGGATTGGCCGGCCCTGAAGTCGATCTGGCTGCGACCAATGGTGCTTTGCGGACAGCATTCACTTGAGATTTTCTGCATAGGCGTGTTTCTGGCTTTTGCGGGTCAGTTTTTCCTGGGCGAGATCGCAGGCGGTGCAGTCATGCACGGCCTGGTCAGCCTGATCGGGATCGTCATCATGTCCACCGCTGCGTGGGTGTTCTCCTGGTACAAGCGCGTCACCGCGAAGGGCGGAGCGCGCGCCAAAAAGACACCCGACGCTGATCTTGCAGGAGGGGAAGTACGATGACCTCGCTGCTGCACCGGCCGCCATGGCGACACGCATTGCTGCTGCTCTTGCTGATGGCGGGGCCGGCCCGGGCCGAACCGCCCAAACAGACCTGCGAAGTCCCCGCCTATCTTCTCACCAGCGAGAGCTCGCTGCCGAAAGTGAAGGCAGCCGTGAAGCCGGACGGCAAGCTCAATATCCTGGTCATCGGCAGCCGTTCCTCGGTCATTGGCCTATCCGACCATTCCGCGGCCTATCCAGCGCGCCTGCAGACATACCTGAGCGAAAAGCTGCCGGGCGTCGCCGTCGATGTCGCGCTCGAATTGCAGGTCAAGAAGACCGCCGAGGAGATGGCCCCCACGCTCGGCAAACTGGTGGAGGACCGCAAGCCGGACCTCGTGATCTGGCAGACGGGAACCGTCGATGCCATGCGCCAGGTGGATGGCGACGATTTCCGCAATGCATTGGACGACGGCGTCGCTGCCATGCAAAAGGCCGGAACTGACGTGATTTTAATGAACCTGCAGTATAGTCCGCGCACCGAGACCATGATTTCGGGCTCGGCGTACCTAGATAATATGCGCGTGGTGGCGCAGCAGCACGATGCTCCGCTGTTCGACCGGTTCGCCATCATGCGGCAGTGGAATGAGAATGGTGATTTCGACCTGTTCAGCCCCGCGCCTGGCATGGAGCTTGCCAAGCGGGTGCATGACTGTCTCGGTCGTGCGCTATCGAGCTTCGTGATCGAAACGGCGCATATCAAGACAGCGGATTTGAGGATTCAGCGTTAAAATGAGTTTCATCGGCCAACTGCCTCGCTTTGCCGTCGTCGCTGCGCTTGCTCTCACGACCCCCGCACTTACTTCCATCGTGCACGCCGAAGGCGCGCAGCCCGTCGCACAAGGCAGCGAAGCAGCTGCGGCTGACGCCGCAAAGAAGGGCGTTGCAGCCACAACCATCGACAGGGTCAAGCAGGCCGCCCAGACCGCCACGGATATTCTCAGCCGCGTCCCATGCCGCACACCAAAGGGCGGCACGAAGGCGATGGGAACGCTGCCGCATGTGGCCGGCAAGCTTGCTGCCCATAAGCCGGTGGTGATCGTTGCATTCGGCTCGTCCTCGACCCAGGGACACGGCTCCACCGCGCCGGAATTCACCTATCCCAACCGCCTCGCGGCGCAGCTCCGCCGCGCCTATCCGGGCGCCGACATCACCGTGCTCAATCGCGGCAAGGGCGGCGAGGATGCGCCGGAGATGATGGCGCGGCTGCAGGCCGAGGTGATCAATTCGAAGCCAGATCTCGTGATCTGGCAGCTCGGCACCAATGCGGTGCTGCGCAATCTCGATCCGGGCGAGACCGGCAAGATGATCGAGGACGGCGTCGGCCGCATCCAGGCCGGCGGCTCCGATGTGGTGCTGGTCGATCCGCAATATTCACCGGCGACAGTGGAGAAGCCCGAAAGCACCAGCAAGATGCTGGCGCTGATGCACAAGGTCGCCGAATTGCGCAAAGTGGGATACTTCCCGCGCTTCGAGGTGATGAAGGAATGGCACGAAGGCCAGCAGATGGCATTCAGCTCCTTCGTTATCGCCGACGGTCTGCACATGAACGACTGGGGCTATGCCTGCTTCGCCCAGCTGCTCGGCGACAACATCATCAAATCGGTCGGCACCATCAAGATGGGCACGAACGAGCCGGCACAGCAGCAGGCGCAGCGACCGCTGTAAGGCGCGACCGTAGGATCGGTTGAGCGGAGGCGCGAAGCGCCGGAGCGACAACCCATCGGCCGAGCCTGCGGCAATCGACGGAAGTGATGGGTTTTCGCTTCGCTCAACCCATCCTACGCTCCGGCGTTCTTGGCTTACGCCTTCGCCAGCGCTGCTTCCAGATCCTCGATCAGATCGTCGCGATGCTCGAGGCCTGCGGAGAAGCGGATGAAGCCTTCGCTGATCCCGAGCTCCTGTCGCGCTTCCAGCGGTAGACGCTGATGCGTCGTGGTCGCCGGATGCGTGACCAGGCTCTTCGCATCGCCCAGATTGTTGGAGATGCGCGCGACCTTCAGCTCGTTGAGGACACGGAACGCCGCTTCCTTGCCACCCTTGACCTCGAAGCCGATCAGCGTCGAACCCGCACGCATCTGCTTCTTCACAGTTGCCGCCTGCGGGTGATCCTCGCGGCCCGGATAAATCAGCCGTGACACCTTTGCATGCTGGGCCAGCACATCGGCGATCGCGGCCGCCGTCTGCGTCTGGCGCTCGACACGCACCGCCAGCGTCTCCAGCCCCTTCACCAGCGTCCATGCATTGAACGGCGAGATCGAAGGTCCGGTCTGGCGCAGATAGTTGTGAATGTGCTCGTCGATAAAATCCTTCGACGACAGGATGATGCCGCCAAGGCAGCGGCCCTGCCCGTCGATATGTTTGGTCGCCGAGTAGACGACCACGTCAGCACCCAGTGCGAGCGGGCTCTGCCAGATCGGCGTCGCGAACACGTTATCGACGATGAGCCGCGCGCCGCCGGCATGGGCGATCTTGGCAATGGCGCCGATGTCGAGCACGTCGAGGGTCGGATTGGTCGGGCTTTCCAGGAACAGCGATTTGGTGTTCGGCTTCATCGCCTTCTGCCACTGGTCGAGATCGAGGCCATCGACCAGCGTGAATTCGATGCCATAGCGCGGCAGCAGTTCCTCGATGACATAGCGACAGGAGCCGAACAGCGCCTTGGCAGCGACGACATGATCGCCCTGGCGCAGCGGCGCGAGGATCGCGGTGGTGACGGCGGCCATGCCGGTTGCGGTCGAGCGCGCGGCTTCGGCGCCTTCGAGGTCGATCATGCGGTTCTCGAACATCGAGGTGTTCGGATTCGAGAAGCGCGAATAGATGAAGCCGGGATCTTCGCCCTTGAACCGCGCCTCGCAGGCTTCGGCGGTCTCGTAGATGAAGCCCTGGGTGAGGAAGAGGGCTTCGGACGTCTCGTTGAATTGCGAACGCAGGGCGCTGGAATGAACGAGGCGGGTTTCGGGACGGTAAGACTTCGCAGACATGTGACCTCCAACGTGACCGCATGTCGCGGGCACAAAAAAACCGGCCTGGACGGACGTCCTCAGGCCGGGATCGCATGCTGGAAGGACATGTGTCCCCGGCCTGTTTAGCGACTTATTTTACGTGGCTGCAAGCCGGCCGGCTCAAATCACCACGGGATAGGAACGTTCCTATTCCCGCTTGCGCTTGCCGTCAAGGCGCGCTTGAGATAGCCGGTAAAGTTACGGTTTTTCAGGGGATTGCCCCTGCAAGACGATCGAAGGACCTTAACCCGTGACGTTCACCCTCGCCCCCGACGCCGATGGAATTCTGCCCGACAGCATGATCGAGGCGATGGCCGAGGCTGGCCTGATCCTGCCCGAATATGATTTCGTCGAAAGCCAGATCCAGCCGGCCAGCCTCGATTTGCGTCTCGGGCCCATCGCGTACCGCGTCCGCGCGAGCTTCCTGCCCGGCCCGAACGTCACCGTTGCCGAGCGCATCGACGAATTGAAGCTGCACGAGATCGATCTCTCCGAAGGCGCGGTGCTGGAGACCAATTGCGTCTACATCGTACCGCTGCTGGAGAGCCTGGCGCTGCCGCCGCATATCTTTGCTGCGGCAAACCCGAAGAGCTCGACCGGCCGCCTCGATGTGTTTACCCGCGTGATTGCCGATGGCACGCGTCGCTTCGATGTGATCGGTGCGGGCTATCACGGCCCGCTCTATGCCGAGATCAGCCCCAAGACTTTCCCAGTCCTGCTGCGCGAGGGCTCGCGGCTCTCGCAAGTGCGTTTCCGCGTCGGCGATGCCGTGCTCGACACCGAAGCCCTCGAGGAACTGCATGCGTCGGAGCCTTTGGTCGATATCGACGATGCCGATCTCAAGGGCGGCCTCGCTGTCTCGGTTGATCTTTCCGGCGAGAACGCTTCCGGCTTTGTCGGTTATCGCGCCAAGCGCCACACCAGCGTCGTCGATGTCGATCGTCGTGGCGGCTACGCCATCGAGGATTTCTGGGAGCCGATCCATGCGCGCGCCGACCGCACGCTCATCCTCGATCCCGGCGAGTTCTACATTCTCGCCTCCAAGGAAGCCGTGCAGGTGCCGCCGGACTACGCCGCCGAGATGGTGCCGTTCGACCCCCTGGTCGGCGAATTCCGCGTCCATTATGCCGGCTTCTTCGACCCCGGCTTCGGCCATGACGGCGCCGGTGGCAAGGGCTCGCGCGCGGTCCTGGAAGTACGCTCGCGCGAAGTGCCGTTCATCCTCGAACACGGCCAGATCGTCGGCCGCCTCGTCTATGAACGCATGCTGGATCGGCCGGATTCACTCTACGGCCAGCGCATCGGCTCGAATTATCAGGGCCAGAACCTGAAGCTGTCGAAGCATTTCAAGGTTTAAGGACGTCGCCGCGGATTCAGCGGCGTGCCTGCATATAAATCGGCAACGCGGCAACGGAATTTGAGGTCCTGAATTTCAATTTCAGCATCCGCCTCGGTCAGCACGGTCGAGGTCCAGCCTTCGCCTGTGCGTAGCTCGAATTGGACCGCTATGTGATCCTGCGTGACGATGAGCAAAGCGACGCAAGGCGGATGCGAGCGATAGAGTTCGCATTTAACATCGATCCACTCGCGCCCGGTACCGGGGATACCGATCTGATCCGAAGACGACACGATCTCGGCCAGTAAATAAGCCGCATCGAAATAGCGCTGCTCAAGCTCGAACTCCGCATCGATGACGGCTACATCGGGCTCTGGCTCGTAGACCTTGCCGTCAAGGACAAAGCTTTTAAAGCCAGATCGCTGGGTTGCCATGAGCGGCAGACCTTGCCGGTCAAAGCTATTGTTCAGCAACCGACTAAGATTGTCTGCAATCCGATTATGAACGAGTTTCGGCGGCGTCATCATGACGGGTACGCCAGCCAGTAGTTCCCAGCGCTCATGATCAGGGCGATGCTTCTGGAAGTCACGGAATTCCTCCGCAGACATCTGCCGGCCGGTCCGGCCTTGCATGACGGCAATACCCATCACCAATTCCCTTCGCTGGCTGCACGGTACTACAAACATAGCGCCTGCGAAAGCCGGGTTCCGCTCGCCACCGCTCGACGAAAAAAGGCCCGCATGGAGAATGCGGGCCAGGTTTTCTGGAGTCCAAGTCGATAGGTCAGGGGTCGCGACGCCAGTCTTAACCGGCGTCGCTGGTCGCAAACTTACTGAACGAAACCGCCGCCCAGATTGCCGAGGTTGAAGCGGTAGTTCAGGCCAGCCTTGATCGAGTGCTGGTCGTTCTTGAAGCTGCCGGGGCCGCCCACTGGAGCGATGAAGTTGACGGTGCCGAAATCGTAGTACTGATATTCCAGCTTGCCCGACCAGTTCTGGGTGAACAGGTATTCGAGACCGCCACCGACGGTGTAACCATCGCGA
>NZ_JBIIOT010000067.1:0-28922 GCF_044336785.1 Tardiphaga sp. | reverse complement strand
GCAGGGTCGGACCCCAGGTGTAGCCGAGACGGCCGGTCACCGAGCCGAGGCCACGATTGTCGATGTTGCTGTTGGTCGAGAGGAAGCTGTAATTGGCTTCCAGACCGAGCACCCAGTTCGGTGCGAACTGCATGTCGTAACCGCCCTGGACACCGCCGAGGAACGTGCCGTCACGGCTGCCAGCGAGCACATTGTCTTCGCCCGGGAAGCCACCACCGATGTGACCACCGATGTAGAAACCGGTCCAGTTATAGATCGGCGTCGCCGGAGCTGCGTAAGCCGGAGCCTTGGTGTACGGACGAGCTGCCAGATCGGCTGCAGACGCGGGAGCAGCCAACGCGACCATGGCAACGGCTGCGGTCGAAAGCAGAAACTTCTTCATAGATAATCCTCTCAATCCCAAACTGGATTGCGGCGAACCTAGACGATTGCGCAGAGATTGCTGTCACAGCCGTGCAACACGGCGCGAAACGAAAGTGGCAGGATTTTCAGCGACGTCGTGCTTCGGACACAGGCTCGCCGCATTCCATCGACGCTGCGTGTCTGCGCGTTCACATCTGCGAGAGATTCATGCTGCACTGGAACCTTTCTCGCATTCGTAAAAGATGTGTTAGTGCTTTTACAAGCGCTCGGGATGATGCCGGGTGCACAGGGCAAGGGACGAACCACGCGATGGCCACCACGACGGCAGCCGACACATACGCGCCACGCACGATCAAGCTGAATGCCCGCGACAATGTCGCGATCGTGGTAAATGATTTCGGACTGCCTGCGGGAACCCTGCTCGCTGATATCGGCATCACGCTGCGCCAATTCGTGCCGCAGGGACACAAGCTCGCACTCGTTGAGATCCCGCAGGATCAGCCGATCATTCGCTATGGTGAAATCATCGGCTACGCGCTCGACACGATCGCTGCCGGCGATTGGGTGGAGGAAGCGCGCATCCATATGCCCGACGCGCCGGAACTCGATCGACTCGATATTGCGACGGCCACACCCGCACCGCAGGAGCCGCTGACCGGCTACACATTCGACGGCTTTCGCAATCCCGACGGCTCCGTGGGCGTGAAAAACATTCTCGCCATCAGCACCTCCGTGCAATGCGTCGCCGGCACGCTCGATTTCGCGATCAAGAAGATCAAAAGCGAACTGCTGCCGCGCTATCCCGATGTCGATGACGTCGTCGCCGTCACCCACGGCTATGGTTGCGGCGTCGCCATCAATGCGCCCGACGCCTACATCCCGATCCGCACGCTGCAGAACATCGCACGCAATCCTAATTTCGGTGGCGAGGTGATGGTGGTCGGTCTCGGCTGCGAGAAACTCGCACCGGAACGTCTGCTGCCGACCAACGACCCCGCCAGCATGATGCGGCTGCAGGACGAAGGCAATCAGAGCTTTGGCGACATGGTGGACACCATCGTCACCATGGCCGAAGCGCGCCTCAAGATCCTGAATGCGCGCAAGCGCGAGACGGTGCCGGCCTCTGAGCTCGTGATCGGCCTGCAATGCGGTGGCAGCGATGCATTTTCAGGTGTTACGGCCAATCCCGCGCTCGGCTTTGCCAGCGATCTGCTGGTGCGCGCCGGCGCCACCGTGATGTTCTCCGAAGTCACCGAAGTGCGTGATGCCATCGAATTGCTGACACGCCGCGCAGCGACGGTGGATGTCGGCCGCGCGCTGGTGCGCGAAATGGATTGGTACGATGCCTATCTCGCCCGCGGCGGCGCCGATCGCAGCGCCAATACGACACCCGGCAACAAGAAGGGCGGCCTCGCCAATATTGTCGAGAAGTCACTCGGCTCCATCGTGAAGTCCGGCTCGTCAGCGATCACAGGCGTGATCGGCCCGGGTGAACGCGCGACGACAAAGGGCCTGCTATTCGCGGCCACACCAGCCAGCGATTTCATTTGCGGCACGCTGCAGCTCGCTGCCGGGATGCAGATGCAGATCTTCACCACCGGCCGCGGCACGCCTTACGGCCTTGCACAGGCGCCGGTGATCAAGGTCTCAACACGCACCGAGCTAGCAAAGCGCTGGTCCGACCTGATCGACTTCGATGCCGGCCGCATTGCGTCAGGCGAGATGACCATCGAGGAAGCCGGCTGGGAGCTGTTCCATCTCGTCCTCGACGTCGCCAGCGGCCGCAAGCAGGTGTGGGCGGACAAATGGGGACTGCACAACGATCTCGTGCTGTTCAATCCGGCACCGGTGACGTGAGATCGTAGGGCGGATGAGGCGAAGCCGTACTCCGCCGCAGAGTTTCAACTCTGACCTCGGCCGTAGGGCGGATGACGCTGCGCTCATCCGCCCTACGGCCGAGCCTTATAACGATGCCGCCTTGTCGCCAGCCGGCGTCACCCGCCAGATGACATTGCCGACATCGTCAGCCACCAGCAGTGCACCCTTCTTGTCGAAGCGCACGCCCACCGGACGCCCTTGCGCTTCGCCCTTCTCGCTGAGGAAGCCTGTCAGCACATCCTGTGGCTTACCCGATGGCTTGCCATCGGTGAACGGCACGAAGATCACTTTGTAGCCACTCTGCGGCTGGCGATTCCACGATCCGTGCTGACCGATGAACGCGCCGTTCTTCATGTTGGCCGGAAACAGATCACCCGTATTGAAGTCGAGGCCAAGCGAGGCGGTATGCGCGCCGAGCGCGTAATCCGGCTTGATGGCTTTCGCCACGAGATCCGGCCGCGGCGGCTGCACGCGGGCATCGACATTCTGACCGTAGTAACTGTACGGCCAACCGTAGAACCCGCCATCCTGCACCGACGTCATGTAGTCCGGCACGAGATCGCTGCCGATCTCGTCGCGCTCGTTGACGACCACCCATAGCGCGCCACTCTGCGGCTGCCAGGCCGGGCCGTTGGGGTTGCGCAGGCCGGACGCAAACAGCCGCTTGGCGCCGGTGGCGCGATCGATCTCCAGCACGGCCGCGCGATCCTTCTCCTCATCGAGGCCGTTCTCGGCGACATTGCTGTTGGAGCCCACCGTCGCATAGAGCTTGCTGCCATCGGCGCTGGCGGTGAGGTCCTTGGTCCAGTGATGGTTGCGCGGGCCGCCCGGCAAGTCCGCAACCTTGGTCGCGGCTGCAGTGATCTTGGTGTCGCCGGTCTTGTAGGGGAATTTCACGACGGCATCGGCATTGGCGACGAAGAACTCGTCGCCCACCAGCACCATGCCGAACGGCGACGCCAGGTTCTCGAGAAACACCGTCTTGGTTTCCGCCACGCCGTCACCGTCGGCATCGCGCAACAGCGTGACGCGATTGGCCGATGGCGTCTTGGCGCCGGCACGCTTCATCACAAGACCCTGCACCCAGCCCTTGATGCTGAACGATGCGGCCTCGTTGGGCGGCGCATTGCTCTCCGCCACCAGCACGTCGCCATTGGGCAGCACATAGACGGTGCGGGGATGGTCGAGCCCCGTCGCGAAAGCATTCACGACCATGCCCTCGGCCGCTTTGGGCTTGGCGCCCTGCGGCCAGCCCACGGCCTTCGACATGTTGATCGTCGGGATCAGCGTCTTGTTCGGCTCGACCAGCTTCGGCGTCGGCCCGAAATCGTCGCCCGCAGCGATTGTCGACTTCTCGTTACATCCAGCAAGCGGCAGCGCCACGATGAGAACAGCGGTGGAGAGCAGGAATTTTTGGCGCATGGAATTTCCTTGTGGTGACGGAACTCAATGCGCGCGATGCAGAAGCGTTCGATCGCCCTGCATGAATTTCATGTGAAGCGACGCGTGGTCGCAGCTATGGTCGGCGCCAACAATCATGGGGGACGGAAGCGATGACCACAGCGCGTGACGACGCCACATGGACACGCTGGCGCAGCGTTGCCGATCTCTATCACGCCACCTTTACCGGCCTGATCCTGACCACCGTCACACGCCGCGGCACGCCCGATGCGGCCGAATTTGTGTTTCGCATCTTCCGCCGCCAGCAGCAGGAGCGTTTTATCGCAGGCCTCGACAAGCTCGGCCTGTCGCATCTGCCACCCGCGGTCGCCGCCGCGCAATATCACTATCTCTCCAACTGGATCGGCGGCGTCTCGGTCGAATACATGCACGAGACCGATCGCAAGGCCTGGATCCGCTACCCGCCGCCGCGCTGGATCTGGCGCGGCACCGCGATCTGCGGCATTCCCGGCGACGTCTCCCGCGCCATGCTGCGCGGCTGGCACGCCAATAATGGCGCGGCCCTCGGCAATCTCCGCCTCGGCTTCGTCTGCACCAAGCAGAGCGTCGATGGCCAGGATGGGCTTGAAGGCTATTACTGCGAATACGACCACGATCTGGAGCTCGATCAGCGCCTCGTCTTCGCGCGTCACCTCGAAGCGCCGGCCTTCGACCCCGCCAAGGCACCGGCACTGCCCGTCGATAGCTGGCCAAAGCCGCGGCTTGAAAAGGCCTATCGCAACTATGCGATGGAATATGTGCGCACCGCTGCACCCGTCGCGGTGCAACTATTCGGGCCCAATGATGCCGGCTATCTGCTGCGCCTTACCGGCAAGCTGATCGGCATGCAATATTACGACGAGGTCGCCGCAAGCTTCGGCATGACCCGCGGCGATGCCACGACCTTTGCGGATGTCTTCACGGCCTTGCTCGCGGCACAGGATGACGAATTCACCATCGATAAATCCGCCGGTGTTGTCGCCATCCGGCAGACAACATGGCGACTGATGGACGGTGTCACCGACGCCCATCCTGCCTGTGCCGATCTCCTGCGCGGCATGATCGAAGGCCTCGCCGCCGGCTGCGGGCGCAACATTCCCATCACCATGACCGCAGAGCGGAACGGTGCGCACCGGTTCACCTGGACCATCGGCTAGACACCCTCATACTGCAGTGCAAATCGCCCAGCCCCCATGCAGTCGGCGCGTATGGCTTGGGCCGCGAACGGTGCTAGGAAGGCTGGTGTCCGGCACTCAAGACCGGACGATCAGGGAGACTGCATGTCCGAGGTCGTGTTCGCCGAACGCCCATTGGTGGATGGCGACAAAGCGCCGCTTCCCGAGCTGAATGCCCCAGCCAAAAACCCGCTGCTCGACCACGCCGTGCTGCCGACCTTGTTGCGCCTGGCCTGGCCCAATGTCGTGGCGCTCTCCGCCGGCACCATCGTCGTCATTTTCGAGACCACCTATATCGGCCGCCTCGGCACCGAAGCGCTGGCAGCCATGGCGCTGGTGTTTCCCTTCGTCATGCTGACGATGACCATGTCCGGCGGCGCCATGGGCGGCGGCGTGTCATCGGCCATTGCGCGGGCGCTCGGCGCCGGCGACCGCGAGCGCGCCGATACGCTGGCGGGGCATGCGCTGCTGATCGCCATCTGCTTCGGCCTCACTTTCACGGTGGGCATGCTCACTTTCGGCGCCACGCTGCTGCAGCTGCTCGGCGGCCGCGGCAACGTGCTGAGCCAGGCGCTGGCCTATATCACCATCTTCTTTTCCGGCGGCGTCATCCCGTGGCTGATGAACACCTTTGCCGCCATCCTGCGCGGCACCGGCAATATGAAGATGCCCTCCGCCATGCAGACGAGCGCCGCAGGACTGCAGATCGTGCTCGGTGGCACGCTCGGCCTCGGCCTCGGTCCCATCCCGCAATTCGGCATGGCCGGCGTCGCAGCAGGCACACTGACGGCGTTCTCCCTCGGCACCGGCGTGATGGGCTGGTACGTATTTTCCGGCCGCGCGCGGGTGCGTCCGAAGGTTAAAGGCTTTCGCATTCAGCGCGGCATGTTCTTCGACATCTTGAAAGTCGGCGCCATCGCCTGCTTCAACCCGCTGCAGGGCGTGCTCACCCTGCTGATCTTCACCCATATGCTGGCGCATTACGGCACCGAAGTGCTGGCCGGCTATGGCATCGGCGCGCGGCTCGAATTCATGCTGACCACGCTCGCCTTCGCCGTCGGCATCGCATCGGTGCCGGCCGTCGGTATGGCCATCGGCGCCGGCCGCATCGACCGCGCACGCCGCATCGCCTGGACCGGCTGCGCCCTGGCGTTCGTGATCGTCGGCCTGCTCGGCACGCTGGTCGCGATCTTCCCCCATGTCTGGGTCAATCTGTTCACCAGCGATCCCGACGTGCGCATGGCCAGCCGGACCTATCTCGCCACCTGCGCGCCCATGTATGCCTTTCTCGGCCTCGCCACGGTGAGCTACTTCTCGTCGCAGGGCGCTGCCAAAGTGCTGGGTCCCGTGCTGGCGCAGACAGTCCGGCTCGGCTTCGTCTGCGCCGGCGGCTGGTATCTGCTGTCCATCAATGCGCCGGCCACCAGCTTCTTCTGGCTCGCTGCGGCATCCATGGTGCTGCTCGGCACGCTGTCAGCGCTCAGCGTGCTGCTGACGCCCTGGGGGCCGAAATCCGGGCCGGTGCCCGAGGTCCGTCCCGCACTGTCCTGAGAGCTTTCACTGCGCGCGCGGTGCGGACACCGAGAGCAGCGCATCGAACAGATTGGTGGCCGGTCCCGAGCGCGCGCCCTCGATCGAGAGCAGCCGCGATTTGGTGACGATCCCCGCATTGCCGGCAAAGCCGGATGTCTGCCCGGGCGCCGTGATCGCGCGATGGCACGGCACGATGATCGCGAACGGATTGCGCGCCACCGCATTGGCCACGGCATTGATCGCGCCGCTGACGTAAAGGTGGATCGCGATCTCCGCATAGCTGCGGGTTTCGCCGCGCGGAATCCGCCGGATCGCCTCATAGACCCGGCAGTTGAATTCCGGAATGTCATAGGTGTCGAGCGGGATATCGGAAAGATCGACGGGTTTGCCGTTCAGCAGCGCCACGATGCCGTCGATGGCCGCTTGCACATCTTCCGGCGGCCGCCATTCGCGCGCCTCGGGATATTGCTGCAGCAACCGCCGCCGCGTCTCCAGCTCGCGCACCTCCGGCAACTGGACGCCAACGATCCCGGCCTGGCTCCATGCGATGCCGCATCTGCCGACCGCCGTATCGAAGATCGTATATCCCTGCCCAGCCATCCCGAGTCGGATGTTAGCAGGCAAACAGCTTTCGCCAACCGGAAATTGCAGGTGCGGGGATACTCCCGTCTCTGTAGGATGGGTTGAGCGGCGGCCGAAGGCCGGCGCGACAACCCATCGGCGGAGCCAGCCGCAAAGCACGACTGATGGGTTTTCGCTCCGCTCAACCCATCCTACGGCCGCGGAGCCAGCCCCCTTGGCGGATCACCGATCCTCGGCTAGAGCAGGGGGCATGCGGGCGTAGTTCAATGGTAGAACGGCAGCTTCCCAAGCTGCATACGAGGGTTCGATTCCCTTCGCCCGCTCCAATCCCCCATCAGATCCAGAGCTATCGCATATCATTGCCGAAGCAGTTCGCGGCCATCCTTCGAGACGCTCGCTGCGCGAACTCCTCAGGATGAGGGGAACGATAGCGCCATAGGAAACCCTCATGGTGAGGAGCCCGCGAAGCGGGCGGCTCGAACCATGCAGGCCGAGCACTCTCCCCATCCAGGTGCGATAGCCCCCTCAGATCGGATAATGCTGCGGGCCGGTTTCGATGGTGATCCAGCGCAGTTCCGTAAATTCCGCGATCCCCGCTTTGCCCCCGAAGCGGCCATAGCCGGACGCCTTGGTGCCGCCGAATGGCATCTGCGCTTCGTCATGCACCGTGGCGCCGTTGACGTGGCAGATGCCGGATTCGATGCGTTTCGCCACCGTTAGCGCGCGGGCGATGTCGCGGCCGAATACCGAGGCCGACAGGCCGTATTCGGTGTCATTGGCGACCCGCACGGCCTCGTCCACGCCATCCACCCGCACCACGCTGACGATCGGACCAAACGATTCCTCGCCATAGATGCGCATCGACGAGGTCACGTGATCGAGCACCGTGGCCGACATCAGCGTGCCTTCGACGCGCCCGCCAGCCACCACCCGCGCGCCCTTGCCCACGGCGTCCTTGATCAGCGCCTGCATGCGATCGGCCGCGCTGGCGTCGATCAAGGAGCCCAGCGGCGCATTGCCCTGGCGCGGATCGCCGGCGACGAGCTGCTCCGCCTTCACCGCGAGCTTGGCGACGAACGTATCCGCCACGTTGCGATCGACCACGAGGCGCTCGGTGGACATGCAGATCTGCCCCTGATTCATGAAAGCACCGAATGCCGAGGCAGCCACCGCCGCATCGAGATCGGCATCCTCCAGCACGACCAGCGGCGCCTTGCCGCCGAGTTCGAGCAGCACGGGCTTGAGATGCGTCGCCGCCGTCTGCGCGATCAGGCGGCCGACGCGCGTGGAGCCTGTGAAGTTGATCCGCCGTACCGCCGGATGCGCGATCAATGCCTCGATCAATGCCGGCGCATCTTCCGGCGCATTGGTGATCACGTTCATGACGCCCGGCGGCAGGCCCGCCTCGCGCAGGCATTCGCCGATCAGGCGATGCGTGCCTGGGCAGATCTCGGATGCCTTCAGGATCACCGTATTGCCGCAGGCCAGCGGCAATGCCAAGGCGCGGACGCCGAGAATGACCGGCGCGTTCCACGGGGCGATGCTGAGCACGACACCGGCCGGTTGGCGCACCGCCATCGAAATACAGCCGGGCTTGTCGGACGGAATGACTTCGCCTGAAATCTGCGTCGTCATCGCGGCAGCTTCACGCAACATGCCTGAGGCGAGATGCACGTTGAAGCCGGCCCAACCCGCTGTCGCACCGGTCTCGGCGGCCATCAAGGCGATGAATTCAGGCGCCCGGCTGGCGAGGATATCGGCGGCCTTCAGCAGGATGGTCCGCCGCGCTGCAGGACCTGTTGCCGACCATGCCGGGAAAGCTGCAGCAGCGGCATCGGCGGCGCGCTTCGCATCGGCGATCGTGGCTGCGGCCCCGCGCGAGGCGACGTCACCCGTAATCGGATTGAGGCGGTCGAATGTCGCGCCGCCGCTGGCTTGCGCGTCTTCGTTCTCGATCAGGAGGTTGATGATGTTCATGGCGATCTCCTCGGTTGATTGGTGATGAAAGACGGCGCTCTAGGTGACGCCGCCGAGATAGGCGCGACGGACGGAATCGTCGGATTGCAGGTCGAAAGCAGACCCGCTGCCGGTGACCCGGCCGTTTGCGATGACATAACCGCGATCGGCGATGCGCAGGCTTTCGCGCGCATTCTGCTCGACCATCAGCACTCCCATGCCGGTCTCGCGGATGCTGCCGATCGCAGCGAACAACTCCTTCACCAGCAGCGGTGAGAGACCGAGCGAGGGCTCGTCGAGCAGCAACAGCTCCGGATTGGACATCAGCGCGCGGCCGATGGCGACCATCTGCTGCTCGCCGCCGCTCATGGTGCGCACCGTCTGCTTCAGGCGCTCGCCGAGGCGCGGAAACAGCGTCAGCACCTTTTCGCGCTGCGCCGTCTCTATGGCGCGCGCCCGTTTCGGATTGGCCCCCATCAGCAGGTTTTCAGCGACCGTCAGTTCGCCGAACACGCCACGCCCTTCGGGCACCAGCGCCAGACCACTCTCGACGATCAGATGCGCGGGAAGCGCCGACAGATCGTGCCCATCCAGCTTCACCCGTTTTTCCGGTCCGCATTTGATGAGGCCCGCAATCGCTTTCAGCAGCGACGATTTGCCGGCACCATTGGCGCCGAGAATGACGACAAGTTCGCCACGCTTCACGTTCAACGCCGCATCACTGAGCGCGCGATGCTGCCCGAAACTGACATTGATGCCGGAGACCTCAAGCATCTTCGGGCGCTCCCAGATAGGCTTCGATCACGGCGGGATCGCGCAGCACGGCGTCGGTCGGTCCATCCGCGATGCGGCGCCCGCTGCTCATCACCACGCAGCGGCTGCACAGCGAGCGGATCGCATCCATCACATGCTCCACCATCAGGATGGACAACCCCTCGTCCTTCAGCGAGCGGATCAGCGCGATGCCGATCTGCAATTCAGACGGATTGAGGCCGGCGAGCCATTCATCCAGCAGCAGCACGCGCGGCCGCAACGCCAGCGCGCGTGCGAGTTCGAGCCGCTTGCGGTCGATGTAAGTGAGCTCCGCCGCCGGACGCATGCTGTGATCGGCCAGGCCGACGCGTGCGAGCAAATTTTCGACGGACACATCGCCTTCACGCCCGCGATGATTGAACGCCAGCCCTGCCCGCACATTGTCGCCGCAGGTCATGCCATCGAGCACGCGCACCAGCTGGAACGTCCGCGCGACGCCCAGCCGCGCGATCCTGAATGTCGGCCATCCCGCGATGTCGGTGTCGCCAAGCATGATGCTGCCGGCATCAGGCCGCAGCACGCCGGAGATCAGGTTGATCGCCGTGGTCTTGCCCGATCCGTTCGGCCCAAGCAGGCCAACAATTTCGCCGGCGTGAACGGTGAAGCCCATGTCATTGACTGCGACGAGACCGCCGAAACGGCGCATGAGGCCCTCGACCTTGAGGATCGGTGCGCGCGACGACATCATGCGCCACTCCCTTGGATCGCAGGGCTGCGGCGGAATTGCCTGATCTTCTCGATCAGGCCGACCACGCCGGACGGCAGCGCATAGACGATCAGCAGGAACACCACGCCCATGATCAGCGTCGATGTGCTGGGGAAACGCGCGGAGAGAAATTCGAACAGTAGCGTCAGCGGAATCGCGCCCAGAGCCGGGCCCCAGAAGCGATGCGCGCCGCCAAGCAGCGCCATGATCACCACCTCGAACGAGATCGTCGCATTGAAGGCGATGGATGGCTCGATATAGGTCCAGCGTGGCGCCATGATCGCGCCAACCAGCGTCATGAACACCGCCGAGATGACGAACAGCGCGACCTTGGCAAAGGTGACATTGATGCCGCAATGCCGGGCCACCGTTTCATCCTCGCCGATAATGCGCAGCGCGAACCCAAGCCGCGATCTCGCGATCAGCCAGCCGGTCGCAAACACGATCACCGCCAGTGCCAGCAGCTGCCAGTAGATGTCCTGCTGGGTGATATCGAGGAAGATATAGCGGCCGAGCACGCGGCTCTTGTTGACCTCGAACCACACCACAAGCTGCTTCACCAGTTCGGCCAGCCCAAAGGTAAAGATGACAAAATGCACGCCGCTGAGGCGCAAGGTCGAGAGGCCGACGATCGCGGAGGTGACTGCACCGATCACAGCGGCCACCGCCAGCACCAGCGGCCACGGCAATTGCTCGCCAAGCACCGCAACGGTGTAGGCGCCGACGCCAAAGAACGCCGTCGTCGCCAGCGAGACATAGCGCGTCGGGCCGGAGAACAGGCCCCATGCGGTGGCAAGGATGGTGAACTGCAGCAGCGTGATGCCGAGCGCGAGATGATAGGCATCGACGAGGGACGGCAGGACTGCGAGGCCGGCGATGGCTGCGAGACCCACGGCCCCGATCAGAATCTGTGACGCGGTCATCGGCCAACCCTTCCGAAAATGCCGGCGGGGCGCACGAGCAGGACAGCGAGAAACAGTGCGAAATTGACGGCGATGGTCAGGCCGGGATCGATATAGGTCGCCACCAGCGCCTCGCTCAGGCCGAGCAGCACGCCGGCCACGAGACAGCCCATCAGATTGCCGATGCCGCCCATGACGACGACGATCAGCGCCTTCATGGTGAAAACCACGCCCGATGTGGCGCTGAAGGTCAGGAACATGCTGATCAGCACGCCGGCAGACGCGACCAGCGCACCACCCGCGGCAAAGGCCAGCGCCGACAATTGCGGCACATTGATCGCCACCAGCGGCGCCGATGCGGGATCGACGGCGACCGCGCGGATGGATGTGCCGATCCGCGTGCGCGTGAGCAGCAAATACAGCACGGTGCCGAGCACAACGGCGAGGGCAAAGGCCACCAGGCGATTCATCGCCAGCACTTCGCCGACCACGGTCACCGGAATGGCGAGGAACGAGTAGCTGAAATAGGCGCCGCCGAATAGCGTGAGCAGGATGCCTTGGACGATGAACATCAGGCCGAAGGTGGCGAGAATGCTGTCCACCTCCAGCGCATCGCGCGTGCGGGCGCGGCGCACTAGTGGCGTCAGGAAGATCTTGTAGAGCAGGAAGCTCACGACAAAACTGACGGGCACGATGAGGATCAGGCCGACCAGCGGATTCACCGCCCATGCCGTGAACAGAAAATAGGAGGCAAAGGCCGAACCGATCAGGAATTCGCCATAAGCGAGATTCATGATCCGCGCCACGCCATATTGGAGCGTCAGCCCCATGGCGATGAGCGCATACATTCCGCCCAGCACGAGGCCGGTGAGCACCGCGTTCGTCATTCCATCATTCCGGATTGCTGGCGCATGATCTCAGTCAAGATCATGCGCCGATAAAGCCTGTCGCGATTACTGCGTGGTCCAGGCCGGCTTCGGCAGGATCGGCTGACGCGCACCGGCATTGCCGGATGGCGCGACCCCGTAGAACTCGCCGCCCTGCCACTGCCCGACCCACCAGTAGTTCGTCGGCATGTTGTTCTCGAACTTCACCTTGCCGATCACCGTATCGAAACTGCCGGTCTGCAGATCCTTGATGACCGCCGCGCGATCGACCTTGCCGACCCGCTCGATGGCCTGCTGCAGCATCTGCAGGCTCGCAAAGGTGACGGCGCTGGCCCAGCGATCCGGCTCGGCGCCGTTTGCAGCCGAGGCCTTGTGGCGGGCGAGATAGTCCTTGATCGCCGGGCTGTCGCCGCTCCAGCCGCCGATGCCCATCACGCCTTCCGCATTGGCGCCAAATTTCCCCTTGAACAGCGGAAACGCCGTGCCGACGCCGGTGTAGTAAACCTTCGGATTGAAACCCGAGATGCGCGCCTGTTCGGTGATCGCGATCGTGTCCGGCGGATAGCTGAAGGCGATGAAGGTGTCGGGATTGAGCGCCTTCACCTCATTGACGATCGGGCCGAGATCCTGCGTGCCGACCGGATAGGTCTTGTCGTAAGCGAGCTTGAACTTTGCCGCTGCCAGCGCCGGGCGCGCCGCAGCCGACAGATCGATGCCGAAGCCGTCGGCGATGCTCACCATGGCCACGGTGTCGCCGATCTTGCCCTCGCCGCGCAGCTTCACCAGCAGTTCGACCAGCGTCTTCGAGGCATCGGCGCTGGTGCCGAGCAGCCAGAAACTGTTGGGCCAGCGCTTGGCCAGTTCCGGCGCGCGATCGGTGACGGCGGTGGAAGCGAGATGCGGATAGCCGGCCTTGTTGAGGATCGGCCCGACCGCAAGATTGAGGCCGGTGCCCCAGGGCGGCAGGATGAAATCCACCTTGTCCTGGTTGATCAGGCGCTCCAGCGCCTTGGCCGCTTCCTCGGCGCTCGAGCGATCGTCATAGTGCACGACCTCGATGGGCACGCGCTTGTCGGCGAGCTTGAGGCCGCCGGCGGCATTCACCTCCTTGACCCAGAGTTCGTAATTCGGGATCGACGTCACCGCGGCGCCGCCGGCGGCCGGGCCCGTGCGCGAGATCGCATAGCCGATCTTGACCGAGGTCTGCGCCTGTGCCGCATCACCCCAACCGAGCGTCGCTGCCCCCGCCATCATGGCCAGACCGGCGGCCCATGTCGCTGCACGCTGTTTGGTTGCTGAACCCATGTCGTCCTCCCCTGTGAGTTGTGACGGCGCCTTCCCGACGCTCGATGGCGGAACACTAGTTGAGCACTGGGGCGCGTGAATTGGACGCATCCGGGGAAAGATTGCACCCAGCCGTGTGATGCGATTGTATCCGCGCGACGGATTGTCCCATCACGAGGTGAGCCCAATGTTTGCGGATGCGATCGACCTCGCCGGAAAATCCTCCGCGCTGCATGTCGAACGCTTCACTTCCGGACTCGCGCCGCGCATCTGGTCGCTCCGCCAGACGCAACACCGGCACGCCCATCTGCTGGTAATGGAAAGCCGCCGCGGCACCGCCACCATGCGGGATTCCGTGATTGAGTTTGGCGCACCCGCGCTGCTCTGGCTGCCCTGCGGCTATGACGGCACACTGCAGGTCGAGGCCGGCGCGCAGGGTTATCTGCTCACCGTCACCGATGATCTCCTGACGCAAACCATCGCCGGCTCTGCCGAGGCGCTGCATCTGCGCCGCACGGTCGATCGGCTGGTGCTGCTGGAAGACGCCAAGGCCTCGCAGGGATTTGCGGCGATGTCAGCCTCCTGCGCCATGCTGGCCGGTGAACTGACGACGCCGGGCCGCGGCAGCGCCACGTTGTTGTCCGCGCATCTGCTGCTGCTCTGCCTGCATCTGTGGCGCGCGCTGATCGCCGAAGAGCCGGTGGACGACATCTCCCGCCGCGGCGATGGCCCGCGGCTGGTCGGCAATTTCCTGCAGATGGTCGAACTGCACTATCGCGACGGCTGGCCGATCGCCCGCTATGCCGCGGCACTCGGCGTCACCGACGACCGGCTGCACGCCCATTGCAAGCGCGAGCGCGGCATCAGCCCGCGCGCCGTGGTGCATCAGCGCCTGATCCAGGAAGCCTGCACGCGACTGCGCCAGCTCGATCTCCCCGTGGAGCAGATCGCCTATGGCCTCGGCTTTCACGACCCCGGCTATTTCAACCGCTTCTTCCGCAAGTATCAGAATGAATCGCCGGGGACATATCGGCGGCGTGCCAGACAGAATCCGGGACGGCAGGGGCCGTCCTACGCCGCCTGGCCGTGATGCAATCGTTAACCCGCGCTTAACCATGCGCGCCCAGCATTTGGACGTGCGACGGAACCGGACGTCTTGGGGAACCGGCAGTCGCGTCGAAAAGCCGTCCGGCGTAACGCCCGGACGGCTTTTTGCTAAACCGCCCTCGCCGCCGCGCGCCCTGCCGTTCTCCCCGAAAACAGACACCCGCCGAGAAACGTCCCCTCCAGCGAGCGATAGCCGTGCATGCCGCCGCCGCCGAAGCCGGCGGCTTCGCCGACCGCATAGAGGCCGGAAATGATCTGACGCCCGGCACCGAACACGCGGGCATCGAGATCGGTCTCGAATCCGCCCAGCGTCTTTCGCGTCAGGATGTTCAGCCGCACGGCGATCAACGGCCCCTTCTCCGCATCGAGAATACGATGCGGCTTCGCAGTTCGGATCAGCTTGTCGCCGATATATTTCCGCGCATTGTGCAGGTTCATCACCTGCGCATCCTTCACGAACGGATTGGCGATGGCGCGATCACGTGCCTCGATCTGCGCCTTGATGCGGTCGAGCTTGAGCATGTCATTGCCGACCAGCTCGTTCATCGCCGCAACGAGATCGCCGAGATTGTCGCGCACGACAAAATCCGCGCCGTGCTCCTTGAACGCTTCCACCGGCGCCGGTGCGCCCTTGTTGGTGGCGCGGCGCGCGGTCTGCAGCCAGCTCTTGCCGGTGAGATCCGGATTCTGCTCCGACCCCGACAGCGCAAATTCCTTCTTGATGATCGCCTGCGTCAGGATGAACCAGGAATAATCGTAACCGGTGGACTGGATATATTGCAGCTGCCCGAGCGTATCGGAGCCCGGAAACAGCGGCGCCGGCAGCCGCTCGCCCGTCGCATCGAACCACATGGACGACGGGCCCGGCAAAATACGGATGCCGTGCTTGGGCCAGATCGGATTCCAGTTCTCGATCCCCTCCACATAGTGCCACATGCGGTCGCGATTGATCAGCCGCGCGCCGGCCGCTTCCGTGATCCCGATCATGCGGCCATCCACATGGGCGGGCACGCCGGAGATCATCCGCTGCGGTGGCTTGCCGAGACGTTCCGGCCAGTTCTGCCGGACCAGATCATGATTGCCGCCGATGCCGCCGGAGGCGACGATCACCGCCTGCGCATGCAGCGAGAATTCACCGATCGACCGGCGCGGCGAACTCTCGCCGCGCTCGTTATTCGCAGGCTCGAGGATCGCGCCGCTGACGCCATCGACGGTTCCGTTGGTCATGCTCAGCGCATCGACGCGATGCCGGAACCTGAATGTCAGCAGCCCCTTTGCGACAGCCTCGCGTGCGCGGCGCTCGAATGGTTCGACGATGCCCGGCCCGGTGCCCCATGTGATGTGAAAACGCGGCACCGAATTGCCATGGCCCATGGCGTCATAGCCGCCGCGCTCCGCCCAGCCGACGATGGGAAACACGCGATGGCCCATCGCGCGCAGCCAATCGCGCTTCTCGCCGGCCGCGAAAGCGAGATAGGCCTCGGCCCATCGCTTCGGCCAGTGATCTTCTTCGCGATCAAACCCCGCCGAGCCCATCCAGTCCTGATGCGCGAGTTCAAAACTGTCCTTGATTCCGAGCCTGCGTTGCTCCGGCGAATCGATGAAGAACAAACCACCGAACGACCAGAACGCCTGGCCGCCGAGATTCTGTTCGCCTTCCTGATCGACCACGATGACGCGCTTGCCGGCATCTGCAATTTCCGTTGCAGCCACGAGGCCCGCAAGGCCCGCGCCCACCACGATGACGTCAGTGACATCGTCGGCCATCGTTTCTCTCCCCATCATTTTGTTAAGAGAGATTGAAGGTGTTGCGGGAACTTTGGTCAACGGCAAATGCGGAATTGGCATTCCGTTGTTCCGCACTTTCCCGCACTGCATCCCGCGCGCAACACTCGTTTTGAATCGTCGTGGATGCGCGAGGTCCCGCTAGACAAAAACGCGTTTCGCCAACACGCTGACATGGTCCTGCATCACCAGGACAGACAGATTCGGCATCATCGTTTTGGGGCAGAGCATGAAGTTCGTGACCGGTTTGCTGGCGGCGGTTCTGTTGGTGGCAGGTGTCGGCGCGAGCCATGCCGTGGTGCGCATCGCCGATGATCGCGGCGGCCGCATCGGAACCTATGTCGACAAGTATCAGGGCCTGCGCTCCTCCGGCGAAACCGTCGTCATCGACGGCCTCTGTGCCTCGGCCTGCACCATCGTGCTCGGCGCCGTCCCGCATGACCGCATCTGCGTAACGCCGAATGCCACGCTCGGCTTCCATGCCGCCTGGGATCCGGGCGCGAATGGCCGTGCCGTCACCAATCGCGAAGCGACGCGCATGCTGTATTCGATGTATCCCGGCAATATCCGCCGCTGGATCGCCAAGCGCGGCGGCCTCAAGCCGCAGATGGTGTTCCTCCGCGGCCCGCAGCTCGCGAGCATGTACAAGCCTTGCTACATGGACGCCCGCGCCGCGATGCGGTGATCACGACCGCGGCAGCCGTAGGGCGGATTAGCGCAGCGTCATCCGCCATTCTTCGCCACACAAATTCGGCCGGCGGATTACGCCTTCGGCTAATCCGCCCTACGGCCCTAATCGCTCTCCATCACTTGATCGCTGCGACCCTGCCGACGCTTGCCCGCGCCGGCAACTCGGCCTATCTGGAACCTGAATGCAGGCACCCTCGCGGGACGCCTGCCAATTGAGGTTCGTCAATGCAGCCGGCATCCGCCCCTGATCATGTGGCCCCGCAGCCTTCGCGCGCGGCAACGCTGATCGTCGGCGCGGCGGCTGCCTTTGCCGGCCTGCTCGTGGTCGCAGCCATCGGTCTGTGGGCCTATTACGGCACCGCCGTCTTTTTCGAGATGGTGAAGTCCGGCATCGCCGCCTGCATGTGATTTCAGGAACCATGACATGAGTAGCTCCACCCGTCCGCTGGTCGTCATCGCGGCCTTCGCCGGCAGCCTCGCCGCAGGGCTGCTGCTGGTGCTGTGGCTCTCCGGCGGCTTCAAGGGTGTCGCGGCGCCGGCGGCGATCGGCGGCCCGTTCCAGCTCACCGATCAATCCGGCAGCAAGGTCACCGAGCAGAGCCTCAAGGGCAAGCCATCGCTGATCTTCTTCGGCTTCACCCATTGTCCGGATATCTGCCCGACATCGCTGTTCGAGATGTCCGAGGTGCTGCGCGCACTCGGCCCGGATGCCGACAAGCTCAACACCTATTTCGTGTCCGTCGATCCTGAGCGCGACACGGCGCCGATCATGAAGGACTATCTGTCCTCCTTCGATCCGCATCTGAAGGGCCTGACCGGCACGCCCGAGGAAGTGGCGAAGGTGATCACCGGCTATCGCGTCTATGCCAAGAAGGTGCCGACTAAAGACGGCGACTACACGATGGATCACACCGCGCTGATCTATCTGATGGACAAGGACGGCAATTTCGTCGCCCCGTTCAATCTGAAGCGCACGCCGGAAGACGCGGCGAAGGATCTGAAGCGTTATTTGTGAGGCGAGGAAATAGGATGGGTTGAGCGTAGCGATACCTATCACCACCAGCGCTAGAGGTGATGGGTATCGCTACGCTCAACCCATCCTACGATCTCAGCCCCATCCTCACCGCCTTGCTCCTTGGCGACACCGCATGCTGTGTCTTCTCCCAGCGATGCGGCTCGCGCAGCAATTGCCAGAGCGCGCGCCACGCGGCGATCGACAGCAGCCCCCAATACAGCGGCGCCAGCAGCAAGATCCACGCGTGTCGCATCTGCCTGCGCCGCGCCAGCCCCATCAGGCCGACGGTGACGGTGGCAAAATAGCCCGCCGAGATCGCCGTCAGATGCAGTGGCATCAGCATGTCGACGAGAAAGCCGGACAGACTCCCCGTGACGCCCGCGCGACCGGCGAACAGTGCGATCTCGACAAGCAGCAGGGGATAGGCCAGCGCCGTCAGCACATTGCTGCCGGCAATGACTGCGACACCGAGCGCTCTCACCGTGCCCACATCGCGCCACAAGCGCCACGGGCTGCGCAGATGCACGGCGGTCGTCTGCATCCAGCCCTTCATCCAGCGCGAGCGCTGCCGCAACCAGGCGCTAACATGCACCGGTGCTTCTTCATAGGTCGTCGAGGCAAACGTCACGCAACGATAGCCGAACCGCGCCAGACGAATGCCGAGATCGGCATCCTCGGTGACGTTCCAGGCATCCCAGCCGCCGACATGGCGCAGCACGTCGGTACGGAAATGATTGGACGATCCACCCAGCGGCAGTGGCAGATGCAGCGCTGACAAGCCGTGCAGCAGCACGTCGAACTGCCCGGCATATTCGGCCGCGAACATGCGTGACAGCACGCTTTCCGACGCGTTATCGATCATCAAACTCGCCTGCACGCAGGCGATGTCAGGCCCATGATGATCGAAGGCGTCGAGCGCAGCACGCAATTGCCGTGGCTCCATCCGATCCTCCGCATCGAACACCGCGACAAAACTGCCGCGCGCAAATGGCAGCGCATAGTTCAGCGCTTTCGGCTTGGTCTGCGGGCCAATGGCCGGCACCGTGATCACCTGCACATGCGGCATCGGCTGCAGCCGCGCGATGGCCTGCCGGGTGCTCTCGTCTTCGGCCTCGGTGACCAGGATGACGTCAAGCTTTTCACGGGGATAATCGAGATCCGCGATCGCCTGCAGCAGCGGCGCCACCGATGTGGCCTCGCGATAGAGCGCGATCATCACCGTATAGATCGGCAGCTCAGCATCCGGGAGATGCCGACGCCTGGGCGCCGGCAGGCGCGGCACCAGGCAGCCGAGAAAGCGAAAGCCGGCGAAGACAACGAAAGTGGCGGTCAGCACACCGCTCCAGATCGCCTCGCCGAGCAGCGACGGAATGGCAATGATCCCGGCGATGCCAAGGATGATCGCTGCGCGCCAGAACTTTTGCCACCGTGTCTGCGCGCGCGATGCGGCCGACAGGCCCGGCCAGCGTCGGGACAGCCCTTCCGCGGCCTCTCGTGCGAGCGCATCGCCTGCATGGTCCGTGAGGAAGCGATTGAAGTCTTCAGCCGTGGCCAGCTCGAAACCTGCGATCAGGTCGGGCCGCGCGACAGCGATTTCGCACAGCATGCGTGCAGACAAGCAGCGTGAGGCAACGACGAAGCGCACACTGTCATCACGCCGGATCTGGAACATGCCGAGTGTCGCGGCCTGCGCAAATTGCTCAGGCGGTAGCAGACATCGATGACGGTCGGCGTGGTGGAGCCGGGCGATAGGGATGTCGAGATGCCCGGCAAGTCGCCCGAGATAAGCGGCTTCCTCAATGATGCCCCAGTCGATCAGAACGCGGTCGGCGCCGATGCCGAGCCTGCGGCTTCGATTGGTCGCTGCCTGCAGCGTCAGGGACGGGACGAGGCCGCGCAGGCAATCGAGTTCGGGCGCGATCTGCGGAACGGGTTCAGGGCGACGAGGGTCATGCTCCAGCGGACGCCGCCGGCGCTCCGGCGCCAACGCATTCCCGCCGACAAACGGTTCCGGCTCCCCGCCATGGTCCAACAGGGCCATGCACCGCCCCCCACGCCACAAACGATGCCACAAACGCCACTCGCGTCTCCGGCAGGATGGTCTATAAGACCGCGTCCGGACACGCCTCCATGCAACCACAGATGGTTAGTTTCAGCAACCGAATACCGCATCGCGCGGCACGCGCAACCTTGCGTGCGCTTTGTTTCGTGGGCGCGTTGCTGCCTTGGAGCGCACAGGCCCAAGGTCAGCCTCCCGTGCCACCGCTGGCGCCAAGCCTGTCCATCCAGCAGGGCAGCCAGCCCGGCGCGCAGGCCGTTCCCGGTTTCTGGGACCCGCGCCGCCGGCCTGAGCGCCCGGACCTGTCGCGCCTCACGGTGATCCGCTTCCTCACCGAGACCGATTATCCGCCGTTTAACTACACCGGCCCCGACGGCAATCCGGCCGGCTTCAATGTCGATCTCGCGCGCCAGCTCTGCGAGGAGATCAAGGTCACCTGCACCATCCAGATGCGCCGCTTCGAAACGCTGCTGGATGCCATCGCCAGCAATCGCGGCGACGCCATCATCGCCTCCATGGCGGTGACGCCGGCGATCCGCGCCCGCATCGACTTTACCGATCCCTATTATCGCGCCCCCGGCCGCTTCGTGGCGCGCAAGGATGCGGTGCTGAAGGAGATGCGGCCGGAATATCTCGAGGGCAAGAAGATCGGCGTCATCGCCGGCACCGCGCATGAGGCCTTCCTCAAGGCGATGTTCACTGACGCCGTGCTTGTGCCGCAGCCGAACGAAGAGATACTGCGCGCGGCCCTGCGCAAGAGCGAGGTCGATGTCATCTTCGGCGACGCCATCTCGCTGGCCTTCTGGGTCAATGGCAGCGATTCCGGCGATTGCTGCGCTTTCTCGGGCGGCCCGTTCATCGAGAGCCGCTTCTTCGGCGAAGGCATCGGCATCGGCGTCCGCAAGGGCAATGACACGCTGCGCCAGGCGCTGAACTGGGCCCTGTTCCGCACCTGGGAAAAGGGCCGCTACACCGATCTGTGGCTGAAATACTTTTCCGTCAGCCCGTTCTGATTTCTCACATGCGGCGGTTTGGCATTTCGGTGCGGAGCCGCTAGGTTCCGCGGCCCGGAGGCCCAATCACGATGTCTACTTCTGAACCCACCATGAGCCCGAGCGAGCTGCGCGCGCTCGCCGAGACTTCCAACGCCTGGCCGTTCGAGCAGGCGAAGGCGCTGGTGGCGCGTCTGAAGAAAAGCCCGAAAGACGAAGTGCTGTTCGAGACCGGTTACGGCCCCTCGGGCCTGCCGCATATCGGCACCTTTGGCGAAGTGGCGCGCACCACCATGGTGCGCCATGCCTTTCGCGTGCTGACGGAAGACAAGATCAAGACCCGCCTGCTCGCCTTCTCGGACGACATGGACGGTTTCCGCAAGGTGCCGGACAATGTGCCCAACAAGGAGATGCTGGCCAAGCATCTCGGCAAGCCGCTGACCGCCGTGCCGGATCCGATCGAAGAAGGCGTGTCGTTCGGCGCCGCCAACAACGCGCGCCTGCGCGCCTTCCTCGATCACTTCGGCTTCGACTACGAATTCGCATCAAGCACCGACTACTACGCCTCCGGCCGTTTCGACGCCACGCTGCTGCGCATGCTGGAGGTCTACGACAAGGTGATGGACATCATCCTGCCGACGCTCGGCCCGGATCGCCGCGCCACCTATTCGCCATTCCTGCCGGTCAGCAAGACCACCGGCGTGGTTTTGCAGGTGCCGATGATCGCGCGCGACGTGAAGGCGGGCACGATCACCTATATCGATCCGGATACGAATGAAGAGGTCACCACGCCCGTCACCGGCGGCGCCGTGAAGTGCCAGTGGAAGGCCGACTGGGCGCTGCGCTGGGCGGCCCTCGGTGTCGATTACGAAATGGCCGGTAAGGATCTGATCGATTCCGTCAAGCTGTCCGGCAAGATCTGCGCGGCGCTCGGCGGCACGCCGCCGGAAGGTTTCAATTACGAACTCTTCCTCGACGAAAACGGCGGCAAGATCTCCAAGTCCAAGGGCAACGGCCTGACCATCGACGAATGGCTGCGCTATGCCTCGCCGGAATCGCTGTCGCTGTTCATGTATCGCGAGCCGAAGGCGGCGAAGCGGCTGTTCTTCGACGTGATCCCGCGCAATGTCGATGAGTATCAGCAGTTCCTCGACGGCTATAACCGCCAGGATCCGAAGCAGCGCCTGTCCAATCCGGTCTGGCATCTGCATGCCGGCAACCCGCCGCAAGTGGACATGCCGGTCACGTTCCAGCTGCTGCTGACGCTGGTGTCGTCGTCGAACGCTGAAAATGCCGACACGCTATGGGGCTTCATCGGCCGCTACCGTCCGGGCGTCAGCGCGGCAACGCATCCGAAGCTGGATGCGATGGTCGGCTACGCGATCAACTACTATCGCGATTTCGTGGCGCCCACGAAAACCTTCCGCGAGCCCACCGAGATCGAGCGCGTGGCGCTGCAGGATCTGCGCGATGCGCTGTCGCGCCTGGCAACAGACGCCAGCGCCGAGGACATCCAGAACACCGTCTATGAAATCGGTCGTCGCGAACCGTTCCTCGACCACAAGAAGCCCGCCAAGGATGGCCGTCCCGGCGTGTCGCTGGACTGGTTCAACATGCTGTACCAGGTGCTGCTCGGCCAGGAGAAGGGCCCGCGCTTCGGCTCGTTCGTGGCCGTTTACGGCGTGCAGAACGCAATCAGCATGATCGACGGCGCACTGGCACGGAGCGCGTAACGCTCGTTGTCGTCACCCGGCTCGACCGGGTGACCCAGTACACACCACTGGCGGTGATAAGCACAAACGCCCGTGTTTACTGGATCGCCCGGTCGCGCCGGGCGATGACAAGTGTGCAGCCCCGAAACGAATTCTACTGGCTCGCCCACACGATGCGCGCGATCCAGTCGATATCCTGCACCGCAAAACTGCGATCCGCATGGTTTGCGTTCAACGACTGCAGCTCCAGCAGCTTGGTGGTGCGCCGCTTCAGCTCCTTGGCCATCACCTCGCCGTCCTTGGTTTTCACCACCACGCGATCGCCCTTGCGGATCTGCGCGCTCGGCGACACCACGATGATGTCGCCATCGCGATAGGCCGGCTTCATCGAGTCGCCCGAGATCGTCAGCGCATAGGCATGCTCGTCATTCACCGAGGGCAGGCCGACTTCGTCCCAGCCCTTGCTGCCGACGGGAAAGCCCGCATCGTCGAAAAATCCGCCCTGCCCCGCTTGCGCGAAGCCCAGCAGCGGCACCGATTGCACGATCTTGCGCGTGCCCTCGATCAGCGCGACGAAGGCGTCGATCGGCACATTGGTGGCCTGCAGCGCCTTGGACACCGATTCGGTGGAGGGCCAGCGCTCGCGCCCCTCATTGGTGATGCGCTTGGACTTGTTGAACGTGGTCGCATCCAGCCCCGCTTTCTTGGCGAGCGCGGAGGCGGTCAAACCATTGCGTTCGGCGAGCAGGTCGAGCGCGTTCCAGATCTGGGCATGGGTCAGCATGGTCTCGTCCCTCGGCATGGCGTCCTGGCCCGGCATGCGGCCGGCGCGCTGAATCGTGGCAGCAACTAGGAATTATTGCCGGGGTTCCGCCATTTACGCAACCATCATCTGAAAAAAATGTGCGGCCTTGAGTTGAGAGGTTGCCGCCGATACGGTCGGCGGCCGACACCCATGAAGGGTTGTCCGCACGCCTCCAGAACAACCGGGAAAGCCCGACAACCCTGAAAGCCCGGCGATTGCGCAGCATCTATAAAATCTGTCCGGCGCCACAGTGGCGCGAAGCCGAGCGCCAGGGCACTTATCGTGGCAGCTCCGACGACATCCGGGATGGCTTCATCCACTTCTCCACCGCCGCCCAGCTCGAAGGCACGCTCGCCAAGCATTATGCCGGCCAGAGCGGCCTGTTCCTGATCGCGGTGGACCGGGACGCACTCGGTGATGAGCTGCGCTGGGAGCCCTCCCGCGGCGGCGACCTGTTTCCGCATCTTTATGGCGAGCTCGATCTGGGCACCGTCACCGCCGTCAAGGACCTGCGCCTGCGCGCCGACGGCAGCCATGTCATTCCGGAGTTAAGTTAAGTGATCCGTGCCTTCGATGCCTTGTCCCTGCCGATGCTGCGTATGCTGGATGCGGAAGATGCCCACCGCCTCGCCATCCGCGGCCTGAAGCTGCTGCCTTATGCCAAGCCACGCCCCGATGATCCGAAACTCGCAGTCCGCGCCTTCGGCCTGAATTTCCCGAACCCCGTCGGCATCGCCGCCGGCTTCGACAAACATGCCGAAGCGCCCGACGCGCTGCTGCGGCTCGGCTTCGGCTTTGCCGAGATCGGCACGGTGACGCCGCTGCCGCAGCCCGGCAATCCGCGCCCGCGTTTGTTTCGCCTGGAGCGCGATGAGGCTGTCATCAACCGCTTCGGCTTCAACAGCGAAGGCGCCGAGCCCGTGCTGGCGCGCCTTGCCGCGCGCGCGCAGCGCGGCGGTATCGTCGGCGTCAATGTCGGGGCCAACAAGGAATCGACCGATCGCACGCAGGACTATGTCAAACTGATCGAGACCTTCGCGCCGGTGGCGAGCTATTTCACCGTCAATGTCTCCTCGCCGAACACGCCGGGCCTGCGCAACCTGCAGCAGGCCTCGGAGCTGAACGATCTGCTCGCCCGCGTCATCGAAGCCCGCGACCGCGTCCGCAAGACCGCGGGCGACTCGCCGGTGCTGCTCAAGATCGCCCCCGATCTCGGCCTCGCCGATCTCGACGATGTCGTGCATGTCGCCCGCTCGCGCGGCGTCGATGGCATGATCGTCGCCAACACGACCATCGGCCGCCCGCCCACTCTGCGCGACAAGGCAAAGGCGCAGGAAACCGGCGGCCTGTCGGGCCGGCCGCTGTTCCGGCTCTCGACCCGCATGGTGGCGGAAACCTTCGTGCGCGTGGAAGGCGCCTTCCCGCTGATCGGCGCCGGCGGCATCGATAGCGGCGGGGCAGCGCTGACGAAGATCCGCGCCGGTGCGAGCCTGATCCAGGTCTATTCGTCGCTGGTCTATAAGGGTCTGGGGCTAGTCGAGGCGATCAAGGCGGACCTGTCCTCGACCCTGCTGCGCACGGGGCGCGATTCGCTGTCGGAGATCGTGGGTGCCGATGCCGCAACGATCACCGCGGAAGACTGGCCGGTTTGAGCTCTCTCGGTTGTCGTCACCCGGCTTAACCGGGTGACCCAGTATACACCGCCGCCAGTGATTACACGCAGACACCAGTGTTTACTGGATCGCCCGGTCAAGCCGGGCGATGACACATAGAGCTACCCAAACGACTTCCGCAACAACGCCGGATACCTGACCGCCTGCAAGCCCCCGCGCGCCACATAATGCACCAGCAGCGCGCCCCATAGCCCCGCATTGCCCCACGGACGCAACAGCCACCACGCGGCCAGGAAACACAGCAGCGACAGCACCATCAGATTGCGCATGTCGCGCGCCCAGGTGGCGCCGATGAACACGCCATCATAGGCGAAGGCAAACACACCCAGCACCGGCGCCAGCGCCACCAGCCAGAGAAATTCGCGGGCCAGCACCCGCACATCGGCACTCGCCGTCATCGCATCGATCAACGCACCGCCACCGAGCACATAGATCGCGCTGAGCACAACGGCGAAGCCAAAGCCCCACCGCACCACCAGCCGCACCGCGCTGGCAAAGCCGACGCGGTTGCGCGCGCCATAAGCGCGGCCGCAGATCTGCTCGGCCGCGGTGGCGAGACCGTCGAGAAAGAATGACGAGATCAGCAGGAAATTATTGAGCACCGCATTGGCGGCGAGGATCTGGTCGCCCGCACGCGCCCCCTGCGCCGTGAAAAACAGGAACGCCGCGATCAGCGCTGCCGTACGGATCATGATGTCACGATTGACCGCCATCACATGTTTGAGCTTCTCGCGCTCCAGCAGCACCGCCCATGGCAGTGTGAGCCGCCCGCCCGTGATCCGCCATGCGATGACGAGGCCGAGCATAAAACCCGTGCCTTCGGCGATGATGGCGGCCAGCGCCGCGCCGGTGATGCCCATGTCGAGCACCAATACGAGCAGCAGCGTCGCTGCCATGCTCACCACATTGATGACGATCTGCACCATGAGCGCCAGCGACGCGCGCGCCTGGCCGACCAGCCAGCCGACCATGACGAAATTCGACAGCACCAGCGGCGCCGACCAGATGCGGATGGTGAAGTAGCGATGCGCGGCATCGGTGACCCCATCGCTGCCACCCATGGCCGTGAGCAGCGCATAAGCGATCGGCACCTGCAGCAGGATCAGCAGCGCGCCGATGGCGCCGGAGATGACGAAGCCGCGCGGCAGCAGCGCACGCAGCTCCTGCTTGTCACCGGCGCCCAGCGCCTGCGCGGTGAAGGCCACCGTGCTCATGCGCAGGAAGCCGAACAGCCAGAATGTACAGTCGAACAGCACCGACGCCATCGCCACGCCACCAAGCAGCGTCGCATCGCCGAGCCGGCCGATCGCCATCGTCGCGACGATGCCGAGCATCGGCGTGGTGAGATTGGCCAGCATCGCCGGCCCCGCGATGGCAAACACATCGCGGGTGGTGGCGGGCTGGAAGGTGGGGGAGGACGTGCCGGTCGTCATCTGGCGGAAACTGTTTCTGTCGTTGCCCGGCTCGACCGGGCAACCCAGTAAACGGCGACGGATGTGATAGAGTAAGAAAGTAGGATGGGTTGAGCGTCAGCGATACCCATCACAACGAGCGCATGCGGTGATGGGTATCGCTGCGCTCAACCCATCCTACACACCGCGACGTCGTCAGCCCTCACCGCCGCGAGGAAAACACCCGCGACAGCAGCCAGATCGGCACCACGATCACGGCGCCGAGCAGGAAATAGCGCCACAGCCCGCTGATGGCATCGTAGCCGAAATCATAGATCCACTGGAACAGGCGGCGGACGCTATAGACGATATTCCACGGATCGAACCCGATGGCCGCCAGCACCACGCCGACCAGCACCGACAGCAGCACCAGGCGTCCGAGCACGGCGAGCGGCGATCCGCCGAGGAAGCGTGACAGGCCGTCATTCTGTGCCGGCAGGCTGCGCCCCGAAGCGTCGCGGGTCTCGTTTGGCTGCATCATGGTCTCCTGCGCGAAATGGCGCTGACATCATAGTGGGTATGGGGGAGATGGGGAACAGGGGCGCGAGGTCAAGACGGTTTGCCGATATGCTCCCACCTGTCGTCGCCCGGCTTGACCGGGCGATCCAGTAAACACCACCGTTTGTGATTGAGCCGAAAGGTCGGTGTCTACTGGATCCCTGCTTTCGCAGGGATGACAATTGGAGAGGGCAGCATCACCCCACCTCCGCCTTCAACATCCGCTCCAGCGTCTCCAGCCGATCCGCCTCGCGTGGTGGCTTGTCCCAGCGCAGTCGGCTGATGCGCGGAAAACGCATCGCCACACCGGACTTGTGCCGCGGCGACCGCGCCAGCCCTTCAAAGGCGACTTCCAGCACCAGCCCCTTGTCCGGCTCATGCGTCACATGACGTACCGGCCCGAATTTCTCCGTCGTATTGCGACGTACGAAGCGATCGATCTGCGACAGTTCCTCATCGGTGAAACCGAAATACGCCTTACCCACCGGCACCAACCGATCGCCGTCATCGTCATCCGTCCAGACACCAAAGGTGTAATCCGAATAGAACGACGAGCGCTTGCCATGGCCGCGCTGCGCATACATCAGCACGGCATCGATGATGTGCGGATCGCGCTTCCACTTCCACCACTGCCCTTTCGGCCGCCCCGGCACATAAGCGGAATCGCGCCGCTTCAGCATTACGCCTTCGACCGCCTCCGCATCCTCGCCGGCGCCAGCGCTCGCGGGATCGGCGCGCGCGGCTGTGAGCGCGTCCCAATCGGCGAAGGCGATCTGCTCGGACAGATCGATGCGATCATCATCGAGTTCGGCGATGAACGCTTTCAGCTTCCTGCGGCGCTCCTCGAACGGCAATTCGCGCAGATCGTTTTCGCCATCGCTGAGCAAGTCATAGGCGCGCAAATGGATCGGATAGTCCTTCATCAGCTTCGGCGTCACGCTCTTGCGATTGAGCCGCTGCTGCAACACGTTGAACGACTGCACGCGCTTGTCACGCAGCACCAGCAGCTCGCCATCGATGGCACCGGGCAAACGCAACGACGGCACCAGATCGGGAAAGCTCGCGGTGACGTCCTCGCCCGATCGCGAATACAGCCGCGTGACGAGCTTGCCGTCCTCGCCGATGCCGCTATTGGCCTGGATGCGGATGCCGTCCCATTTCCACTCGGCGGTGAATTCGTCGGCGTTGAGACTGGCGAGATCACCATCTTCCACCGCATGCGCCAGCATCACCGGCCGGAACGGCGCGGGATCGAGATTGACCGGCTTCTCGGCGCGCCCTTCGAGCCACGCGAACAACTCGCCATAAGGCGGCGCGAGACCGGGCCAGATCAGCTCGACATCATGGGCATCTTTCTCGCCAAGCATCGCCGCAGCCGTCTTCGCAAGCCGCGCAGAAATGCCGATGCGCAGCGCGCCGGTCACAAGCTTGAGCAGCGCCCAGCGGCCGGTTTCGTCGAGTTCATCAAGCCAGCGCGCGAGCTGCGCGGGAAGCTCGGCCTTGCCGAGCGTGCGCAGTGTGGTGACGACGTCGGTGAGTGTGGGCGGCGGCGGATTGTTGTGAAATTGCGGAGGCGCTCCCTCTTCACCTCTCCCCACCGGGGAGAGGTCGGATCG
>NZ_JBIIOT010000146.1:0-8683 GCF_044336785.1 Tardiphaga sp. | reverse complement strand
GCCACCGGGGACATTGCTTGTGGAGGCCCCCTCACCCGCCGCCTTCGGCGACGACCTCTCCCCGATGGGGAGAGGTGAAGACAGGGCGGCACGTGGGGCAGGCCACATCAACGCCACCGTCTCCGAGAGATCACCGACATAATCGTAAGAGAGTTCGAACAGCACCGGATCGACCCGCGACGCGATGAGATCGCGAATGAGCCCCGCTTTCGCATGCTTGAACGACAGCGCGCCCGTCAGCGCCGCCAGCGCGTAGCCGCGGTCGGGATCAGGCACCTCGCGAAAATACCCGACCAGCAGCCGCAGCTTGTTGTTGCGGCCGGGCTCATAGGCGAGACGATCGAGCAATTCGGCAAAGCGGTTCATGCGTCCGCACTCTCGCCGGGCGGAAGCGTCTCTTCTTCCTCCTCATCGCCGTAGCCCACCAGCGCCAGCGGCCGCGCGATCAGGCCCTTGCTCTGGCACCAATGCACCAGCGCATCCTCCTGCCCATGGGTGACCCAGATCTCGCCGGCCCCCGTCGCGCCGATGGTGGCGCACAGCCCGTCCCAATCCGCGTGATCGGAAATGATCAGCGGCAGTTCGATGCCGCGTTGCCTCGCCCGCGCGCGCACGCGCATCCAGCCGGAGGCGAAGGCCGTGACGGGATCGGGAAACCGCCGCGTCCACAGATCCGACGTCGCCGATGGCGGCGCCAGCGTGATGGTGCCGGCGAGCTCGGCCTTCTTCACGCCCTTCACCGGACGCAGCTCGCCGAGATCGATGCCGCGCTCCTGATAGTAGTAGGAAATCTTCTCCATCGCGCCGTGCAGATAGATCGGCGCATCATAGCCGGCTTCACGGATCAGCTTGATCACGCGCTGCGCCTTGCCGAGCGAGTAAGCCCCGACCAGATGCGCCCGCTCCGGAAACAGCGCGACGGAGGCGAGCAATTTCCTCACTTCATCCGCAGCAGCGCCGTGGCGAAACACCGGCAAGCCAAATGTCGCTTCGGTGATGAACACATCACACGGCACCACCTCGAATGGCGTGCAGGTCGGATCATAGGCGTCCTTGTAGTCGCCGGACGCCACGATGCAGGTGCCCTTGCAGGTCACCGCCATCTGCGCGGAGCCGAGCACATGCCCGGCCGGATGACAGGAGATGGTGACATCGCCGAGCCTCACGCTTTCGCCGTAGGAAATCTCCTGCGTGCTCCCCGCAAAATTCTCGCCATAGCGCAGCCGCATCATGTCCAGCGTTTCCCGCGTCGCCAGCACGGCACCGTGGCCGGGACGGGCGTGGTCGGAATGGCCGTGGGTGATGACCGCGCGATCGACGGGGCGGACCGGATCGATGTGAAAACCACCGGGTTTGCAGAGCAGGCCGGCGGGTTCGGGGATCAGGATGTCTTGCGGGCGCATGTTCATGATATAGGCCCGCTCGGGGCCGGTTGAAGTCGTCGAGCGAACGCCCCTCGCTTTGCCGGGTTCCCTTATGGCGCATGTGTTCATGTCATCCGGCGAAATGATCGCCGACCGTCGTTTCGATTATGGACGTGATCTGGAACTCCGGGGCGACCTCGCGGGGGCCGCCGAGCTGTTCATGCAGGCGATCGAGCTGGCGCCGGATTTCGCCTCGGCCTGGTTCGCGCTCGGCGATGTGCGCGAGCGGCAAGGCGACAAAACCGGTGCAATCGGCGCATTTCGGCGCGCAAAAGCGGCAAATGGCGCCGATTTTCTTGGGGCAGACTTGCGGCTGCTGCGGCTAACCGGTGGCAATCTTGCGGCCATGTCGCGGCAATATGTGACAAAGCTTTATGACCAATATGCTCCGAAATTCGAGCAGTCGCTGGTCGGCGAACTCGGCTATCGCGGACCGGCACTGCTGTTCGCGGCGGTGACGAGGACGTGCGAGGCCCAAGCGCGGCCCATGAGTTTTCACCGCGCCATCGATCTCGGCTGCGGCACAGGACTCGCCGCACAAGCTTTCAAAAATTGCATCGACGAATTCATCGGCATCGATCTCTCGGCCGAGATGATCAAGCGCGCACGCGCGACGGAACTCTACAAGGCACTGGAGACTGCCGATGCGGTCGAAGGGCTACACCATCTGGCGGATGCAAGCGCGGATCTCGTCCTTGCCGCCGATATGATGATCTACATCCACGATCTCGCACCGCTCTTCATCGAAGCGGCCCGCGTGCTCAAGCCTGGTGGGTTGTTCGCGTTCACAGCAGAGACACATGATGGCGACGACGTCTTGCTCGGCGCCGGGTTACGCTTTGCACAAAGCGAAGCGCATCTGCGCGGCCTGCTTGGCGACGCTGGCTTCATCGTCGCGCGCATCGACAATGCGTCGATCCGCACCGAGCGTGAGGTACCGGTGCCTAGTCTTGTGCTCGTGGCTTCAAAAGCCTGATCGAACGACGGGACAAACAAAAACCCCGGCCACGAGGCCGGGGTTTGTTTTGTTCGGCTCGCAGTCGCGATCAGTATTTCGCGATCACCGGGCTGTTGAAGTGATAGTTCACGCCCGTGCGGAAGATGTGTTCCTTGACATTTGAACCGACCGTAATGGTGCGGTTGCCAGAAACCAGCGTATCGGACGCCGAGCCGAGATCGACATAGAGATATTCGCTCTTGCTGGTCCAGTTCGGGCCGAACAGGCCGAAGAACGTGAACGGCCGCTCAATGCCGCCGCCGACGGTCCAGCCGCTGCGGCTGCCCGAGGCCGTGACATCGACGGGAGCGCCGAGACCCACAGCCGTGATCCGCGTTTTCACACCGCCATATGCGTAACCGGCGGTGCCATAAAACAATGTGGAGCCGAGCGAATAACCGAGGCGACCGCGCACGGTACCGAGCCAGGGCAGCTTGGAGTCGAAGGACGAGCTCTGGGTGACGAGGCAGCGCGTGATGCAGGCGTCGTCGTCGCGCTGCAGGGAGCCTTGAATATCAGCCTCGATGCCGGCCACCCAACTCCCGGCCTGCCAGTTGTAACCGATCTGGCCACCGCCGATAAAACCCTCCGGCGACAGGTTGAAGGCCTCATTGGCGTTGGAGAACACATAGGACGTGCGGTTGCGTGCCCAGCCGCCACCGACATTGCCACCGAGATAGAGACCGGCCCAGTTCGCAGGTGGCGGCGCCACATAGCTGCCGTTGCCGCCGATGCGATAGTTCAGGCCGACGCGATAAATGCGCTCGCGCAATTCGGTATTGAGCGTCTGGGCGCCGGCTTCGAACACATCGCTCTTGTTGCCCAGATTGACATAGAGCGCCTCGATCTTCGCTGACCAGTTGCCACCGAGCGCCGCTTCGACGCCGCCGCCATAGGTCCAGCCATGATGAATGCGGTTGCCGAAATCGGTGATGCCGATGGAGGTCTGGTTGAGCGTGGTCCGGACGCTGCCATAGGCATAGCCGGCGGTGGCGTAACTGAAGACCGGCCCGTCGGCGCGGCCGATACGACCACGCACCGTGCCGAACCAGTCGAGCCGCTGGTCGTAGGCGGTGGCTTCGCCGATCCGCAGATTGGTGAAATCATCGCGCAGGCCGGCACCCTGGATATCGGCCTCGATGCCCAGCACAAGCGGTCCGAACACGGAGCCGGTCTGCCAGTTGTAACCGGCCTGGGCACCGCCAAATGCGCCGTGAGGCGCGAGATAGGTGGTGTTGAGGGACGGCGTGGTGCCGCCGAAGCTCGCCAGCTCGGCCTTGTTGCGGCCGAGGCCGATGCCGGCATTGGCGCCGATATAGAACCCGGTCCAGTCATAGACCGATGCGATGGGAGCCTTGAGATAGGGGGCCTTCACGGCAAGGTCGGCGGCCTGCGCTGTGATGGACGTACCGAGCAGCGCTGCAGTCGTGACGAGATACTTCAAGATGGCCCCCGCAATCGTATCGATGCGGGAGGTTATAGCGGGCGACTGCAAAAATGCTGTAGCGCTATTGGTACATTCACCGCGACACCATGCCGCTGAGACGCAGGATCAAACAAAAACCCCGGCCTTTCGGCCGGGGCTTTGCTGTTTGACGCTTTTGTTATCGTGATCAGTACTTCGCAACGACCGGGGTGTTGAAGTGATAGTTCAGGCCGGTGCGGAAGATGTGTTCGGTAACGCCGGTGCTGGTGATGTTGCCATTCGGCAGCACATCGGTTTTGCGACCGAGATCGACATAGAGATATTCGGTCTTGCTGGTCCAGTTCGGTCCGAACAGGCCGAGCAGCTTGAACGGGGTCTCGATGCCAGCGCCAGCCGTCCAGCCGCTCTGGGTATTCGAGAAGCTCACCGACGCACCGCTGGTGAGATCGGTCAGCGTGTTCTTCACGCCGCCATAGGCGTAACCGCCGGTGGCGTAGAACAGGGTCGAACCGACCGAGTAGCCGAGACGGCCGCGAACGGTGCCGAACCAGGGCAGCTTGTGATCGTAAGCGACGGTGCCGAGCGCGACGACAGTCTTCTGGTCACGCTGGCTGGAAGCCTGGATATCGGCTTCGAGGCCGTACACCCAGTTAGCAGCCTGCCAGTTGTAGCCGATCTGGCCACCACCGTTGACGCCATCGGGGTTCAGGCTGAACTGCTCGCCGCCGCCGGCAGGGGCGCCGAGATAGGTGCGATCACGACCGGTGCCGGAGCCGACGTTGCCGCCGAGATACCAGCCGGTCCAGTTGGCTGCAGCCACCGGGGTGTAGGCGCTGTTGCCGCCGATGCGATAGTTCAGGCCGACGCGGAACAGGTTGTCACGCAGTTCGGTGTTGGCCAGCTGGGCCGGGGTGCCGAAGGTCGTGCCGTAACGGTTGCCGAGATTGAGGTAGAGATATTCGATCTTGCCGGTCCAGTTGCCACCCAGCGAAGCTTCGACGCCGCTGCCGATGGTCCAGCCCGTGGCCGTACGATCCGAGGTGAAGGTGCCAACGCCGGCTTCGGTGATCGAGCTCTTGACGTTGCCGTAGGCAAAACCACCGGTGAAGTAGCTGAGGACCGGGCCAGTGGCGAGACCGACGCGACCGCGCACGGTGCCGAACCAATCCAGGCTGTTGTTATACTGAACCGCGTTCAGGACCGGGCCGGGGCCGGCGACATTGGCGCCACCGCCGGTCAGGCCGCTGCCCTGGAAGTCGGCTTCGAGGCCGTAAACGATCGGGCCGAGCAGCGAATCGGTCTGCCAGTTCCAGCCGATCTGCGCGCCACCGAAGGCGCCCTGCGGCGAACGGTAGATCGAGTCGTTATTGGTGTAGCTGTGCAGGATACGGTCGCGGCCGATGCCGACACCGGCGTTCACACCGAAGTAGAAGCCGGACCAGTTGTAAACAGCGACGATCGGGGCCTTGTAATAAGGGGCCTTCACGGCGAGGTCAGCTGCCTGCGCGGTGACGGCGGTTCCGATCAGCGCGGCGCTGGCGAGGAGGATACGTTTCATGGTGGACCCCATTTGAATTGTTCTGGGAAGATACGGGAGTCGAGTCCATCTGGCTGTATCCGGGCAGCCACACCTGACCAGATTGCAACAAATGGCCTGAGGCGCAAAAGGAGCGGTTAAATAAGTGTTTAGCTCAATTTAGCTGGCATTGCGCGATCGGGCACGGAGCCCTCGGCAAGATCCTTCTCCCAATGAGCCGACCGGCAACAAAGATCTCGCAATCGTGAAGGGATTGCCAAGCCTGCTGCGCCCGCACAGGATGCATTCCGGCCAGCAGACCGCGAGCAACGCGGCGGCGGCCCAATACGCCCGCGAGAGGCGGGCAACAGGGAGAAACTGAGAATGCCGTCACGTCACCATTCCGTCCTCACGCTCGCGGCTGGTGCCGCGATGCTCTCGGCCGTCGCGACTGCGGCCCTCGGGGCGGACAAGAAATACGATCCGGGCGCCAGCGATACGGAAATCAAGCTCGGACAAACCATCCCGCATAGCGGCGCAGGCTCACTTTACGGGGTGATCGGCCGCACCCAGGCGGCCTATTTCCAGATGCTGAACGAGAAGGGCGGCATCAATGGCCGCAAGATCAACTTCCAGTCGCTGGATGACGCCTATAGTGCCCCCAAGGCTGTGGAGGCCACGCGCCGTCTCGTGGAGCAGGACGAGGTGCTGGCACTTTTCGGCTCGCTCGGCACCGCGCCACAGTCCGCCGTGCAAAAATATCTCAACACCAAGAAGGTGCCACAGCTGCTGCTGAACACCGGCGCGTCCCGCTGGAACAATCCGAAGGAGTTCAAGTGGACCACGCCGGGCCTGCCGATCTACTCCACGGAAGGCCGCATCCTTGCCCGCTACCTGACCCAGACCAAGCCTGAGGCGAAGGTCGCGATCCTTTACCAGAACGACGAGTTCGGAAAGGATTTCATGAATTCATTCAAGGAGATCCTGGCCGAGGCCGGCGGCAAGGCGAAGGTGGTGGCGGAGGCCTCCTATGACCTCACCGACCCGACCATCGATTCCCAGCTGATCAACCTGTCGAAGTCCGGCGCCGACACCTTCTTCAACATCTCCACCGGCAAGGCGACCTCGCAGACGATCCGCAAGGTGGCCGAGCTCGGCTGGAAGCCGCTGCATCTCCTGGTCTCGACCTCGAGCGGCCGCTCGATCCTCAATGCCGCCGGCGCTGACAATGCCAAGGGCATCGTGGCCATGAGCTACACCAAGGAAGTCGGCAGCGAGAAGTGGAAGGACGACGCGGACGTCATCGCCTTCCAGGAGCTGCGCAAGAAGTATCTGCCCAATGTCGATCCCGACAACACGATTGCCTTCCAGGGCTATTCGCAGGCGGTGACGATGGCGGAGATCCTGCGCCGCTGCGGCGACGAGCTGACGCGCGAGAATGTGCTGAAGCACGCCACCAATCTCGACGGCTATCGCGCGCCGGTGTTTTTGCCCGGCATCACCTACGGCTTCACGCCGACCGACTACACCACCATCAAGGCGCTCTATGTCGGCACTTTCAACGGCTCCGACTGGGATCTCTCGGACAAGCCGGTGAGCCAGTAAGCGCAACTCTCGACGACTACTCCCCGGCGCGAGCGCCGGGGAGCGGACGACCCAATCGGACTCACAAAGAGCCGAACCAACAAATTCAGGGAGACCATCATGACCAAGGGGACATTTGCGTCCGCGTTGATTGCGGCCGTTGCCATCCTTCCACTGGGCGCACACAGCGCGTTTGCCCAAAAGAAATACGATCCCGGCGCCAGCGATACCGAGATCAAGATCGGCCAGACCGTGCCGCATAGCGGACCGGGCTCACTCTATGGCGTGCTCGGCCGTGTCGGCGAAGCCTATTTCCAGATGCTCAACGAGAAGGGCGGCATCAATGGCCGCAAGGTCAAGTTCCTCTCGCTCGACGACGCCTATAGCGCGCCGAAGGCCGTGGAAGCGACACGCCGGCTTGTCGAGCAGGAAGAGGTGCTCGCGCTCTACGGCTCGCTCGGCACCGCGCCGCAAACCGCCGTGCACAAATATCTCAACTCCAAGGGCGTGCCGCAGCTGCTGCTCAACACCGGCGCGTCGAAGTGGAACGATCCGAAGAATTTCAAATGGACCATGGCGGGCCTGCCGCTCTATCCCACCGAGGCGCGCATTCTCGCCAAGCATGTCGTCAGCGTGAAGCCGAATGCCAAGGTCGGCATTCTCTACCAGAACGATGATTTCGGACGCGACTTCCTCGGTCCCTTCAAGGACGAACTGGCCAAGGCTGGTGGCACGGCGAAAGTGATCGCGGAAGTCACCTATGATCTCACCGACCCGACCATCGATTCGCAGCTGATCAATCTGGCGAAATCAGGTGCGGATGTTTTCTATAATATCAGCACCGGCAAGGCGACGTCGCAGTCGATCCGCAAGGTCGCCGAACTCGGCTGGAAGCCGCTGCATCTGTTGTCGGCGGGCTCGACCGGGCGCTCGATTCTGAACGCCGCGGGGATCGAGAATGCCAAGGGCATCGTCGCGATCCGCTATTCGAAAGAAGTCGGCACGCCGCAATTCGAGAAGGATCCGGAGGTGATGGCCTTCGAGGACCTGCGCAAGAAGTACCTGCCGAATGTCGATCCCGACAATACCATCGCCTATGCCGGCTACGGCCAGGCGGTGACCATGGGCGAAATCCTGCGCCGCTGCGGCGATGATCTCACCCGCGCCAATGTGCTGAAGCAGGCGCAGAACCTCACCGGCTTCCACTCGCCCTATATGCTGGACGGCGTGACCTACAGCTACACGCCAGACAACTATACGCCGATGAAGACGCTCTATATCTCGATCTTCAACGGCAAGGACTGGGATATTTCCGAGAAGCCGATGACGGAGTAATTCTCCGAACCTCTCCACGTCATTGCGAGAAGCGAAGCGACGAAGCAATCCAGGGCCACACGAAGAAAGACTGGATTGCTTCGTCGCAAGGGCTCCTCGCAATGACGGCAATGAGCACCTAGATTGTACCGGTGCCGCCGCGTAAATCCGCCTCGAAACCCGATCTATTGCCCGAGATTTTCACCCGCTGGTTCGCCCAGCGGGGCTGGTCACCGCGCGCGCATCAGCTGGCATTGCTGGAGAAAGCACGCGCCGATCGTTCCGCGATGCTGATCGCTCCGACCGGCGCCGGCAAGACACTGGCAGGTTTTCTGCCGACGCTGGTGGAGCTGAGCGCGGTCCCTAACCTCTCCCCGCTTGCGGGGAGAGGTCGACGCGAAGCGGCGGGTGAGGGGGAGCCC
>NZ_JBIIOT010000029.1:0-52565 GCF_044336785.1 Tardiphaga sp. | reverse complement strand
TGCATATCGAACAGGGCATCGTGCTCGAAACAGGCAAGCTCGATATCGCTCTTGTCACTGGCATCGCAGGTATCACGCGGGTCGAAATCGTGCTCACGGGCGCCGCCGATCACGCGGGCTCCACGCTGATGCAATATCGCCGGGATGCTTCACTCCCTGCTGCCGAGATCGTGCTGCTGGTGGCGCGCAAGGCCAATGAATACGCAGCCCGCAAGCAGGGCCATTTTGTTGCGACCTGCGGCATTCTCGAAATCAGCCCCAATGCCTCGAATGTCGTTCCCGGCGGCGCGCGGATGATCCTCGATATCCGCGCTGAGAAGGCCGAGATCGTCGCCGACTTCGTGGCCATACTCGATAGCGAGACGCAGGCCATCGCCGATCGTGCGAACGTCGATCGCACCAAATTCGGCATCATCTCGCAAAATCCGCCGTCACCCTGCGACGATCATCTGCGCGATATTCTAGGCCGTGCCGCGGAGAAACTCGGCTATTCCACCACCACGCTTGCGTCAGGTGCAGGCCATGACGCTGCCTTCATGTCGCATGTCGGCAAAAGCGCGATGCTGTTCGTGCCATCGAAGGACGGCAAGAGCCACTGTCCGGAAGAGTACACATCGCCCGAGCAACTCGCCGTCGGGGCGGCCACGCTGTATGAAGCGGTGCGGCTGCTCGACGGGCAGAACGCGTAGCGGCCATGTCAGCCGTGGAAGCGTGCCTCGATGCTGGACGCTTCGCCTGATTTTTCGAGATAGGTCGCGACCTCGTCGCCGCGCATCGGCCGCGCAAAGGCATAGCCCTGCATGAAGCTGGCGCCTTCCGCGCGAAGGAAACTGATCTGTTCGGCAGTCTCGACGCCTTCGACGATACAGTCATGGCCGAGATCGCTGCACATGCCGATCATGGTCTTCAGGATCAGCCGGGCCGCCGGATCGATCTCGATCCGGCTGATGAAGCTGCGATCGATCTTCACCTTGTCGAGCGGCAATTCGCGGATGCAGCTCAGGCTCGAATAGCCGGTGCCGAAATCGTCGAGCGAGATGCGGGCGCCGAGCGCGCGCAACGCATTGAGCGCCTGCGAGGCCTGCGCAAGATTGCGCATCACGCCGGTCTCCGTAATCTCGAAATCGATGCGATTGGCTTTGACACCGCTCTGCTGAATCACCGCGATCAGTTTGAGAATCGACAGCGTCGAGCCGACATCCTCGGCCGAGAGATTGAACGAGATGCGAACATTCTCGGGCCAGTTCAGAGCGCCTTCCAGTGCCTTACGCAACAACAGCGGCGTCAGTTGCGCGATCATGCCGGAGCGCTCGGCGGCGACGATGAAGGTCATCGGCGGCACATCGCCGAGTTCCGGATTGCGCCAGCGCGCCAGCGCCTCGAAGCTGACGGTGCGCCCGGTCTGAGCGCAGACGATCGGCTGATAGGCGATCCAGAGTTCCTGGTCGAGATCGGCATTCAGCAGCGCCTGATCGATCTGGCTGGCCTTGCGGATGGTCGCCTCGTGTTCGGCGCTAAAGCAAACGACGCGGCCACGCCCGTTTTGCTTGCCGAAGTGAAGCGCATAGTCGGCGCGTTCAAACAGGTCTTCAGCGGTCTGGGCTGCGTCGGGGAATTGCGCATAGCCGACCGAACAGCCGATACGGACTGCGATATTGCCGATCTCGAATGGCGCGTCGAACAAGCCGATGATCTTGTGCTCGGCATCGCTGATCGCCTGCTCGTCCTGCAACGGGTTGCTGAACATGACGAACTCGTCGCCGCCGAGACGGCCGAGAAAGGTCTGCGGATCGAGATGCGCGCGCAGGCGGTCGGCGACCTTGAGCAGCAAGCGGTCGCCGATGCGATGACCATGTACGTCGTTGATCGCCTTGAATCCATCGAGATCGATGATGCCGAGCGACAGACGGCACTCGGTAATACGGGCCGAGATGATTGCGCGCTCGAGTTCGGTGAAAAAATTGCGGCGGTTCGGTAGGCCCGTAAGGCTATCGGTGTTCGAGTTCCGATAATTACGGTCGCTCAGCAGCTGCAGCTCGGCCTGTTTGGCAAGCAGCGCCTTTTCCGAATTCACGCGCTGTTCGAAATCCTTGTGATTGCCAAGCAGCATGATGACAACGGCGAGGGTGACGACCACGAAGTTGAATGCAATGGCGACAAAGATCGGGCTGTCGCTTGCGCCAAAATAGATCGCGAATGGAATGACGACGAAATTCATCACGATCAGTGCAGCAGCGCGCAGATGCATCAGGCAGAAGGCGCAGCCGATCGAGGTGACCGCCATAAAGAAAGCCACATGGCTTTTGGCGAGATCGTTGCCATACGGCAGCAGGCTCAGGCTCCAGGCGCAGAAAGCGACCCCCAGGATGCTTGCGAAGATGATCGAACTGCGCAGCTTGGCGACCGCCTGATCGGTCTGCAATTCGCGGTTCCGCGATCTCCACCAGCCCATGATGCGAAACACACAAATTACGCTCAATGCGGCCGGCATATCGAGCGTCAGCGAGCGTGGAGCCGCACCGTCAAAGGTGAGAGCCAGCGCCCATGTATTGAACACGACGATGGCATACATCATCGGAACTTGCCGCGTGAAAGCAGCAAGCTTGGCCTGTATCAATTCCGGGTTGTCGCGCGGCAAACGCAACAAATCCGGCAATTGGTCGGCGAATGTGTCAAAAACCCTGGACATCGTGCCGGATCCAAATTGAGTAACTACTGAAATAGAGCGTCAGCTTAATACCTACTCAAACTTGTTTAAGATTGACTGACGAGCATTGCGCAGGGATTGCAGGCCTTCACCATGATCTATGTTAGTTCGCTGAGCGGACTTCCCGCTCTTGCAGCGTCACTCGCGGACTTCGATTTGCTCACGCTGTTATCGCCTAGCGCGGCTGCACGCGACTGGAACGGCATCGCGCGCGAGCGGCATGTGCAGCTGTCGTTTCATGACATCGTGGAGTTGACGCCGGATCTGATTGCACCGGACGCCGATGTCATGCGCGCCATTCTCGCCTTCGGCCGCGGCGCGGTGGATGAGCGTCCGCTGCTGGTGCATTGCTGGGCTGGCATCAGCCGTTCGAGCGCGGCCGCCTATGCGATCGCCTGCGATCGCAATCCCGGTTACGAGTCTGAGATCGCCGATGAGCTGCGGCGCCGCTCACCTTACGTGACGCCGAACAAATTGATGGTGAAGCTTGCCGACGACATGCTCGGACGTGCTGGGCGCATGAGCGAAGCCATCGCACGCATCGGCCGCGGTGCGGACACCGCCGAAGGCGAGCCGTATCAATTGCCGTTGCGCTGGCCTATCTGAGCACGGCGGCGACGCCGAGCAGGAAACCGATCTCGAACACCTGCTCGATAGCGCCGAGCACATCGCCGGTATAACCGCCGATCATGCGCCTGGCCCAGCGCGCGAGCAGGGCGCCGAGCAGGGCACCGAGCACAAGGCCGAGAACGGCCGACCTGAACGAGATGAGCGCAAGCGGAATCACCGCCAGCGCGACGATGACGAGCAAAAATATGATATCATCACGCGGCACCGGCGCCTCGGCGTAGCGCACTTTCATCGCTGCGGTGTCGCCGGCATAGGCGAGGCGATTCATCACGAAAGCCGGTATCGCACGTGCCGCGGCATGCACAGCGATCAGTGCCGTCGCGCCGGCCCAAGGCGGCAGCGTTGCCAGCGCTGCGATGCGCAAGGCGCAGCCAAGCCCGAGCGCCAGCGCGCCATAAGTGCCGATGCGGCTGTCCTTCATGATGGCGAGGCGTTTTTCGATCGTCCAGCCACCACCAAAGGCATCGACGGTGTCGGCAAGGCCGTCCTCATGCAGCGCACTGGTGAGCACGATGCTCGTCGTCACGGCGAGCAGGGCGGCGATCGATGGCGACCAGACGTGACAGGCGACAACATAAACGACGGCGCAGGCCAAGCCGATGCCGGCGCCCACCAGCGGAAAATATTTCATCGCCCGCGCCAGCCAGTCGGGCGCAGGCGCGCCATCGGCATGCGGCGTCGGTAGCACCGTGAGAAAACGGATCGCATTGAGCAGATGCGGATCCGGCGTCATCTAGATGCGTCCCGCCAGCACATCGTCGAGACTGGCGACATCGGTCAGCAGCCGCGCAGCGGCGCGCACCAGCGGCACCGCAAGCAGCGCGCCGGTGCCTTCGCCGAGCCGCAGGCCAAGATCGAGCAAGGGCTTTGCATCCAGCGCGTTCAGAACGAGGTCATGTCCGCGCTCGGCGGAGCGATGCGCGAACACGCAATAGCCGCGCGCCTCAGGGCTGAGCCTGATCGCCAGCATAGCGGCGACGCTGGAAATGAAACCGTCGATGATCACAGGCCGCCGTTGCGACGCCGCCCCTAGGATCGCACCGGCCATGCCGGCAATTTCGAGCCCGCCGAATTCCGCGAGCACATCCAGCGGCGCGGTGGCATCGCTGCGCGCGGCGGCCATCTCGATCGCAGCGCGCTTGCGGGCCATGCCGAGATCGTCCTGGCCGGCGCCGACACCGATGCAGTCAGTGAGCGTCGCTGGTGCGAGGCGATGTGCAAGCAACGCGGAGGAGGCGGTATTGCCGATGCCCATTTCGCCGAGCGCGATGATATCGGCACCGGCCTTGATCTCACCGATCGCGATGCGGATGCCATGCGCGAGTGCAGTGGCAGCTTGTTCCGACGTCATTGCGGGCTCGCGCGCGGCATTGGCGGTGCCCAAGCGCACCTTGGCGTCGCGCAAACCTGGATGCACCGGCAGTTCCGCTGCGACGCCGATATCGATGACGCGAACGTCGATGGCATTCGCCTTGGCGAACGCATTGGCAGTGGCGCGACCGGCGAGGTAGGTCATGACCATCGCGACGGTGACCGCGGATGGATATTGCGACACGCCCTCGGCCACGAGACCGTGATCGCCGGCGAAGACCAGCAGCACGGCTTTCTCGCCGCGCGGCTCGCCGGGATGGCGGATCATGCCGAGCTGGAGGGCCAATTCCTCGATTCGCCCGAGCGAACCCGGCGGCTTGGCCTTGCCGTCGATGACCGCGCGCAGGCTGGCCTCGGTGGCGGGATCGAGGGGCGCGATGGCCGGCGGCTGCCAGATGGGGCTTTGTGTGTTCAAAATCAGGTTCCTTTGGCCGCCTGTCTCGCGCATCCGCGGCCATTCGGTCAACAGCAGGCGCGCAGTTCCGGCCGTGGTTGACCCGGACTGTGGGGGCAGATAGCGTCCGCGGCGATGGTCCTTCCGCGTGGAAGGTGAAAAGGGAAGCCGGTGCGATACCGGCGCTGCCCCCGCAACTGTAAGCGATGAGCCCGCGCCGGTGCCACTGGGAGTTCCTGATCGGGGAATTGCTGGGAAGGCGGTGATGGGCGCCGACTCGCGAGCCAGGAGACCTGCCGTCACGAATTGTGCTTTGGAGGCGTCGTCGGGGCGGGGTGCACCGGACGGGAGCGAGCGGATGGCAGCATCCGCGCGACCCAACAAAGCTCGCCTGATTTGAGCCCGTGATGGATCGCAACGCACCGACCTTGTCCGCCGACCTTGCCGTCAATGATCTGCCACGCCCGCTGCCCTCGGCGCCGGTGGTGGTGAGCGTGTGCGTGAACTGCAAGGCGACCGACGGCGCCGTGGTTGGTCCCGCGATGCTGGAAGCGGTCACGGCCGCGCTCGATGCGCGCGATGTGGATGTGATGGTGCGCCCGGTGCAGTGTCTCAGCGTCTGCAAGCGTCCGACGACGGTCGCGGTGACGAGCCAGGACGGCTACACGTTTTTGTTCGGCGACCTGCTGACCGACACCGGCCCGGATGCCGTCGCATCCTTCGTGCAGTCCTATCAGAAATCGGACTACGGTCTGGTGCCATGGCGCGAGCGCGCCGATGTGTTGCGCAAGGGCATGGTGGCGCGCGTGCCGCCGTTGCGCTGGTCTCCGGAAGACGGCAGGGCACCGAAATGACATCGCTCGGCACGACGTTGGTTCTCGGCGGCGCACGTTCCGGCAAATCGGCTTTTGCCGAGCGCCTGATCGGCGAGATGCAGCTCACAAAAGTCTATCTCGCCACAGCGACCGCCGGCGACGACGATGAGATGCAGACGCGCATTGCGCAGCATCGCAAGCAGCGCGGCGAAAACTGGATCACCATCGAGGAGCCGCTGGCGCTGGTCGATACGCTGACGCGCGAATCCACCATCGGCCGCGTCATTCTCGTCGATTGCCTGACGCTGTGGCTGTCCAATCTGATGATGGCCGAGCGCGATCCCGAGGTCGAGGCGAAGCGTCTGGTCCGCTTTCTCGATGTCTCGCGCTATCCCATCGTGTTCGTGTCCAACGAAGTCGGTCTCGGCCTGGTGCCGGAGACGCCGCTCGGCCGTGCCTTCCGCGATGCGCAGGGTCGCCTCAACCAGACCATTGCCGCGGCCGTCAACAATGTGGCTTTCGTCGCTGCCGGCCTTCCTCTCTGGCTCAAGCGTTTTCAGGAGAATTGAATGTCCCGCGTTCCCGTCACCGTCCTCACCGGCTTTCTCGGCGCCGGCAAGACCACCCTGTTGCGCTCGCTGCTCACCCAGGCCGACGGCCGCCGCATTGCCGTGATCGTCAATGAATTCGGCGATGCCGGTTTCGACGGCGGCCTTGTCGAGGAATGCGCGGCGAAAGCCTGTGCCCCCGGCGACATCGTCGAACTCACCAATGGCTGCATCTGCTGCACGGTGGCCGACGATTTCGTGCCGACCATGGAAAAGCTGTTGTCGCGCGAGCGTCCGCTCGATGCGATCGTGATCGAAACCTCCGGCCTCGCATTGCCGCAGCCTTTGCTGAAGGCATTCGCATGGCCGGCCGTGAAGACGCGTGCGACTGTTGATGGCGTCGTGACTGTGGTCGACGCCCTGGCGCTGTCCGAAGGCCGCGTCACGCTCGATGAGCATGCGGTCGCCGAGCAGCGTGCGGCCGACGAAGGCATCGAGCATGATGATCCGATCGAAGAAGTGTTCGAAGACCAGCTCGCTTGCGCCGATCTCGTGGTGCTCTCCAAGAGCGATCTTGTCAGCGCCGAGCAGCTCGCCGAAATCGAAACCAAGCTGAAGGCCGAGCTTCGCGCGGGCGTCGGCATCGTCCGCTCCAAGGGCGATCTCGCGCCAAGCGTGCTGATCGGCCTCAACGCTGCAGCCGAAGATGATATGGCGGCCCGCGTCGGTCATCACGGTGAGGAGGAAGAACACGATCACGATGATTTTGACAGCATTGTCATCAAACCCGGTGCCGCCGGCGATCTCGACGCCATGCGCGCCCGCGTTGGCGCAGCGCTCGGCATCGAAGGCGTGTTGCGCGTCAAGGGTCATGCACGGATTGCCGACAAGCCGGCGCCGATCGTGGTGCAGGCCGTCGGCGCCCGCGTCGACCTCGCTTTCGCGCGGCCGGATGTGAGTCATCCCGAGCATCTGGTGGTGATCGGGTTGAAGGGGTTCGATGCCGACGCCGTGCGCAAGGCACTGGCGGCTTAGTTCTTTCCCTCCCCAGGCGGCGCAGCCGCGCAGTGGGGAGGGTGGATCGAACGCGCAACGTTCGAGACGGGTAGGGTGCTTCCGCATACTCGGACGTCGCATGGGTTGCCCCACCCCGACCTCCCCACTGCGCTTCGCTTGGGGGAGGGAGCACTGAGGTCCTCGCACAACAGGAAGAACCACCACCCGCATGCATCTCAAGCTCGACACCTCCGGCAGCATTGACGACGGCGACGTCGCCCGCGATCTCGGGCAGGCGACGGCGGATATTGTCGTGCTGTCTGCGGCGGACAGCGATCTCGCCGCCTTCGGTGCGGCGCATGCGAGTCTTGGCGCGGACTTCCCGAGCGTGCGGCTGACCAATCTGCTCGCGCTCGGCCATCCCGCCTCCGTCGATCTCTATGTCGAGCGGACGCTGGCCAAAGCGAAGATCGTGCTGCTGCGCATGCTGGGCGGCATCAGCTATTGGCCGCATGGCGTCGAGAGCCTGCGCAGCGATGCCATCGCGCGCGGCGCACTGTTCGCCTGCATTCCCGGCGAGATGGACTGGAATGCGGAGCTTGCCGCACGTGGTACGATCGCTGCCGATGCGACGCATGCGCTGTGGCGCTACTGCAGCGAAGGCGGTGTCGAGAATGCGACGCTGGCGCTGCGCTACGCCGCACATCTGATCGGGCAGGGTGACAAGCCGCCTGCCGCGCGGCCGATGCCATCCGCAGGATTCTGGCCGCAGGCGCCTTTGGGCGACGAGCGTCCGAACGCCGTGGTGATCTTCTATCGTGCGCTGGTCGCAGGCGGAGACACGGCCGCGATCGCAGCGCTGCGCGATGCCCTGGATGCGCGCGGGCTCAATCCGGTCTGCCTCTATGTTACCAGCCTGAAGGACGAGCGCTCTTTCGCCTTCCTGCGCGCGGCGCTTGCGGCGTTCCCGCCTGATGTCATCATCAACGCGACAGCCTTCGCGACCGCGACCGCCAACGACGACGCTGGCGTCTTGTCCGCATCGGGTTGCCCTGTGCTGCAGGTCGCACAGGCCGGCATCTCGCATGCGAGTTGGGAAAGTTCGTCACGGGGCCTCACGCCGCGCGATCTGGCGATGCATGTGGTGCTGCCGGAAGTAGATGGCCGTATTTTCGCGAATGTCATCGCCTTCAAGGAGCGCGGCAAAAGCGACGGCGGTTTCACGCCGACGCTGCTGAGGCCGGTGCCGGATCGCATCGATGCGGCCGCTGATCTGGCGTGTGCCTGGGTGCGTCTGCGCCGCACGGAAATCGCCGAGCGTCGCGTCGCGCTGATCCTCGCCAATTATCCGAACCGCGATGGCCGGCTCGCCAACGGCGTCGGTCTCGACACACCGCAGAGCCTCGTCGATATCATCATGGCGATGCAGGGAGCCGGTTATCGTGCCGTGGATGCGCCATCAACATCGGCCGCGATGATGGAGCTGCTGCAGCAAGGTCCCACCAATGCGCTTCATGAGCGCGCCGTGCGCAGCGGCGGCGCCACATGGTCGCTGACAAGTTATCGCAAAGCGTTCGCACGATTGCCGGCCGTCATCCGCGCCGCCGTCGAAGCGCGTTGGGGGGATGCTGCAGACGATCCGCATGTGGTCGATGATGCGTTTCGTCTCGGCCTGCATCGCTTCGGCAATATCGTCGTCGGCGTGCAGCCGGCACGTGGCTACAATATCGATCCCAAGAGCACCTATCACGATCCGGATCTGGTGCCGCCGCATCACTATCTCGCGTTCTATCTCTGGCTCCGTCAGGAATTCGATACCCATGCGATCGCGCATGTGGGCAAGCACGGCAATCTCGAATGGCTGCCGGGCAAGAGCACTGGCCTCTCGGCCGGTTGCCTGCCCGATGCGATCCTCGGTCCGCTGCCGCATCTCTATCCTTTCATCGTCAACGATCCCGGCGAGGGCATCCAGGCCAAGCGCCGCACCTCGGCCGTCATCGTCGATCACCTGACGCCGCCGATGACCCGGGCGGAACTGCATGACGATCTCGCCCGGCTCGAAAGCCTGGTCGATGAGTATGCTGCGGCGAGCGATCTCGATCCGAAGCGCGCTGCCGTTATCGCCGAGGACATCCTGTCCTTCGCTCGCGCCCAGCAGATCGACAGCGACGTGGACATCAATCGCGACACGCCGACCTATGAAGCGCTGCGCGCGCTCGATGCGCATCTCTGCGATCTCAAGGAAATGCAGATCCGCGACGGGCTTCACATCTTCGGCCGCAAGCCCGACGACGCGCAGCGCAATGATCTACTTGTCTCCATCGCGCGCCTGCCGCGCTCCGATATCCGTGCGCAGGATGCGTCGCTGCATCGCGCTTTGGCGATTGATCTCGGGCTCCGTGGTTTCGATCCACTGATGCGTGAGATGGCCGACGATTATCTCGGTCCGCGCCCGAAGATGCTGGCTGACATATCCGACGTGCCATGGCGAACCACGGGCGATACGATCGAACGTATCGAGATGCTGGCGCTGAAACTTATCGCAGGCGAATGCGCTTGCGATCCAAGCTGGGCGCAGACAGCGCAGGTGCTCGGCTGGATCGATACATTTTTGCGTCCCGCCATCGATGCTTGCGGCGACGCCGAGATGGCCGCATTCCTCAAGGGCCTCGACGGCCGCTTTGTCCGCCCCGGTCCGTCCGGCGCGCCGACGCGCGGACGGCCCGATGTGTTGCCGACCGGCCGCAATTTCTTCGCTGTCGATGTCCGTGCGGTTCCGACACCCTCGGCCTGGCGCATCGGGCAGCTCGCAGCTGAGCGTCTGGTTGAGGCCTATTGGCAGGAGGCCGGCGAATGGCCGCGCAGCATCGCGCTGTCGGCCTGGGGCACCGCGAATATGCGCACCGGCGGCGACGATGTCGCGCAGGCGCTGGCGTTGATCGGCGCGCGACCGGTCTGGGAAGAGACGTCAGGCCGCGTCACCGGCTTCGCCATCACGCCATTGTCCGAGTTGAAGCGGCCGCGCGTCGATGTCACCTTTCGTGTCTCCGGCCTGTTCCGCGATGCCTTTCCGACCCAGATGGATATCATCGGCTCGGCTGTCAGCGCCGTGGCGGAGCTCGATGAGCCCGATGATGCCAATCCCATCGCTGCCAATGTCCGCGCTCGCGCGCACAAGCTGGAAGCCGGCGGTATGACCTGCGAACTCGCACGCCGGCAGGCGATGCGCCGTGTGTTCGGCTCCAAGCCTGGCGCTTATGGTGCAGGCTTGCAGGCGCTGATCGATGAAGGCGGCTGGAACAACCGGGCCGATATTGCCGACGTCTATCTCGATTGGGGCGGCTATGCTTATGGCGCTGGCAACGAAGGCGAGAGCGCACGCGACGAATTTTCAGAGCGGCTGAAGTCCGTCGATCTCGTGGCGCAAACGCAGGACAATCGCGAACACGACATTCTGGATTCCGACGATTATTACCAGTTCATCGGGGGCCTCTCCGCCACCGTGCAGACGTTGCGTGGCTCAGCGCCGCGCGTCGCGCATATCGATACGTCCCGCCCGGAAGCGCCGATTGCGCGCTCGCTGGCGCACGAGATCTCGCGCGTGGTGCGTGGTCGCGGCGCCAATCCGAAATGGGTCGCCGGCGTGATGCGCCATGGCTATAAAGGCGCGTTCGAGATTGCGGCGACGGTGGATTATCTGTTTGGCTTCGCCGCCTCGACAGATGCCGTCGGCAATCACCATTTCGACCAGTTGTTCTCAGCCTATCTCGAGGATGATAAGGTTCGCGACTTCATGGCATTGGCCAATCCGGCAGCGCTGCAGGAGACCGCGGCACGCTTTGCCGAGGCGATCCGCCGGGGATTGTGGACGCCGCGCTCCAACAGTGCGCAACATCTGATTTCCGAATTGATGAATACCAAGCAAATCGCGAGGGAACACGCATGAGCGACTCCGCAGCCGATCACGCCGCAGAAAACCTGCGACACAAGGAGAAGGCCGCCAAGCACAAGGCCGCCAAAGACAAGATCATGGCGACCAAAGTGGGCGAGAAGGGTCTGCTGATCGTTCACACTGGCACCGGCAAGGGCAAGACCTCGGCCGCGCTTGGCATGGTATTCCGCCATATCGGCCATGAGATGCCGGTCGGCGTCGTGCAGTTCACCAAGTCGCCATCATGGGACACCGGCGAAGCGCGGGTGCTGGCGAAATTTCCGGAACTGGTGACGCTTCATATCATGGGTGAAGGCTTTACCTGGGAGACCCAGGATCGCGAGCGCGATATCGCCGCCGCGACGGCCGGCTGGGAACGGGCGAAAGAGCTGATCCGCGACGATCGCCATCGCATGGTGCTGCTCGACGAACTCAACATCGTGCTGCGCTATGACTATCTCGATCTCAACGACGTGCTGACCTTCCTGCGCGACGAGAAGCCGGCGGACAAGCATGTGGTCATCACCGGCCGCAATGCCAAGCCGGAGCTGATCGAGATGGCAGACCTCGTGACCGAGATGACGCTGGTGAAACATCCATTCCGCGCCGGCATCAAGGGGCAGAAGGGCGTGGAGTTTTGATCGCTCGCTGCAAACTCAGCATGTCATCCCCGCGAAAGCGGGGATCCATAACATCCGAGCTCGTTATTGAAACGGCGTCGCCGCGACGGAGCGTCGCCACGCATTCGGTGTCTATGGATCCCCGCTTTCGCGGGGATGACAGTCGAGTTTGAGGCAGCCATGAACCGCACCACGCCCGCTTTGATGATCCAGGCGACCGGCTCCAATGCCGGCAAGTCGACGATCGTCGCCGGGCTGGCGCGGGCATTGGTGCGGCGCGGGCTCAAGGTCGCGCCGTTCAAGCCGCAGAACATGTCGAACAATGCGGCCGTCGCCGTCGATGGCGGCGAGATCGGCCGCGCGCAGGCGGTGCAGGCCCGCGCCGCTCGGCTGGCGCCCAGCGTGCATATGAACCCCGTGCTGCTGAAGCCGGAGACCGATACGGGATCGCAGGTGATCGTGCAGGGCCAGCGCTGGGGCACGCTGCGGGCGAAGAATTATCTGGAGAAGAAGGCCGCATTGCTGCCGGCCGTGCTGGAGAGTTTTTCGCTGCTCGCCGATCAGGCGGACATCGTGCTTGTCGAAGGCGCCGGCAGCCCGGCGGAGATCAATCTGCGCAAGGGTGACATCGCCAATATGGGCTTTGCGGCGGCAGCTGATGTTCCCGTCGTGCTCGCCGGCGATATCGATCGCGGCGGTGTCATTGCGTCGCTGGCCGGCACGCATCTGGTGCTGGAGCCGGACGAGCGTGCGCGCATCCATGGCTTCATCGTCAACAAGTTTCGCGGCGATCCCAGCCTGTTCGACGATGGGCTGACATCGATCACGGCCTTCACCGGATGGTCGTCGATCGGCGTCCTGCCATGGCTGCCGCAGGCTGCGATGCTGCCGGCTGAAGACGCCGTCGATCTCGATCGCGCGCAGAGCTCCAGCGCTACGCGTGTGATCGCGGTGCCTGTTCTCGCGCGGATCGCCAATTTCGACGATCTCGATCCGCTCGGCATGGAGCCCGGCGTCAAGCTCGTCTTCGTCAGGCCCGGCGAGGCCATTCCGGGCAATGCCGATGTGGTCATCATCCCCGGCAGCAAATCCACCATCGGCGATCTCGCTTTTCTGCGCGCGCAAGGTTGGGACATCGACATTGCTGCTCATGTGCGTCGTGGCGGCCATGTGCTCGGCCTGTGCGGCGGCTATCAGATGCTTGGTGGCCGCATCAGGGATCCCGATGGCGTCGATGGCGCGCCGGGTGACGTGGACGGGCTTGGCCTGCTCGATATCGAGACCGTGATGAGCGGCAGCAAATCGACGACGCTGGTGTCCGGCACGCATCTTGCGACCGGGGCTGCCGTCGAGGGTTATGAAATCCATCTCGGTCGCAGCAGCGGCGCGGATTGTGCGCGGCCGCTGCTCACGATCGAAGATCGCCCCGATGGCGCGATCTCGCGCGATGGCCGCGTGCAGGGCACCTATGTGCATGGCCTGTTCACCGGCGATGCCTTTCGCAAGGCGTGGCTGGCGCAACTCGGCATCGCATCATCGCTCGCTTATGATGCGCAAATCGAAGCCGCGCTCGATGCGCTGGCGGACCATTGCGAGAAACATCTCGATATCGACGCGCTGATCGCGATCGCGCGTACGCGTCAGAGTGCAAATGCCAGCAGGGCGTAGATCAACATGTCCAGTCCGCACGCCGCCGCATAGACGTGCAGCGCGCGGCGGATGTCGTCGGGCTCGGCGACGCGGCCATCCGCGTTGAGATAGGGCTCGTTTGCTGCGCCTTCCGCGTAGACGCGCGGGCCTGACAGGGCGATGTCTAACGCGCCGGCCATGGCGCTTTCCGGCCAGCCGGCATTCGGCGAGCGATGTTTGCGCGCATCGCGCAGCATGGTCCTGAACGACGCCGTGATCGATCCGCGTACCACGGGAGCAGCGAGCGCGACCAGTACACCGGACAGCCGTGCCGGTACGAGATTGACGAGATCGTCGAGCCTGGCCGCAGCCCAGCCGAAATCGATATAGCGATCGGTGCGATGGCCGATCATGGAGTCGGCCGTATTGATGGCCTTGTAGGCGATCAGGCCGGGCAGGCCGAGCAGCGCGAGCCAGAACACCGGCGCGACGATGCCGTCGGAGAAATTCTCCGCGGTGGATTCGATGGCGGCGCGCGCCACGCCGGATTCGTCGAGGCGTTCCGGATCGCGGCCGACGATCATGGCGACGGATTTGCGGGCAGCCGGCAGGCCGCATTCAACGAAGGCGCGATGCACGCGGGCGACGTGCTGATACAGGCTGCGCTGCGCAATCAATGTCGAGGCGATGAGAGCCTCAGCCATGAAGCCGATCCAATAGCCGTGCAGAAGGTCCGAGAGCAGGGCACCGACCAGGAGTGCAGTGCTGACAAGGACGATGACCGTCAGCACACCCGCGATCTTACGTGCTCGCTTCGACCAGTTCTCCCGATTGAGCTGACGCTCCAGCCAGCCGATGCCATGACCGATCCACACCACCGGATGCGGCGCGCGGCGCCACAGCCAGTCGGGATCACCGATCACGGCATCGAACAGCAGGGCTGCGACCACCAGCAGAAGCGCATCGCCATGCACCAGCATCACGGCGCCACGCGGTTGATTTCAGCGGACAGGTGATCCAGCGCCTCGACCATGGTCGGGCCGCCGCAGGCCATGAGACGCTCCGGCAGCACCAGGCGCTTCGATGGCGGATAGGTCTTTTCCAGCGCGGGATGCAGCAGGAAGGCGCGGCCTTCGTCTTCGGCGAAGTCGGTCGTGTCGGTGACCAGCAGCAGATCGGGCTTCAGGGTGATGATGGCTTCCAGCGAGGCAAAGCCGCCGGCCTTGAGGCCGAGTTCGCCGCCGGCATTTTGCAGCCCGACAGCCGATAATAGCGAGGTGGTGAGATTGTCGCCGCCGGAGACCCAGCCGCGCCGCGACACGGAAAGCACGCGCAGGGATGTGCGCCGCGCGGCAGCGCGCGCATGGGCGATGGCAGCATCGAGTTTGGCAATTTCAGATTCGGCGCGTTCGGGATGTTTCACCAGTGCGCCCATCTGGCGCAATTGCTTCTTGACGTCGTCGAGCGAGCGGGCCGGATCGAATTCGGCAACTTTCAGCCCTTTGTCTTTCAGGAGCTCGCGGGTCGCCCGCTTGGTGAAACGGCCGGCGACCACCACGTCGGGCTTCAAGGCGAGCACATCCTCCGCTTCGCCGGAGAGAAGGCGGAATTGCGCTGCCTTGTTCTTGTCCCAGGAACGAAATGGATCGCGCGCAAACGGGCTGAGGCCAAGAATCTGGTCGGGATCGGCGAGGGTGACGAGCAACTGATCCGTGCACAGATTGATCGAGGCCAGACGAGGCGCATCGGCTGCAGGCGCCGCGCCGTTTGCAAATAGCAGGAATGCCGCAGCGACGGCCGCGCAAAGCCTCTCGCGCTTGGCGCGATATGATGGCATGAGGGACGCATGAAACATGGTGGCGATCTCACCCAGGCGATGGCCGAATTCGGCGGCGCAGCGGACGAATGGCTGGATCTTTCGACCGGCATCAATCCTTGGCCTTATCCGATCCGCAAGCTGCCGGACAGTGCCTGGCAAAGGCTGCCGGCGCGTGCCGATGAGCAGGCGCTGCTCGCTGCCGCGCGCGCGACCTATCGCGTGCCTGAAGGCGCCGGCATCGTTGCTGCGGGTGGCACGCAGGCGCTGATCCAGCTGCTGCCGCGGCTTGCCAAAGATGGTGCCGTTGCAGTTGTCGGCCCGACCTATAACGAACATTCCGCGGCCTGGGGCGATGCCGGCCATGCCATCGCGGCGATTGGCGATCTCGCTGAATTGCCGGCGCATGCGACGCATGCGGTCATCGTCAATCCCAACAATCCCGATGGTCGCATCGTCGATCCGCATCGTCTCGCTGAAATCGCGGCTGTGCTGCAACGGCGCGGCGGCTGGCTGGTCGTCGATGAGGCCTTTGCCGATGTGGAAGCCGGCATCAGCGCGATCGCGTCCTGCGGCCGGTTGCCGATCGTGGTGCTGCGTTCGTTCGGCAAATTCTATGGTCTTGCCGGCGTTCGGCTGGGCTTTGCTATTTCGACACCGGATATTGCGAACAGCATCCGCACCCTTCTCGGTCCGTGGGCCGTGTCCGGTCCGGCTTTGCATGTGGGCACCAAGGCGCTGAAGGATGCGCCCTGGGCGATGCAGACGCGCATTCAGCTCGCGGCGCAGGCGATCAAGCTCGACGGTATTTTGCAGGATGCCGGCTTTGCAGTGATCGGCGGCACGTCGCTCTATCGGCTCGTGCGGCATCGCGAGGCGTTGGCCGTGCATCGCAAGCTCGCGCAGAAGCGAATCTGGTGTCGCAGTTTCGACTGGTCGAACGAGCTGCTGCGTTTCGGCCTGCCTGAAGATGCCAAGGCGCTGGATCGTCTCGCGGCAGCACTGGCGCCATAGCGACATCGCTCACACTCCCGACCAGGGCATGATCACGGTCTCGCTGCCATGCGCGGCGCGGTAGGCACCGATCCGGAACACGTCGGCAAGGATCGTATCGGACAGTGCCTCGTCGGGCGCGGCCTGGGCGACGAGGCGGCCGTTCGACATCACCAGCACCGTATCTGCAAAGCGCGCGGCGAGGCCGAGATCGTGGGTGACGACGATCACCAGCACGCCTTTATCGGCTGTGCGGCGGAGGTTCGTCATCACGTCCAGCTGATAGCGCGGATCGAGCGAGGCGGTCGGCTCGTCGGCGAGCACGATGGGCGCCTCGACGGCGAGCACGCGCGCGAGCGCCACGCGGCTGCGTTCGCCGCCCGAGAGTTCGGTGACGATCCGGTCGGCGAAGCCGATCGTATCGGTTGCCTGCATGGCGCGCTGGACCGCGGCCTGATCGGCAGGTGCCAGTCGCGCGGGATCGGTGCCGCCATGGGGATAGCGACCGAGCGCGACGACGTCCTTGGCCACCAGTGGCCAATGCACGAGATGGCCTTGCGGCAGATAGCCGAAACGCTTGGCGCGCTCGCGCAGCGACAGATCGGCCAGCGCGGTGCCATCGACCACGATGTGGCCGGTCGATGGCTGCAGGCCGGCGAGGGCGCGCAGCAGTGTCGTCTTGCCGGCGCCGTTCGGGCCGACAAGGGCGACGAGATGGCCGCTCGCCAATGATAGCGAGACGTTCTCCAGCACGCGTCGGCTGGAGAGCGTGACGTTCAGATCAGTTGCGGTGAGCAGATGCGCTTCGCTCATGCGATGCCTCCGCCGAGTGCGCGGCGTTCGCGCATGATCAGATAGAGGAAGAATGGCACGCCGATGATCGAGGTGAGCACGCCGACCTTGATGTCCGTAGTCGATGGAATGATGCGCACCGCGATATCGGCTGCGAGCAGCAGGGCGGCGCCGGTGAGTGCGCTCGGGATCAACAGGCGTGCCGGATCATGGCCGATAATCGGGCGCATCAGATGCGGTGCGATCAGACCGATGAAGCCGATGGTGCCGGCCACGGCGACAGCACCGCCAACGCCGAGGGCGACACCGATAATGACGAGAAGCCGCAGGCGCGCAACATTTACGCCGAGGCTCTGCGCAGTCTCCTCGCCGAGGCTGAGAGCGCGGAAGGCAGAGCGCTGGCTCATCAGGATCACTGCACCGGCCATGATGAAAGGCAGCGCCAGCGTCACATGGCGGAAGCTGCGGTCTTCCAGTGAACCAAGCAGCCAGAACGCGATCTCAAGCGCGGCAAAGGGATTTGGCGACAGGTTCATCACCAGCGCCGTCGCGGCACCCGCGAGACTCGATATCGCGAGGCCCGCGAGGATCAGCAAGAGCAGTCCGGCATTGCGGCCTGCGATGGTGAGCAGCACGAAGACCGATGCGAAGGCCATCGTGATCCCCGCGACGGGCAATGCCCATGAACGGACATCGGCGAGACCGAGCGAGATCATCAGCACGGCGCCGAAGGCCGCCGATTGCGGTGCGCCGAACAGTGATGGTGAGGCGAGCGGATTGCGCAGGAGGCCTTGCAGCGCGGCACCGGACAGGCCGAGAATGGCACCGATGGCGAGCGCGAGGATCGCGCGCGGCAATCGGATCTCGCGAACGATGATCTGATGCACATCGGTGCCGCCGCCGAACAGCGCATCGAGCACCGTCAGCGGCGGCAGGCGAACAGGGCCGGTACCGAGCGACGCCAGCAGCAACGCAACCACCAGCGCGGCAAGTGCCGCGGTGGCGATCATCGTTCGTCTTGCTGCTGACTGTCCGGTCACCATGTGGCGTTGAATCCTGCATAGAGTGCCGGGCCAGTCGTACCGAAGTTCAGCACTTCCTGGTAGCGCTCATTGAGGATGTTTTCGCCGCGGGCGAACACCTTCCAGTTCGCGTCGAGCTTGTATTCGCTATAGAGATCGACGCGGGTATAGGCATCGACGACATTGGTCTCGTTGGCGGCACTGTAGCGCTTCGACACCGTCGTGATGCGGGGCTCGATCAGCCAGCGATCATTCGGCGTGATGGTGACAGCGAAACGCGCCAGGTTCTGCGGGCGACGTGCCAGGGTCAGGCCGGTGGTGAGATCGACAGCATGCAGATAGGTATAGGCCGCATTGATCTTCACGAGGCCTGGAATCACATCGATATTGGCGCCGACTTCAAGGCCGCTCGTCTCGGCACGGGCGACATTGGTGTAGTAGCCGAGCGGACGCGAGGCATCGCTGACGAAGTTGATAAGGTTGCTGAAGTCATTGGCAAAGCCCGTCACCGAGAGCACGACACGGCCGTCGAACAGGCTCTGATCGATGCCGGCGTCATAGCCGAAGCTGGTTTCCGGCGTCAGGTTGAGGCTGCCATAGGTGGTGTCGTAGAGCTGGAACAAGGTCGGCGCCTTGGCGCCGGTGCCGGCGCTGGCGCGCAGTTTGGTGCCGGTCTCCGCGATGTTGTAGGCCGCCGTTGCGCGCCACGTCTCGAAACGCGCGACATTGACCACGTCATCGACACGGCCACCCAGCGTGATGTTCAGACGCTCGCCGATCGGCAGTGACCACAAAGCGAAAGCCGAATTGGTGTCCTGCTGCTTCGCCAGCAGCGGCGTCATCAGGCCGGCGATGGGCAGCACATTGGTGGAGAAGGTCTGCGCCGTCTCGCTCTGCGTCTTGGCGCCGTAGATCAAGGTGCCGAAACCACCGAGCTTCAGATTGGCTTGATATTCCGCGCCGAGGCTGTTGCCCCAATAATCCGACGTCTTCACCGTCGTATTCTGCGGCAGCATATTGGTGCGATAGGTGTAGTCGGTGAACGAGCGTTCGGTATGGGTGTTCGACACCGTCACGTTATGCGTGAGAATGCCGCCGAAGGAGTCGATGCCGACGCGGCCATAGATGGTCTGCAGCAGGCGATCGGCCGATGCCGGCGTATCCGGGAACGTGCCGGTGGCCGCGTCATAGGCCGCGCGCGTGAAGGACTGCACGGTGCCGGCTTCGAGCCGAATGCCTTCGCCGGCGTCATAGCCGATGCGCGCACTGCCGCCGACGCGGTCGAAACCGTCGCGTTCGAGATTCGGGAAGCGCGCCTCGAGTGCCGGGATGCGATAGCCGTAGCGGGAAAAACCGTTGGAGTGCTGGCCGCCGCCGGTGAAGGCATAGGACCACGGACCATTGGTGCCGAGCAGCGAGCCTTGCGTCACCACGGTGCCATAGCTGCCGGCTTCGGTGCGGACATTGAACTGCGCGGGGCCCGAGCCTTTCTTGGTGATGATATTGATCACGCCGCCCATGGCGTCCGAGCCATACAGCGCGCTTTGCGGGCCGCGCAGCACCTCGATACGATCGATGGCAGAGGGCGCGAACATGGCAAATTCAAAATCGCCGGACGCCGCCGTGGGATCGTTGACGCGGATGCCGTCGATCATCACCAGCGTCTGGCCGGTATTGGCGCCGCGCATGCGCACATTCGCCGTGCCGCCGGGGCCGCCATTTTCAGAAATATCAATGCCAGGCACGCTGCGCAGCGCATCGACCAGCGAGCCGGGATTGGATGTCGCGATGGTCTCGCCCGAGACCACGCTGATGGCGCTGCCTGTTGCGCTAAGCGGCTCCGGCGCACGGCTTGCGGTGACGACGACTTCTGAGAGTTCCTGAGGACTGGATTGCGCCTGTGCCTGATGTGCAGACACAGCCAGAATCGCTGCGCCAGTCGCAGCGACCATACGGATAGACATGAGATTCCTTGCCGTCGACCCACCGTCGAACGTGTTCAGTCATGTCTCCGGCCGGTCTCCTGGCTCGCAGTGCTTTCCGGATCCGCCTTCCCGAGCATGCTCAGTGGCTTCAAGGATCCGGGCCAACTGCTTACAGTTGCGGGGGCAGCCGCGGCATCAGGGGGAGTTCTCCCCCACACCGCATTCCCGTTTCACCTCCTCGCGGAGGCACCGATGACGGTTTTTTAGTGGCACAGCGTGACGCGCTGCGCAACAGGCATATGCTCGTCATTGCGAGGAGCGACAGCGACGAAGCAATCCAGAAACCACGCGAAGGAAGAACTGGATTGCTTCGCTGCGCTCGCAATGACGGCTTTGGTTCTAGCTGCTGAGTGCGGCGAGAACCTCGTCGGGACGCTCGACCATCATCATGTGGCCGGTGGCGGGAAGAATCACCGTGCGCGCCTCGGTGATTGCTGCCGCCAGCGCCTTGCCGGATTTGGCAGGGGTCATCATGTCTCGTTCGCCGAGGATTAGCGTCACCGGGATCTTGATGGCTGCCGCCGCAGCGAGGGCATTCTGGTACGCATTGCAGGCATTGAGATCGGCATGCAGCACGCCGGGCTTCGTCGCCTCCAGCACGCGCTGCGCGCCGGTATGCATCCACAGGCCCGGCGCGAGACTGCCGCCGAGTTCGGCGCGCATGCCGAGACCCCAGATCGAGACCATGTCGATGGCCGAATGTTCGTTGGCTTCGGCGTCTTTCAGCAGATCGGGACCGACGGTCATCGTTGCCGCCGTGCCGAGCAGGTCGAGGCGCGTGACCTTGTCGGGATGGCGCGCGGCGGTCTCCAGCGCGATCAGCGAGCCCATGGAGTGGCCGATGAGGCGCGCCTGCTTTGCGCCTGCTGCGATGATCAGTGCGGCAGTCCAGTCGGCGAGATCGCCGATGGTCGTGAGTGCGTCGCCACCGCTGCGGCCATGGCCGGGAAGATCTGGCGCGAGCACCGCATAGCCATGATGCGCGAACCAGCGCGTATGCAGCGCCCAGGTGGAGCTGTCGAAGCCAGCGCCGTGCAGCAGCACGACGACGGGCAATGATGGATCGAAGGTGCGGCCGCCATTGGCGACAAAGGTGTCGTGACCATTGACCGTGATCTGCATCGGCTCAGCCCTTCTGCGAGAAGCGCAGCGCCTGCGCGAGATCGTCGATGATGTCCTGCGCGGCCTCGATGCCGACGGAGAGGCGGATCAGCTCTTCGCCGATGCCGGCGGCCTTCAGTTGTTCGGCATCCATCTGCTGATGGGTCGTCGAGGCCGGGTGGATCACCAGCGTCTTGGCATCGCCGACATTGGCGAGATGGCTGGTGAGTTTCAGTGCCTCGATGAATTTGCGTCCCGCGGGACGTCCGCCCTTGATGCCGAAGGAGATGATGGAGCCGGCGCCGCGCGGCAGCAGCGTTTTCGCCAGCGCATGATCGGGATGGTTTTCCAGCGAGGGATGCAGCACCCAATCGACGGCTTTGTTGGCGGTGAGCGCGGCCAGTACCGCGCTGGTGTTCGCGACATGGCGCTCCATGCGGATGGCGAGCGTCTCGACGCCTTGCAGGAGCTGGAACGCATTGGTCGGCGAGAGGCACGCGCCAAAATCGCGAAGGCCTTCGGTGCGGGCGCGCATGATGAAAGCGGCAGTGCCGAACTGTTCGTCGAAGACGATGCCGTGATAGCCGGCATAGGGTTCGGTGAGCTGCGGGAATTTGCCGGAGGCGCGCCAGTCGAAGCGGCCGGCATCGACGATCACGCCGCCGATGGCGATGCCATGGCCACCGATCCATTTGGTCGTCGAATTCATGACGATGTCGGCGCCGAGATCGAGCGGGCGCGACAGGAAGGGCGTCGCGAATGTGTTGTCGATTAGCAGCGGAATCTTCGCGGCATGGGCAATGTCCGCGACGGCGGGAATGTCGAGTACCTCCAGGCCGGGATTGCCGATGGTCTCGCCGATCACGAGCTTCGTGTTCGGCTTGATCGCCGCCTTGAAGGCATCGAGATCGCGCGGCTTCACGAAAGTCGTGGTGATGCCGAAGCGCGGCAGCGTGTGTGCGAGCAGATTGATGGTGCCGCCATAGAGCGACGAGGACGCCACGATGTGATCGCCGGCATTGAGGATGGTCGCGATGGCGAGATGGAGTGCTGCCATGCCTGATGCGGTGCAGACGGCGCCGACGCCGTTCTCCAATGCGGCCAGGCGCTCTTCGAGCACCGCGATGGTCGGATTGGAGATGCGGGTATAGATGTGCCCGGCGCGTTCGAGATTGAACAAAGCGGCGGCGTGATCGGTGTCCTGAAACACGAAGGATGTTGTTTGATGGATCGGCACCGCGCGCGATCCGGTGACGGGATCGGGATGCTGGCCCGCATGCAGGCTCAGCGTTTCGAAAGCGGGTGGCTTGGGTGCTGGCATCGTGTGTCTCGTCCCCTTTGATTTTGGCCATCTATGGCACGAATCGGTTTGCAGATGCGAGCAATGCGCGTTTCGACAGATGGAACAAAGCGATCGGTTTCGGCTTGTTGGTGATCGCGCCTGTGGAGAATTCCCATGAAAAAATTGCTGCTATGCACCGCCGTGATGGGCCTGGTGCTTTCGTCTGTTGCCGCTGAAGCCAAGGGATGTATCAAGGGCGCGATCATCGGCGGCATCGCCGGTCATTACGCAGGACATGGCAAGGTCGGCGCCGTTGCGGGTTGCGTGATCGGGCGGCACGAGGCAAACAAGGCCGATGCCGAGCGGGCGCAGAAGGCACAGCAGCCATCGCCGCGTCAGGGTAGCCACATCTAGCACCACGTGCTGTTGTCGTACTGCCGCCGCTTTTTGCGCGCGGCATCGTGTTCTTGAAGAACAAGAGGATTCGAACGGCCTCGCTCCATGGATTTTGCTGTGGAGACGAGGCTGCCGTCGTCTTCGGGCGATGGTTTGGGGAAGTAGGCGTAAGGGGCGTGGTACTACATCGCGACGTGTTCTGGCTCGGCCGGCAGTGGGCTGTCACCGGTTACGGTGTTCAGGCTGTCAGCAAGAAGCATAATATGAAATTCGATATCGAGGTGTCGCAGATCTGGGGCGAGGATCTCGACGCGCCGATGCGCGATCTGCCGTGGTTCGATGCAAAGGATTTTGCCGAAGCGGTGGAGCGGGCGCGCAAGCGGGCGACAGAAGAGCCGCTGACGTTCCGGCCGCCGCTGAGTGATGAGCGGTAAGGAGACTTTTCCCTCCCCCAAGCCGCGAAGCGGCGCAGCGGGGAGGGTGGTGAGACGCGAGCGTTCAGCGAGCTTCGAGACGGGTGGGTTGTTTCCACAAACTCTCTCTTACGTGGGGATAGACCCCACCCCGGCCCTCCCCGCTGCGCGGCTGCGCCGCTTGGGGGAGGGAGCACTCCTGCCGGTGCGGGACGTCCTGATCAACCTGTCAAACAGCCCCGTCATTCCTGAAATCATGAGTCCGCGTTCTCGCGGCGCCTGTGGCGTCCGAGGTGTGAGCATTCTCCCCTCGAGACATGAGGGGAGGTGGCACGCCGCAAGGCGCACTGGGTGGGACTGGACGCTGCTCCTGCTGCTGGATCGCCAGCAAACCGGAGCCGCGCAACGCCTTACGGCGCGCCACCGCGACGTCTTGCTAGTCGAAGGACCGTTCTTCCGGGTACTGGGCACTCCCATTGGGAGACATCCGGCAGGTTTCCCTGCCTTCACCCGCACCACGTCCAGCCGCGCTAGCGGCAGACCCCCTTAGTGGGGCCGGACGGTGACCCTCGACCACCCGAGTGCGTGAGGCCGCGTGAGCCTCCCGCCCGCAGGCGCCGCATCCACGTTCCGCCCAAAAGACGCCTCATGAGAGCGCCCCTCGCGAACGGGACAAGCGGGATAATGGCGAGGATGGGAATTTTGTCAAGGACAAAAGAAGAACGAATTTGCTCCAACTGTCATCGCCCGCGAATGCGGGCGATCCAGTAGACACTGACCAGACGGCTTTATCCGAGACGCCGGTGTTGACTGGGTTGCCCGGTCAAGCCGGGCAACGACACGGAGAGATACGCTCCACTCTTGCATCTTCATCACGCACCTGCACACTGGACCCATCGTTCAATTCCCCCGACACGCGAGACAAGCCCGCATGAGCCAGCTCAAAGTCCATATCGGCGACTTCACCTTCGATGCGAAATTCGAGGACGAGGATGCGCCGAAGACCGTCGCCGCCTTCAAGAAGGCGATGCCGTTCGACAGCCAGGCGATCCATGTGCGCTGGAGCGGCGAGGGCGTGTGGATGCCGCTCGGCGATCTCGACTTCGGTGTCGATTACGAGAATCACACCTCGTTCCCGGCGCCAGGCCACATGATCCTGTATCCCGGCGGGATCAGCGAGACCGAGATCCTGCTCGCCTATAGCGGCGTGCATTTCGCCAGCAAGATGGGCCAGCTCGCCGGCAACCACTTCATCACCATCACCTCCAATCTCGACAAGCTGAAGGAGATGGGCAAGACGGTGCTGTGGAAGGGCGCGCAAAAGGTTCGCATCGAGCTGGTGGATTGATGAGCGACTATCCGCGCGATTTGCGCGGCTACGGCCGCACGCCGCCCGATCCGAAATGGCCGGGCGGCGCGCGCGTGGCCGTGCAATTCGTCGTCAACTTCGAGGAGGGCGGCGAGAACAACATCCTGCATGGTGATCGCGCCTCGGAGGCGTTTCTGTCTGACGTGCTGGGCGCGCAGCCCTGGCCGGGTCAGCGCCATGCCAATATCGAAAGCATGTTCGAATACGGCTCGCGCGCAGGCTTCTGGCGACTGTTCCGGATGTTTTCCGAGCGCGGCCTGCCGACCACTGTGTTCGGCGTCGCCACGGCGCTGCAGCGCAATCCCGAGATCGTCGCTGCCATGCTGGAAGCGAAGTGGGATATCGCCAGCCACAGCCTGAAATGGATCGAGCACAAGGACATGTCGGAGCCCGAGGAGCGCTTCGAGATCGCCGAGGCGATCCGGGTGCATACCGAGGTGACGGGCGCGCGACCGACCGGCTGGTACACCGGCCGCAGCTCCATCAACACGCTGCGGCTTTTGATGGACACCGGCGGCTTCAAATATCTCAGTGACTCCTATGCCGATGATCTGCCCTACTGGATCAAGGGGCCAAGCGAGCCACAGCTCATCATTCCCTACACGTTGGACGCCAATGACATGCGTTTCACCAATCCGCAGGGTTTCAGCACCGGCGAGCAATTCTTCTCCTATCTGAAGGACTCGTTCGACGTGCTCTATGCGGAAGGCGCGACATCGCCGAAGATGATGACGGTGGGCCTGCATTGCCGCCTCGTGGGACGGCCGGGCCGCGCGGCCTCGCTGATGCGGTTTCTCGATTACATCACGAGCCACGACAAAGTGTGGGTGCCGACGCGGCTGCAGATTGCCGAGCACTGGCACGCGAATTTGAAACATCTCGCGGCAGACGCGCGCGCGATCGGATAGGGGCCACGCATGACCGGGACGACGCTCGCTCACCTCAATTCATGCAGCAAGGCGGACTTCGTCACGGCCCTCGCGAATATCTTCGAATATTCGCCGTGGATTGCGGAGGCTGCGGCGGACAAGCGCCCATTCGCCGGTGTCAGCGAATTGTTTGCGACCATGCGTAAGGTGGTCGAAGACGCCGAGCCCGGCCAGCGACTGGCCTTGATCAAGGCGCATCCCGATCTCGCCGACAAGACCCAGCGCGGTGATCTGCTCACGGCGGAGTCCAATGCCGAACAGAACAGCGTCGGGCTCGATCGGTTGTCGGAGGCCGAATATGACGCGTTCGAGCGGGTGAACACGGCCTATCGCGATAAATTCGGTTTCCCCTATATCGTCTGCGTCCGCCGCCACACCAAGGATTCCATCCTCGCCAATTTCGCGCAGCGGCTGCCGAATGATGCTGCAACGGAAGTCGCCGCGTCGATCGCGGAGATCTGCAAGATTGCGGCTTTGCGCACGGACCTGCTGGTGAAGGGCGACAATCCGCTCAAGGTGCATGGGCGGCTCTCGACCCATGTGCTCGATACGCATAGTGGTCGCCCGGCGGAAGGGATCGAGGTCGAACTCGTCGAACTATCGAAGCTCGGTGCCAGCCGGGTGATCGCGCGCACGCTCACCAATCACGATGGCCGCACCGATGTGCCGCTGATCGGCGGGCGGCCGATGCCGATCGGGCGCTATGAGCTGACATTCAAGGTCGGTGCGTATTTCGCGGCGCGCGGCGTACCGTTGTCGGATCCGCCGTTCTTGGATGAGATCCCGCTGCGGTTTTCGGTCTATGAGCCGGAAGGGCATCTCCACGTGCCACTGCTGGTGACGCCGTGGAGTTACGGGACGTATCGGGGGAGTTGAGAACCACTCCGCCCCTCATAAACTCCAGCCCCTCATGGTGAGGAGGCGCGCAGCGCCGTCTCGAACCATGAGCTGGCCTGGCTCGGAGTGTGCGGCCATCTTTCGAGACGCCGCTACGCGGCTCCTCAGGATGAGGGCGGAGTTTGGTGGCCTCAATGCGTCGCTGCGGCCGCAGCTCCCGCGGCTTCCGCCTTCGCGCTCTCCGCGCTTCCCAATCCGTTGAAGAACGCATTCAGCATGACCGCCACGAGGGCCGAGAGCAGAATGCCGGACTCCAGCAGCGGATGCAGGTCGTGCGGCAGCGCCTTGAAGAAGTTCGGCGCCACCAGCGGGATCATGCCGAAGCCGACCGAGATGGCGACGATGAACAGATTGTAGCTGTTGGTCTTGAAATCCACCGCGGTGAGAATGCGTGCGCCGGTGGCAGCGACCATGCCGAACATCACGAGTCCGGCGCCGCCGAGCACGACCAGCGGCACGGCTTCCACCAAGGCGGCCATCTTCGGCAACAATCCGAGCGCCAGCATGATGACGCCGCCGGCCACCGTGACCCAGCGCGAGCGCACGCCGGTGACGCCGACCAGGCCGACATTCTGCGAGAAGGACGTATAGGGGAAGGTGTTGAAGACACCACCGATCAGCGTGCCGACGCCGTCGGCGCGCAGGCCCTTGGTGAGGTCGTGGCGGTCCACCGTCTTGCCGGTGAGCTCGCCGAGCGCGAGGAACATGCCGAGGGATTCGATCATCACCACGACCATGACGATGCACATGGTGACGACGGGGATGAGATGGAATTGCGGTACGCCGAAATGGAAGGGCAGCACGATGTCGCCCCAGGGCGCGGCAGCCACCTTGTCGAAATGCATCACGCCGAGCAGGCTGGCGAGAATGGCGCCGGCGACGATGCCGAGCAGCACCGAGACATTGGCGATAAAACCCTTGCCCCATTTGATCAACGCCAGGATCACCAGCAGCACGAACAGCGCGATGCCGAGGCCCTGCAACTGCCCGTAGCCCGGATTGGGAAAGCTGTGCGGCACGCCGTCGATCATCTTGGTCAATGTCGGTAGTCCGCCACCGGCCCAGTTGATGCCGACGCGCATCAGCGAGATTCCGATCACCATGATGATGGTGCCGGTGACCACGGGTGGAAACAGCGGCAGCAGCCGGCTGATGAAAGGCGCGACAATGATGCCGAAGATTCCGGCAGCAATCACCGATCCATAAATGCCGAGCAGCCCGATCTCCGGCGACGTGGCCATGGAGAGCATCGGGCCGACCGAGGCGAACGTGACGCCCATCATCACGGGCAGGCGGATGCCGACACCGGGAAAGCCGAGGCACTGCACCAGCGTGGCGATGCCGCAGGCGAACAGGTCGGCGGAAATCAGGAAAGCGACGTCCTGTGGCGGCAATTTCAGCGCGCGACCGATGATCAGGGGCACGGCGACGGCACCCGCATACATCACCAGCACATGCTGGAGGCCGAGCGCGACCAGCCGCGGCGTCGGCAGAACTTCGTCAACGGGATGGACGGTGGCAGTCATCGATGGATCCCCCTTGCTTACGTCATGAAAAACCAAGGCATTATGATCATCAGATACAAACGGCGTGCCACGGCGGACCGCGCTTGACCGGCGGCACGAAGGTTGCTGGAAATAGCGAGCCGGAACCCGCGGCGCCCGGATATTCCGGAGCGCCCGTCAGCAACAGTCGGAGGTCGCGCGTGCCACTCATCAAGAACCGCTATGGCAAGGGCCGGGTGCGCATCATGCGCGTCCATCGCGACGGCGACAAGCAGGAGGTGAGCCAGCTCAGCCTCAAGGTCATGCTGGAGGGCGATTTCGGCCGCGCCTATACGGATGCCGACAATTCGACATCGACCTCCACGGATACCATCAAGAACATCGTCAATGTGGTGGCGCGGGAGAACACCGCGCTGCAGACCGAGCCGTTCTGCCAGGTGCTGGCGCAGCGCTATCTCGATCTCTATCCGCAGGCGAAGTCGGTGGCCATCACCGCGCATGAGACCAAATGGACCCGGCTGGTGATCGACGGCGTGCCGCATCCGCACAGTTTTGTGCGCGACGACAATGGCAAGCCGTTCGTCGAACTGCATGCGACGCGCGATGGCGTCACCATGAGCTCGGGGCTCGACACGTTCACCTTCATGAAGTCCACCCAATCGGGTTGGGAGAATTACTACACCGACAAATATTCCACCATTCAGCCGACCAGTGATCGCATTGCGGCGACATCCATGGTGGCGTCATGGACATGGTCGGGCGTGCCGGCGGACTACAGGGCGACCAATGCGAAGATACTCGAGGTGCTGTTGAAAGAGTTCGCCACCACCTATAGTCCGAGCGTGCAGAACAGCCTGTATCGCATGGGCGAAAAGGCGCTGGCTGCGGTGCCGGAGATTTCCGAGATCAGCATGGCGTGCCCGAACCTGCATTTCATCCTGATGAATCTGTCCGGCTTCGGCCTCGACAACAACAACGATGTGTTCCTACCAACGGAAGAACCGCACGGGCAGATCGAATGCACGGTGGGACGGGGGTGATGTCCGACCTCTCCCCGTTCTTGACGGGGAGAGGTCGCCGCGTCTTCGCGGCGGGTGAGGGGCGGGGCACGCGGTTCGCGATACTGATGCGCTCTCGGGCCGATGGGTCTGCGATTGGACGGCCGCACCATTCCGATGGACTGGGCCTGTCGCGGATCGCGTGCCATGCCCCTCACCCGGCGCTACGCGCCGACCTCTCCCCGCGCAAGATGCGGGGAGAGGTTAGGAGCGTCGCCGCCCTTGCCAGCCATGCGGCGGAATCTGCTACGGTGGCATGAGATCGAGTGGCCGGGATCGTGATGACAGACAACCATAGACACAACGGATCGCTCGGCGCGGACATCGTCCAGCGCATCGACCAGCTCGCCGCGATCTCCGAGGCGCCGGACAATCTCACGCGCGTGTTTCTCTCGAAGGAGCATCGTGCGGCCGCGGAGGTGCTGGTCACCTGGATGCAGCAGGCCGGCATGCTGGCGCGGATCGACGCGATCGGGAATGTGTGCGGGCGCTATGAAGGCACCAAGCTCGGTGCGCCATGCCTGATGCTGGGCTCGCATTACGACAGCGTGCGCGATGCGGGCAAGTGGGACGGGCCGCTCGGTGTCGTCACGGCCATCGCCTGTGTCGGCGATCTCAACCGCCGCAAGGTGCGGCTGCCATTCGCCATCGAGATCGTGGCCTTCGCCGATGAAGAGGGCACACGCTTCGCCTCGACGCTGCTCGGCAGTCGCGCGGTGGCGGGCACCTTTGTGGAAAGCGCGCTGGCAAGTCGCGACCGCGACGGCGTCTCCATGCGTGAGGCCATGGTCGCGTTCGGGCTCGATCCCGATCATATCGGTGCCGCCGCACGGGCGCCGGTGGAGGTGCTGGCCTATCTCGAACTGCATATCGAGCAGGGGCCGGTGCTGGAGGCGCAGAAGCTGCCCGTGGGCGTCGTCACGGCGATCGCCGGTGCGACGCGGCTCGCGGTCGAACTGCACGGCACCGCCGGTCATGCCGGCACCGTGCCGATGGCGATGCGGCGCGATGCGCTGACGGGGGCGGCGGAATGCATCGTCGCGGTGGAGGAGTTCTGCCGTTCCGATCGCGGCGGGCTGGTCGGCACCGTGGGCTATATCAATGCGATGCCGGGGGCGACAAATGTCATTCCGGGGCTGGTGTCGTTCACGCTCGACATCCGCGCGCCAAAGGACAGCTATCGCAAGATGGCAGTGACCGACATCGTGCGCGAGATCGAGACCATTGCGAAGCAGCGTCAGCTCGATCTGCAGATCAACGTCACCCATGAAAACCGCACGGCGCCCTGTGCGCCATGGCTGCAAAACCAGATTGGTGCGGCGATCACGGCGGAAGGCTTTCGTGCGTTCGAGCTGCCCAGCGGCGCCGGCCATGACGGGATGGCGATGATCGACATCGCAGACATCGCGATGCTATTCGTACGTTGTCGTGGCGGCATCAGTCATAATCCGGCCGAGCATGTGGACGAGGCCGATGTCGATGCAGGCGCGCGCGTTTTGCTGCGCGTGATCGAGAATTTTACTCCCAAGATATGACTGCAAGGCATGATTGAATGAACAGTTTTCACGGCGTATTTCCCTATCTCGTTTCGCCCACCGATGCCGAAGGCCGTATCCGCACCGATGTGCTTGGGCGGCTGTGTGACGATCTCATCAAATCCGGCGTGCATGGGCTGACGCCGCTCGGCTCTACCGGCGAATTCGCCTATCTCAATCGCGAGCAGCGGCGTTCCGTCGTGCAGACCACCATCGACGCCGCCAATGGCCGCGTGCCCGTCATCGCCGGGGTGGCCTCGACCTCGACGGTTGATGCGGTGGCGCAGGCAAAGTCGTATCAGAAGCTCGGTGCCAACGGCATTCTCGCCATCCTCGAAGCCTATTTCCCGCTCAAGGATGCGCAGATCGAATCCTACTTCCGCGCCATCGCTGATGCCGTCGATATTCCGGTGGTGATCTATACCAATCCGCAATTCCAGCGGTCCGACCTGACGCTCGACGTTGTCGCGCGGCTCGCTGACCATCCGCGCATCAATTACATCAAGGATGCCTCCACCAATACGGGACGGCTGCTGTCGATCATCAATCGCAGCGGCGACAAGCTCAGTGTGTTTGCGGCCTCCGCACATATTCCCGCCGCTGTGATGATGATCGGCGGCGTCGGCTGGATGGCCGGTCCGGCCTGCGTGGTGCCGAAGCAGAGCGTGCGACTTTATGACCTCTGCAAGGCGCAGCGCTGGGACGAAGCCATGGTGCTGCAGCGGCAGCTGTGGGGGATCAACGAGGCCTTTGCGCGCTATAATCTCGCGGCCTGCATCAAGGCCGGCCTTGTCATTCAGGGCTATGACGTCGGCGATCCCGTGGCGCCGCAGCCGGCCCTGACGGTGGACGAGCGCAAGGTGGTCGAGCGGGTGCTCGCTGACATGTAACCGTAGGGCGGATGAGGCGAAGCCGTCATCCGCGGGACGAATTCATGACGGAAACTGCGCGGCGAATGACGCTGCGCTCATCCGTCCTAGGGTCAGTGTAACAATATTCGGCATGCAAATCAGGGCGTTCTGGCCTGCCGCAATGCGGTTGGCGCGCATGGGTTTTTCGGGCAAGGTCCGGCCAACTCGCCCGAACGGCCCATCCAAGGACGCCTGATGAATATTTTGCCTGCCAACCTGCGTTTCGGCGCCGGTCTGTCTCCCAAGCGCCTCGAAGATCAGCGTCTCCTCACCGGGCAAGGCCATTTCATCGACGACAAGCCGGAAGACGGCGCGCTGTGGCTGCATGTACTGCGCTCGCCGCATGCGCATGCGAAGATCACCGGCGTGAATGTCGAGGCCGCCAAGGCGATGCCGGGCGTGCAGGCGATCATCACTGGTGCGGATCTGATCGCCGACGATGTCGGCACGCTGCCGACGCTGAACATCTTCAAGCGGCCTGATGGCTCCGACATGAAATTCCCGCCGCGCCGTCTGCTGGCGCATGAAGCGGTGCGCTATGCCGGCGAGGGCGTCGCGGCGGTGATCGCAACGTCGCGTCAGGCGGCACAGCTGGCTGCCGAAGCCGTGGAAGTCGATTACGATGTGTTGCCGGCTGTGGTCGATCCGACCGCGGCGATTGCGGATGGCGCGCCGGCCGTGTGGGATGCGGCGCCCGACAATATTGCAGCCTCCATGAGCTATGGCGACGCCGCCAAGATCGAGGCGATCTTCGCGAGCGCCAAGCACACGGTGTCGCTCGATATCGTCAGCCAGCGACTGGTGCCATCGGCGATGGAGCCGCGCAGCACGATCGCGGAAGTGGACAAGAAGACCGGTCGTCTGACCGTCTATGTGCAGTCGCAGACGCCGATGGCGACGCGCGACATCATTGCGGATGCGATCCTAAAGCGACCGAAAGATTCGATCCGTCTGGTGGTCGGTGATATCGGTGGCGGCTTCGGGCAGAAGACCAGCCTCTATCCGGAAGACGGCATCGTCGCTTACGCGGCGGTGAAGCTCGGCAAGACCATCCGCTGGCGCGGCGATCGCACCGACGATTTCGTCGGCGGCACCCATGGCCGCGATCTGACCTCGACCGCCGAACTCGCGCTCGACGCCAAGGGCCGCATCCAGGCCTATCGTGTGAAGTCGCTGGGCGGCACCGGCGCTTATCTCTCAGGCACGGGTGTTATCATTCCACTGGTGCTCGGGCCGTTCGTGCAGACCAGCGTCTATGACGTGCCGGACGTGCATTACGAGATCAAGGCCGTGATGACCAACACCGCGCCGGTCGGTGCCTATCGTGGCGCGGGACGGCCCGAGGCGGTGTTCATCATGGAGCGGTTGCTCGATGCCGCCGCGCGGCAGATCGGCATGGACCCGCGCACGATCCGCAAGGTGAACTACATCAAGCCGACGCAGTTTCCCTACAAGAACGCGGTTGGCCAAGTGTATGACAGCGGTGCCTTCGCGCATATGCTGGAGCGTGCGTCGGAGCTGTCCGACTGGGACGGTTTTGCTGCGCGCAAGAAAGACGCGAAGAAGCGTGGCATGCTCTATGGCCGCGGCCTCACCAGCTATATCGAATGGACCGGTGGCCGTAACCACACCGAGAAGGTGACGCTGACCGCGACGGCCAATGGCCGCGTCATTCTCTATTCCGGCACCATGGCCATGGGGCAGGGACTGCAGACTGCTTACTCGCAGATGGTCGCGACGTCGCTCGGTATCGACATCAACACGATCGACGTGGTGCAGGGCGACACCGACGTGGCACTCGGCTTCGGGAGCGTGGGCTCGCGCTCGCTGTTCGTCGGCGGCACGGCGGCGGTGGTCTCCACGCAGGACCTGATCAAGAAGGCGCGCGAGAAGGCGTCCAACATGCTCGAGGCCTCGGTAGAGGATATCGAATATGTCGATGGCTTTCTCACCGTGGTCGGCACCGACAAGCGCGTCAGCCTGTTCGAGATCGCCAAGGCCGAAGGCGGCGCCGGGCTGAGCGTGGACTCGACCGGCGAAGTCGATGCACCGAGCTGGCCGAATGGCACGCATATCTGCGAGGTCGAGATCGACCCCGAAACCGGCATCACCAATGTGGTGCGCTACACCACGGTGGACGATGTCGGCGTGGCGGTGAATCCGATGCTGGTGACCGGCCAGATCCATGGCGGCGTGGCGCAGGGCATCGGCCAGGCGCTGTATGAGAATGTCCATTACGACGAGGACGGCCAGCTCATCACCGCAACCTATCAGGACTACTGCATCCCGCGCGCCGGCGATCTGCCGTGGATGAATGTCACGCTGGATGGCTCGGCGCCCTGCGTCACCAATCCGATCGGCGCCAAGGGCTGCGGCGAAAGCGGTGCGATCGGCGGACCGCCTTGCGTCGTCAACGGCGTGCTCGATGCGCTGGCGCCCTATGGCGTCACGCAGATGAATACGCCGCTGTCGCCCATCAAGGTGTGGGAGGCGATCCGCAGCGCGAAAGCGGCCGCATAATGCTGGGGCCGTAGGATGGGTTGAGCGTAGCGAAAACCCATCACGGCTAAGCGCGGAATTGATGGGTTTTCGCGAAGACGCTCAACCCATCCTACGACATCACAAACTTCAACCGGGAGAAAACAAAATGAAAAGCTTCAAGGTCCTCGAATTCAACGAGCCGCTTGGCGAGGTCGATCAGGATACGCCGCAGCCGACCGGCACCCAGGTGCTGGTTCGCGTCAAGGCGGCCGGCGTGTGCCACAGCGACCTGCATATCTGGGAAGGCGGCTATGAGCTCGGCCACGGCCGCAAGCGGCTGTCGCTGAAGGAGCGCGGCATCAACCTGCCGCATACGATGGGGCATGAGACGGTCGGCGAAGTCGTCGCCTTCGGCCCGGACGCGCCGAAAGATGGCGTGAAGATCGGCGATGTCGCGCTGGCCTATCCGTGGATCGGCTGCGGCAAATGCGCGGTGTGTCTCGCTGACGAGGAAAATCTCTGCCTGCAGCCGCGCTGCCTCGGCGTGCATTGCGACGGCGGCTATTCCGACTACATGCTGGTGCCGCATCCAAAGTATCTGATCGACCTGAAGGGCATGGACCCGGTGCTCGCCGCGCCTTACGCCTGCTCCGGTGTCACGACCTACAGCGCGCTGAAGAAGGTCGAGAAGGATCTCGACAATCCGATCGTGATCTTCGGTGCCGGCGGTCTCGGCCTGATGGCGCTGAGCCTGTTGAAGGCCATGGGCGGCAAGGGCGCCATCGTGGTCGATATCGATGCCAACAAGCGTGAAGCGGCGTTGAAGGCGGGTGCTCTCGCGGCGGTTGACGGCAACGCGCCGGATGCGCTGGCGCAACTCGCCAAGGCGGCTGGCGGGCCGATCCTGTCGGTGATCGATCTGGTCGGCAACGCGCAGACCACGCAGCTCGGTTTCGACGCGCTGTCGAAGGGCGGTTCGTTGATCATGGTCGGCCTGTTCGGTGGTGGTGCCACCTGGGCACTGCCGCTGATCGCCATGAAGGCGCTGACCATCCAGGGCAGTTACGTCGGCAATCTCAAGGAGACCAAGGAGCTGCTGGAGCTGGTGCGGACCAAGAAGGTGGCGCCGATTCCGACCACGCCGATGCCGTTCGCGCGGGCGAACACCGCGCTCAACGAGTTGAAGGAAGGCAAGCTGGTGGGGCGTGCGATCCTGACGCCGGCGTAAGCGGGCTTGGTCTTATCCCTCCCCCAAGCGGCGCAGCCGCGCAGCGGGGAGGGTGGATCGAGGCGAGCGTTCAGCGAGCATCGAGACGGGTGGGGTGTTTCCACACACTCCGTCCTTCCGTGGGGAGAGAGACCCCACCCGGCGCTCCGCGCCACCCTCCCCACTGCGCCGCTTCGCGGCTTGGGGGAGGGAGGCCATCGGCCGCTGTGCTTATGCACTTTACCAACTACCCCGCCGTCACATCCACCGTCTCATCGCCATCGAGCACGCGCTTTGCTTTCGCGTGATCGAGGTCGCCTTCCCAGGCGCCGACGACCACCGTGGCCACGCAATTGCCGATCAGGTTGCCGAGGGCGCGGGCCATGCCGATGAACCAGTCCACCGACAGCACCAGCACCAGTCCGATTGCAGGAATGCTCGGTACGGCATTCAGTGTCGCAGCAAGGATGACGATCGCCGAGCCCGGCACGCCATGGGCGCCTTTGGACGTGACCAGCGACACACCGAGCACCAGCAGGAGATCGCCGAAGGACAGCGGCGTGTTGGTGGCCTGGGCGATGAAGACCACCGCCAGCGTCAGATAGATCGAGAACGCATCGAGATTGAACGAATAGCCGGTGGGGATGACGAGGCCGACCACATTGTCCTTCACGCCAAGCCGCTCAAGCTTGCGCATCACCTGCGGCAGCACCGCATCCGACGAAGCGGTGGCCAGCACGATGGTGAGCTCCTCGCGCAGATAGGCCAGGAATTTGACGATGTTCAATCCGGCCAGCGCCATCACGCCGCCGAGCACGGCGAAGACGAAAATTGCCACCGAGACATAGAACAGCACGACCAGCGAGACGAGTTGCTTCAGCGAGCCGACGCCGTAGCGGCCGACCGTATAGGCGACGGCGCCGAGCACGCCGATCGGTGCCAGCCGCACGATCAGGCCCATGGCGCGAAACAGCACCGTAGAGACCGCATCGATGAAGCTCGAAATGCGCTCGCCCTTCTCGCCGCCGACAAGCGCGAGCGACGTGCCGAACAGGATGGCGAAGAACAGCACCTGCAGCACGTCGTTGCGCGCCAGCGCGTCAAAGGAGGTAGTGGGAATGATGTTGAGCAGGAAGGCGCCGATGCCGCCGCCCTGCAGCTTGTGGGCATTGTCGGCGACGGTGGCCAGCGCCTTGCCGTCGAGCGAGGCCGGATTGATGTTCATGCCGTGGCCCGGGCCGAACAACCAGGCCAGCAGCAGGCCGATCACAAGGGCGAGGGTGGTCATCACCTCGAAATAGATCAGCGCCTTGACGCCGACGCGGCCGACTTTCTTCAGATCGCCGGCGCCGGCGATGCCATGCACCACCACGCAGAACACGATCGGCGCCACGATCATGGAGATCAGCTTGAGAAAGCCGTCGCTGAAGACTTTCAGGCCGACGGCGAAATCCGGCGTGGCCATGCCGAGCACGATGCCCAGCAGCAATGCGGCCAGGACCTGCACGAACAGCGAATGATAAAATGGCTTGCGGAGAGGCGGGGCGGTGATGGCGGCCGTAGACATCGATCGTTCTCCCTGAGGTTATGTCAAACCTCAGCAACAACCATGCCATGACGGGTGCGCTGCCTGCAAAATCTCGCCGGTCGGTGGCGAGTAGCGCGTGTTCGCGATGGAAAGAGGGAAGAACGCGAACGGCCGCCGGATGCCCCGACGGCCGTAGAGATGATTACTTCTCTTCTTCGTCCGCGATCGATTCCATCAGCACGACCATCTGACGCTGGACGGTCTGGCTCTTGATGCGGCTGTAAGCGCGCAGCAGGCGGAGGCTGAAGGCACTGTCGAGGAACAGGAGGCTTTCGACTTCACGGCTCTTGCCGTCGCCGTCGTAGAAGAACGTCACAGGCACGTCGAGCGCAGTGGCGATCTGCTGCAAGCGCGCGGCGCCTACGCGGTTCACGCCCTTCTCGTACTTCTGGACCTGCTGGAAACTCACACCCAGTTTCTCGCCCAAATCCGCCTGCGAGATCTTCTGCTCGACACGACGAAGGCGGATTCGCTTGCCCAACTCGATGTCGGACTTGCCAGCGCTACGTTGCTTCATTCGTCACCATTCAGTTTGGTTTTGATAAGGGAGTTGTTGATTTTGTTTTTTTGATTAAGGCCTTTCAGCTCGAAAGCCATAAAAGCTATCATCCAAAGGCATCTTCTTTATACACATCGTTATGACAATCGGAATGGTTGAAATCGTCGCGATACGCGAATTCATCGAACTATTCTCGCTACGGTCATTCCGATTCTACGCAATTGCTATTTGCGGTATTCAACTGCCTCTCCGCGCGTGTGAAGATGCAGCGAGTGAATGCCAACCAATGTCTATCGATCTGGCTCAAAAGCCGGAAGCAAAAGTAGAGGTTGGGGTTGATGCTATACACACGCCAATTGCCACACGCACGCGCGATAACTGAGACTGGTTCGCATGTGCTCGGTGGTATGCAGAATTCCATCATTTTTCCGCTGAATTTCCACATTTTGACAAAAGCCAGTTCGCGCCCCATCCCATCACAATTACGTGCGTAGTTGTCATTACGAGCGATGTTCACCTCAAGTTTCATTCCGGATTCTCACTGGCGGGGAATCCGCATGATTCGATCCAGATAATTTCGATGTGGACCAGCATTGCGCGCTTTGATCAAAATTGAACATCGATGTTGTTACTAAACATTGCTGTCGCTGATCGCTGCGTAGACCATCGTGCGCAGTTCCCGGCGAATTGGATAAGCGCTCGACGGCAGTAGTTGAGTCATGAAGATCGCGACCAATTCTTCGCGCGGATCGATCCAGAACGCCGTGCTTGCAGCACCACCCCACGCATATTCGCCGGCGCTGCCGGGAATGAGCGTCTTCGCCGGATCGAGCGTCACCGAGAAGCCGAGACCGAAGCCGACGCCGGCATAGCTCGCTTCGCTGAACAGTGACTTCGACATCTCGGTGAGATCGCGTCCGCCGGGCAGATGATTGGCTGTCATCAGTGCAATCGTTTTCGGAGATAGCAGGCGCGCATCGCCAAGCGCGCCGCCATTCAGCAGCGCGCGGCAGAAGGTGAGATAGTCCGCCGCCGTCGAGCACAGTCCGCCACCGCCGGAGATGAAGGATGGCGGTTCGAGAAACGAACTCGTCGTCGGATCGTCCTGTAGCACCATGCCGCCTCTGCCATCGGCGGCGTAACAGGCGGCGAAGCGATGCGCCTTCTGTGCAGGCACATGGAAGCCGGTGTCGTTCATGCCGAGCGGATCGAAGATGCGCTGCTGCAGGAATTGTTCGAACGGCTGGCCGCTGATCTTCTCGACGAGATAGCCGACGACATCGGTGGCGACCGAATAATTCCATGCGTCGCCCGGCGAGAATTCGAGCGGGATTTTTGCGAGGTCGGCGATCATCGTCGCCATGGTGCCGGCTTTCTCGATCTCGCCGATCTTTTGCGCGCGATAGGCGGCATCCACATTGGTGCGGTTCTGGAAGCCGTAAGTGAGACCGGAGGTATGGCGCAGCAGATCGACGACCTGCATCGGTCGCGTTGTGGGGCGCGTCAGGAACAGTGGCGCGAGGCCGGCCTGATAGACGCCGAGCTGGCTCCATTCGGGAATGTATTTGTGCACGGGCTCATCGAGCGCGACGCGGCCTTCCTCCACCAGCATCATGAGCGCGACCGAGGTGATCGGCTTGGTCATGGAATAGATGCGGAAGATGGTGTCGGACTTCACCGGCGCCTTGCGCTCCACATCGGCCAGGCCATGGACACTCTGATGCACGATGCCGCCGCGGCGATAGACAAGCAGCTGCGCGCCGGGGAATCGACCGGTGTCGAGATAGCGGGTCTCGAGATGGCGTTCGATCCGCTGGAGCGCGGTAGCGGACATGCCGGCTTGCTCGGGCGAAACACGCGGGGCGGTCAAGTTGCTCAATGACATCAGGGGGCACTCATCTAGCGGGCGGGATGGCTGATTAAGCGGACCCGCACCGCTGCTGTCCATGACTGTTGATGCATCATGCCTCTAGGAGCTGGTGTGAACCTGTATCATTGCACCCTAAGGATGATCGCTTAATTCGGGTGCATCGCACAATATTTAAGCGGCGCGCAAAATTTCGCGGCGAGGCTTTCCGTGACAGCTGGCTCGGGCTCGCGGTTAACACGATGCAAAGACTGCGATTTCGCCGTTTGACGGGCTTGGCACGCGATTTGAATAGTTCTTAGCGACGCCATTGTAGCCGTCACCAATCCATCACCAGCCGCACTGCCATCCTGGGGGCTTCCCCCAGCCGCGCCGCCATGCGTGCGCGCGATCACGTGCCGGCCGTACCGAGGCGCGAAAGGACGACACCGACCAATGACGAAGTCAGAGATCAAGCCGGGCCGTAAGATCAGCCGCCGCCAGCTCCTCAAGGCCGGCGCGGGCACCGCTGCGCTGCTGGCAGCCGCCAAGCTCAATTTCCCGGCCGGCGCTTTCGCGCAGGGTGCCGGTCCCGAAGTGAAAGGCGCGAAGCTTGGCTTCATCGCGCTCACCGATGCCGGTCCGCTATTCGTCGCCAAGGAGAAGGGCATTTTCGCCAAATACGGCCTGCCGGAAACCGAAGTGCTGAAGCAGGCGTCGTGGGGCACCACGCGCGACAATCTCGTGCTCGGCTCCGAGGGCAACGGCATCGATGGCGCGCATATCCTGACGCCGATGCCGTATCTGATTTCGGCCGGCAAGGTGACGCAGAACAATGTGCCGACGCCGATGTACATCCTGGCGCGCCTTAATCTGAACGGCCAGAGCATCTCGGTCGGCAAGGAATATGCGGACCTCAAGATCGGCGTTGATACCGCGCCGTTCAAGACGGCAATCGAGAAGAAGAAGGCCTCGGGCAAATCCGTGAAGGCGGCGATGACGTTCCCGGGCGGCACGCATGATCTCTGGATCCGCTACTGGCTCGCGGCCGGCGGCATCGATCCAGACAAGGACATTGAAACCATCGTGGTGCCGCCGCCCCAGATGGTCGCCAACATGAAGGTTGGCACGATGGATTGCTTCTGCGTCTGCGAGCCGTGGAATCTGCAGCTCATTCATCAGAACATCGGTTACACCGCGCTGACCACCGGCGAGCTGTGGAACAAGCATCCGGAGAAGTCGCTCGGCATGCGCGCCGCCTGGGTCGATAAAAATCCGAAGGCGGCGAAGGCGCTGCTGATGGCTGTGATGGAAGCGCAGCAGTGGTGCGAGAAGCCGGAGAACCGCGACGAACTCGCGGCCATCAATGCCAAGCGCCAGTGGATCAACTGCCCGGTGGAAGACGTCACCGATCGCGTCAAGGGCAAGTTCGATTACGGCACCGGCCGTGTGGTCGAGAACTCGCCGCATATCATGAAGTTCTGGGACGACTTTGCCTCCTATCCCTATCAGAGCCACGACCTGTGGTTCATGACCGAGGATATTCGCTGGGGCAAATACGAGCCGGGTTTCGACAGCAAGGCGCTGATCGCCAAGGTCAACCGCGAGGACCTCTGGAAAGAGGCTGCCAAGGAGCTCGGTGCGGCTGCGCCGACCTCGACCTCGCGCGGCAAGGAGACCTTCTTCGACGGCAAGGTGTTCGACCCGGCCGATCCGGCGGCTTACCTGAAGTCGCTCGCCATCAAGCGCGTCGAAGTCTGATCGGCGCACAGACAGCAACATGACGGAGATCAGTGCGATGAACGTGCAAGCCCTCAGGACAGAGCCCGCGACGCCGCTCGCGAAAGCGCCGGCGGACGTCGTCGCACTGGCTCCGAAGTCGCCCGCAAAGGCGGAGAAGTACGGCAAGATGGCGAAGGAGGCGGCGGCGCGGATTATTCCGCCGCTGATCGTCGTCGCTCTGCTCGGCATCATGTGGGAGCTTCTGTGCAGCCGCACCGGCTCCACGCTGCCGCCGCCGTCCAAGGTCTACAAGGACACCAAGGAGCTGATCTTCGATCCGTTCTTCGACAATGGCGGCCTCGACAAGGGCCTGTTCTGGCATCTCTCCGCCAGTCTGTGGCGCGTCGCTTACGGTTACGCACTCGCTGCGGTGGTTGGCATCGGTCTCGGTACGCTGGTCGGACAATCCGTCTGGGCCATGCGCGGGCTCGATCCGATCTTCCAGGTGCTGCGCACGATCCCGCCGCTGGCCTGGCTGCCGCTGGCACTCGCCGCTTTCCGCGACGGCCAGCCCTCGGCGATCTTCGTGATTTTCATCACCTCGATCTGGCCGATCATCATCAATACCGCGGTCGGCATCCGCAATATTCCGCAGGACTATCGCAATGTCGCTGCCGTGGTGCGTCTCAATCCGCTGGAATTCTTCTGGAAGGTGATGCTGCCATCGGCCGCGCCCTATATCTTCACCGGTTTGCGCATCGGCATCGGCCTGTCCTGGCTCGCTATCATCGCCGCAGAAATGCTGATCGGCGGCGTCGGCATCGGCTTCTTCATCTGGGACGCCTGGAATTCATCGCATATCAGCGAGATCATCCTGGCGCTGTTCTATGTCGGCATCGTCGGCTTCGTGCTCGATCGCCTGATTGCCGGCCTCGGCAAGCTCGTCACCCACGGCACTTCGGTCAGCTAAGGAAACTGTCATGACGCCCTATGTGAAGCTCGACCATATCGACAAGATCTTTTCCCGCGGGAAGGTGCAGTCCGAGGTCCTGAAGGACATCAACCTCACGCTCGGCAAGGGGGAGTATGTCTCGATCATCGGCCATTCCGGCTGTGGCAAGTCGACGATGCTCAACATCATCGCCGGCCTCACGCGCGCCACCAATGGCGGCGTGCTGCTGGAAGGCCGCGAGGTCAATTCACCCGGTCCCGATCGCGCCGTGGTGTTCCAGAACCACAGCCTGCTGCCGTGGCTGACGGTCTATCAGAATGTCCGTCTCGGCGTGGACAAGGTGTTCGCCAAGACCAAGAGCCGCGCCGAGCGCGACGAATGGACCCTGCATAATCTCAATCTCGTGCAGATGACCCATGCCAAGGACAAGCGCCCCTCGGAAATCTCCGGCGGCATGAAGCAGCGCGTCGGCATCGCCCGCGCACTGGCCATGGAGCCGAAGGTGCTGCTGCTCGACGAGCCCTTCGGTGCGCTCGACGCGCTGACCCGCGCGCATCTCCAAGACTCGGTGATGGCGCTGCATCAGAAGCTCGGCAACACCATCGTGATGATCACCCATGACGTGGATGAAGCCGTGCTGCTGTCGGATCGCATCGTGATGATGACGAACGGGCCGAGTGCGACGATTGGCGAAGTGCTCGACGTGCCGCTGGCGCGTCCGCGCAAGCGCATCGAGCTGGCAAGCGATCCCGTCTATCTGAAGTGCCGCAAGCGCGTGCTGGAATTCCTGTACGAGCGCCACAAGTTCGTGGAGGCAGCTTAACTTTCTTAACCTCTCCCCGCTTGCGGGGAGAGGTCGCCGCGTCTTCGCGGCGGGTGAGGGGGAGCTTCCACAAGTTCCAGATTTGCGGAGATTCCCCCTCATCCGTCCCGGCTTCGCGTCGCTACGCCGGGCCACCTTCTCCCCGCAAGCGGGAAGAAGGTAAGCAAGCCAGCTTCAATGCCAGCCAAGGGGGAATGACATGACGCCAGATCAGATTGCTCTCGTGCAGGATAGCTTCAAGAAAGTCGTTCCGATCGCCGATGTCGCTGCCGACCTGTTTTACGGCCGCCTGTTCGAGATCGCGCCCGAAGTGAAGCCGATGTTTCGGGGCGACATCAAGGAGCAGGGCCGCAAGCTGATGGCGACGCTCGGCGTTGTCGTCACCGGACTGACACGGCTCGAGACCGTATTGCCGGCAGCAAGCGCGCTGGCCAGGAAGCATGTCGATTACGGTGTGAAGGCCGAACATTATGCGCCGGTCGGTGCCGCGCTGCTGTGGACGCTCGAGAAGGGCCTTGGCGACGCCTGGACGCCTGACCTCGCCGATGCCTGGGCCACCGCCTATGGCACGCTGTCGAATTTCATGATCGCCGAGGCCTATGGCCAGGCACAGGCTGCGGAGTAAGGACCGAGGTGAGCGAGCCGCTGGTCATTATCGGAAACGGCATGGCGGCGGCGCGGCTTGTCGATGAGCTCGCCAGGACGTCGCTCGGGCGCTACGCCATCGCGGTCATCGGTGACGAACCGCGGCTTGCCTATAACCGTGTGCTGCTGTCGTCGGTGCTGGCTGGCGAGGCGACATCGCAAGAGATTGAGCTGAAGCCCGCCGCGTGGTGGCGCGATCGCGGCGTGACGCTGAAATATGGTGCGCGGGCTGTGTCGGTCGATCTCGCTGCGCGCGAGGTGACGACATCCACCGGCAAGCGCGTTGCATTCTCAAAGCTTGTTTTTGCGACGGGCTCCTCGGCGCTGCGCTTGCCCGTGCCGGGTGGCGATCTCACAGGCGTGCATGTGTTTCGCGACAGTCATGACGTCGATCGCCTGATCGAGCTGGCGGAGCAAAAGAAGCGCGTTGTCGTGGTCGGCGGTGGATTGCTCGGTCTGGAAGCCGCCTATGGTCTCGCCAAGGCTGGCGCCGATGTGACGTTGATCCATCTGATGGATAGGCTGATGGAGCGGCAGCTCGACGGACCCGCGGCGGAATTGCTCAAGACGCTGGTCGAACGCAAGGGCGTCAGGATTCTCCTCAATGCAAACACCGCTCGCATTCATGGCGCCGATGCTGTGGAGCGCGTCGAGCTCGCCGATGGTCGCGTGCTTGATGCCGACGCAGTGATCTTCGCTGCCGGTATCAGGCCGAATACGGCGCTGGCGAAAGAAGCAGGGATCTCCGTCAATCGCGGCATCGTCGTCGATGACATGATGGCCACGCAGACCGATGGCGTGTTTGCGCTCGGTGAATGCGCCGAACATCGCGGCACCTGCTATGGTCTCGTCGAACCGGCCTATGAACAAGCAAAGGTGCTTGCAAAACATCTTGCGGGTGGCGCTTCGGCCTATACGGGCAGCATTCTCTCCACCAATCTAAAGGTCTCCGGCGTCAGCGTGTTCTCTGCCGGCGATTTCATGGCTGCTGACGGCAGCGAGACATTGCTGCTGAGCGACGCCAGGCGCGGCACCTATAAGAAGCTGGTCATTGCCGACGGCAAGCTCACCGGCGCCGTGCTGGTCGGGGATACGTCCGATGCGCTCTGGTATATGGAGCTGATCCGCAGCGGCGCAGATATCGCCGACGTCCGCGCCGACATGATGTTCGGCCGTCCCATCGCGAAGGCGGCCTGATGAACGCGATCGACACCAGCCTGAAAACCGTTCGCACCACCTGCGCCTATTGCGGCGTCGGCTGCGGCGTGCTGGCGACGCCGGACGGGCAGGGCGGTGCTGCGATTGCCGGCGATCCCGATCATCCCGCCAATCTCGGGCGCCTGTGCTCCAAGGGCTCTGCGCTCGGTGAGACGCTGAGTCTCGACGAACGGTTGCTGCATCCGATGATGCGCGATTCCTCCGGTGCAATGGCGCGCGTGGGGTGGAGCGATGCGCTCGATCACGTCGCCGACGGGTTTCGCAAGATTGTCGCCGAACATGGGCCGGGCGCTGTGGCGTTCTATCTCTCCGGCCAGTTGCTCACCGAGGACTATTACGTCGCCAACAAGCTGATGAAGGGATTCATCGGCAGCGCCAATGTGGACACCAATTCGCGGCTCTGCATGGCGTCGTCGGTGGTCGGCCACAGGCGGGCCTTCGGCGCCGATACGGTGCCCGGCTGCTACGAGGATCTCGACCAGGCCGATCTGCTGATCTTTGTCGGCTCCAATGCCGCCTGGTGCCATCCGGTGCTGTATCAGCGCATGCTCGCCAACAAGCAGGCGCGCGGCGCCCGCTTCGTGGTGATCGATCCGCGCCGCACCGACACCGTCGGCGACGACGACCTGTTTCTCGGCCTCAAGCCTGGCACCGACACGGCGCTGTTTTCCGGGCTGCTCGCCTATCTCGCGGACAATGGCGCCCTGGATCGCGCCTATATTGAACAGCACACGTCGGGCTTCGACGAGGCTTTGGCGCGTGCCCGGACCATCGCCGGCAGCGTCGCCGCGACGGCCAAGGCGACTGGCCTCAACGAAGTGGATGTCGCCACCTTCTTCCAGATGTTCCGGCAGACCCAGCGCGTGGTCACGCTGTATTCGCAGGGCGTGAATCAGTCAGCGCAGGGCACCGACAAGGTCAATGCGATCATCAATTGCCATCTGGCGACGGGGCGGATCGGCAAGCCGGGTGCATCGCCATTCTCGCTCACCGGCCAGCCCAATGCCATGGGCGGCCGCGAGGTCGGCGGGCTCGCCAATCAGCTGGCGGCGCATATGGGGTTCACGCCGCCGGATATCGACCGCGTGCGGCGATTCTGGAAGGCACCGGGCATCGCCACCCATGAGGGTCTCAAGGCCGTGCAGATGTTCGAGGCGATCGGCCGCGGCGAGATCAAGGCGCTGTGGGTGATGGGCACCAATCCCGCGGTGTCGCTGCCCGATGCCGATGCGGTGCGCGCGGCGCTGGGCAAGCTCGATCTGTTTGTGGTGTCGGAGAATGTGCGTTCGAATGACACCGTGGGGGCCGGCGCGCATGTGCTACTGCCGGCGCTGGCCTGGGGCGAGAAGTCGGGCACGGTGACGAATTCGGAGCGCCGGGTGTCGCGGCAGCGCTCCTTCCTGCGGGCGCCGGGCGAGGCGAAGCCGGACTGGTGGGCGCTCAGCGAAGTGGCCAAGCGTCTCGGCTTCGAGGCGGGCTTTCGCTACAGCTCGGCGGCGGAGATCTTTCGCGAGCATGCGGCATTGTCGGATTTCGAGAATGACGGCAGCCGGGATTTCGACATCGGCGGGCTCATGCATGTGTCCGACGATGCCTTCGATACGATGGCGCCGGTGCAATGGCCGCTGCGCAAGGGGACGACCAGACAGCAGGCGCGGTTTTTCGCCGAAGGTCGCTTCTACACCAAGGATCACCGTGGCCAGTTCATCGCGCCGGAAGCGCCGGAGCTGCGCACGCATGTGACGCCGGAGCGGCCGCTGCGGCTGAACACCGGCCGCGTGCGCGACCAGTGGCATACGATGACGCGCACGGGCCTCAGCCCGCGGCTCGGCCAGCACATCCCCGAGCCTTATGTGGAGATCCATCCTGATGACGCGGCGTGCTTCGCCATTATCGACGGTGGCTACGCACTGCTCACGACGGATTACGGTGCCTGCACGCTGAAGGTCTTGGTCAGTGATCGCCAGCAGTGCGGCATGCTGTTCGCGCCGATCCACTGGAATGACGAGACGGCGGGCTATGCCCGCGTCGGCGCGCTGGTGGCGCCTTATGTCGATCCATATTCCGGCCAGCCCGAGAACAAGGCGACGCCGGTGTCGATCTTGCCCGTGGCCATCAGCCAGCGCGGCTTCGTGCTTGCGCGAAAGCCGCTGGTGCTGCCACCGGGCGTGGTTCACGCGCGTGTCGCGGTGACGGGGGGTGTCGGTTATCTGCTCGCCGATCATGCGGAGGTCGCGCTGTGGCGTGACTGGCTGGCGCCTCTGCTCGGGGACGATGTTGCAAGTTTTGAGGATGTCGGACGCGGGGTCTATCGCGCGGTGTCGTTTGCGGGTGAACGGATTGAGCTTTGCCTATTCGTCGGCCCGGCGGATGACGCCTTGTCGTGGGATGCGGTGAAGGATGCGTTCGCGGCCGATGCGCTCAGTGACGATCAGCGCCGCCTGCTGCTGTCCGGCAAGTCTGCCGATGGCGCTGCAAGCGCGGGCCCGATCGTCTGCGCGTGTTTCGGCGTCGGCCGCAACACGATTGGCGATGCGATTGCGGCAGGATGCGCGACGGCCGGCGAGATTGGCGCCAAGCTCAAGGCCGGCACGAATTGTGGCTCCTGCATTCCGGAATTGAAGCGGCTGATTGCGGCAAGCGAGACCGAGCCGCTTGAGCAGAGGAAGGCGGCAGCGAGTTAAGCGCCGTCCCTCATCCTGAGGAGCGGCCTCTCGGCCGCGTCTGGAAGGATGGCTGCAGCTTCCGGAGTGCTACCAGCTCATGGTTTGAGACGGCGCGTTGCGCCTCCTCGCCATGAGGGGCTGAGTACGCTCAGGCGCTCGTGCGATAGCGCGCATGGTCGATCAGGGCGCGCAGTTTCGGTGCCAGGTTGCGACGGTCCGGGAAATACAGGAAGAAGCCGGGAAACGGTGGAAGATACGTATCGAGAATTGTTACCAGCTCGCCACGTGCGAGATACGGCCTGAACAATTCCTCCATGCCGAAAGTGAGCCCGCCGCCGGCGCAGGCGGTGCGCACCATGACCCACATATCGTTGGTCGTGATCCTCGGATTGACCGCGACATCGAACTCCCTTCCGTTCTCCTCGAACTCCCAGCGATAGGGGGCGACATCGGGCGCCGGTCGCCAGCCGATGCAGCAATGCTGCGTGAGCTCCGAGGGATGCGCAGGCGCGCCAAAACGCTGCAGATAGGACGGCGCAGCCACGACGACCTGACGCTGTTGGCCCGAGACCGGCACGGCGATCATGTCCTGCTCGATCACCTCACCAAGTCTCACGCCTGCGTCAAAACCTTCGGCCACGATGTCGAACTCGTCGTCGGTGACGGTGACATCGAGCTGGATGCCGGGATAAGCGAGCGTGAAACTTGCCAGCAGCGGGCCTGAGATGAATCGCTCGGCGATGGACGAGACCGCCACTCGCAATTGTCCGGTCGGCTGCGTGGGGAGATCACGCGCCGTCTCCAGCGCATTCTCGACTTCGGCGATGGCGGGCGCGACGCGCTCATGCAGCCGTAGACCGGCCTCGGTCAGGCTGACACTGCGCGTGGTCCGCTGCAGCAGCGCGACGCCCATCCGGTCTTCCATCTTGCGGATGGCCTGGCTGACAGCGGATCGCGTCACGCCAAGCCGTTCGGCCGCGACGCGAAAACTCTTCGCATCGGCGACGGCAAGGAAGACGGAAATCTGGTTGAGGTCGATGGTCATTGGTTAGATTTTCTTACCAGTCTGGTGAGAAATCAGCAAATTGTTCCGATATCCGGCCAGTTCTAGCTTTTGCGGCAACAGCAATGGAGCCGCGACCATGACCACGCTCGACACTTATCGCCTGCTCGGACGATCCGGACTGCGGGTATCCCCGATCTCGCTCGGGACCATGACCTTTGGCGAAGACTGGGGCTGGGGTGCCGGCGAAAGCGAGGCGCGCCGGATTTTTGATCTCTATGTCGACCGCGGCGGCAATTTCATCGATACGGCGGTGAACTACACCAATGGCGGATCAGAGCGGTTGGTCGGGCAGTTCATCAAGGAGAAGCGCGAGCGCATCGTGCTGGCGACGAAATTCACGATGGCGCGCGATTCCGGCAATCCGAATTCCGGAGGCAATCATCGGCTCAACATGGTGCGTTCTGTCGAGCAGAGCCTGCGGCAGCTCGAGACGGATCGCATCGATCTGCTCCACCTGCATGCCTGGGACATGACCACGCAACCGGACGAGGTGATGCGCGCGCTGGACGATCTCGTGCGGAGCGGGAAGGTCCAGTATCTCGGCATCTGCAATACGCCGGCCTGGCGTGTCGCGCAGATGCAGATGCTGGCGGACTTGCGCGGCTGGTCGCCGCTGGCGGCACTGCAGATCGAATACAGCCTGGTCGAGCGCACGGTCGAGCACGAGCTGTTGCCGATGGCCGCAGAACTAGGGCTCGGTGTGCTGCCATGGTCGCCGCTTGGCGGCGGCGTGCTGACCGGGAAGTACACGAAGGCGGATGTCGACCCATTGGGCGAAACGAATGTAGCTGCGACCCGCAAGGGGATCATCGCGTCATCCGGTCATCTGAACGAGCGCGCCATCGGGATCGCCGAGGTGGTGTGTGCGGTCGCCGATGAGATCGGCGCGATGCCGTCGCAGGTGGCGCTGGCGTGGACCCTGGCCAATCCCGTGGTCGTGTCGCCGATCCTCGGTGCGCGCACGCTGGCGCAGGCCGAGGATAATCTCGGCGCACTTGATGTCGTGCTCTCGCGCGAGCAACTCGTACGGCTCGATGACGCCAGCGCGCCATCGCCCATCTTCCCGGCACGGTTCGTTGGGAGGCCGATGGTTCAGCAACTCATCTTTGGCGGCGCGTCCGTGGCGCGTCGAGGCTAGCGAGTCCAATGAAGGAGAACATCATGGTGTCGATATCCTCTCGCTTTCGTGTCGCTCTTGCCGGATGGGCGGTGCTGGCGATGACGGCGCTCTGGCCGCATATGGTCATGGCATCCGGCAGTGCGGATACCGCGGCGCGCAACAAACGCGTCGTCACCGAGGCTTTCGACCGTTGGGCGGCGGGCGGGACGACATTTTTCACCGATCTGCTGGCGCCCGGTGTGGTCTGGACGGTGGAAGGCTCTGGACCGAATGCCGCGACGCATCGGGGGCGAGATGCGCTGATGGAGCGTGCGGTGCGGCCGCTCGCGGCGCGATTGTCCGAGCCGATCAAGCCCGTGAGCACGCGCATCTGGGCGGATGGCGATCATGTGATCGTCAATTGGGACGGTGTCGCCCGTGCGCGCGATGGTCTTGCCTACACTAATCGTTATGTCTGGATTATGCACATGAAGGATGACAAGGCGATCGAGGTGAATGCGTTTCTCGATCTGGCGCGGTTCGACGATGTATTGCGGCGGGTGCCAGCAGCACCTTAGATCGTCATTGCGAGGAGCAAAGCGACGAAGCAATCCAGCTCCTGGCTTCTGGATTGCTTCGCCCAAACGAATTGGCTTTGCCAATTCGTCAGGGCTCGCAAAGACGGCTGACAGGGCGTCACCTCACTTCACCGCACCCGCCGTCAGCCCCGCCACGATCTGCCTCTGTGCGAACACCGTGAGCAGCAGCACCGGCGCCGTCACGATCAGTGCTGCGGCGGCCAAGGGCCCCCAGCTCAGCTGATCGAACGAGATCATGTTGTACACGGCCACCGGCAGCGTCCGCGTCTCGCGGCCGGCCAGCACGATGCCGAACACAAAATTGTTCCACGAGAAGATCACCGCCAGGATGAAGGCCACGGCGATGCCGGGTCTGGCGATCGGCAATGCGACATGCCGGAACACCTGCCAGCGCGTGGCGCCGTCGATCACGGCGGATTCCTCCAGCTCCATCGGCGTGGTCTCGAAATAGCCGATCATGATCCAGATGACGATGGGCACGGTGACCACGAGATGGATGATGATCTGCGGCCACAGCGTGCCGAGCAGGCCGAGCCACTGGAAAAGCAGGAAGAGCGGGATCAGGTAGGACAGGCCGGGCGTGATGCGCGCGATCAGGATGAGGATCGCCGCTTTTCGCGCGCGCATCCGGGCGATGCCGTAGCCGGCGGGGACGCCGACCACGAGCGCGAACAACGTGGCGGCGCCGGTCACGATCAGCGTGTTGAAGAAATAGGTCATGAACCGCTTGGATTCGATGACCGCGGCATAGTTGCCCCAGTTGATCCGCTCGGGGATGAAGACCGGCGGATAGGAGGCGTTGTCGATCTCGAATTTGAGCGAGAGCGACAGCATCCAGAGGAAGAACAGGATCGCCGGTGACACGATCACGATCACCGCGAAGGTAAGGCCGATCCGGCCGAGCAGGGTCCGCATCAGGCGCTGCCTCCGCTCTCGTTCCAGTGGGTGCGTTGCCGCAAGTGCAAGAGCGCGCCGGCGAGCGCGATGATCAGCGCGAAGAACACGACGACAATGGCCGAGGCATAGCCGACGTCGTAATAGACGAAGGCGACGCTGTAGAGATAGAGATTGATGGTCTCCGAGGCACTGCCGGGCCCGCCCTGGGTGATGGCGAAGATGATGTCGAAGCTTTTCACGGCGTCGATCATGCGGATCATCGCGGCGATGAACAGGAACGGCATGATCATCGGCAGCGAGATGTGGCGAAAGGTCTGCCACGGCGTCGCGCCGTCGATCTGTGCGCTTTCATAGGGCTCGCTGGGCAGGGCGCTGAGGCCGCCCAGCACGATCAGCATCACCAGCGGTGTCCATTGCCATGTCTCCACCAGCACCAGCGACGGGATGACGGTGGCGGGGTGGAACACCCAGAGCGACGGCGGCAGGCCGATCAGCGAGAGGATATAGTTGAGGATGCCGAGCTGCGGGTGGAACATCATGGTCCACACCAGCGCGATCGCCACGGGCGTCGCCATCATCGGCAGGATGAAGAGACCGCGGATGAAGCCGCGCATCGGGAAGCGGTTGTTGAAGACCACGGCCGCCAGCGTGCCGAGGACGAGCGGCAGCACAACCGACAGCACCGTGTAAACCAGCGTATGCCACACCGATTCCACGAAGCGGGCATCGCCGGGCAGGCGCATGTAATTGGCGAAGCCGACAAAGGTCGGCGCCTGGCCGACCTTCCATTCGTGCAGGCTCATCCAGATCGTATAGGCCCATGGGAAGACGATGACCGCCAGCACGACGATCATCGCGGGGAGGACAAACGGCCAATAGGAGATCGGCCGCCACTCGTGCTTTTTCGTAACCGTTGGCTCGGCTACGACGGCTTTGCCTGCTGTCAGTTCGCTCACGTCTTCTCGCTGCGCTCCAGGATGGGACGGAACTGCTCATGCGCCTTCTTGAGCTCGGTGGCGGGATCGGCGCCCGCCAGCGTCGCAGTGATGCCGGCGCCGACGAGATCGCGGAATTCGGCGACCGGGATGATGACGGGCAGGCCGAGCTTGCTGATCTTGGCGGAGTCGATGACCGACTGCAGCCATTCCTGGTTCTTCACGCCCTTGCGGACCTCCTCGTCATTGAGGATCGAGTTGCGGAAGGGCACGCCGCCGCCGGTCTGCAGCAGGCGGGCACCCATGGTCTTGGACACGGCCCACTGGCAATAGAGATAGGCGGCTTCCTTCTTGGTCGAGGTTTTGGCGATACCGACGCCGTCGCCGTAAGTGGACGAGTACCGTCCCTTCGGCCCGGCCGGTACCAGCGTGTAACCGATCTTGCCGACGACGCGCGACGCGTTGGGGTCCTCGATGGGGGGCGCCCAGCCGACGCCGTCGATCCACATGGCCGCACGCCCTTGCGTGAGCGAGGCCATCGACTCCATCCAGTTGAAGCCGGCGGCGCCGGGCGGCGCGCTCTTCATCATCAGGCGCTGATAGACTTTGGTGGCCTCGATGGATTCAGGGCCGTCAGTGAGGATGTTGCCCTTGGCGTCGAGGAATTCGCCGCCATA
>NZ_JBIIOT010000142.1:0-9380 GCF_044336785.1 Tardiphaga sp. | reverse complement strand
TATTGGCGTTGCGTAGCCCACGCCCGGTGAAGCCATAGATGCCGTTCGCGGTGTCGTTGAGCTTCTCGGCGGCGGCGACCATCTCGTCCATGGTCTTCGGCACACTGATGTTCTTCTTCGCGAACATCTCCTTGTTGTAATAGAGGATGAAGTAGTCCACCGACCACGGCAGCGAATGCATCACGCCCTTGTCGTTCTGGGCGAATTCGCGGCCGCCGGCGGAGAAATCGTCCACCGTCAGATCCGGTGCGGTAAGGGTCGGGTCCTTCATGAAGCCCGAAATATCGGCGAGCCAGCCGGCCTTCTCGAACTGCCGCTTCTGCACGTGATAGCTGAGATGGACCACGTCGAAGGACGGCTTGCCCGAGGTGAGCTCGATCACGGCCTTCTGGCGCTGCTGCTGCTCGGGGATCAGCTCGGATTCGACCTTGATTCCGGTGAGGGCGGTAAATTCGGCAGCGTGCTTCTGCAGCAATTCGCCGCGCGGGCCTTTGATCAGATTGGCTTCAATGGTGGTGCCCGCATATTTCTTCCAGTTCGGCTCGGCGAAAGCGGGTGTGGAGATGCCGAGTGATCCGAGCGCAGGCAGCGCGCTGGTGGCGAGCGCGCCCTTGAGCAGGGCACGACGAGACGGGCCTTGGCTGGCCATGGTTCTTCCTCCCTCGAGCCGCCTTGACCGGCGGTGATTTTATGGTCGCTCCCCGTGAACCGGAGATGCGCCTGAAGGGAAGCGTAACATGCTGAGGGGAGGTGGCAAGGTGGGCGCGTCAGTTGTCAGACAAGTTGTCGCGTGGCCAATTATTGCCTTCGCTGCGTTGCATTCACCGCCACAGCCGCCGCTGCGGTGCGGTTCTCGACGCCGAGTTTGGCGTAGATCTGCTCCAGATGCTTGTCGACTGTCCGGGGCGACAGGCCAAGGATCTGCGCGATGTCGCGGTTGCTTTTGCCCTTGCTGAGCCAGGACAGTACCTCGCCTTCGCGGGTGGTGAGGCCGAGCTCCTTGCTGAATTCGGAGGGCACGGCGGTGCCGGTGTCCTTGGCGAGGCGCAGCAGCAATTCATCGGGACCGGCCTTGCCCATATAGTTCAGGCGCAGCAGCTCGTTATTCGTGAAAGGTGCTGACGGCACCGCTTTCGCGCCGGGCTTTTGCATCTGCTCCAGCCATTGCAGCAACGTGGATGGCAATAGCAGCGTATCGTCGATGCCGGCGATCAGGTGGTCGCTCAGCAGCTTTTGCGCCTGTGGCGTTGCCCACAGCACTTCGCCGCGCTGGTTGACGGCGAGGAGGAAGCGGCCTGAGACATCGAGGGCTGCGCGGGCGCTTTGCGTCAGGCGGGCATTGGCGAGATGAACGCGGATGCGGGCCAGCATCTCTTCGATGACGATGGGCTTGGTGACGTAATCGACACCGCCGGCTTCGAGACCGCGGACGATATGGGCGGTCTCAGAGAGGCCGGTCATGAAGATCACAGGGACATCGGCGAGGCCGGTGTCACGTTTGAGACGGCGGCAGGTCTCGAATCCGTCGATGCCGGGCATCACGGCATCGAGCAGGATGATATCTGGCGTGATCTGCTCGACGATGCGCATGGCACCGGCACCATCGAGTGCGACCATGACCGTCATACCGGCGCTATCGAGGGCATCGGTCAGGAGCCGCAGCGTCTCGGGGCTGTCGTCCACCACGAGGGCGACGTCGCGTTTTTTCGAGTCAGCTGTCATGGGTCTGCAACGTCTTCAATGTGGTCATGTACTGATCGAGGTCGAAGCGATCGACCAGCATGCGCATCTGCGCGACGAAGGCGGCGTGTTCGGGATGCTCGGCGCCGACGGCATCGAGTTTCATCTGGATGGCGCGGATATGTCCCATGCCGCCGAGGCGGATGAGTTCGTCGATATGCCGGCCCGGTGGCGCCGTGTCGCCCGGTGTCCATTGCGGGGCGTGCGTCTCGTCGTCGGGCTCGTAGCGCCATTCGAGTTTGAGGAGCTGGCCGATCATCTCCAGCAGCCGCGTCAGCTCGATGGGCTTCATCAGATAGCCGTCATGGAATGGCTGCGCGAGCGGCGCGCCATGGGCTTCGAGCGCACTTGCCGAGACCATCAGGATGCGGGCCTGGTGATGACCGGTGGCGCGCAGCGTCTCGGCCACCGTCCAGCCATCCATGCCGGCCATGGAGATATCGAGCAGGAACATATCGGGGCGGCAGTGTTGCGCGAGGCTGAGGCAGGCCGGGCCATCCGGCGCACTGAGCAGGATGAAGCCGAGCGGAGTGAGCACCTGGCGCAGCAGATCGCGCTGGGTCGGATCGTCGTCGGTGATCAGAATGGTTTTGCGCGGCCCGTGATAGCCGAGGATCGGCGCTTCGATCGGTGCGGTGCGGGTGGGATTGTTGACTTCCGACAGCAGCATTTTCACGCGGAAGGTGGCGCCTTGGCCGACTTCGCTGAGGACGCGGATATCGCCGCCCATCACGCCGGCGAGCAGTTTCGAGATCGTGAGCCCGAGACCCGTGCCGCTATGCGGCTGGGCGGCGCCGAGGGCGCCACGCTCGAACGGTGCGAAAATGCGATCGAGATCGTCGGCGCGGATGCCGGGGCCGGTATCGATGATCTCGAATTCGGCCACCGGGCTGCGATAATGGATCACGAACTGGACGCTGCCTTCCAGCGTGAACTTGATGGCGTTGGACAGGAGGTTGATCAGGATCTGCCGCAGACGCTTTTCGTCGGCATAGACGACGGCGGGCAGCACCGGCGGGCGGCGGAAGATGAATTCGATGCCCTTGGCTGCGGCCTGCAGGCGGAACATGCCGACGAGCTGATCGAGGAAATCGGTGAGGCGGACCTCGTCGCGTGACAGATAGAGGCGACCGGCCTCGATCTTGGAAATATCGAGAATGCCGTCGATCAGGCCGGATAGGTGATCGGCGCTGCGCTTGACGACGCGGACCTGTTCGCGCGGGCGTATGTCGAGACTGTCGTCCTGTTCGAGCAGTTGCGCATAGCCGGATATGGCGTTGAGCGGCGAGCGGAGTTCATGGCTGAGACCGACCACATAGCGGCTCTTGGCGAGATTGGCGGATTCGGCCACTTCCTTGGCGCGCTGCAATTCGGCATCGGTGCGCTTGTGGGCGTCGATTTCCTGCATCAGCAGCGTGGTCTGCCGCTTGGTCTCGGCTTCCGCGGCACGCCGGCTCTGCTTGGCGAGTACGAACAGCCATGCGATCACGCCGATGATGATGGCGAGTGCAAAGAACACCTTCCACAGCACGTCGGAGACGGTGGTGCTTTCCGTCGGCAGCGTCGCTGATGTCTGCAGATAGATCAGCGCCAGGGTCAGTCCGACGAGGCCAGACGCCATGACGAACACGCCGAGATAATGGCCGAGCTGCGAATTGAGGCGGGCAAGGATCGGCTCCGGCAGCAGTTTGCCAAGTGTCGTGGACATCTGCGCATCGATGCGTGCATGCGGTTTGCACAGGTCGTGACAGCGCGCATCGAGCGAGCAGCACAGCGAACAGATCGGCCCGGCATAAGCGGGGCAATGCGCCATGTCTTCGGGCTCGAAACTGTGCTCGCAGATACAGCACTGGATCACCGCCATGTTCTGCCAGGCGCGCTTCGGCTTGCGGGCGATATAGTATCGGCCATTGGTGGCGAAAGCGATGACGGGGGCCGTGACGAGCGCGGTCACGAGCGCCACGAAGGGCGACAGCGCCTTGGCAGTCGGGCCGAACAGACCATAGAAGGCACTGATGGACATCAGCGTGGCGGCCAGCATGGCGCCGACGCCGACCGGATTGATGTCGTAGAGATGGGCGCGCTTGAACTCCATGTGTTTTGGCCGCAGCCCGAGCGGCTTGTTGATGATGAGATCGGCCACGAGTGCGCCGACCCATGCGATGGCGACATTGGAATAGAGCGCCAGCGTCTGCTCCAGCGCCTTGTAGACGCCGATCTCCATCAGCAGCAGAGCGACCAGCACATTGAACACCAGCCAGACCACGCGGCCGGGATGGTTGTGTGTCAGGCGGGAGAAGAAGTTCGACCAGGCGATCGAGCCGGCATAGGCATTGGTGACGTTGATCTTGAGCTGCGACAGGATGACGAAGATGCCGGTCAGCGCCAGCGCGAGATCGGGATGCGACAGCACATAGCGGAACGCTTCCAGATACATGTAAGCGGGCTCGGCCGCGTGTTCCTTGCTCACGCCATGGGTGAGGGCGAAATAGGCCAGGAAAGATCCGGCGAGCAGCTTGATGGCGCCGACCACGATCCAGCCGGGCCCGGCGCAGAGCAAAGCGATCCACCACGAGGCTTTGGACCGGCCACGGTCGCGCGGCAGGAAGCGCAGGAAGTCGACCTGTTCACCGATCTGCGCCACCAGCGAGAACATCACCGACGCCGCCGTGCCGAACAGCAGCAGATCGAGATGGCCTGCGGGGTCGCCGTGATCGCCGGGAAACTTGATCCAGTCGGCAAAGCTGTCGCGGCTGGCATAGGCAATGGCGATGAAGGGCAGCAAATTGAGCACGATCCAGACCGGCTGGGTCCAGAGCTGGAAGCGGCTGATCAGCGTGATGCCATGGGTGACCAGCGGGATGATCACGACGGCCGAGATCAGATAGCCGATCGGGCGGGGGATGCCGAAACACATCTCCAGCGCCACGGCCATGATCACCGCCTCGATGGCGAAGAAAATGAAGGTGAAGGACGCATAGATCAGGGAAGTGATGGTCGAACCGATATAGCCGAAGCCGGCGCCGCGGGTGAGGAGATCGATATCGATGCCGTATTTCGCGGCATGATAGGCGATCGGCAATCCGCAGCAGAAGATGATGACGCTGACAACGAGGATCGCGGCGGCGGCATTGGTGACGCCGTAATTGATGGTGATGGTGCCGCCGATGGCTTCCAGCGCGAGGAACGAGATCGCGCCCAGGGCCGTGTTCGCTACGCGGGCGGAAGACCAGCGGCGCGCGCTCTTCGCGGTGAAGCGGAGGGCGTAGTCCTCAAGGGTCTGGTTGGCGACCCATTGATTGTACTGGCGCCTGACACGGTCGATCCGCTGCCGCCCCGCCACTCCTCACTCCTGACCCAACGTAACTACGCATATTTGCGTGATAGCAAAATCTACGTCGGCATTTTGCGGTGCAGTATACGCAATCCTGCGTATCCGGGTAGCGCTGAAGTTCAGCAACACTTGCCTCACCAATAAGCGTTCCAAACCAGTGGGGAAGTGATGTCAGACGAGAAAAAAACAGGCTTGCACTCGCCTTTGCGGCGAAAATTGCTGATGGGCATGGCCGCGCTGCCGGCCATCTCGATGCTCCCGCGCACATCTTTTGCGCAGGCACCCGCCACTGCGGCGATCAACACCACCGGTCTCGCGGTCACCGATACCGAAGTCACGGTCGGCATCCTGCATTCCGTCACCGGCACGATGGCGATCTCGGAAACCGGTTCCGTGCAGGCCGAGAAGCTTGCCATCGAGCAGATTAACGCCATGGGCGGTGTGCTTGGTCGCAAGATCAAGTTCATCCAGGAAGACGGCGCCTCGGACTGGCCGACCTTCGCCGAAAAGGCCAAGAAGCTGCTGGTCAACGACAAGGTCGCGGCCATTATGGGCTGCTGGACCTCGGCCTCGCGCAAGGCCGTTCTGCCGGTCATGGAGCAGTATAACGGCATGCTCTACTACCCGACCTTCTATGAAGGCCTCGAGCAGTCGAAGAACGTGATCTATACCGGCCAGGAAGCCACCCAGCAGATCCTCGCCGGCCTCGACTGGGTCGCCAAGGAGAAGAAGGGCAAGAGCTTCTATCTGATCGGCTCGGACTACATCTGGCCGCGCACCTCGATGAAGATCGCGCGCAAGCATATCGAGGGCAAGCTCGGCGGCAAGGTGTCCGGCGAAGAATACTTCCCGCTCGGTCACACCCAGTTCAACTCGGTGATCAATAAGATCAAGCTCACCAAGCCCGACGTGATCTATGCGGCCGTGGTCGGCGGCTCGAACGTCGCCTTCTACAAGCAGCTCAAGGCGGCCGGCATCGATCTGTCGAAGCAGACCATGCTGACCATCTCGGTCACCGAGGACGAGATCGACGGCATCGGTGGTGAGAACATCGCAGGCGCCTATGCCTGCATGAAGTACTTCCAGTCGCTGGATAATCCGAACAACAAGGAATTCGTCGCCGCCTTCAAGAAGATGTGGGGCGAGAAGACCGTGATCGGAGACGTCACCCAGGCTGCCTATCTCGGCCCGTGGCTGTGGAAGATGACGGTCGAGAAGGCCGGTTCGTTCGATGTGGACAAGATCGCGGCGGCCTCGGCCGGCATCGAATTCACCAAGGCGCCCGAGGGCTACGTCAAGATCCATCCGAACCATCATCTGTGGTCAAAGGCCCGCGTCGGTCAGGCGCAGCTCGATGGCCAGTTCAAGGTGGTGTTCGAGACGCCCGAGCTGATCGAGCCGGATCCGTTCCCGAAGGGATATCAGTGACGCTCGGCCGTAGGGCGGATGAGGCGAAGCCGTCATCCGCCGGTCGAATTCAACGCTGACGCGGCGGATGACGCTTCGCTCATCCGCCCTACGCAAGCCTCTCCCTGGCGCGGACGACCTATCCGCGCGTCAAGACCCTGCGTCGCGTGTTCACACGCGGCGCGGGACCTTTCCCTGACGGAGGACGGATTAGATGTTCGGCGACTATTCGATTGGTGACCTCGGCGCCATTTTTGCTATGCAAGGCTTTGCCGGACTGATCCTGTTCTCGGTTTACGTTCTGATGGCGCTCGGTCTTGCCATCATTTTTGGCCAGATGGGCGTCATCAACATGGCCCATGGCGAGTTCATGATCCTTGGCGCCTACGTCACCTGGATGACGTCGAGTTTCTTCCAGGCCAATCTGCCGTCGCTGTTTTCCGGCTATTTCTTCGTCGCCATGATCCTTGCCTTCATCGCCTCCGGTGCGCTGGGGATGCTGGTGGAGTGGGCGCTGATACGGCATCTCTACAAGCGCCCGCTGGATACGCTGCTCGCCACCTGGGGTCTCAGCCTGATCCTGCAGCAGGCCTATCGTTCGGTTTTCGGTGCGCGTGAAGTCGGCGTCGAGCTGCCGCAATGGATGATGGGCTCCAAGCAGGTCACCGATACGATCGAAGTGCCGATCAACGGCATCTTCGTGATGTGCCTGACGCTGGCGATCACCATGGTCGTCGCCTGGATCATGTTCAAGTCGCGCTGGGGGCGCCAGGTGCGTGCCGTGGTGCAGAACCGCGTGATGGCCGGCGCCGTCGGCATCAATACCGAAAAGGTCGATCGCTACACATTCGGCCTCGGCTGCGGCATCGCCGGAATCGCGGGCTCGGCCTTCACGATGATCGGCTCGACCGGGCCGACCTCCGGGCAGCTCTACATCGTCGACACGTTTCTGGTCGTGGTGTTCGGCGGCGCGGCGAGCCTGTTTGGCACCATCGCTTCAGCCTTCACCATCTCCCAGGCGCAATCGACCATGGAATTCTTCATGTCCGGCTCCATGGCCAAGGTGCTCACGCTGCTCACCATCGTGGCGATCCTGATGATCCGGCCGCAGGGCCTGTTCGCCCTCAAGGTCCGCAAGTAAGCGCGCATAGAAAGAGCAGGGCGATACCATGATCAATTCACGTTTCTTCAACCGGTCGGAGCTTCTCGGCTTTCTGTCGCTTGCGCTGCTGCTGGTGGTGATCCTGCCGCTCTGCCTCGATATTTTCCGACTCAATCTGGTGGCCAAATATCTCACCTATGCCTTCGTCGCCATCGGCCTGGTGATGTGCTGGGGTTATGGCGGCATCCTCAGTCTGGGGCAGGGCGTCTTCTTCGGCCTCGGCGGCTATTGCATGGCGATGTTCCTGAAGCTCGAAGCGTCCAGCGTCGCCAATACCAAGATCCAGTCCACTCCCGGCATCCCGGATTTCATGGACTGGAACCAGATCACATCGCTGCCGCTGTTCTGGAAGCCCTTTCATTCGCTGACGCTCACCATCATCGCGATCTTCGTCGTGCCGGCCTTTCTCGCTTTCATCATCGGCGCCGCCATGTTCAAGCGCCGCGTCGGCGGCGTCTATTTCGCCATCATCACCCAGGCGATCGCCGCCATCGCCACCATCCTGATCATCGGCCAGCAGGGTTACACCGGCGGCATCAACGGCATGACAGATCTTCGCACGCTGCTCGGCTGGGACATCCGCACCGACAGCGCCAAATTCATCCTCTACTTCTTCGAAGTCGCGATGCTGTTCGCTTGCATCATCACGGCCCAGTTCATCCGCCTGACCAAGCTCGGCCGCATCCTGGTGGCGATGCGCGAGCAGGAGGACCGTGTCCGCTTCTCCGGCTACAGTGTCGCGAACTTCAAGATCTTTGCCTTCTGCATGGCCGCCATCTTCGCCGCCATCGGCGGCGCGATGTTCACGCTGCAGATCGGCTTCATGTCGCCGTCCTTCGTCGGCATCGTGCCGTCCATCGAGATGGTGATCTACACGGCCGTCGGTGGCCGCTCGTCAATCTTCGGCGCTGTCTATGGCGCGCTGCTGGTGAATTTCGCCAAGACCAGCCTCTCGGAATCCTTCCCGCAGATGTGGCTGTTCGGTCTCGGCGGTCTGTTCATCGCGGTGGTGCTGTTCTTCCCGAACGGACTGTCCGGCATCTGGCGCGACCATGTGCAGCGTCACGTGGACCGGCTGTTCGCCATGCGCTCGTCGAAATCCAGGAAAGCATTCGCCAGCAAGTCCGTCGCCGACGGCGCACTGGCCGAGTAGGGGGACACGCACATGCTCGTCGGACATCAGCCCAAGGACTTTCTGCTCGCGGTCGAGGGGCTCACCGTCTCCTTCGACGGTTTCAAGGCGGTCAATGATCTCTCCTTCTATGTGGAGGAGAACGAGATCCGCGTCATCATCGGCCCCAATGGCGCCGGCAAGACCACGGTGCTCGACCTGATCTGCGGCAAGACAAAGGCGACGTCGGGCTCGGTGCAGTTTCGCGGCACCGAGCTGCTGAAGCTGAAGGAGAACGAGATCGTGCAGGCCGGCGTCGGCCGCAAGTTCCAGACGCCCTCGGTTTATGACGACCTGACGGTGTTCGAGAATCTGGAGATCTCCTATCCGCGCGGCCGCGGCGTGTTCGGCTCGCTGATGTTCAAGCGCGACGCCGCCGTGAAGGATCGCGTCGAGGAGGTCGCCGAGATGATCTTCCTCAAGGATCGGCTGAACATGTATGCGGAGTTCTTGAGCCACGGCCAGAAGCAGTGGCTGGAGATCGGCATGCTGCTGATCCAGGACCCGGACTTGCTCATGCTCGACGAGCCCGTGGCCGGCATGAGCGTCAGCGAGCGCATCAAGAC
>NZ_JBIIOT010000175.1:0-4880 GCF_044336785.1 Tardiphaga sp. | reverse complement strand
CCGAAGAACGCTCGCGTCGCCGCGCCGGGCTTCAGCTTGGTCGCTCCCGGCAGCGGTGTGATCAGAATGCCGCCGGTCTCGGTCTGCCACCAGGTATCGACGATCGGGCAACGGCCGTCGCCGACCACATGGTAGTACCATTCCCAGGCTTCCGGATTGATCGGCTCGCCCACCGAGCCCATCAGCCGCAGGCTCGCCCGCGAGGTCTTCTTCACCGGCTCGTCGCCGGCCTGCATCAGCGCGCGGATCGCGGTCGGTGCGGTGTAGAAGATGTTGACCTTGTGCTTGTCGATCACCTGCCAGAAGCGCGAATTGTCCGGATAGTTCGGCACGCCCTCGAACATCAGCGTCGTCGCGCCATTGGCCAGCGGTCCGTACAGAATGTAGCTGTGGCCGGTGACCCAGCCGACATCCGCGGTGCACCAGTAGATGTCGCCGTCGTGATAGTCGAACACGTATTGATGCGTCATCGAGGCGAACAGCAGATAGCCGCCGGTGGTGTGCAGCACGCCCTTAGGCTGGCCGGTGGAGCCGGACGTGTAGAGGATGAACAGCGGATCTTCCGCGTTCATCTCCTCGCACGGGCATTCGGTCGTCACCATCTCGGCAGCTTCGCGATACCAGAAGTCGCGCGCGGGATCGATATCGACGGCCGCACCGGTGTGCTTGACCACGACCACCCAGTCGACACCGCCGGCCTTGGCCACGGCTGCATCGACATTCTTCTTCAGCGGCACTTTCTTGCCGCCGCGCAGGCCTTCATCCGCGGTGATGATGATCTTCGACTGGCAGTCGGTGATGCGTTGCGCCAGTGAATCCGGCGAGAAGCCGGCGAACACAACGGAATGGATCGCGCCGATGCGTGCGCAGGCAAGCATCGCATAGGCGGCTTCCGGGATCATCGGCAGATAGATGGTGACGCGGTCGCCCTTGCCGACATTGCGGTTGCGCAACACGTTGGCCATCCTGGCCACTTCGTCATGCAGTTCCTGATAGGTGATGTGCCGGGATTGCGAGGGATCGTCGCCTTCCCAGATGATCGCGGTCTGGTTGGCGCGCTTCGGCAGATGGCGGTCGATGCAGTTATAGGCAGCGTTGAGCACGCCATCCTCGAACCATTTGATCGAGATATTGCCCGGCGCATAGGAAGTGTTTTCGATCTTGGTCGGCGCGTGGGTCCAGTCGAGGCGCTTGGCCTGTTCGGCCCAGAAGCCGTCACTGTCGCTGGTCGAGCGCGCATACATCTCGTTATATTTCGCGTCGTCGACATAAGCGCGCGAGGTCCATTCGCTCGGTACGTCGTAAATCTTGTCGGACATCGTTCCCTCCACTTATCTCGCCGCCACAGAAACAACCCTGCGCCGCAAGCCGTTTCTCGTTTGATGTTCCAATTATGCGTCGGCGGGGGCAGGCCGGACAAGGTCGCGGCGTCTCCCCCTTTCGTCGGTTGCGATACCCCTGAAGCGTGACCTTTCGCGGTCACGCTTTTGGGTCGGCAACAAGACGCAGGAACGAAAATCACTTGATTCGCATTATCGCGACGAGGGTGAGGACGAGAAAGCGCCTAAGACCATGATGGAGCAGCAGAATTTAACGGCGGCCCGCGGCACCACGGCACGTTCTGCGCTGTCGGCGGCCAAGCTTCTGGCCGGCAAGCTCGCCGATCGGCAGCCGAAACTGCGCGGCAAAAGCACCGTTGAAGCCCTGGCGCGCGAACTTGGCCTCACACTTGGCGATCAAACAGAATTGACCATCCGTCGTCGCAAGAGCGGCAAGGCCTATTCCTTCATCCGCGAGAACGGCACGCGCATCCGGCATGCCGGCACCATCCGCCGGTTGAATGCGATGGCTGTGCCGCCGGCCTATGTCGATGTCCGCTATGCTGTCGATCCCAACCTGCACCTGCAGGCCGTTGGCCGCGATGCGGCAGGGCGGCTGCAATATCGCTATCACGCCGATTGGGAGAAGGTGCGCGAGCATCGCAAGGCCAATCGCCTGGCGCGGCTGGTGAATGCGTTGCCGAAAATTCGCCGCAGCGTCTCGCAATTTCTGGCCGGTGATGAGCCGACGCGCGAATTCGCGCTGGCGGCGGTGATCGAACTCGTCACCCGCACGGCCATCCGGGCCGGCAATGAGAGCTATATGAAGCTCTCAGGCACGCGCGGCGCCACCACGCTGATGAAGTCGAACGTGGAGCTCGATGGCAAATGCGTCGTTCTGTCGTTCAAGGCGAAGGGCGGCAAGGCCGTGCGCAAGGAATGCGATGCGGCCAAGCTCGTACGCGCCATCGGCATCCTGCATGAAGTGCCGGGCCGCCGCCTGTTTCAGTACACCGACAAGGTCGGTCGCATCCATAAAGTGAATACAGCGGCGGTGAACGCCTTCCTGCGCGACATCGCCGGCATCAAGATTTCGCTGAAGGATTTTCGCACGCTGATGGCCTCGGCGACGGTGGTCGAGACGCTGGCGCATATCGAGCCGGCCGAGAGTGTACGTGGCCGCAAGAAGCAGGTGCTCGACGCGGTGCGTTCGGCTGCCGATGAGCTGTCGAACACCGCCACGATCTGCCGCAAGAGCTATGTCCACGGCACCATCGTCACGGCCTTCGAGAACGGTGCGCTGGCGCGGATCGCCGCGAAGCAGAGCGGCTACCGCTCACAGTCGAATCGCGAACAGCTGTTGGCACAGGTGGTGGCGGAGGCCGGGTAGTGTCGTCCCCGCGAAGGCGGGGACCCATACGCTCCGAAGAGCTGATAAGACCGAGGTCGATACGGCACCTGCGTTCTCACTATGCCGACAGCGGCTATGGGTCCCCGCCTTCGCGGGGACGACAGCCATTCAGAGCAGTGTCCACACCGCCGTATTTTTGATGTCCGCATCCTCCAGATCGCGCGTGACTGGCACCTTGTATTCCGCCAGTTTTCGCAGCTTGTCCTTCGGCAGATAGCTCCGTCCGGGATCACCGATCAGCACCGTCGCGCCGCGCGCGGCTTGTGCGGCAAGAAACGCGAAAGCGCGCTCCGCGGTATCGCGCTCGTAGAAAATATCGCCGGCAAGGATCGTCTGCGCGTCAGGCGCAACGGCATCACCGAGCAGATCATCGCCGCGCGCGTCGACAACGACGTTGTTATCCGCCGCATTGATACCAATCGCCACGCGCGCAAACGCATCGATATCGTAACCGATTACGCTTGCGGCTCCAGCCTTCATCGCCGCAATCGCCACCAGTCCCGATCCCGAAGCGAGATCGAGCACCGCGCGCCCCACCACATGCGCGGGATGATCGAGCACGAACCGCGCCAGCGCCTGTCCGCCAGCCCAGGCAAAGGCCCAGAACGGCGGTGGCAGACCGGCCTCGCCCAGTTCTTCCTCGGTCTTGCTCCAGAGCGGTACGGCTTCATCAGCCACATGCAGGCTGATCTCCGGCAGCAGCGGCACCGGTAGCAGACGCGTATTGGCGCGGATAAATCCAGTGGGATCAGCAATCGCAGGCGTCGCGCCCGCGGTGCTCACAAGCCGCCCATCTTGCAGAGCAGCTTCCATTCCTCGGCGGTGATCGGCGGCACCGACAGGCGGGACTGTTTGATGATCGCGACATTGGCGAGTTTTGGCTCGGCCTTGATCTCCGCCAGCGTGACCGGCCGCGGCAGGTCCTGCACGGCCTTGACGTCGACGCAGACCCAGGGCGTGCCCGGCTCGGCGGTGGGGTCGGGGTGATGTTCCTTGACGACCTCGGCGATCCCCACGATCTCCTTGCCGATATTGGAATGATAGAAGAAGGCGCGGTCGCCCTTCTTCATCTTCATCATGTTCAGCTTGGCGGTGTGATTGCGGATGCCGGTCCATTCGGTGCCCTTGGCACCGGCCGCTTTCTGCTCGTCCCACGACCAGGCGTCGGGCTCCGATTTGATCAGCCAGTATTGCATCGTCTAACCTTCTGCCTTGAATGGCCGTGTCAGCAGGCCCTCGATCACCTGATCGACGCTGGCGCTGCCATCGAGAATCATCGCCACCGCTCTTGCCACCGGCATGTCGACGCGGTTCTCCTCGGCAAGCTCGATCAATACCGGCGCCGTGAACGCGCCCTCTGCCAGCTTGCCCGCCGGCGGCGGTTCGCCACGGCCGAGCGCCACACCGAGCGCAAAGTTGCGCGATTGCGCGCTGGAGCAGCTGAGAATGAGGTCGCCAAGACCGGACAGTCCCGCAATCGTCTCCGCCCGCGCACCGCAGGCGACGCCGAGCCGCACCAGTTCGCTGAAGCCGCGCGTCGTCAGCGCCGCCAGCGCCGACGCGCCAAGCTCCTTGCCGGCGACGATGCCCGCGGCAATCGCCAGCACATTCTTCGCCGCGCCACCGATCTCGACACCGCGGACATCGGTGGAGTGATAGGGCCGGAACGTCGCCGAGCCGAGCGCCTGCACGAGATCGATCGCTGCATCCTCATCGGCGCAAGCCAGCGTCACCGCCGTCGGCAGACCGGCTGCGACATCGTCGGCAAAGTTCGGCCCAGACAAAATTGCGGGCAGCACATCCGGCGCGACCTCGGCGATCACCTCGGTCATGAATTTGTGCGAGCCCTGCTCAATGCCCTTGGCGCAGGCGACGACGGGCTTGCCGGCCGCGAGGAGCGGCGCGATCGCCGTCAGCGCCTCGCGGAGCTGCTGCGATGGGACCGCCAGCAAAATAATATCAGCCCGCGCGGCGAGTGCGAGATCCGATGTCACGAAGACGGCGTCGTCGATGCCTGCACCCGGCAGTCGCGGATTGCTGCGCGAGGTCTGCATCATTTCTGCGGCTGCCGGCGAGCGCGCATAGAGCACGACCTCGCGGCCGGCGCGCGCCGCGACATCGGCGAGCGCCGTGCCGTAAGCACCAGCGCC
>NZ_JBIIOT010000097.1:0-19280 GCF_044336785.1 Tardiphaga sp. | reverse complement strand
TGCGCTCAACCCATCCTACGGGCTAGAGCCGGTGCAGCCTTTCGTGCTCGCGGATCGCCATCCACACCCGCTCGGGGGTTGCGGGCATGTCGATGTGCTCGATCCTGTATTCGCGATGCAGGCCTTCGATGATCGCGTTCATGATCGCCGGGCAGGAGCCGATCGCCCCCGCCTCGCCCGCGCCCTTCACGCCCAGGGGATTGGTGGTGCAGGGAATGTTGTGGGTCTCGAACGAGAACGCGGCGCCGTCTTCCGCACGCGGCAGCGCGTAGTCCATGAAAGTAGCGGTGACCAGCTGGCCATCCTTGGGGTCATAGATCGCCTGCTCCATCAGCGCCTGGCCGATGCCCTGCATGGTGCCGCCATGGACCTGACCGGCCAGCAGCAGCGGATTCAGCGTGACGCCAAAATCATCGACGATGACGTAATTGACGATGCGGATCTTGCCGGTGGATGGATCGATCTCGACCTCCACCGAATGCGTCCCGTTGGGGAATGTGCCATCGGCGCTGCTGAAGGTCTCGCTTGCATTGAGCTTTGATGGATCGGCCTTCTTGGCGAGATCGGCGAAGGACACCGAGCGATCGGTGCCGGCGATGCGCACGACGCCGCCGTCGATCTCCAGATCGGCCACGCTCGTTTCCAGCGCGTCGGCTGCGAGTTCTTTCAGATTGATGCCGAGTTGCTTCGTCGCCCGCTGCACGCTGACGCCGCCGGTGGGGATCGAGGCGGAGCCGCCGGTGCCGAGGCCGGTCGCAACCTTCGCGGTGTCGCCCTGGATGATATGCACCCGCCCCGGTGCGACGCCGAACTGCTCAGCGACGATCTGCGCATAGGCCGTGTGATGGCCCTGCCCGGTCGACTGGGTGCCGATCAGGATGGTGATATCGCCATTGGCGCCGAGGGCCACATTGGCGGTCTCGTCGCCCATGGTGCCGCAGACCTCCACATAGGTGGCCATGCCGATGCCGCGGACGAGACCGTCCTTCTTCGCGGCCTTGGCGCGCTTCGGAAAGTCCTTCCAGCCGGCGACATCCATCGCGCGCTTCATATGCGCGGTGAAATCGCCGCTGTCGTAGACCTTCCCGGTCGCCGTCTTGTACGGCATCGCCTTCGGCGCGATGAAATTCTTGCGGCGGATCGCATCGGGCGACATGCCGAGTTTTCGCGCGCATTGATCGACCAGCCGTTCGACCACGTAAGCGGCTTCGGGACGGCCCGCGCCGCGATAGGCGTCCACCGGCACGCTGTTCGTGAACACCGTGCGGACGCGGCAGTGGAAGGCCTGGATGTCGTAGAGCCCCGGCAGCATGCCGGCGCCGCCATGGGGAATGTACGGCCCGAAGGTCGAGAGATAGGCCCCCATATCGGCCATCAGGTCGACATCCATGGCGAGAAACTTGCCGTCCTCGCTGAGCGCCATGCGGGCATGGGTGACGTTGTCGCGCCCTTGCGCATCGCCGAGGAAATGATCGCTGCGGTCGGCAGCCCATTTGACGTTCTTGCCGAGCTTCCTGGCGGCAAAGGCCACCAGCGCATATTCGCGATAGGGAAACAGCCGGGTGCCGAAACCACCGCCGACATCGGGGCAGATCACGCGCATCTTGTCCTTCGGCATCTTCAGGACATTGTCGCAGAGGATGTCGCGCAGGCGATGGCTGCCCTGGCTGCCGATGGTCAGCGTCATGTGATCGCGCTTGGCGTCGTATTCACAGATCGCCGCGCGGGTCTCCATGTAATTGATGACGACGCGCGGATTGACGATTTTTACTTCGGCAATGACAGGCGCCTTGGCGAAGACCTCATCGACCTTTTTCTTGTCGCCGATCGGCACGTCGAACAGCACATTGCCGGGATGCTTGTCCCAGACCTGTGGTGCCCCTTTGGCGACGGCATTGTTGAGACCATTCACCGATGGCAGCGGCTTCCATGCGACCTCCATAGCCTCAATGGCGTCTCGCGCCTGCTCCACGGTCTCTGCGATGATGAAAGCGATGGCGTCGCCGACATGGCGCACTTCCTTGGCCGCGAGGATCGGATAATCCGGGCCGGTGAAGGGATGGTCCTCGAGATTGAACAGGCAGGGCAGCCCGCCAAGATCCTTGGTGTCGTCAGCCGTCAGGATCGCAGCGACGCCGGGCATCGCGCGTGCCTTGGCGGCATCGAGCGTGAAGGTCGCATGGGCATGCGGCGAGCGCAGCACCAGGGCATGGAGGGTGGCGGGTGCGTGATCGTCTGTATAGCGGCCACGGCCGCGGATCAGGGCATCGTCTTCCTTGCGCAGGACGCTTTGTCCGACGCCGAACTTGATGGGTGCCATTGGTCCTCCGACTGTAATTTAGAAACAGTCTACACAGCGACGGGAGGGCGGCAAGTGGGCGGCGCAACATCGTGAACACGATGCCGTAGGGCGGATGAGGCGAGGCCGTAATCCGCCGGCGGAGTTGATGTGGCGAGGACCGCGGCGGATTACGCTGCGCTCATCCGTCCTACGGATACGGCTATCTTGGGCGCACGAGATTGCGCAGCCAGCTCTTGCCGAAAAGCGCAAGAATCAAGACGCAATAAACGACCACGGTCACGATGATGAGAATGCCCAGCGTCGCTTCGTCGCGGAGGGTCGTCATCTCGGCAAATTGCAGCGCCGCATATCGCGCGGTGCCCCACAGCGCCGCGGCGAGGACGAGGCCAGCCACGGCAAATTTGCCAAGCGCAATCAGGAACGCGCGATCGAACTCCAGATAGCCTGCGCGTGTCGCAAAGAAGATCACCAGCAGAAGATTGATCCATGCCCCCGCCGCGGTGCCGAGCGCGAGGCCGATCTGGGCCAGCGAGCCCATCAGCATGACCTTCAGCACCACATTGACCGCGATGCCGGTGAGTGCCGCGATCATCGGCGTGGTCGTGTCCTTGCGCGCGTTGAAGGTCGCAACCGCGCTGCGGATCATCACGAAGGGGATCAGCGCGATGGCGTAGGCGGCGAGCGTCGCGGCGGCCACCGCGGCGTCGGCCTTGCTGAAGGCGCCACGCGCAAACATCGCGCGCATGATGACATCGGGCACGGTGAGGAAAGCCGCGACGAAGGGCAGCGAGAACAGCAGCGTGAACAGGAAGGCGCGGCGCTGCGCGCCCATGGCGCCGATGTGATCATTCGCCGCCATCCGGCGTGACATTTCCGGCAGCAGCACGGTGCCGATGGCGATGCCGATGACGCCGATGGGCAGCTGGTTCAGGCGATCGGCGTAATACAGCGCGGACAGCGCACCGACCGGCAGGAAGGTGGCGATGATCGTGTCTGCAAACAGCGCCACCTGCGTGCCCATAGAGCCCAATGTCGCCGGACCGAGCGCACGGAAGAAGCCGCGAATATCCTCGTCGAGCCGCAACGGCGCAAAGCGCGGCAGGCCGCCATGGCGCTGCAGGTCGCCGGCCAGCAGCAGATATTGCAGCACGCCAGAGATCAGCACGCCCCAGGCGGCGGCATGGCCGGCGCTTGGGAAGAATGCGGCGAGCGCCAGCGTCGCCATCATCGAGATATTGAGAAAGATGGATGCCGCCGCAGCGCTGGCGAAGCGCTGCATCACATTGAGCATGCCGCCATAGAGCGTCACCAGCGTGATCAGCAGCAGATAGGGAAAGGTGATGCGCGTCAGTTCGATGGCGAGGTGGCGCTGGGCGGGATCGTCGGTGAAGCCCGGCGCCAGGATCGTCATGGCCTGCGGCATGAACACGATGGCCAACACCAGCAGCACCACCTGCGAGGCGAACAGCAGCGTGAAAATCCGATCGGCGAACAGATGCGCGGCATCCTGGCCGCCCTTCCCGCTCACATGGGCATAGGCCGGCACGAAGGCCGCGTTGAAAGCGCCCTCGGCGAAAATGGCGCGGAAATGATTGGGCAGGCGGAGCGCGACAAAGAACGCATCCGCAATGGGACCGGCACCGAGAATTGCGGCGAGCATGATGTCGCGCGCGAATCCGGTGATCCGCGAGAGCAGCGTGTAGCCACCAACGGTGAAAATGCGTCCCAGCATCAGATCGACTTATTGCCCCGACTCAGCTGTCGTCACCCGGCTCGACCGGGTGACCCAGTATACACAGGCGCAGATGTTTCACATTGGCTGTGCCGGATACTGGATCGCCCGCTTTCGCGGGCGATGACAATGTACCCGCGGAAGCGTTCTACGCCAGCGCGTCGCGTACAGCCTGGATCACGCGATCCTGCGCGGCTTCGTCGAGATAGGCGTGGACCGGCAGGCTGATTACGTCTGCAGACAGGGCTTCAGAGACCGGCAGGCCGCCATCGACGACCGGATAGTGTTTGTAGGCGGTCTGCATATGCATCGACTTCGCATAATAGATCGCGCTCGGCACGCCCTGCGCCTTCAGCGCATTGGCGAAGGCATCACGATCCGTGCCCTTGGGCAGGCGGATGGTGTAACAGGCCCAGATCGACGTATTGCCCTCGGCCACGCGCGGCACCGTGACAAGATTGCCGAGGCTGCGGGCATAGCGCTCGGCGACCTTGTTACGGGCGACGATCTCGTCGTCAAAGATCTTGAGTTTCTCGAGCAGCACCGCGGCCTGAATCGTATCAAGGCGGCCGGTGATGCCAAGACGGATATTGTCGTATTTGTCACCGCCCTGCCCGTGGATGCGGATGCTGCGCAGGATGTCGGCGAGTTCATCGTCATCGGTGAAGATCGCGCCGCCATCGCCGAAGCAGCCGAGCGGCTTGGCGGGGAAGAAGCTGGTGGTGGTGGCCAGCGCCGAGGTGCCAACGCGCTTGCCCTTATACGTTGCGCCAAAGCCCTGCGCGCAGTCTGAGAGCACGAACAAGCCTTCAGCCTCGGCGATCGCGCCGATGGCATCGAGATCGGCGGGCTGGCCGAACAGGTCCACCGGGATGATCGCCTTCGGCATGAGGCCGGCCGCCTTCGCCGCGATGATGCCGCGCTTCACCGATTCCGGGCTGATGTTGAAGGTCACCTCGTCGACATCGACGAAGACGGGCGATGCACCGACCAGCGCAGCGGCTTCACCCGTCGCACAGAAGGTGAAGGACGGGCACAGCACCGCGTCGCCGGGGCCGATATTCTTGGCCATCAGCACCATCACCAGCGCATCGGTGCCGCTGGCGCAGCTGATCACATGCTTGGCGCCGCAATATTTTGCGAGTTCGGCTTCAAGCTTGGCGACTTCAGGGCCGTTGATGAACTGGCAGTGATTGAGCACGCGGGTGACGGCTTCGTCGACCGACGATCCCAGACGCTGGCGCTGGGCATTGAGATCGATGAAGGGAACGGGAGTGTGCTGGTTCATTGCGAGGCCTGCGAAGAAGATATCGTTGAATCGAAGCCGGCGCCCCATGAGGCGCCGGAGATGGGTGCAGCGTCAGCCCACGACCTTGCGCGGCGCGGAGCGCGGCGCCGTCGCCGCCTGGGTCTTCGGCGCTTCCAGGCACTGGATCGCGATCTCCAGCGAGGCGACGCCCTCTTCGCCGGTCACCGCCGGCACGCCGCCGGTGCGCACGGCATCGAGGAAGGCATTGAGTTCGGCGCGCAGCGGCTCATCCTGGCCGACCGGCAGATGGCGCATGGAATAGCTGCCATCGGTCTTGAAACCGAAGCATTCGGTGACCTGACGGGTGAGCAGATCGCCCGTCACGTATTTGCCGCGCGTCGCCACCGTCACCGTGCGCGCCTTGAACGGCGTCAGCCAGTTGGTGTTGATATGGGCGAGCACGCCCGACGCGGTGCGGAATTGCAGCAGCGCGATGTCCTCGCGCTCGGCGATGGCGGAGGCGAGCTGCGGCTGTACTTCGACGATATCGCTTTCGGTGAACCAGCGGATCAGATCGATGTCATGCACGGCGAGATCGATGACCACGCCGACATTGGACATGCGCGGCGGGAACGGCCCCACGCGGGTGATGCCGATGGAGAGAATGTCTTCGCCCGCGATCGCCTTCTTGATGGTGGCGACGGCAGGGTTGAAGCGCTCCACATGGCCGATCATCAGCGTGACGCCGGCCTTCTTGGCGGCGGCGACGATCTCGCGTCCCTCATCCACCGTGGACGCCACGGGCTTCTCGACGAGGACGTGAACGCCCCTGGCGATGCAGGCGAGCGCAACCTCGTGATGCAGATGGGTCGGCGCAGCGATAGTCATCGCATCAACGCCGGTCGCCAACAGTTCATCAAGCGTGGTGAAGGTCTTGCAGCCAATCAGGTTCTCGGCACGGGTCCGATGCTCGGCCAGGGGATCGACAATGCCGACCATCTCGATGCCCGGCAGCCCGGCCAGAACGCGGCCGTGATTCGTGCCCATGACGCCTGCGCCAACCACGCCGACGCGCAGCACGCGTGACTCATCCCTGCCAACTACTTTGGAACCGCTCGAAACCATACTTAATCCCACCAAACGCCCGCCCATCCCAGCGCGTGCGGGTGTCCTAACATGACGCCACAATTGTGGCGATGCAGCAAACCAATGATCCAAACACGTTTTGATTCAGAGAATTACATGAAAGCCGGGCGGCGGAACCGGCAATTCCGGGCCGTTTCACGGCCCTCCCGGTCAGGCAGTGCGAAGCGGGTGGGCCTTCCGATGCCATGCCCAGGCCGTGCGGACGATAGTGGTGAGATCCGACGACACAGCGCGGAAACCCAGCACATCGAAGGCCGCTGACGAATCGGCCACCAGGAATTCGGGATCACCGGCGCGGCGCTCGCGGACGACGTGAGGGACGGCCCTGCCGGCCTCCTGCTCGATCGCCTTGAGAATCTGCAGGACCGAGAAGCCGCTGCCCGTGCCGAGATTGAACGCCCCGCCCTGGTGGCCATCCAGCAGATGCTTCAGCGCCAGGATATGCGCGGCGGCGAGATCGGCAACATGGATGTAGTCGCGAATCGCGGTGCCGTCGGGAGTCGCGTAATCGTCGCCGAACACCGAGAAATCCACATGCCCCTGCAGCGCCATCATGGCGCGCGGAATCAGATGCGTTTCCGGATCGCGCAGTTCACCGACATCGCCATCGGGATCGTCGCCGCAGGCATTGAAGTAACGCAGGCTGAAAGAGTTGAGCCCGTAGGCGCGGCGGTAATCCGCCAGCACCTGCTCGATCATCCATTTGCTCATGCCATAGGGATTGATGGGCCGGCCCGCAGCTGCCTCGGCGATCGGCTTGCTATCGGCCTGCCCATAGACCGCGCCGGTGCTGGAGAAAACGAGCTTCAGCACATTCGTTTCGCGCATGGCCTGCAGCAGACCGAGCGTGCCGGCGAGATTGTTCTGATAATATTTCTGCGGATCGATCACGGACTCGCCGACGGCACTGAAGGCGGCGAAATGCATCACCGCAATGACGCCATGGGCAGCGATGGTTTCAGCGACTTTGCGGCTATCGGCGATGTCGCCGACGACCAGTGGCCCCCATTTCACGAAGGCTTCGTGGCCGCTCGACAGGTTATCGTAGCAGACCGGCAGATAGCCGGCCGCATACAGGGCCTTGCAGCAATGCGCGCCGATATAGCCCGCACCGCCAGTGACCAGAACGGCCTGCCGCAAATCCATCCTGCCAAATTCCTGTCTTTGGGTTACGCAAACAAACGATCTATTCCGGCTGGACGATCGTGACGAGCATGCCATCGACAGGGACGAGAAACGCCATGGTCGGCCCTTCCGATGGACCTGCACCGGTCATGGCGTGCTTGAAGGCGACAACTTCGATGTCCGTCGCATCACGCGCCGCGAAGACTGCGACCTCGCCGAATAGCGGCTTGCCATGTCGCTTCAAGTCACTGAGGTCGGCGCGAAACTCGGGCAGCCCGCAAATGCCGCGGGCCTCTTCGATACTGTCGGCATCGAAGACCATGGTCGGCTGTCCGTCGATTTCGAGGGTAAAAACTTTCACGGGAATTGCTCAGGCGGCAATGGATCGGGTCAGACAAGTTTACGCGGCACGCAGCCGGTTATCCATTAAATTGCGGAAATCTGGACGATCAGTCGTGCACAGCGCGACGGTAACCTTGATAGGTTAGGTTAAGCCCAAGTTGCGATTGAGGAATTTGGCTCGACCCACATAACATGACGGCACACGCATCGAGGTCGCCATGTTGATCGATAGCCCGAACCATCTGCGTATTTTGAAACTCAGGCCACGTACCGACTGGGCCGCGGTGTGGCACCTCTGGACGGTGCTGATCCCGCGGCGGTCGATCACCGGACGCCTGGTCCGCGGACAAGTCTGGCGGCGGCACGATGGCCGCCGCTGGATCTACAAGAAGTTCGACAACGTCGCCAAGCCCTCAAACGACGGACGGCGCTCGGCTTAGGTTCGCTTGTAGTCGTCCTCGATGCGCACGATGTCGTCCTCGCCGAGATAGCTGCCGGTCTGCACTTCGATCAGTTCCAGCGGAATCTTGCCAGGATTTTCCAGGCGATGCGAGACGCCGATCGGAATGTAGATCGACTCGTTCTCCTGCATCACCTTCACTTGGTCGTTCAACGTCACCTTGGCCGTGCCACGAACGACGATCCAGTGTTCGGAACGGTGGTGATGCATTTGCAGAGAAATCCGCTCGCCCGCCTTCACCACCAGGCGCTTCACCTGGTAGCGCTCGCCGGTCTCCAGCGCCTGCACCGATCCCCATGGACGATGGGTCTTGAGATGATCTTCGGTGACGCGCGGAGCTGCAACTTTCAGCTTGGTCACGAGACGCTTCAGATTGTTGGGGTCCTTCTGCCGCGACACCAATACGGCATCCTGCGTCGCCACGACAACGAGATCATCGACGCCTTCCAGCGCGACCGTCGGGCCATCGCTGGCGACGTGGCAATTGCGGGTATCCTCGAACACCGCAACTCCCTGTGCGGCATTGCCATGGGCATCCTTGGCGGACAGTTCCCACACGGCGAGCCAGGAGCCGACATCTGACCAGCCGCAAGAGACCGGCACCACGGCGGCCTTGGCGGTCTTCTCCATCACAGCGTAGTCCACCGAGATGGCCCGCGCCTGCTTGAAAGCGTCGGCGTCTAGGGTGAAAAAGCCGAGATCGCGACCGGCTTTGGTGACGGCATCCGAAATGGTGGTGACGCTGTCCGCGTCGACGGAACGGTACTCATCGAGCAGCGTGGTTGCGCGGAACATGAAGTTGCCGCTGTTCCAGAGATAGCCAGCCTCGACATAACGTGTGGCCGTCGGCAGATCCGGCTTCTCGACGAATTTGGCGACACGCTTCACATCGCCCGAAAGCCCATCGCCCGGAGAGATGTAGCCATATTCGACGGCGGGACGTTCCGGTGTGACACCGAACGTGACGATGTGATCGTTACCGGCTTCGACAAGTCCGGCGCGGCAGGCCGCAACAAATGCCGGCACGTCGCGCACGACGTGGTCCGCCGCCAAAGCCAGCACCACCGCATCGCTATCGCGCGTCAAGGCAAAGGCCGCGCCCGCGGCAATGGCCGGCCCGGAATCACGGCGCGCCGGCTCCAGCAAAATATCAGCCTCGTGGCCGATCTCGGCGAGTTGTTCGCGCACCATGAAGCGATAGGCCTCGCTGGTGATGACGATCGGCCGATCGAACAGAGCGGGATCGGCGATCCGCAGAATCGTATCCTGAAACGTCGAGCGCGGCCCGAACAGCGGCAGGAACTGCTTTGGCCGCCCCTCGCGCGACGACGGCCACAAGCGTGTACCCGCGCCGCCACACATGATCAGGGGAATGATGCGCTTGCTCATGGCTGCTCGCTCTCTTTCGTCCGGAAGATAACTTAGCGGCTTGCGCCGAGATTGCCGTAATGGCTGCGATACCAGGCCACGAATTGCCGAATGCCCTCCTCGATGCTGGTATCCGGCTTGAATCCGACATCGCGCATAAGGTCATCCACATCCGCAAAGGTCTCGGGCACATCGCCGGGCTGCATCGGCAGCATGGTCTTGATCGCGTCCAGTCCCAGTTCTTTCTCAAGAACCTGCACCACATGCAAAAGCTCTTCCGGCTTGTGGTTACCGACATTGTAGATCCGCGCCGGCGCCTCGTCGGCGCTGCCAGCAGGAACATGATCGATCAAACGGCTGATAGCACCGACGACATCGTCCACATAGGTAAAGTCGCGCCGCATGTCGCCATGATTGAACAGCTTGATCGGCTGTTTATCGATGATCGCCTTGGTGAACAGGAAGATCGCCATGTCGGGCCGGCCCCACGGGCCGTAAACCGTAAAGAAGCGCAGTCCCGTGGTCGGCAGCCGGTAGAGATGGCTGTAGGAATGCGCCATCAGCTCGTTCGCCTTCTTGGTCGCGGCGTAGAGGCTGATGGGATTGTCGACCCGATCGCTGACCGAGAACGGCTTCTTCTTGTTCGCGCCATAGACCGAGGACGACGAGGCATAGAGCAGATGCTTGCAGCCATTGTGGCGGCAGCCTTCGAGGATATTCAGGAATCCTTCGAGATTGGCGTCGGCGTAGGCATGCGGATTATCGATGGAATAGCGCACGCCGGCCTGGGCCGCGAGATGGATCACCACCGGAAACTTGTGCTCGGCCATCAGCGCCAGCAATGCCGGGCGATCGGCCAGATTGGCTTTGATGAAGGTGAAATTCGGCCGGCCTGCCAGTTCGGCGAGCCGAGCCTCTTTCAACGCGGGATCGTAATAGTCATTGACGCTGTCGAGGCCGACCACGGTGCGGCCGTCGTCCAGCAATTGGCGCGTGACATGAAAGCCAATGAAGCCAGCGGCGCCAGTGACGAGGATGGAAGGTTCAGACATCATGTCCCCAGATTTGCCGCGCGGACCGCATTGCTGGCCCAGTGGGCCGAAGTCTATTAGCCATGAGGCCGCGAATGCTGCAATAGTCCGGTATCGCAGCACCCGATTGCGTCAGAACCGCGACCTCGCGGCGTGGCCATGCCGGAGAAACCCGCTATGAAGGCGGCCACGCATAGCTCGCTTGAGCCGTCCAAAAAACTGGTCACCTTGTCATTCCGATGTCGTCAACCGAACTGATCGCCCTGCTCCTTGCGCTGGTCGCTGCCGCCGCCCTCTCCGCGCTCTGCATCCGGGCCATCCGCCCGTTGCTGATCCGCTACGCATTGGCGCGGCCGAACGCGCGGTCGTCGCACAAGGTGCCGACACCGCAGGGGGCTGGCATCGCGGTGATCGCAACGACATTGCTGGTGGCAGCCATTGCAATCGCCTGGTTCGCAACCATCACCATCTCGCTCTGGGTGTTATTCGCAGCGACCTGCGTGATCGCCATGGTCGGCGCCGTGGACGATCTGCGGCCGCTGCCGGTCGCCCCGCGCTTCGCGCTGCAAGCTTTGTGCGTTGCTGCCGCGCTCGTCGCATTGCCGACCGATCTTCAGATCGCACCGGCTGTGCCGCTGTGGCTCGAACGTGCCGTGTTGCTGGTCGGCATGCTGTGGTTCGTCAATCTCACCAACTTCATGGATGGCCTCGACTGGATCACCGTGGCCGAGGTCGTACCGGTGACGGCGAGTTTGGCACTGATGTGCCTGAGCGGCGCGCTTTCGCTTCCAGCGGCGCTCATTGCTGCCGCGCTTTGCGGCGCCATGCTGGGCTTCGCGCCGTTCAACAGGCCGGTGGCCAAAATGTTTCTCGGCGACGTGGGCAGCCTGCCCGTCGGCCTCCTGATTGCCTGGTGCCTGCTGCAGCTCGCCTTCGCCGGACATCTTGCAGCAGCCATCCTGCTGCCGCTCTACTATCTCGCTGACGCCACCGTGACGCTGCTACGACGCATGGCGCGGCGCGAGCAGTTCTGGCTCGCCCATCGCTCGCATTTCTACCAGCGCGCGACCGACAACGGCTTTTCAGTGATCGAGGTCGTGCGACATGTGTTTGCGTTGAACATCATTCTCGCTGGACTGGCGGGACTGTCGATCTATCTCAAATCCGCTCCGATCAGCATCGCTGTGCTCATTGCCGGCATCGGCGCCACGGCGCTGGTGCTGCGGCGGTTCTCAACACCGCAGAGCTGACATTCTACTCGGCCGGAACGCGATATTCCGGCACGGCGTCCTTCAGTATCGCCACCGCCACCTCGTGCTGATCGGCCTCGATCGCCGTCCGCAACGTGGCGAGCCATGCATTGAGCACGTCCAGCGGCAATTCCTTCGGCTTCGCAGCCATGATGCCGGCGAGGCCGATCTCGGCGGTTGGCTCCTGCTCGGCAAACAGGATTTCATGCATGCGCTCGCCCGGACGCACGCCGGTGAACACGATGTCGATGTCATAACCCGGCTGCAGGCCGGACAGCCGGATCATGCGGTCGGCGAGATCGACGATCTTCACCGGCTGCCCCATGCTCAGCACATAGACCGACGCATCGGAATGCTGCGCGTTCATGGCGTGCGTTCCGGCCGTCACCACCAGGTCGCACGCTTCGCGGATCGTCATGAAGTAACGCACCATATCCGGATGCGTCACCGTCACCGGGCCACCAGCCTCGATCTGCGCCTTGAACTTCGGCACCACCGATCCATTCGACGCCAGCACATTGCCGAACCGCACCGAGATCAACCGCATGCGCGGCTTGCCCGCAGCGCCGGCTGCGACATCGCCGTCGAGCGCCTGACAATACATCTCCGCGAAGCGCTTGGTGAGGCCGAGCATCGAGACCGGCTCGATCGCCTTGTCAGTCGAGATCATCACCATCGCTTCGGCGCCCGAGGCTAATGCCGCATCGGCGACATTCACCGAGCCGAAGATGTTGGTCTTGACGCCCTCGCCCCAATCGCGCTCCAGGATCGGCACATGCTTCAGCGCCGCGGCGTGGAACACGACGTCGGGCTTGAAGGCACTCATGAGCTGGCGGATGCGCTCGCGGTCCCGCACATCGGCGATGCGGCCTTCGATCATCGCACTCGTGACTTTCGCCGACAATTTCTCGATTGCCGCATGGAGTGCCGGCTCGGAATTTTCGATAATCAATAATCGTCCGGCACCGAATGTGGTGACGCGGTCGCAGATCTCGAATCCGATCGAGCCGCCACCGCCGGTGACAACCACCGCCTTGCCGCGGACGAAATTCTCCAACCGCGCATAGTCGATCTTGACGCTCGGCCGCAGCAGCAAATCTTCCACCGCCACCGGGGCCAGTTGTGGCGTGTCGCGGCTTTCTTCCAGCGTCGGAATCCGGCTGACGGTAAGACCAAGCTTGCGCGCCCGCATCAGGATGGCCTCGGGGTTCGCCTCATCCTCAAAAGCCGAGGGTGTCATCACCACTCGTTCGATGGGCCGTTGGCGATTCTTGAAATCGTCGATGACATTACCGAGATCGTCGAGACCACCAAGCACCGGGACGCCGCGGATTGTCTGACCGCGATCCGACATCGCCGGGGAAAGAATGCCCACCGGCCACATCCGCTTCACCGCACCGCTCTCGATACCGCGCAAAAACACTTCGGAATCGGCGGCACGGCCGATCAGCAATGCTGGCGATGCATCGGTCGTGCGTGCCTTGTTACGCGTCCGCGTGTAGCGGAAATAGCGATAGGCCAGGCGCGAGCCGCTGAGAAAGAAGATCTCGATAAACCAGTAAATAACGATGGTGGTTTTGCCGAGAAAAAAGGTGCCGTAGACGTTCGGCGCGAGGAAAATGTAGTCGAGCACCAGCAGCGCGCCGGTTAACACTGTCGCCGCCTTGATGATGTTGAGGAGATCCGGCAGCGAAATGAAACGCCATTTCGTCGTTGTCAGATTGAAGATGTAGCAGACGAGAAAGCTGAACAGCACGAAGTATGGCAGGATCGTCAACAGCAGCGGCAGGCGATCCCACAGGTTCTCACCGTCGAAGCGCAGCAAGAAAGCCAGGATCACCGCCGCGGCTGTGACAATGGCATCATGGACCGCAATGATCCAATTGCGGATGGTGAAATTCAGAATACGCGTCATGGCTGCCTGTTACGCGACCGTTCGATCAGCGACGTCGTGCTGTGCCCCTGCAGAATATCGACGATGACAACCTCGCCGCCATTCGCGGCAACGACCTCATGGCCGACCACCTGGTCGCGGGTGTAGTCGCCTCCCTTGACCAGCGTCGATGGCCGGATCGCTTCGATCAGCTTGATCGGCGTGTCCTCCTCGAAGATTACGACGAGATCCACGGCCTCGAGCGCTGCCAGCACTTCGGCACGCGCGCGCTCGTCCTGTACGGGCCGCTCTGGCCCCTTGAGGCGCTTCACCGAAGCGTCGCTATTGAGACCGACGATCAGGCGATCACAGGTCGCCCGCGCCGCGGTGAGCACCTTTACATGGCCTGGATGCAGGATGTCGAAGCAGCCATTGGTGAAACCGACCCGCAGCTGTTCATGACGCCATTCACCGAGCCGGGCTGCGAGATCGCCGGCAACGGCGATTTTATCTTCGGCCGCAAGCGTCGCGTCCGGCAGCATCTTGCGGCGCAACTCGTCCGGCAGCACCACGGCGGTGCCCTTCTTGCCGACAGCCACGGCAGCGGCGGCTGATGCCAGGCGAAGAACGACTTCCCATTCCGCACCGGCCGCCAGCGCCACGGCCAGCATCGCCGCCACCGTGTCGCCGGCGCCGGAGACGTCGCGAACCTTCACCGGCAGCGCCGGTATATGAATAGCGTCGCCATCACGCGCCACCAGGGTCATGCCGTGTTCGCTCTGCGTCACCAGCATCGCGGCGCAATCGGCCAGGATCATTGCCTCTTGTGCAGCGGCGATATTGATGTCGCGATCGGCACGACTGCGTGTCGCCTCGGTGAATTCCTTGCGGTTCGGCGTCAGCAGCGTGGCACCGCGATAGATTGCGAAGTTCGCGCTTTTGGGATCGACGATCACGCGTTTGCCGAGCGTCTTCGCGCTGTCGATCACATTGCGGATCACCCGCGCGGTGAGCACGCCCTTGGCGTAGTCCGACAACAGCACGATGTTGGCGCGCGCAATCTGCGGCAGGATGGTGTCGAGCAGTTGCTTTTCGACCTCGGCCGAGGCCGGCGCCGCAACCTCCCAGTCGGCGCGCAGCATGTGCGTCGCGAAATGTTCGGAGACGAAACGCACTTTTCGCGTCGTCGGCCGCGATGCATCGGTCACCAGAAGCGCTTCGATGCCGCTCTCCCGCGCGAGATGCCGCTGCAGCGTCGCCGCCGCGTCGTCTGCACCGATCAGGCCGATGAAAATGCACTTGGCGCCCAGCGCTGCGATATTGCGAGCGACATTGCCGGCACCGCCGACCACGATCTCGCTGCGCTGCGCGGCGATCACCGGTGCCGGTGCCTCCGGCGAAATCCGCGACACCTCGCCATAGACGAATTCGTCCAGCATGAGATCGCCGATGCAGAGCACCGTCTGCTTCGGAAACGCATGGGACAAAGTGTCAAAGTCGAACATCACACCGGAACCTGGACGTCAGCGAAAGCGATCGGGCGTATCGAGATAATGCGTCACGTACTGCGTCACCGCATCCTCCAGACGCGTGAAGCCGCCATTATAGCCGGCCGTGCGCAGCCGATCGGCCTCACTTTGCGTGAAATATTGATAGCTGCCGCGAATCTGCTCGGGCATATCGATATATTCTATGTTCGGTGTGGTGCCGAGCGCCGCATAGGTCGCCAGCATCATATCCTTGAAGCTGCGCGCAGTACCGGTGCCGACATTGTAGATGCCGCTGACACGCGGCGTCGCCAGCAGCCACAGGATGACGCGAACGACGTCTTCCACATAAATGAAGTCACGGCGCTGATCGCCATCGGCGATGCCCTCCCGATGCGACTTGAACAGCTGGATGCCACGGCCGGCCTTGATGTCGTCGAAGCGCTTGGTCAGCACGCTCATCATGCCGCCCTTGTGATATTCATTGGGGCCGAACACGTTGAAGAATTTCAGCCCGGCCCATTGCGGCGGCATCGGCTCGCCCTTGGCGACGCGCTCGGCGACCGCCAGATCGAACAGGTGCTTGCTCCAGCCATAGAGATTCATCGGCCGCAGCGTCTTCAGCTCCGGTACGGTGTCGGCATCGCGGAACCCGTGCTCGCCATCGCCATAGGTCGCCGCCGAGGAGGCATAGATCAACGGCACACCATGGGTCGTGCACCAGTCGAGCAGTCGCATGGACAGGCGGAAATTGGTCTCGATGACCAGATCGCCGTCCGTCGCCGTTGTCTCAGAAATCGCGCCCATGTGGATGACGGCATCGAGCCGGCGGTCCTTGAGCCAGTGCATCAGCTCACCGGGGGGCACCACATCGGCCAGCTGCCGCTTGGCCAGGTTCCACCATTTGCCGTCATGGCCGAGGAAATCGGACACGACGACGTCGGCGCGGCCGGCGTCATTCAGCGCCGCAACCACGTTCGATCCGATAAAACCGGCTCCTCCGGTCACCAGCAGCATGGATTCCCCATTTTCATCCTACAGCGCCACCTTTGCCCCACTCCTGCCCGACAGGCAACTTGGGCGCCGAGATGTCGTAAACCGCATGGGGACATCGGCGGACACATTTCCAAACCGCTTGTCTGGCCCCGACGGACCGGCTACCGACTGGCCTCGAGCCATACGCGAAGCCTTTGAAACCATGATCCAAAATACCCCATACCCGGGCGTGACGGTGGATGCGGCGGATACCCGGCCGATCCTGATCGTGCCCTATATGTGGATCGGCGACTTCGTGCGCGGTCATTCGGTGGTGCGGGTGCTGAAAGAGCGCTGGCCGAACCGGCCGATCGATCTGCTGGTGACAAAACTGGTGGCGCCGCTGGTGGATTACATGCCCGGCGTGCGCTCCGGGATCGTCTGGGACCTGCCGCGCGGGGCGCTGGCGATCGCAAAACAGCGCGATCTGGCCGCCCAGCTGCGCGAGCGCCACTACGGCACGGCGCTGATCATGCCACGGACATGGAAATCCGCCCTCGCCCCGGCCCTTGCGGGCATCCCCGAGCGTGTCGGATTTGTCGGCGAGGTTCGCTTCGGCCTGCTCACTGACTGGCGCTGGGGCGAAAAGAAGCTTTCGCGCATGATCGATCGCAAATGCGCACTCGCACTGCCGCCGGGCACGGAACTGCCGACCGACTGGCCCGTGCCGGATTTCCGCGTTCCCGCCGAGGAGATCGCCCGCTGGCGGCAGGCTAATGGGCTTGGCACCGGCCCCGCGGTCGCCCTTGGCCCCGGCTCCGTCGGCTCGTCCAAGCGCTGGACCTATTACCCGGAGGCGGCGAAGCTTCTGGTGGAACGCGGCTACGATGTCTGGGTGATCGGCGGCCCCGGCGAAAAGGATCTCGCCAACGAGATCATCGCTGCAGCAGGCCCCAAGGCAAAGGACCTCACCACCAACGATCTGCGCAACGGCGTGATCGGCATGGCCGCCGCCAAAGTGGCCGTCGCCAATGATTCCGGCCTGATGCATATCGCCGCCGCAGTGGGCACGCCGACCATCGGCATTTTCGGCCCGACCAGCCCGCAATTGTGGGGACCGCTCAATCCCCTCGCAGCCACCGTGCAGACCAAGACGATTGTGCCGTGCCAGCCGTGCCACACGCCGGTCTGCCATATGAACAACCATGCCTGCATGCGCGACATCCCTGCTCAGGATGTGGCTGACATCATCCAGAATTTGATGGCGAAAGCCGAAGCCAACAGCGTGTCCTCATGACTTTGATCAAGCAGCCAAAGCCAGCCGCCATTCTCGATCGCGATGGCGTGCTGAACTATGACGACAACTATGTCGGCCAGCCCGAGAAAATCCGCTGGATGCCGAATGCGGCCAAGGCAGTGAAGCGGCTCAACGATGCCGGCTATCACGTCTTCATCTTCACCAATCAGTCCGGCGTGGCGCGCGGCTATTTCAGCGAAGCCGACCTCATTACATTGCTGGACTGGATGCGCAGCGAACTTGCAAAAGACGGCGCTCGTATCGATGACGTCCGTTACTGCCCGTATCATCCGACCGCCACGGTCGAGGCCTATCGCGAGGATCACCCCTGGCGAAAGCCAAAGCCCGGCATGATCCTCGACCTGATGCAGCACTGGCCGGTGATATCAAAAGGCAGCTTTGTCATCGGCGATCGCGACAGCGATATCGAGGCGGCAAAAGCTGCGCATCTCCCGGGCTTCCTGTTTGCCGGCGGCGATCTCGATGCGTTTGTAGCCGATATCCTGAAAGGTCAGACAAGCTTGCGATAGACGTCCGCGATGTTGCTCGCTTCAGCATCGAGGCTGAATTTGTCGAGCACGCGCTGGCGTCCCCGCTCGCCCATGGTGCGCGCAATATCCGGATCGCGCATCAGCGGCTCGATGGCATCCGCCAGAGCTTTTGCATCGCCTGTCGGCACCAGCGTTCCCGTGATGCCTTCCTCGACAGCGATCTCAGCTGCACCAGCGCGTGTCGCGACGAGCGCAGCGCCGACTGACATCGCTTCGATGAGCGTGAGACCGAAGCCTTCGTTGCGCGAAGTGAAGGCATAGATCGTCAGGCGACGATACCAGCGCTCGACTTCCGCGATCGGCAGTTCGCCGGTGATGATGATGCGATCTTGCAGACCGGCCTCTGCGATCTTCTTTCGCAGCTCATTGGCGAACACGATCTGATCCGGCGTGATGGCGCCGACGATCACCGCGGAGAAATCCGGATAGCGCGGCAGCAGAGCGCACATCGCATCGACGAACAGATCGGTGCCCTTCTGCGCGCGGACGCGGCCGAAGCAGCCGATCGCGTAACGTCCCGGCAACCCGGCCTCTGCGAAAGCAGTCGCGCGATCAACAGGCGGCATATAGCGATCGGTATCGACGCCATGCGTCACCACGGTCGCCGCGCGCTTGAGATAGGACGCGGACGCATCCGACGTCGCGATGATCGCGTCCATGCGCCGGATCAGCCAGCGCGTGATCCAGCTGTGATGACGCTGCGCGGCCGAGGTGAACAGCAGCTTCAGCGGCCAGCCCAGCGCGCGGAGAAGAACCCCGACGATCATCTCGTTGTTGCGCCGTGCATGCCAGATGATTGGCTCTCGCCGCATCCATAATTTCGAAAGTCCAGCGAAGCTCAGGCGTGCGATGCCGGTAGGCTTATCCGAACCGAGCCATGCGGCGTCGATCATGTCGGCAAGTTTCGGCGCCACCATGCGGTTGGTCGCCGTCACACCGGAGTAGCGCCAATGCAGATTGGTGATGATCACCTGCAATTTTCCGGCTGTTTTGCCCGCAATCGGCACAGAGAACTCCATTTCGCCCCGGTTCCTATACGCAACATTAAGCATAGAGACCAGTAACCACACGCCGAAACCCGCCCTTCACCGC
>NZ_JBIIOT010000096.1:0-19427 GCF_044336785.1 Tardiphaga sp. | reverse complement strand
CGCCTGTTTGTACTGTCATCATCAATTCCTGACTGTCGGTTCTTTCTTCACCTCTCCCCACCGGGGAGAGGTCGTCGCGCGCAGCGCGGCGGGTGAGGGGGCTGCCACAAGTGACGTCGCCCGCGGCGCCCCCTCACCCTCCCCCGGAGGGGAGAGGGGACGCAGCAGAGCTGGTTGTTACTGCTGCTCGTCCACCACCCCATTGCGCAGCGTGCCGATGCCATCCGCTTCGATCGCGATCACGTCGCCGGGGACAAGGTAGCGCGGCGGATCGAAGCGCGCACCGGCGCCAGTGGGCGTGCCGGTCACGATGATATCGCCCGGCACCAGCGTGGTGAAGGTCGAGATATAGCTCAGCAGATAGCGGAAGCCGAACATCAGCCGCGACGTACGATCATCCTGCCGCAACTCGCCATTCACATGGGTGGTGAGACGAATGTCGGCGATTTGGCTTTCATCGACATAAGGCACGATCCATGGCCCGAGGCTGCCGGTCGAGTCGAAGTTCTTGCCCTGGGTGACGTTGAACTTGGCGTGCCTCACCCAATCGCGGATCGTGCCTTCGTTGCAGAGCGTCAGCGCCGCGATGTGGTCCAGCGCATCGCGTTCGGCGATATGGCGGCCGGCCTTGCCGATCACCAGCACGACTTCGCCTTCGTAATCGAGTTGTGTCGATGCCTTCGGCCGCACCAGCGGCGTGCCGTGCCCCACAAAGGAGCGCGGCGTGCGCATGAACATCGACGGGAATTTCGGTGCGTCCTGGCCATCCTTGTATTCGGCATTGCGGTCCGGATAGTTCACGCCGATGCAGATGATCTTTTCCGGTGCGGGGATCGGCGGCTGCAGCGCCACATCGTCCAGCGCAAAATCCGCCGGTTGGTTGGCGGCGGCATCAATGAGGCGGTGCAAGGCGTGGTGTTCGATCGCTTCGCGCAGCGAGGGGTAGTCGCCGCCATAGCGCGCGGAGAGATCGACGATCCCGTCATCGCTGACGGCGCCGTATTTCAGTTCGCCGTTGATGGTGAAACTGGCGAGGCGAGCATGGGTCATCGCGCATGTACCCCATATTCACGTGTCATCACCCGCGAAAGCGGGTGATCCAGTAAACGGCGTTGCCCGTGTTTGTACATGATCATCTCCGTCTACTGGATCGCCCGATCAAGTCGGGCGATGACAAGTCGTGTTCAATCCGCAATCGTCACATCCGCCACGAATAACGGACCCCGCACCGCCTGTCCTTTGAACACCGACCCCTGCTCGAACCACGAGCGCGGGGCAGGTGCGCCCCACAGCGTCTGCCGGCGCGGGTCTTTCAGCGACCAGCGCAGCGGTTCGTGGTCGCTGTCCATGGTCTGGTAGTCGCAGGTGTAGAGCTCGAGGCGATGCCCGTCGGGGTCGCGCACATAGAGGAAGAACGCATTGGAAATGCCGTGCCGGCCGGGGCCGCGCTCGAGATTGGCGAGATAGCCGGATGAGGCCATCACATCGCAGAGATGCACGATATTCATCGCGGTCGGCACCCAATAGGCGAAGTGATGCAGCCGCGGTCCCTTGCCATTGGTGAAAGCGAGGTCGTGGACATTGCCCTTGCGATGCATCCAGGCGGCGGCGATGCGGCCGTTGTCGCCGTCTTCCTCGGCATATTCGGTCAGCCGAAAGCCGAGCCGGGCATAGAAATCGATGGTGTCCTGCAATTCGGCGGCGAAGACGTTGAAGTGATCGAGCCGCTGCGGATGGCAGCCCTTGTAGAGATCGAAGCGGCGCAACAGATGCGGGCGCTTCTCCATGCTGGCGCAGAGTTCGAGCTGAAAGCCGAACGGATCGGTGGCCTGCAGGGTGCGGCCCTGGAACGGGCGCTCGACGAAGAGGTAGTTGATGCCATGGGCAGCGAAGAAGGCGCCCGCCTTGTCGAGATCGTTCTCGCTGGCAACACGGAAACCGAGGCGATGGCATCCGGCCGTCGCCGCCTTGCGCAGCACCAGCGAGTGATGCTGATGCTCCTCCACGGCGCGCAGATAGACGGTGTCGCTGTTGGCGTCCTCCACATGGAGACCGACAATGTCCTCGTAGAATCTGCGGCTGGCCGCGAGGTCGGTGACATCCAGCACCACATGGCTGGCGCGCAGGATGTTGAAGGGCGGATCGAAGACGTGGACCGGTGCGGGCATGCGGCGTTCCTGTGATGCGTTATTCTCTCAGTCCCTCATGGTGAGGAGGCGCGTAGCGCCGTCTCGAACCATGAGGAGTCTTGGTTCGGATCCCGCGGCCATCCCTTGCGAACGGCTACGCCATTCGCTGGGAGACGCGCGCTGTGCGCGCTCCTCAGGATGAGGGCAAACCCAGTCGCTGAATCTTGTGCGTCCCCTTCGCCAGCGAGACGTGCTTGGTCTCCATGTAGAAGTCGAACGAATAGTCGCCGCCGTCGCGGCCGATGCCCGAGGCCTTCATGCCACCGAAGGGCGTCGGCAGATGCCGCACATTTTCCGAGTTCAGCCAGATCATGCCGGCCTCCAGCGCATCGGCGACACGCAGCGCGCGGCCCATCTCGGCGGTCCAGACATAGCCGGTGAGGCCGTACTGAACGTCATTGGCGATGGCAATGGCCTCCGCTTCATCCTTGAACGGGATGACGGTCAGGAACGGGCCGAACACCTCTTCCTGCGCCACGCGCATGCCGGGCTTCGCATCGATCACCAGCGTCGGCTGCACATAATGCCCGCCGCCGGGCCCGTCATGCGCCTTGCCGCCGACGGCGATGGTGGCACCATCCTGGCGCGCCACGTCGAAATAGCTGCACACCTTGGCATGGTGCCGTTCATGGATCAGCGGGCCGACTTCGGTGGCCGGATCGAGCGGATGGCCGATCTTGAGTAACTTCACGCGGGCAACAAGCTTCTCGATGAATTTGTCCGCGACACTGCTCTGGATCAGCAGCCGGCTGGATGACGTGCAGCGCTCGCCATTCAGCGAATAGATCATGAAGACCACGGCATCGAGCGCACGGTCGAGATCGGCATCGTCGAACACGATCACCGGATTCTTGCCGCCGAGCTCGAAATGCACGCGCTTTAGCGTCGGCGCGCCCTGCGCCATGATGGCGGAGCCTGTGGCGCTCTCGCCGACAAAGGCGATGGCCTTGATGGCGGGATGCTCGGTCAGGGCCCTGCCGGCTTCCTCGCCGATGCCATGCACGGTGTTGAGCACGCCATCGGGCAGGCCGGCCTCCCTGGCGAGTTTCGCCAGCAGGTCCGCCGTGATCGGTGACCATTCCGCCGGCTTGTGCACCACCGTGCAGCCGGCCGCGAGTGCCGGTGCGATCTTCCAGGTGGACAGCATGAAGGGCGTGTTCCATGGCGTGATCACGCCGACGGGGCCGATCGGCACCCGGGTCGAGATATTCCAGTGCTCCTCGGCCGGCGTGTTCAGCCCATCACGCGCCTCGACGCAGCGGTCGGCATAGAAGCGAAAATTCTCCGCGCCGCGCACCGCGGCCTTGGACATGAAGCGCCAGGCCTGCCCGGTATCGATACATTCGAGCGTGGCGATGTCGTCGGCGTGGTCCTCGATGGCATCGGCGATCCGGTGCAGCAATTTGCGCCGCGCAGCCGGCGCCATGTCGCGCCAGTCCCTGAAGGCGCGTTGCGCGGCCTTCGCGGCCTTGTCGATGTCCTCCTTGGTGCCGCGCGCGACACTGGCCAGCACCGCGCCGTCGATGGGCGAGGTGGTCTCAAAACTTTCGCCGGATGAGGCTGCGACGAGCTCGCCATTGATGCGATGGCCGATGCCGTCGGCCCGCAGTGCTTCCAGCAGCGGCGCAGCACGGTCCTGATTGGCGGCAAACACTGCGGCGGGATCGGCGGGAGCTTTAGCCATTGTCGGCCTCTGTCTTCAGCATGTCGTGAATGTTGTTGCGCTTCCAGCTGGTCGCGCTGTCATTGATCTGGATGTCGAGGGACAGCGCGAATTTGCTGCCGGCCAGAAAGGCCGGATCGAAGAAAGTCGAGACCGCTTCGAAAATATGGGCACCGGCCTTCTGCCGCGCCTCGAGCGAGCGGCCTTCGCCGATGCGCAGCAGGATATCGACAAAGCCGGCATCGGGCAGGCCATCGGCGATGGCGTAATGCTCGCAGCGGATGGCCCGCACGCGGATGCCGCCAAGCGGGAAAATGCCCGTCTCCACTGCGGCCTTGCGGACCACCTCGCACAAGGCGCCGACATCGACAGCCGCGCCGACATTGGCCGAATATTCGATGCTGAAATGCGGCATGACCATCCCTGTTCGGCGCTGTCTTCAGAGCAGCTTTCCGTCGATCCAATTAACATGTTAAATGATTGCGATCAAACCGCGCTGCGCGAAATTCGATTGTGCGATGCACGCGCCGACCAATGAGACCGTGATGACGTCAGCCTCCAGATCACGCGCACCCGCCAAAATCCCGATGCGCGATTTTTCGCAATCATTGCCGATGTCGCTGCTGCGGGCGCGGGAAGGGGTGATGCGCCAGTTTCGTCCATCGCTGCGGGCCCATGATCTCACCGAGCAACAGTGGCGCATTCTTCGTGCACTGGCGGCGTCCGGTGAGATCGAGGTCACGGAGCTGGCAAAAGTTGCTTTCCTGCTCGGCCCCAGCCTGTCGCGAATCCTGCGCGATCTTGAAGAGCGCAAGCTGATCGCCCGCCACCTCCTAGAATCTGATTTGCGCCGCAACATCGTGTCGATCACGGCAAAGGGATTGAAATTGATCGCAGTCGTCGCGCCGACGTCGGAGGCCATCTATGGCGAGATGACGAAGCGGTTTGGCGCGCGAAAGCTCGCGGAATTGCAGGCCATGCTGCGTGAATTGGAGGTTTGCCTGCAGGCGATGCCCGGCGATGACCCCGATGCGGCCGATACCTCGTCTGCATAATTTTGCAGCAAAGTCGTTCGCGCGGCGCTGCGATGAATTCGTCGTACGAATTTCACGGTCACTGTAGACAGCCGCCGAATTTTTCGCTCAACTCCACGTCATCAAAATCAAAAGAAGGCTGGCGCTCAAGTCCGGCCTCTTAGGGAGGATTTGATGACGCTCACGAGACGTGGATTCACGGCTGGCATCGCGGCTGGTCTGGCGGCCCCTTACATCATCGGCAGTGCGCGCGCGCAGGGCGGCGGAACGATCAAGATCGGCATGTGCGCGCCGATCACGGGCCCGGCGGCCGAAGCCGGCAAATATGCGACCGGCGGCGCCAAGCTCGCGGTCGAGGCCATCAACAAGGCCGGCGGCATTCTCGGCAAGCAGATCGAACTGATCATCGAGGACGACCAGACCACCAATCCCGGCATCGTGCTGGCCTTCTCCAAGCTTGCTGCCAATCCCGAGATCGTCGGCTTCCTCGGCTCGATCCGCTCCACGCAGGTGCATGCGATGGCGCCGGATGTGCTCAAGCTCGGCAAGCCGGTGATGTTCGGCGGTACCGATCCGAACCTGACGAAGCTCGGCAATCCCTGGCTGTTCCGCTTCCGCCCCAATGACAGCTATTCCGGCCGCGTCATCGCTGAGTATGGCGTGAAAAATCTCGGCAAGAAGAAATGGGCGGTGCTGCATTCCACCGATGCCTTCGGCACCGCCGGTGGCAAGGCCCTGACCGAAGCGCTCGGCCCGCTCGGCGCCACGGTGGCCATCGATCAGGGCTATGCCAATCAGAGCCAGGACTTCACCCCGGTGGTGCTGGCGATCAAGCAGTCCGGTGCCGATATTCTTGGCTCCTATTTCACCTTCGAGAACGATCTCGGCATCTTTGCCCGCCAGTTGCGTCAGCTCGGCGTCAACATTCCGTGGGTCGGCTCGCCATCGATCGTCAATGTCACTGCGCTGAAGCTCGCCGGACCGGCGCTGTATGGCACTTATGGCGTTGCCGATTACGCGGAAGAATCGTCGGATGCTGCCAAGGCGTTCGGCAAGTCGTATCGCGATGCCTACAAGGTGGCGCCCGACAATCAGAGTTCCTGGCCGTTCGATGCCATCAATGTGCTGGCGCTGGCGATCAAGAATGCCGGCTCCACCGATCCGCAGAAGATTCGCGAAGCCATCGTCGCCATCAAGAAATATCCGGGCGCCGAGGGCGAGTATAATTTCGACAAGAACGGCGACGGTCTGCACGGCTACAACATCGTGAAGAACGACAAGGGCAATATCGTTTTCGACAAGCATATCGAGTTCGACAACTAAGGCCGCTTCCGCGGCCGCAGTTGTCGATCCCGGGGCACGCGCGTCGTGCGCGCGTGAACCCGGGATCTCGAAATGTTCAGCGCCTGCCTCTCATCCGTCATTGCGAGCGCAGCGAAGCAATCCAGAAGCCTCAAGTGAAGAACTGGATTGCTTCGTCGCTGCGCTCCTCGCAATGACGATCTTGGAAGTCCGCAATGGATCTCGTCCTCCAACTCCTCTTTACCGGCATCGGCATCGGCGCCGTCTATGCGCTGGTCGCGCTGGGCTTCGTGCTCATCTTTCGCGCCACCAATGTCGTGAACTTCGCGCAAGGCGAATTCTCCATGGTCGCCGCCTATCTGATGGTGGTCTGCGCCGTCGATCTGGCACTGCCTTACTGGCTGTCCTTCATCATCGCGCTGGCCGGGATGGCCGTCATCGGCGTGATCTTCAATCTCGGCGTCTATTATCCGCTGCGCCACCGCACCTATCTGCCGGTGATCATCGCCACCATCGGTGCCTCGATCCTGATGGCCAATGGCGTGCTGGCATTGTATGGCCCGCAGCCGCAGGTGCTGCAGGGCTGGTTCGATACGCCGGGAATCCAGCTCGGCCCGGTCTATCTCGATAACCAGTATCTGCTCATCATCGCTGTCACCATCGCGCTCGTGATCTTCAACTACTGGTTCTTCGAACGCACCATGATCGGCAAGAAGCTGCAGGCCACCTCGCAGGACAAGGAGATGGCCTCGCTGCTCGGCATCTCCGTCTCCACCATGATCATGATCACCTTCATCTATTCCGCCGTGCTCGGCGGGCTGGCGGGCATTTTGGTCGCGCCGATCCTGTTCGTCTCGATCCAGATGGGCGCCACCATCGCGCTGAAGGCCTTTGCCGCCACCATCATCGGCGGCTTCGGTGACGTCACCGGCGCCATCATCGGCGGCATTGCGCTCGGCGTCATCGAGACCTTCGGCGCCGCCTATATTTCCGTTCCCTACAAGGATGGCTTCGCCTTCCTGGTGCTGGTGCTGTTCCTGATCTTCCGTCCGCAGGGCATCTTTGGCGAACGCGTTGCGGAGAAAGCATGAGCACCACCGAAAACATCCAGTCGGTCGCCGACATTGCGCGCCCGAAGCCGCTGCTGATCCGTCACGCGCCGTATTTCATCGGCGCTGCCATCGTGGTCTTTCTCGCAGCGTCAATGCGCTTCGACGGCTACATCCTCAACATCCTGATGCAGGCGACGACCTTTGCCATCGCCGTGTTCGGCCTGTCCGTCGTGCTCGGCCTGTGCGGCCAGATCAATCTGGCGCAGGCGGCGTTCTTCGGCTTCGGCGCCTATGCGGTCGGCCTCGGCACCACGGACTATCAGCTCAATTACTGGCTCTGCCTGTTCGGCGGCTGCGCCATGGCGCTGGCGGCGGGGGCCTTGCTCGGCCTGTCCACGCTGCGGCTCGGCGGGCACTATCTCGCCATGGTGACGATCTCGTTCCAGCAGATCATCACGCTGATCATGATCAATGCCATCTGGCTCACCAAGGGGCCGGACGGTGTGTCCAAGATCGGCCGCCCGTCGCTGTTCATGTCGTCGCAGGCCTATCTCACCTTCTGCGTCGCCGTGCTGGCGCTTGTCGGCTATCTCGTCTGGCATCTGCCGGATACGCGGCTCGGCCGCGCCATGCGGGCGGTGCGCGACAACGAACTCGCGGCCGGCGTCAGCGGCATCGATGTGTTCCGCACCAAGATCTACGCCTTTGCCATCTGCGCCTTGCTCGGCGGTCTCGGCGGCGGCCTGTTTGCCGGCGGCTTTGCCTATATCTCGCCGGATCAGTTCTCCTTCGCCGAATCCATCGTCTTCCTCACCATGTCGCTGCTCGGCGGTGTGGCGTCGCCGATCGGCTCCGCCATCGGCACCGGCCTGTTGATCCTGATCCCGGAATGGCTGCGCTTCCTCAAGAGCGTGCCGGGCCTCTATCTCGCGATCTACGGCCTGTCGGTGATCCTGATCATCCGTTTCATGCCCGATGGCATCTGGGGCTTCGTCACCGCCGCCTATGATCGCCTGCGACCGCCGAAGAAGGTGGCGCCATCCACCGCGCCGCTGGTGCTGAAACCGGCAGCCACCGGCGACGACATGGTGCTGCGCGTCACCGGCCTCTCGAAACACTTCGGCGGCCTCAAGGCTGTCGATGAGGTGGACATCGCCGTGCATCGCGGTGGCGTGCATGCGCTGATCGGGCCGAATGGCTCCGGCAAGACCACGACGCTCAATGTGCTCTCTGGTTTGTACGAGGCGACATCGGGCAAGGTCATGCTGGACGGCACCGATGTCACCACCATGCCGCCGCATCTGCGCACGGCTGCGGGGCTTGGTCGCACCTTCCAGAACATCCGCCTGTTCCGCTCGATGACGGCGCTCGAAAACGTCATCATCGGTGCCGAGCGTCCGGGCAATACGCTGGTCGGCAATGGCAATCACACCGCGCTCACCGAGCGCTCGCTTGCGGCGCTCACCTTTGTCGGCCTCGGCTCGCGCGCCAACGAGCTGATCTCAAGCTTCTCCTATGGTCATCAGCGCCTGATCGAGATCGCCCGCGCGCTCGCCGGCAATCCGACGCTGCTGCTTCTCGATGAACCTGCCGCAGGTCTGAACTCCTCGGAGAAGCTCGAACTGCATGAGTTGCTCAAGCGGATCGCCGCGCAGGGGCTGACCATCCTGATCATCGACCACGACATGACACTGGTGTCGGAGGCCGCCCAGCACATCACCGTGCTCAATTTCGGACGCCGCATTGCGGATGGTGAATCGATGGCCGTGCTGCGTCATCCCGATGTCGTCTCTGCCTATCTGGGAACTGCGTAATGGCGCTGCTCGAGATCAAGGACCTTCATGTCCGTTACGGCGAAATCGTCGCGCTGCAGGGCATCAGCTGCAAGGTCGAGGAGGGGCAGGTGGTGACGCTGCTCGGTGCCAATGGCGCCGGAAAGTCCACCACGCTGCGCGCCATCTCCGGCCTCGCAAAGCCGGCGGAGGGCGACATCCTGTTCGACGGCAAGGCGATCGCCGGCCTCGGCCCGGAAGCCATCGTGCGCATGGGAATCTCCCATGTACCGGAGGGCAGGCGGGTGTTTCCCGGCCTGACGGTCAAAGAGAACATCATGCTCGGCGCCTCCAACCGCAAGGTGGCCAAGGCCGAGCTGTCGCGCGAGGCGGACGCGATGTTCGACCTGTTTCCCGACATCCGGAAATTCACCGATGCGCTGGGCTGGACGCTGTCCGGCGGCCAGTTGCAGATGGTGGCGGTTGCGCGCGGATTGATGGCCAAGCCGCGGCTGCTGCTGCTGGACGAGCCCTCGCTTGGCCTTGCACCCGTCATCGTGCAGGCGGTTTTCCGCATCATTACGGAGATACGCCAGTCCACCACGGTCTTGCTTGTGGAGCAAAATGCGCGCATGGGACTCTCGGTCGCCGATCATGGTTATGTGCTGGAAACCGGCCGTATCGTGCTCGACGGCAAACCGGAGGATCTCTGGGCCAACGAGGCCATCGCAGCCGCCTATCTTGGCGGTCACGGCAAGCCCGCCGCGGGCTTGCCCGCGCATTGACACTCACGGCCCAACAACAAGGACGAATGTCCCGCCATGGTTACAGTTCAAGTCGACAAGCTGATCGCCTTCGTTGCCGATGTGTTCGAGCATGCGTCTTCCACCAGGGAAGAAGCCCGGCGCATCGCCACCTATCTCACGACGGCCAATCTCACCGGCCATGACAGCCACGGCGTCATCCGCGTGCCCGTCTATATCCGCTGGCGCAATAACGGGATGATCATCCCGAACCAGACCATCGAGATCCCCGTCGATACGCCGTTGCTTGCCGTCGTCGATGGCCGCTTCGGCTATGGCCAGACCGTCGGCCCGCAGGCCGTGAAGCTCGGCATCGAGAAGGCCAAGACCGCTGGCCTGTCGGCCATCGCCACCAAGAATTCCGGTCACATCGGCCGCATCGGCGACTGGGCCGAGATGGCTGCGGCGGAAGGTCTCGTCTCCATCCATTTCGTGACGGCGGCCGGCTCCGTGCTGGTCGCGCCCTATGGCGGCGTCGAGCGTCGCCTCTCCACGGCACCTTATTGCGTCGGCATTCCGCGTGCTGGCGGCCCGCCGGTGGTGCTCGATTTCGCGACCTCGGTCGTGGCCGAAGGCAAGGTGCTGGTGGCCTCGCGCGGCGGCAAGAAACTGCCCAAGGGCGCCTTGATCAATATCGACGGCACGCTCAGCGAGGATCCGGCCACGCTTTACGGGCCGCATGAGATGGAAGGCCCGCGCGATCACTCGCAGGGCACCGGCGCCATCCGCGCGTTCGGCGATCACAAGGGCTCCGGCCTGGCATTGATCTGCGAATTGCTCGGCGGCGCGCTCACCGGCAATGGCGCCACCAAGCATGGCCGCCCCTTCGCGAACGGCATGTTCTCGATCTATATCGATCCGAAGAAGATCGACCCCGCCAACTTCTTCGACGGCGAAGTCGCGCGCTATGTGGAATTCTTCAAGAGCGCGAAGCCGGCCGCCGGCGTCGATGCGGTGATGATCCCCGGCGACAACGAAGCCAAGACCCGCGCCGATCGCACCAAAAATGGCGTGCCGCTGCCGGACGAGACCTGGGCGGCGATCGTGCAGACCGCGCGTGATGTCGGCGTCAGCGAAGAGGCCGTCAAGAACGCGACCAGCAAGTAACACTCCGTCATTGCGAGCGCAGCGAAGCAATCCAGAAAGCAACAAGCGAAGAACTGGATTGCTTCGTCGCTTCGCTCCTCGCAATGACGTCTCACTTCGAGCGGCGACAGAGGAAAACGAATAATGGCAAATCGAGTCAAGGAAATCTGGGCAAAGGGCGGCGCCGTCGTCAATGCGTGGCTGGCGATCCCGTCGGGCTTCTCCGCCGAGGTGATGGCGCAATGCGGCTTCGACAGCGTCACCGTCGATATCCAGCACGGCGTGCAGGACTATCAGTCCATGGTCACCTGTTTCCAGGCCATGAACGGCCACCCGGTCACGCCGATGGTCCGCGTGCCATGGAACGAGCCCGGCATCATCGGCAAGGTGCTCGACGGCGGCGCCTATGGCGTGATCTGCCCGATGGTCAACACCAAGGAAGAAGCCGAAAACTTCGTCCAGTATTGCAAATATCCGCCGCGCGGCACGCGCTCGAATGGTCCGATCCGCGCCGGCATGTATGGCGCCGGCGGCACCTATCAGGACACGGCGAATGACGAGACGCTGTGCATCCCGATGCTGGAGACCCGCACCGCGGTTGACAATATGGAAGCCATCCTCGATGTCGAAGGCATTGCCGGCGTCTATGTCGGCCCGTCGGATCTCGGCTTCTCCTACGGCCTCGTGCCGAAGCTCGATCGCGAAGAGCCGGAGATCCTCAAGATCTACGACAAGCTCATCAAGGAATGCGACAAGCGCGGCATCGCGCCGGGCATCCATTGCTCGGGCCCGGTCGGGGCTGCGAAGAACATCGCCATGGGCTTCAAGCTGGTGACGCTGCTCAACGACAGCGGAATTCTGGCCACCGGTGCGAAGAACTGGGTCGCCGAGACCCGCAAGAACTCCGGCGGCAAGGCGTGATCTGATCTCGTCGTTCCGGGGCGCGCGACAGCGCGAACCCGGAACCTCGATCAGCGACGCACCTCTCTCCGCACATGACGTGAGAGGTGATGAACACTCCAAGATTCCGGGCTCCGTCCCGCCGCCTACGGCGTCGGCCCGTCCCCGGAATGACGAATATGGCGCATCACATCCACCCCACGGAATAACACCACCGGACGCGACGTTTGCGCACGCTGATTCAACGCACACGCTCTTTGATTTCCCGCACCGAAGCAGTCCATACTCGATGCACTCGTCCGCAGAGACGAGATCAAACATCGGGAGGATGATCGTGCGAAACAAACCGCATCTGCTGAGCCGCCGTCAATTACTCGCTGCCGGCGCAGGTGCCGCCACATTGCTCAGCGCGCCATCGATCGTCCGCGCCAGTTCATGGCCGACCAAGCCGATCAAGATTCTGGCCGGCTCCGCCGCCGGCGGTCAGACCGATCAGTTCTCCCGCGTCTATGGCGAATATCTGCAGCGCGAACTCGGCCAGACCGTCGTCATCGAGAACAAGGCCGGCGCCGGCGGTGCGGTCGCGGCCGCGGAGCTGAAGCGCTCCGATCCCGATGGCCACACGCTGATGATCTGCAACACCACCGCCTATATGCTCAATCCCGTGCTCATCAAGGACAACAAATACAATGTTGCGCAGGATTTCACCTGGGTGACGGTGATGCCCGGCGGCAGCCTGCCGCTGGTGGTGAGCGACAAGATCGGCGCCAAAACGCTGAAGGACTTCATCGACTATGCGAAGAAGACCGAGAAGGTGAATGTCGGCACCTATGCCGCCGGCTCCTTCGCCCACATGGTGATCGTCGAGCTCAACAAGCAATACGGCCTCAAGATGGAAGCCGTGCATTATCGCGGCGAGGCGCCGATGTGGAGCGATCTCGCCGGCGGCTCCATCGATGCCGGCATCGGCAGCTATGCGGCCGCGCTGCCTGTGCTACAGGCCGGCAAGGGCAATCCCGTCGCGGTGTCGCGCCGCCGTATCACGGCGCTGCCCGATGTCGCGACGTTCAAGGAGCAGGGCGCGACCTCGCGCGCACATGCGCTGCTCACCTTCCAGGGCTGCATGGCGCCGGCCAAGACGCCGCCGGAGATCGTGGCGAAACTCAATGCGCTGTTCGTCGCCGCCAGCAAGAGCGATCGCGTGCGCGAATTGCTCAAGAGCCAGGGTGTCGATGAAGGCGCGATGACGCTGGAGGCCAGCAACGCACTCTACAAGGACGAGGCGCCGGTCTGGGCGGAACTCGCCGCCGCGCTGGGGCCGCAACCGCAATAGATACGTGACCGTAGGGCGGATGAGGCGAAGCCGTCATCCGCCGCGGAGTCTCCATCATGGAAGCGGCCGGCGGATGACGCTTCGCTCATCCGCCCTACGGCCCGCCACTCCTGCGACATTGTGGCGAAGGAACTGTAACTCTATTGCAGATCGACAGCCTTGGGCGAGCGTGATACGTCCGTGTCATCCGTCCATGAGGCTCCCGTGACGTTTTTCGCCCGCATGTCCCGCTCTCGCATCCTGCGCTTGCCGCGCCGGGCGCTGGTGGCGTTCGTGCTGGCGACTTACCTGATCACGGGCGCGATGCATGGTCTGTGCGGCCTCGATGTCACCAATCCCTCGCTCGAGACGATCATGTCGATCGCCGACAAGGGCGTCGGCCATTCCGACATGGGAACCGTGGCGGACAATCACTGTCACGGCTGTTTCTTCATGACGGCCGAGCCGCACGTGACGACCGCCAAGCCGGTCGCCGTCAAAACACGGACGGTCGCTTTCGTTGACATCGAGCGTCGCAGCCTGCCGCGCGGGATCGATCCGCCGCCCCCCAAATTCCTGACCTGAACAACATCGCCGGGCGCCTAGCGCCCTGACTCTGTTATTCGTCAGGCTTTCCCATGTTCTCGACATACGCCACGCGTTTTGCGTGCGCGGTTGTGCTGCTCGTCGCGTCTCCGCTGACAGGGCAAGCGCATTCGCAGACCCTCACCATGGGCGGCGCCTTGCAGCGCGCGCTCGCCGCCAGTCCGCGCCTGACCGCTGCCGAGCGCGACATCGGCATCGCGCGCGGCCAGCGCATCCAGTCCGGCGCGCTGATCAATCCGGAGATCTCCTATGAGATCGATGGCGCGCTCGGCTCCGGCGCCTATCGCGGCACGCGCGGGGCGGATTCGACGCTGCAGATCAGCCAGATGTTCGAACTCTGGGGCAAGCGCGACGCGCGCATCGCCGCCGGGCAGGCGGGGCTCGACGCCGCCGGCATCGAACGTCAGGCGGTGCGGCTGGAAGTGCTGTCCGAGACGGCCATTGCATTCCTCACCGTGCTCGGCCTGCAACGCCGCATCGAGATCCTGAACGAACAGGTCGCGGCCATCGACCAGATCTCGCCGCTGCTGCAGCGGCGCGTCGAGGCTGGCGCATCGTCTGTCGCCGAAACCGGTCGCGCCGATGTCGCCTCCGCATTGGTGAAGGCCGATCTCGAGCGCACCAAGGCCGCGCTCGCCTCGGCGCGCCGCGAACTCGCAATCCTGATGGGCGATGTCGCACCGAAGTTCACGGTGGTGTCCGGCCGTCTCGATGCGACGGGCCGGGCGCCAGGCTTTCAATCGGTGGTCACGGCCATCGACGCCAATCCGCAGCTCGTGCGCTGGAAGGCGATCTTCGCCCAGCGCAATGCGCAGCTGCTGCTGGCGCGGCTAAAGCCTTATCCGGATGTCACCGTCTCCGCCGACCTGCGCCGTTTCCACGACACCGGCGACAATGCGGTTCGCCTCTCGGTCTCGGTGCCGATCCCGATCTTCGACCAGAACCAGGGCAACATCCTCTCGGCGCAGGAAAGCCTCGCCAAGACGGCGGCGGAACGGCAGGCCAATCGCAACACGCTGATCGTGGTCGCCGGTCGCGCCTATGACACGCTGCAGGGCTCGCTGCGCGAACTCGCGATCCTGCGCGAGACCGGCATCCCGAAAGCGCGCGACGCCGCTGCCGCCATTTCCGAAGGTTACGGGCAGGGCCGCTACTCGCTGCTCGAAGTGCTCGATGCGCAGGCCAGCGTCGCCCAGGCGCGGCTGCGCGAGCAGGAAGCCCAGCAGAACTTCCATGTCGCCGTTGCCACCATCGAGGGCCTGGTCGGCAATCCATTTGCACTGGCGCGGGGGAGCGCACGATGAACAAGCCACTCATGATGCTGATGGCGGCCGCAGCGCTCGCTGTCGGCACCGGCGTTTATCTCAATACGTCCATCGGCAATGCCGGACCGGCCGCGAAGGCGGCTGATAAGGCGCATGGCGACAAAGGTCACGGCCACGCGGAAGAAGGCGTCGTGCAGATGTCCGATGCCAAACTCGCAGCCGCAGGCATCGAAATCCTCACGGCCACGCCCGGCACACTGCGCAATTCCATCATCCTCAACGGCATTTTGCAGCCGAACCAGGAAGCGCTGGTGCAGGTCACGCCGCGTTTTCCGGGCGTCGTGCGCGAGATCAAGAAACGCATCGGCGACGCCGTGGAAAAGGGCGAGCTGCTGGCCAAGATCGAGAGCAATCAGAGCCTCTCGGTCTATGAGATGCGCGCGCCGATTTCCGGCACCGTGATCGATCGCCAGATCTCGCTCGGCGAATATGCCTCCGAGCAGAAGCCGGCCTTTATCGTCGCCGATATCTCCACCGTCTGGGTCGATCTCTCCGTCTATCGCCGTGATCTGCCGCGGGTGCGCATCGGCGACACCGTGCAGATCGACGTCGGCGATGGCGGCGCGCCGATCGAGGCGCAATTGTCCTACGTCTCGCCGGTCGGCAGCAGCGACACCCAGAGCGCGTTGGTGCGTGCGGTGGTCGCCAATGAGGGCATGCGGTTGCGCACCGGACTGTTCGTGTCGGCCCGCCTCATCCTCTCCGCCAAACAGGTTCCGGTCGCGGTGAAAGCGACGGCGCTGCAGACCGTCGAGAACAAGACCGTCGTCTTCGTCCGCAACGGTGAAAAATTCGAGTCCCGCGAGGTCGAGATCGGCCAGCGCGATGTCGAGAATGTCGAGATCGTATTCGGCCTGATGGATGGCGATCGCTATGCGGCGAAGAACAGCTTTGTGGTCAAGGCCGAACTCGGCAAGGGGGAGGCGTCCCATGACCATTGAGTGCGGTGCCGAACATTCTCCACCCCTCATCCTGAGGAGCCCCGACTTGTCCGCCGAAGCTCGACGAGCGAAGGCGGAAGCGGCGTCTCGAAGGATGGCTACGGAGCTCCAACAGCTCATGGTTCGAGACGCGCGCAAAAGCGCGCTCCTCACCATGAGGGACGGAGCGGAATCATGATCAACGCCATTCTCGCCTTCTCCATCCGCCAGCGCTGGTTCGTGATGATCGGCGTGCTCGCCGTCGCCGCCTTTGGTGCCTGGAATTTCACCCGTCTCCCCATCGATGCTGTCCCCGACATCACCAATGTGCAGGTGCAGGTGAATGTGGAAGCGCCCGGTTATGCGCCGCTCGAAGTGGAGCAGCGCATCACATTCCCGGTCGAGACCAATATGAGCGGCATTCCGAGCCTGCAATATACGCGCTCGCTGTCGCGCTATGGGCTCAGCCAAGTCACCATCGTCTTCAACGAAGGCACCAATATCTACTTCGCGCGCCAGCAGGTCAGCGAACGCCTGCAGCAGGTGAAGGATCAGCTCCCCGCGGGCATCGAGATTGCCATGGGCCCGATATCGACCGGCCTCGGCGAGATCTCCACCTTTGCGCTCGACGCAAAACCCGGCGCGAAAAATGCCGATGGCTCGCCCATCACGCCGATGGACCTGCGCACCGTGCAGGACTGGATCGTCAAGCCGCAGCTGCGCACCGTGCCGGGTGTGGTCGAGGTCAACACCATCGGCGGTTATGAGAAGCAGTTCCACGTGCTGCCCGATCCCAGCAAGCTGATGGCCTATCGCCTCAGTTTTCGCGACGTGATGACGGCGCTGGCGGCCAACAATGCCAATGTCGGCGCCGGCTATATCGAGCGCAACGGCGAGCAGTATCTGGTCCGCACGCCCGGACAGGTCGCCAATCTCGAGGACATCCGCAATGTGGTGATCGGCTCGCGCAGCGGCGTGCCGGTCCGCATCAACGATGTCGCCGATGTCCAGATCGGCACCGATCTGCGCACCGGTGCCGCCACCCTCGACGGCAAGGAGACGGTGCTCGGCACCGCCATGTTGCTGATGGGCGAGAACAGCCGCACCGTGTCGCAGCGCGTCTCGGCCAAGCTCGAGGCGATCGCGCAGACGCTGCCGGACGGCATCGTCGCCCGCGTCCTTTATGACCGCACGAGACTGGTCGAGGCCACCATCGCCACCGTCGAGAAGAACCTGCTCGAAGGCGCATTGCTGGTCATCGTCATCCTGTTTCTCATCCTCGGCAATTTCAAAGCCGCGGTGGCCACCGCTCTGGTCATTCCGCTCTCCATGCTGATCACCATCAGCGGCATGGTGGAGAGCAAGGTCAGCGCCAATCTCATGAGCCTTGGTGCCATCGATTTCGGCATCATCATCGATGGCGCCGTCATTATCGTGGAGAACTGCCTGCGGTTGCTCGCCCATGAGCAGCAGAAGCAGGGACGTCTGCTTACACGGGATGAGCGTTTCGCCACCATCCTCGCCGGCTCGAAGGAAGTCATCAAGCCCAGCCTGCTCGGCACGCTGATCATCGCCGTGGTCTATCTGCCCGTGCTGACGCTGACCGGCGTGGAAGGCAAGATGTTCACGCCGATGGCGCTGACGGTGCTGACGGCGCTGGCCGGCGCATCGATCCTGTCCATGACATTCGTGCCGGCGGCTGTAGCGCTGCTGGTGACCGGCAAGGTAACGGAGAAGGAGAACCTCTTCATGCGCGGCTGCCGCCGTGTGTATCTGCCGCTGCTCGCGCTCGCGATCCGCTTCCGCGGCATGGTCGCGATGGCAGCGGTTGCGCTGCTGGTGCTCACGGGTTTCGCGGCCTCGCGCATGGGCGGCGAGTTCATCCCGAGCCTCGATGAAGGCGATGTCGCTTTGCATGCCATGCGCATTCCCGGCACCAGCCTGACCCAGGGCATCGACATGCAGATGCGGCTGGAAAAGGTGCTGCTGCAAATGCCCGAGGTGAAGGAGGTGTTCTCCAAGCTCGGCACGTCGGAAGTCGCCACCGATCCGATGCCGCCCAATGTGGCCGACACCATCGTGATGCTGAAGCCGCGCGACCAGTGGCCGGATCCCAAGCGCAGCAAGGCCGATCTCGTTGCCGCCATCGAGCGGCAGGGCGACATGCTGCCGGGCAATGTCTATGAACTGACCCAGCCGATCCAGATGCGCTTCAACGAGCTGATCTCCGGCGTGCGCAGCGATGTCGGCGTCAAGATCTTCGGCGACGATCTCGATCAGCTGCTGCAGACCGCCGGCCGGGTCGAGGCCGTGCTGCGCGGCGTGCCCGGTGCTGCCGACGTCAAGACCGAGCAGGTCAGCGGCCTGCCGATGCTGATCGTGAAACTCGATCGTCCGGCATTGTCGCGGCTTGGCCTCAGCGTGCAGGATGTGCAGGGCATTGTCGAGACCGCGGTGGGTGGCAAACATGCCGGCCTCGTATTCGAAGGCGACCGCCGCTTTGATCTCGTGGTCCGTCTGCCCGAGCAGATGCGCACCGATATCGAAGCCATGAAGAACCTGCCGATCCCGCTGCCTTCAGTGGAAGCGCCGGCCATGGCGGCGACACGCGCATCGCTGAACAGCAATTCGCCGCTGGCGCAGATGCGCTACACGCCGCTCTCGGCGGTGGCCTCCATCGAGGTGACGCCGGGGCCGAACCAGATCAGCCGTGAAAACGGCAAGCGCCGCATCGTGGTGTCGGCCAATGTGCGCGGCCGCGATCTCGGCTCCTTTGTCAGCGATGCGCAGGCGCAGGTCGCCGGCAAGGTCAAGCTGCCGGCAGGCTACTGGATCGGCTGGGGCGGCCAGTTCGAGCAGCTGGTGTCCGCCACCAAACGTCTCACCATCGTCGTGCCCGTCGCGCTGGCGCTGATCTTCCTGCTGCTGTTCATCTCGCTCGGGTCTGCAGCGGATGCAGCGCTGGTGTTCAGCGGCGTGCCGCTCGCACTCACCGGCGGCGTTGCCGCGCTGTTGTTGCGCGACATCCCGCTATCGATCAGCGCCGGCATCGGTTTCATCGCGCTCTCGGGTGTGGCGGTGCTCAACGGCCTCGTGATTATCACCTTCATCGAGCGGCTGCGCTCCGAAGGCATGAAGATCGTCGAGGCCGTGCGTGAAGGCGCGCTCACGCGTCTGCGTCCGGTGATGATGACAGCGCTGGTGGCTTCGCTCGGCTTCGTGCCGATGGCGATCGCCACCGGTCCCGGTGCCGAAGTGCAGCGGCCGCTCGCCACCGTCGTCATCGGCGGCATCATCTCCTCCACCATCCTCACGCTGCTGGTTCTGCCGGCGCTTTACATCCTGTTCCGAAGAGAAGGGACGCGTCGCTAGCGCGTAGGATGGGTTGAGCGCAGCGATACCCATCACCACAAGCACCGGCGCATGCGGTGATGGGTATCGCTGCGCTCAACCCATCCTACAC
>NZ_JBIIOT010000185.1:0-3432 GCF_044336785.1 Tardiphaga sp. | reverse complement strand
CTTCAACCTCCGTCCGTCTTCGCCCTAACGGGCTTCGCCGGACACCACGCTTCGCCAAAAGGCTTCGCATGGCTGCGCCACGCGAGGTTTCGTGGAGAGTGTACAGCGAAATAAAGAGGGAGCTTCAACCTCCGTCCGTCTTCGCCCTAACGGGCTTCGCCGGACACCACGCTTCGCCAAAAGGCTCCGCATGGCTGCGCCACGCGAAGCCTTTTGGCGAAGCGTGGTGGACCCAGGCGGGATCGAACCGCCGACCTCGTCATTGCGAACGACGCGCTCTCCCAGCTGAGCTATGGGCCCGTCAAGAACAGCACCGCGAAGCGGCGCAGGTCTGGAATGGGCGCCATTTACAATCCCCGTTAACGGCAAGTCAAGAACGACCCGCGCACGGCGCAAAGTCTCGATTTTCCGGGCTTTTTCGGCCCAGCCTTCCCTTGTTTGCGCAGGCGCGAACCGATATTTAGCCGAAGGTCCAATCCGCGACCCAACCATTGAGCCATTCCCGCCATGCGCGCCGTTCTCGATATCGTGCTGATCATCCTCGATCTCTACGTCTGGCTGCTGATTGCCTCGGCGATCCTGTCCTGGCTGATCGCCTTCAATGTGGTGAACACCCGCAACCAGTTCATCGCCGCCGTCGGCGAATTCCTCTATCGCATCACCGAGCCCGTGCTGGCGCCGATCCGCCGCATGCTGCCGAGCCTCGGCGGCCTCGACCTGTCACCGATCGTCGTGATCCTGATCATCATGTTCCTGCAGCGGGTGATCTCCTATTACATCTATCCGAACGTGATCTGAGCCCGTTGGCTGATCCCTGGCGATATGGCGCCGATGGCGTCAGCATCGCGGTTCGCGTCACGCCGCGCGGCGGCCGTGACGATATCGACGGGATCGAGGTGATGGCCAATGGCCGCGCGGTGCTGAAGCTCCGCGTCCGCGCCATTGCCGAAGGCGGCGAGGCCAATCGCGCCGTAACCGAGCTGCTTGCCAAAAAGCTCGGCGTGCCGAAGCGGGATGTCCGGCTGCTGTCGGGCGCCACCTCCCGCATCAAACAGATCGCCGTGAGCGGCGATGCCAGGAAACTGGGCCTTCTGCTGCGCGACATCGCAGCCAGCCCGTCTGACGACAAGGACACAGCATGACCGCCAGCGTGATCGATGGAAAAGTAATCGCCGCCGAACTCCGCAGCCGCGTGGCCGCCGAGGTCGCGCGCGTGAAGGCCGATCACAGCCTGACGCCCGGCCTCGCCGTGGTGCTGGTCGGCAGCGATCCCGCCTCCGAGGTCTATGTGCGCAGCAAGCACAAGCAGACCCAGGAAGCCGGCATGGCCTCCTTCGAGCACGTGCTGCCCGCCGATGTCGCGCAGGCCGACCTGATCGCGCTGGTGCAGAAGCTGAACGCCGACGCTTCGGTACATGGCATCCTGGTGCAGTTGCCGCTGCCGAAGGGCCTCGACACCCAGGCCGTCATCAACGCCATCAATCCCGCCAAGGATGTCGATGGCCTGCATCCCGTCAATGCCGGCCGCCTCGCCAGCGGCATGGATGCGCTGTCGCCCTGCACGCCGCTCGGCTGCATCATTCTGGCCAAGAGCGTGCATGAGAAACTCGACGGCATGAACGCCATCGTGATCGGCCGCTCCAATCTGGTCGGCCGCCCGCTGGTGCAATTGCTGCTGAACGAGAACGCTACCGTCACCATCGCGCATTCGCGCTCGCGCGACCTGCCAAAGCTGACCGCGCAGGCCGATCTCGTTTTTGCAGCCGTCGGCAAATCCGAAATGGTGCGCGGCGACTGGATCAAGCCGGGCGCCACCGTGATCGATGTGGGTATCAACCGCCTGCCGGCAGCCGATGGCAAATCGAAGCTGGTGGGCGATGTCGCTTATCAGGAAGCGCTGAAGACGGCGGGCGCGATCACGCCAGTGCCCGGCGGCGTCGGGCAGATGACGGTCGCTTGTTTGCTGGTGAACACGCTTCGCGCGGCCTGTGCGATCAATGGGCTGAAGGCTCCGGCGGTGTGACGCATTCACTGTCATCGCCCGCGAAAGCGGGCGATCCAGTAGACACCGCGATCAGCGTGTCGTCACAGCCGCCGCCGCATACTGGATTGCCCGCTTTCGCGGGCAATGACAGTGGAGAGGCATCGCTTACAGCTTCTCCATCAGTCGCCGATAAAACCGGATCATATCCGCATAATTCGCGATGCTGAGCCGTTCATTGGTGCCATGAAAGCGCTTCAGATCTTCGGCATTCGCGCGCACCGGCGAGAAGCGGAAGATGTTGTCGGTCACCCCGGCATAGTTCCGCGAATCCGTCGCGGCCACCATCAATCCCGGCGCCACCAGCGCGTCCGGGAATATCTCGCGGATGGTCGTGTTCAGCGCGCGATATGAGTCGCTCGCGGTCCCCGTCACCGGTGGCGGATCGGTATTGCCGGGATATGCCTTGATCTCGATCTTCTCATTGCCGACCACCTTGCGCACATGCTCGGTGACGCTCGCCTGCGTATCGCCCGGCAGCAGACGGAAATTCACCACCGCCTCGGCATTGCCCGGCAACACATTGTCCTTGTCGCCGGCATTGAAGATCGTCAGCGCGGTGGTCGTGCGCACCGTCGCTTCGGTCGGGCCGCTCTTCTCGAATTCGCGCAGCAGCAACGGCTTGAACAGCCAGAGATTCGACAGCACCACGCGATTGAAGCCGCCCATCTCCGGCGCGATGGTGGCAAACATCTCCGCCACCGTACTGCGGACCTGCATCGGCAGGCGCGCATTCTCCAGATGCGTCAGCGCGGCGCTCATCATGCCGATGGCCGTTTCGCGCGGCGGCATCGAGGAATGGCCGGGGGTCGCACGCGCATTCAGCACCAGCGTCGCATAGCCCTTCTCGGCCACACCGATCAACGCCATCGGCTGATCGAGACCCTTCAGGATTTTTTCGGTGATCAGCAGCCCCTCATCGAGAACGAAATCGAGCTTTACCCCGCGCGACTTCAGCAGCGCCGCGATCGCCTGCGCACCGCGGGTGCCGGAAACTTCCTCATCATGCCCGAAAGCAAAATAGATCGTCCGCTTCGGGCGGAAGCCGGCCTTGGCCAGTGCCTCCACTGCTTCGAGAATGGAATAGAGATTACCCTTGTCGTCCCAGGAGCCGCGCCCCCAGACAAAACCATCGGCAACGACGCCGTCAAAGGGCGGATACTGCCAGTCCTTCTCGGTGCCGGGCGCTACCGGCACCACATCCTGATGCGCGAGCAATGCGATCGGCCCGGCCGCGGGATCGCTGCCCTGCCAGGTGAACAGCAGGCTGTATTGGCCCACGAGTTCGAGTTTGGTCGCCGCGTGAAAAGCCGGGAAGCTGGCCGCGAGATGCGCATGCATCGCCCGCAGCGGGCCGGCGGACTGATCCGGATTGAACGCGTTTGAGATGG
>NZ_JBIIOT010000108.1:0-16041 GCF_044336785.1 Tardiphaga sp. | reverse complement strand
CGAGCCTTGGAGCCGCGGCCTGTTCGTCCACCGCCACTTTCGGCGCCGGCGCCACGACAATCTGCCGCGAGCCCTGCCGGAACGTATTCACAAAAACCACCGCCGCGAGCACCACAATAATGGCGACCGCGGCGAGGATGATGTTGCGAAGCCAGATCAGCATGCGGCGCATCGGAAACTCTCCCTGCACCGCGCGCCGATCAGCCCTTACTTCTTTTCGGCCTTCGCGCGCTCGATGCCTTCCTGGATCAGCTTATGCGCTTCCGCTGCATCAGCCCAGCGCACCACCTTGACCCATTTGCCGGGCTCGAGGTCTTTATAGTGCTCGAAAAAGTGCTGGATCTGGTCCAGCGTGATCTGCGGCAGGTCGCTGTAGTTCTTCACCTTGTCGTAGCGCTGGGTGAGCTTCGAGGTCGGCACCGCGATGATCTTCTCATCGAGACCGCCTTCGTCTTCCATCAGCAGCACCCCGACCGGACGGCAGGCCATCACGGCACCCGGCACGATGGCGCGGGTGTTGGCGACCAGCACGTCGCACGGATCGCCGTCGCCGGAGAGCGTGTGCGGGATGAAGCCGTAATTGCCGGGGTAGCGCATCGGCGTGTAGAGGAAGCGATCGACGAACAGCGCGCCGGAGGCCTTGTCCATCTCGTATTTGATCGGCTCGCCGCCGACCGCCACTTCGATGACGACATTCACTTCATGCGGCGCCTTGGCACCGAGCGGGATCGCGTCAAGACGCATCGAAAGCTCCGGAATTCGCGTGACTGATGCGCGAGAGGTAGCGGAGCGGGGCGTTGGATTCAACGCCTAACCGCGCGAAATTGCGCGATTGGTGAATGGCTTAGCGGGAATACCTACGGGCGGTGCCCCAACTCCGCCCTCATCCTGAGGAGCGCGCTCTTGCGCGCGTCTCCCAGCGAATGGCGTAGCCATTCGCAAGGGATGGCCCAAGAACTCAGAGCCAGGCGATCTCATGGTTCGAGACGGCGCTTCGCGCCTCCTCACCTTGAGGGCTGGAAACGCCTCACGCGTTCCAGGCGAAAGCCACCTTGTCGAGCGACTTGGCGCCGAATCGCTCCGAGGAGCGGGCCACCATGCGGCCACCCAGCGCGCGGTAGAATTCCGTGGCGCCTTCATTGTCGGACAGCGCCCAGATCACGAGATTCTTCAGCCCGCTCTGCATCAGGTCGCGCTTGGCCGAGGCGAACAGGCGGCGGCCGAAACCGAGGCCCTGGAATTCCGGGCGCAGATAAAGCTCGTAGATCTCGCCTTCGAACTGCAGGCTGCGGGCACGGTTGCGGCCGTAATTGGCGTAACCGGCCACCTTGTCGCCGAAGCACAGCACGCTGACGCGGCTGCCCTTGCGGATCGCCGAATCCCACCACTGCGCGCCGCGGCGATTGATGAGCTTGTCGAGTTCCGGGCCGGGAATCAGGCCCTGATAGGCCGCGCGCCAGGCTTCGTCATGGGTGGACGCCACCTCAACCGCATCCGCGGTCCTGGCCGGCCGAACTTCGATCAGGGTTGTGCTCATGGATGTGATCAAAGCAGCGCATCGCGCCGGCTTCAAGAGCATCGTTAATTATCAGTTAACGTGTGGAATTTTTGCATCAGTTCCGTGAAAATCTGTCCCGGAAAAAGACAGATCGGTGCGGGATGGGCCAATGACCGACCGATTTTTCCACCGCCACACCTTCGAATGCGCGCCCAGCGATTCATCTACACGCATGTGTTGTCGTCCCCGTCTCGACCATCTGATTCGCGCGCACTACACTTGTCCGCCAGCGGCGCCGTGCTAGGCAGAGCCGGATACCCGTTTGGCCCCGTCGAGCATGCGATGACCGCCTATTTCATTTTGAAGTTCCTGCACATTCTCGGCGCCATCGTGATTCTGGGCACAGGCGCCGGCATCGCCTTCTTCATGCTGATGGCGCATCGCTCCGGCAATGCCGCCTTCATTGCCGCGACCGCCGGCATCGTCGTCGTCGCCGATCTGCTGTTCACCACCACCGCCGTGATCCTGCAGCCTTTCACCGGCGGCTTCCTGATGCAGATGTCCTCGACCACCACCGACGAGCCGTGGATCGTTGTCTCGCTCATTCTCTATGCGGTGGCCGGCCTGTTCTGGCTGCCCGTCGTGTTCATGCAGATCGAGATGCGCAACCTCGCCCTTCAGGCTGTGGCTGATCGCGCACCACTGCCGCCGCGCTATCACATCCTGTTTCGCCGCTGGTTCTGGTTTGGGTTTCCCGGTTTCGGTGTGGTGGTCGCCATTCTCTGGCTGATGATCGCGAAGCCCTCCTTCTGAAGGACACGCCATGCCGCCGCGATGCCAGAACATTCTTTTGCTCGGCGGCTCCGGCCTGATCGGCCGCTATGTCGCCGAAGACCTGCGGCTGCGCGGCTTCACCGTAACGGCCATCGCGCGACGCTACGTTGCGTCGCAACGGACCAGCGCCGACGACATTGAAATGCCGATCATGACGATGACGGCAGATCAACTCACGCACCTAATGCTAGACCGCAAGATCCAGATGGTGATCAACTGTCTCGGCGTGCTTCAGGACGGCCCCGGCATGGACACGATGGCCGTTCATCGCGACTTCACCGCAAAACTGCTGGCGGCGATCAACGCCGCCGCGCAGCCAATCCAGTTCGTTCACATCTCGATTCCCAGCGCAGCCGATAGCGACCACACGGCCTTCAGCAAGACCAAGCGTGATGCCGAACGCCTGATCGCAGAGGCCGGCATCGGCAGCACGATATTGCGACCGGGCTTTGTGATCGCGCCAGCGGCCTATGGCGGCAGCGCCGTTGTTCGCGCGCTCGCGGCGCTGCCCGTTGCTGATCTGCCATCAGACCTCGCCAGCCGACAATTCCAGCCGGTAGCGGTGGACGACATCGCAGGCACGATCGCCTGGCTTTGCGAACACGGCGATCACACCCATCATGTCTGGGACTTGATGCAACCGGAGCCGGTGACGCTTGGCGCTGTCGTCGATTGCTATCGCACCTTCTATGGAACCGATCGTAGCACGCGCATTCGGTTGCCGGGCTTCCTGCTCGATCTCGGCGCGAAGCTCGGTGATGCCACAGCGCGCCTCGGCTGGACGCCACCGGTGCGCAGCACGGCGATCGCAGAACTGCGCCGCGGCGTTACCGGCGATCCCGCTCCGTGGATTGCTGCCACCGGCATCGTGCCGCAGACCCTGGCGCAGATGGTCAATCGACGCTCGGCCACAATCCAGGACAAATGGTTCGCGCGCCTATTCCTGCTCAAGCCGGTGATCTTTGTCAGCCTAGTGCTGTTCTGGATCGCCTCCGGCTTCATCGCGCTGTTCATCTCCTATGACGCAGCCGCCGGCATTCTTTCCGCCCATCATTTTCCGACCGCTTTGGTTGGGCCGATCACCGTGGGCACGAGCCTAATGGACATGGCGACAGGCGCCTTGATCGCACTCCGCCGCACGAGCTCGATCGGATTGATCTGGGGTATCCTCGCGTCGCTCGGCTATATGTTCGGTGCAGCAGTGCTGACGCCGGATCTCTGGATCGAGCCGCTGGGTGCGCTGGTGAAAACCGGTCCCGCGATCATCCTGATGCTGGCGGCCTTGATGACGCTCGACAACAGGTGAATGTGATGGTGCCAGCATGGCCGGACGACGACATCATTCTCTATGACGGCGTGTGCATCTTCTGCTCGAGTTGGGTGCGCTTCGTGGCAAAACGCGACGTTGCGAAGCGCTTTCGCTTCACGCCGATCCAGTCCGACTACGGCACACGGCTCGCACGACATTTCGGAATCGATCCGGCCGATCCCGACACCAATGCGGTGATCCATGGCGGTGCCGCTTACTTCAAGTCAGACGCGGCACTGACGGTGCTATCGCAGCTGCCGGGATGGAATTGGGTGCGCGCGCTGTTTGCCGTGCCGGCGGCACTCCGCAATCCCGTCTACAACCTCATCGCCAGAAACCGCTATCGCATTTTCGGCCGCAGCGAGGCCTGCATGGTGCCGGATGCGTCGCTGCGCGAACGTGTGATCGAATCGTAGGATGGGTTGAGCGCAGCGATACCCATCACCACAAGCGCCGAGCCTGCGGTGATGGGTATCGCTGCGCTCAACCCATCCTACGGCTTCGCGTTCATCACTTCCTTCGCTGCACGCTCGCCACTCGCGCGCGCGCCATGGGCCGTCGAGAAGAAATTCGGCGATGTCGCCTCACCTGCGAAAAACAGGCGATCATTCACCGGCTTGGCAAGCACCGCTCGCGACTCCGCATGGCCGGGCCTGGCAGCTGAATAAGCGCCCTGCGCAAAGCGATCATGGCACCAGCGGCTCTCCGCCAGCGGCGTCAGTTTGACGCGGATATCCGAGCCGAGCAATGCAACGATTTCATCGATACTTTGTGCCGCCAGCGCGCCCTCGCCCGCATCTTCCAGCTCACGCGCGAATGTGCCGCCGTAGAAGCCGGCAATGCAAGGCAGGCCGGACGGCCGCAGGTGAAAGCTGCCGATGCCAGTGCGAATAGCCGCGCCACGCAAACCGACATCAGCGGGCCATTTGTCTGCATCAGCAAGCGCCAGCATCACCTTGTTGTCTGCGCCAAGCGGCAGGCCGGCCGCAGCTTCGACTTTCTCCGGCAATGGCGGATGGAAGCGGATGTTCTCATTCGCGAGGAGATTGGTCGGCACGCAGATGATCACCTTCGCCGCGCTCACCGTGCCGCGCGAGGTCTCGATCTTCACACGCGATCCCGAGTGATCGATGACCGTCACTTCCGTGCTCAGCGCCACCGGGCACGGCGCACCATAGGCGGCGATCAGCGCGCCATAGCCATCGGGCAGGCGCCAGTTCACCTCGGTGTCCTCATAAGAGTCCATGTCGTGCAGCGACACGTCCTTGAGTTCGAAACCGTTGATATAGGTCGAGATCGCGTCGATCATCGGATTCCAGCGATTGCCCGGCTCGAGGCAGGTCGCGGCCGGCGCATCGTCGTCATTTTCCGCGGCCTCTTCCGCGCGATCGTAAAAGTCATCCATCGCGGCATAGAACTCGGCGCGCTCTTTCTTCGAGAACGCGGCGTCATAGGCCTGCTCGCGCCAGGGCGGACGGTTCCTGTCGACCTTGAATCCGAGCTGTTTCGCGATGCCGACAAAATCGTTCCTGTCGGCCGAGTGCAGCCATTCACAACCGAGATCGAATGGAATGCCGGGCGCCGCCATAATGGTATGCGCACGGCCGCCGATGCGATCGCGGGCTTCGAGCACGATGACCGACAGGCCGGAATTCTCCAGCGTGCGCGCCGCGCCAAGGCCGGCGGCGCCGGCGCCGATGATGGCGACATCGACTTCGGAAGGGAGATTGCTGCTCATCGCGTCATTCACACCGGATTGTCGTGACACCGGGATAGAGGCTTGCTTGAATTATGCAAGTCACGCCCTCCGGAGCACACATCATGACCCAGCAACCCGACTATGAACTCTATGGCTATTGGCGGACCTCGGCGACCTATCGCGTCCGCGTCGCGCTCAACCTGAAAGGGCTGAAAGCGCAGGAGCATGTGGTCGATATCGACAAGGGCGAGAATCTCAGCGAAGCCTTCCTGAAGATCAATCCGCTCGGCGCCATCCCGGCTTTCATTGACAAGGGGCACGCGCCGCTGACGCAGTCGCTGGCGATCCTCGAATTCATCGACGAGACGCATCCAGCACCTCCGCTGCTGCCGGCCGATCCGCATGGCCGCGCGCGGGTGCGGGCCATCGCGCATATGCTGGCCGCCGATACGCACCCGTTGATCACACCGCGGGTGCGAAAATATCTGACGACCACCGGGGGGTTTGACGACGCGAAACTACGCGGCTGGCTGGTGCACTGGTTCACGGTGGGCCTGCAGGCGGTGGAGCGACGGCTGATGGAGGAGCCCGGCACCGGCGCGTTCTGCCATGGCGATCAGGTGACGATGGCCGACATCTGCCTGGCCAGCATCACGGCGACCATGAAGGCGATCAAGATCCCGCTGCCGGATGTACCGACCATTGCCGCGATCGTCGCGCGCTGCGAGGCGATGGAGGCGTTTGCGAAGGCCGACCCGATGAAGCAGGTGGGCGCGCCGAAGGCGTCGTGAAGCACACACTCTGTCATCGCCCGGCTTGACCGGGCGATCCAGTACACATTGACGCCAGTGATCGAACCGCATGGCTGGTAATTACTGGATCACCCGCTTTCGCGGGTGATGACATGCAAAGCCTGGAATAGCCGAATGCGCAAACAAGAATGCCCGGCCTTTGCCGGGCATTTTGCAACAGGAGAGAGAACGTCGAAGCCTCTTAAACGAAGGCTTCCTTGCTCTTCTCGGCGCGCTTGCGGTCGGTGGCGTCGAGGAACTTCTTGCGCAGGCGGATCGACTTCGGGGTGATCTCGACCAGCTCGTCGCTCTCGATATAGGCCAGCGCCTTTTCCAGCGTCATGCGGATCGGCGGGGTCAGGCGCACCGCTTCGTCCTTCGACGTGGTGCGGATGTTGGAGAGCTGCTTGCCCTTGAGAACGTTGAGTTCGAGATCGTTCTCGCGGGTGTGCTCGCCGATGATCATGCCCTTATAGACCTTCCAGCCCGGCTCGATCATCATCGGACCACGATCTTCCAGCTTGAACATGGCGTAAGCGACCGCTTCGCCCTGGTCATTCGAGATCAGCACGCCATTGCGGCGGCCGGCGATCTCGCCCTTGTAGGGCAGGTAGTCATGGAACAGGCGGTTCATGATCGCGGTACCCTTGGTATCGGTCATGAGTTCGCCCTGATAGCCGATGAGGCCGCGGGTCGGCGCATAGAACACCAGACGCAGGCGATTGCCGCCGGACGGACGCATCTCGATCATCTCGGCCTTGCGTTCGCTCATCTTCTGAACGACCACGCCCGAGAACTCCTCGTCGACGTCGATCACGACTTCCTCGATCGGCTCGAGGGTGTTGCCGTTCTCGTCCTTGGTCAGCACGACGCGCGGGCGCGACACGCTGAGCTCAAAACCTTCGCGGCGCATGTTCTCGATCAGGATGGCGAGCTGCAATTCGCCGCGGCCGGACACGATCATCGAGTCCTTGTCGTCGGATTCAACGACCTTGAGCGCGACATTGCCTTCGGCTTCGCGCAGCAGGCGGTCGCGGATCAGGCGGCTGGTGACCTTGTCGCCTTCGGTGCCGGCGAGCGGCGAGTTGTTGACGATGAAGGACATCGACACGGTCGGCGGATCGATCGCCTGGGCCTGGATCGGAATTTCAACCGAGGGATCGCAGAAGGTGTCGGCCACGGTGCCCTTGCTCAGGCCCGCGATGGCAACGATGTCGCCGGCTTCGGCGAGCTCGACCGGCTGGCGCTCGAGGCCGCGGAAGGCGAGGATCTTGGAGATACGGCCGGTTTCCACGGTCTTGCCGTCGCGCGACAGCACCTTGACGGTCTGGTTCGGCTTCACCGAACCCGACGCGATGCGGCCGGTGATGATGCGGCCGAGGAAGTTGTTGGCTTCCAGAATGGTGCCGAGCAGGCGGAACGGACCTTCTTCCACCACCGGCGGCGGCACATGCTTGAGCACCAGCTCGAACAGCGCCTTCATGCCGACATCGTGCGCGGCATCGGGGCTCGAGGCCATCCAGCCATTGCGGCCCGACCCGTAGAGGATCGGGAAGTCGAGCTGCTCGTCGGTCGCATCGAGCGCTGCGAACAGGTCGAACACTTCATTGACGACTTCGTCGATGCGGGCGTCCTGACGGTCGACCTTGTTGATGGCGACGATCGGGCGGAGGCCGAGCTTGAGCGCCTTGCCAACCACGAACTTGGTCTGCGGCATCGGGCCTTCAGCGGCGTCGACGAGAACGATCACGCCATCGACCATCGACAGGATGCGCTCGACCTCGCCACCGAAGTCGGCGTGGCCCGGGGTGTCGACGATGTTGATCTGGGTGTCTTCCCACAGCACCGAAGTACACTTGGCGAGAATGGTGATGCCACGCTCTTTTTCGATGTCGTTGCTATCCATCGCGCGTTCCTGAACGCGCTGATTGTCGCGGAAGGTGCCCGACTGCTGCAGGAGCTTGTCGACGAGGGTGGTCTTGCCGTGGTCGACGTGTGCGATGATGGCGATGTTGCGCAGTTTCATGTGTCTTCTTCTGGTTCGACGAACGGATGCCCGAAGCGGGTTCTGCAAGACGTCAGCCCGGCGCACTCGTTGCGCGACCAACCCTATCCTGCCTGAAAACGCGCTGGGCAATCCCTGCAAAAGCAAACCCGGCCAATGGATAAAGGCCGGGTACTTGGGCGCGTTGCGGCGCAATATAGTCGGGAATGACCGAAAAACAATGTGAATCTGCCCCCGAAATTAGCCCATTTTGGGGTCCAGAACTGTGCTCCAAAGGGCCGTATCGGCCCGATCTCGCAGAGTGACGGTCATCTGGCCGCTCGCGCCCTCAATCCGGACATGGCCGAAGAACTGCATACCGGCTGACGGCGGCAGGTTCTGCTTCCCCTCGCCGGGGGCCTTCACGTATCGGACTTCGGGGCCAAAGGTATTGTCCATGCCGCCCGGCCCGAAGGTGCCGGCATGGAACGGGCCCGAGACGAACTCCCAGAACGGCTCGAAATCCTGGAACTGGGCCTTGTCCGGATTGTAATAATGCGCCGCCGTGTAGTGCACGTCGGCCGTGAACCAGACGGTGTTGCGGATCCCCGCCGTCTTGATGAAACGCAGCAGGTCGGCGATTTCCAGCTCGCGCCCCCGTGCCGGGCCGTCCCCCTGCGCAATTGCCTCAGAACCGGACTTCGTCGCGGCATTGTCATAAACCACGATGCCGATCGGCATGTCGGAAGCGATCACCTTCCAGGTTGCTCGCGAGTCCATCAGCGCACGCTTTAGCCAGGCCAGCTGCTCCGGTCCGATGAAATGCGCATCGGGGCCATAGGTCTCCTGCAGGTTCGGCCCGTTGGGCCCGCGATAGCTGCGCTCGTCCAGCATGAAGACATCGAGATGCGGGCCGTAATTCAGCACCCGATAGACGCGGCCGGGTTCGGCGGGATTGACCCGCACCGGATATATTTCATGAAAGGCCCGCGCACCGCGCGCGGCCAGCACCATCACATCGCGCTCTTTATACGCTGCGGGCAACTGCTTCGACGCCGACCAGTTATTGGTGACCTCGTGATCGTCCCACTGGCCGAAGATCGGCACCTGTGCATTGAAGGCGCGGACATTGTCGTCGAGCAGATTGTATTTATGCGCCGCGCGGAATTCATCGAGCGTTTCGGCGACCTTGGCTTTCTCCGGCACCAGCGTGGTGTTCTTCCAGAGCGAGCCATCCGGCAACTTCACTTCTGCAACCATCGGCCCGTCGGCATAAATCGTGTCGCCGCTGTGGAGCAGAAAATCCGGATTGTGTTTTCGCATGGTGGCGAAGGTGACCATGCCGCCATCCTCCGCATTGATGCCCCAGCCCTGCCCCGCGACATCACCACCCCAGACGAATGACACATCGCGGCGGTCCGCAGGCGCCGTACGGAAGCGCCCGACCACGGGCTCACCGATCACGCTCGTATGCGCGAGATCGCGAAACCGCACGCGATAAAAGATGTCCTGCCCTGCCGGCAGATTCTCCAGCAGCAGTTTTGCCGTGAAATCGCTTTCCGGCAGCACCGTTACCGGCGGCAAAGCGCGCGCATGTTTGAAAGACTCGGTGGTCGCCACCTCCACCATCATCTGCGCCGGCCGATCCGCCCGCGACCAGATCATGCCGCTGTCGAAACCGATATCGCCGGACTGCACACCATGGCTCACCACCGGTCGATCGGCCGCGCGGCTGAGACGTGGCATCGCCAAGAGTCCCGCGCTTGCGGCAGCCGTCGTGAGGAAGCGGCGACGGGACACGCGGATGGCCATTGTGCTCTCCTGAAGTCGGCGATGGTGATGCAGGACGATCTAGGGATACTACGCAACGCCCCTGTGACAGGCTGCCGCAGCGAGCGCAACAGCCGCCCGGCAAAGCCGTTTTCGGCTCGACACAGCCACTTCTTGTTCATCAAGATAATACCGAAGGGTGCCCACCAATTTCAGTCGAGGCCAAACGCGACGAGCGGAATTTTCCGCAACAGCGCGGCATTGACTCCCGGTGTCATTTCACCGAATTGTCCCCGCGACGGTTCCTTCGGGACCAATAGGGAATGCGGTGAGGCCAGTGCAGCGTCTGTTGCGCAAGCCAATTCCGCGGCTGCCCCCGCAACTGTAAGCGGCGAGCCTTTGCCACATGCCACTGGGCCACAAACCCGGGAAGGCGGCAGAAGGCCCTGACCCGCGAGCCAGGAGACCTGCCGTCGGCCGTGGTCACACGCGAGCACATCGGGCGGGGTGTCCTGATGGAAGCCGAATTGCCTTCGCTGCGAATGGCAACACGGTTTGGTTTGCGGTGACGTGCCACGTTATCGCGAGTCCTTCGGATGATCTCTCTCATATCCAGCGTCAGCGCGGCGCTCCATGCTTGAAGCTACAGCCGTCAAGAAGCAGTTCGGCGCCAAGCTCGCGCTCGACGACGTCTCGCTCCATGTGCAGCCCGGCGATATCTATTGCCTGCTCGGCGCCAATGGCGCCGGCAAGACCACGCTGATCAACCTGTTTCTCAATTTCATCCAGCCGACCTCCGGGCAACTGCTGATCGACAAGCATGATGTCACTGCGCAGCCGCTGGAGACCAAGCGACTGCTGGCTTACATTCCCGAACAGGTGAATCTCTACGGCCAGCTCTCCGGCGTGGAGAATCTCGCGTTCTTCGCCACCCTCGCTATTGGCGAAGAATTGCCGCGCGAGCGCCTGCTCGAATTGCTGCAAGCCGCCGGCCTGCCGTTGCAGGCGGCGGATGATCGCGTCGGCACCTATTCGAAAGGCATGCGCCAGAAAGTCGGCATCGCCATCGCGCTGGCGAAGAATGCCAAGGCATTGCTGCTCGATGAACCGACATCCGGGCTCGACCCGTCAGCCGCCAACGAGTTCTCCGAACTGCTGGTCAATGCCAGCCGCAACGGCGTCGCCATCCTGACCACGACACATGACCTGTTCCATGCCAAGCAGACCGGCACCCGCATCGGCATCATGCGGCGCGGCAAGCTGGTGCAGGAGCTGAACAGCGCCGATGTCAGCCACGCCGATCTGCAGGCGCTCTATCTCGAACATATGAGAGCCTGACGTGATCCTCACCATCGCCCGCAAGGATCTGCGCGAGATCATTCGCGACGGCCGCATGCTCTGGGCCGCGGCACTCATCATTATTCTCTCCATCGTCGCCATGGCGTCGGGATCGATCCGGCAAGCGCAGATCAATAACGAGCGCGCCGCCGGGCAATCGCTCGATTATCAAGCCTGGCTGCAGCAGGGCGAACGGCATCCGCATGATGCCGCCGAGCAGGGCATGCATGTGTTCAAGCCGGAACCGCCGCTGGCGGTGCTCGATCCCGGCATCGAGCCTTTTGTCGGCTCCACGGTCTGGCTGCAGGCGCATCGCCAGAGCGAACTGAAATTCCGGCCGGCGCAGGATGCCACCGGGCTGCAGCGCTTCGGCCAACTGTCGCCCGCATGGATCGTGCAGGTGCTGGTGCCGCTGCTGATCATCGTCATCGGCTTCAACGCCATCAGCGGCGAGCGCGAGCGCGGCACGTTGCGGCAATTGCTGAGCATCGGTGTGCCCGCGCGAAGCCTGTTGCTCGGCAAGGCGCTGGCCCTCGCCGCCTGCGCTTTTGCGCTGGTGATCCCGATCTGGCTCGCCTTCTCCATTGTCGCCATCGGCCGTCTGCCCTCGGCCGAGCGGCTCGATGTCGTCTATCGCATGATGTGGCTGATCGCCGGCTACGGCCTTTATCTCGGCTTCTTCGTCTTCCTCACCATCGCCGTATCCGCACTGGTGCGCTCGTCACGCGCAGCTGTGGTGCTGCTGCTCGGCTTCTGGGTCGCCGCCACCTTGATCGCGCCGCGCACGGCGTCCGAAGTCGCCAATGTGGTCTATCCCACGCCATCACGGCTGGATTTCAACAATCATCTCTCGCACGACATTTCCGAAGCCGCAGGTCAGGCCTGGAAATCCACCTTCAATGTCGATGCCCAATGGGATCCGTCGCTGCCGCTCAGCAAATGGGGCGCGGCGCTGAAGGTCGATGATCATGCCGGCTATGGCGTGCTCGACCAGACATTCGGCAAATTATGGGACACATTCGAGCACCAGCAGCGTTTCCAGCAATGGGTTGGCCTGATCGCCCCCGTGATCACGCTGCGCGGCTTTTCCATGGGCCTTGCCGGCACGGATTTCGCGCAACATCGCGATTTCTCCACAGCCGCCGAACTGCAGCGCCGCAAGATCCAGGACATTGTCAGCGACGATCTCGTCGCCCATGCCGACACGCTCGACAATGCGCATTTCAGCTACAAGGCCGGCGCCAGGCTTTGGGCCACCGTGCCGGAGTTCAAATACCGGCTGCCCACCATCGGTTTTGCAGCGGCGCGTTATTGGCGCGACCTGCTGCTGCTCGCCACGATATTCGCTGCCGCCGCCTTGCTCGCGCATCTCGCCGTCTCCCGCAGCCTGAAGCGCGTGGCCTGACATGTCACAGCACACCACCGCCTCGACCTTCTGGCTCATCTTCCGCCACGAGCTCACCATCCTCACCCGCGATCGCACGCTGCCGATCGTCGCTATCTTGCTGGCGTTGATGGTACTGGGTGGGCTGTTCGTCGGCATCACCCAGGCGCAGCAGCGCAGCGCGATGATCGCCGAGGTGACCGCGCACAGCGAAAGGCGGCAAGCCAATAACGAGAAGACACTGCAATCGGTGCTGGACGGCAAGCAAGCGCTGGTCCCGTTCGGCAATCCCGCCAACCCCGCGGCGCTGGCCGGCAACCTCGCCGGCCGCCACACCACGCTGCCGAATCTGCCGCTGGCAGCACTCGCGATCGGCCAGTCCGACATGGTGCCGAATTATTACCGCATCTCGTATCTCAGCAAGGTGCAGTTCATGTATGACACCGAGATCGAGAATCCGTGGAATCTGCTCAGCGGCCATTTCGATCTCTCCTTCGTCATCACCTTCGTGCTGCCGCTGCTGGTGATCGGCCTATCCTTCAACATGCTGTCTGCCGAACGCGAACAAGGCACGCTGCGCATGCTGTTCGCGCAGCCGATGGCGCTGACGACGTTGGTCGCCGCCAAGGCCAGCGCGCGCTATCTCGCGCTGCTGGCGATCCTGCTGCCGCTGCCGCCGCTCGTCCTGCTGACGCTGTTTCCCGAAACCCGCACGGCAGACTCGCTGCTCTTCATGGCGCTGTGGGCGCTGGTCGTCGCCAGCTACACGCTGTTCTGGTTCGCGCTCGCCGCGCTGGTCAATGCCTTCGGTCGCACGTCTTCCTCCAATGCCTTGATCATGATCTCCGGCTGGACGTTTCTCGTCCTCATCCTGCCCATCGTGATGAATCTCGTGGTCGGTGCCATCAGCCCGGCCCCATCGCGCACCGAGCTTGCCAGCCGCACCCGCGTCGTCACTGCGGATGCACTGCGCGAATACGAGGACATGTACAGCACCGACTATCGCTATGCCTCCGATCCCGAGACATTGACGGTGAAGGACGGCCGCATCAAAGTCCCCGCCCGCATGCGCGCGTTCTTCCTCGCCAAGCAACGCGTCGATGTGCAGGTGGAGCCGCTGCTGAACCAGTTCGATCATCAGTTGCTCGAACAGCAGAAGCTGGTCGATACGATCGGCTTCCTGTCGCCCGCCATCCTCGTCAACGAGGCGCTGAACCTCGTCGCCGGCAATGACTCGCGCCGCTTCCTTGCCTTCAAGGCGCAGACCGAAACCTTCCACAATGGCTGGCGCGCCTTCTTTGCGCCGAAGATCGCAACAGACCAAGCAACAACGCTCGCCGAGATGGCCGCATTGCCGGTGTGGCAATGGCGCGAGACCGCGGCGGATACAACTTCGTGGCGCATCGCATCGCGCGCCGCGCTACTGCTGCTTGTGAGCGCGATCATCGCAATCATCGCGATGCGTCGTTTACGCCGTGGCCAGATCGTCTGATGCCTCACGCATCGGGCGCAGTGATGCATGATCCACACACAGGCAGCCATAAAGGCGCCATCGAACCGCGCGCGCGTTGACACATTCGTAACCATCACCCTAACGTGATCCCGACGGTTCCTTCGGGACCAATAGGGAATGCGGTGAGGTTCGCGCGACATGGTCGCAAGGCGAGCCAATTCCGCGGCTGCCCCCGCAACTGTAAGCGGCGAGCCTTCGCCAAGAGCCACTGGACCTCGGTCCGGGAAGGCGGCGACAGGCATTGACCCGCGAGCCAGGAGACCTGCCGTCAGTCGTGGTCACACGCGAGCACATTGGGCGGGGTGTCCTGGTGGAAGTCGAATTGCGTTCGTGATGGATGCAAGGCGCCTTGGTTCGCGGTGACGTGCCACGTTATCGCGAGTTTTTTGATGACCGCCGTCTCCTCCGTCGCAGTGATGCGCCGCCGTTTCCTTCTCTGCACCGTCGCATTGCCTTGCCTGCTGTGGTCCGCCGATGGCCATGCCCAGGACACGAAACCGAGTCAGACCCTCGATCCCGTCGTCGTGCAGCCCACTGCCCAGCCGCAGCGCGCGCGCCGTGCGACCACCGGCAATGCAAGCCGCGCCGCGCGTTCGCGCCAGCAGCGTAATGTCGCCGCGACGACGGCCGCGCCTGTCGCGACGCCCACCGGCCCGGTCTTTGCAGCACCGACGCTCAATCTGACCGGTACGGCGCCGACCGCCAGCCGCCTCGGCCTCACCCGTCTGCAGACGCCGGCCAGCGTCGATGTGATCTCCGCGCAGACCATGTCCGAGCGCGGCCAGCAGAACATCAATGATGCCGTGACGCAGAATGCCGTCGGCATCACCGCCAATCCGTCGCTCGGCAATGGCGGCCTCGCCTTCAGCGCACGCGGCTTCACTGGCTCCAGCTCCGTCATGACCATGTATGACGGCACCCAGCTCTATGTCGGCCAGGGCACGGCGACATTCCCTTATGACACCTGGTCGGCCGAGCGCATCGAGGTGCTGCGCGGCCCCGCCTCGGTGCTGTACGGCTCGGGCGCCATCGGCGGCGCCATCAATGTGGTGTCGAAACTGCCGACCTGGGTGCCGGTCAATCAGGCCGAGATGTCGCTCGACACCAACATGACCAAGCGCATCGCCGTCGATAGCGGCGGCGCCATCAATGACAAGGTCGCCTATCGCATCACCGCCACCGGCAATCTCTCGGATGGCTGGATGGATCGCGGCAACAATTCCAATGTCTCCGTGCATGCCGCCATTCAGGTCAAGCAGACTGAAGACCTCACCTGGACCTTCCTCAGCGACTATGCCGACGTGCAGCCACAGAATTATTGGGGCACGCCGCTGGTCAATGGCCGCATTCTCGAAGCGACGCGCTTCAACAACTACAATTTCAGCAACGGCATCGTTCACTACAAGGACAATCTCAACCAGATCCGCACCGAGTGGAACGTCACCGACGGCGTGACCGTGCGCAATGTGCTGTATTATATGGATGTCCATCGCCACTGGCGTAACGCGGAGAGCTACGTCTACAGCCCGGCGTCCGGCCTCGTGAACCGCAACGGCAACAACACCGAAATCTACCAGGCCCAGCAGCAGATCGGCGACCGCATGGACGCCACCTTCCGCGGCCATGTGTTCGGCCTGGAAAACCAGCTCGTCACCGGCTTCGATGTCAACCACATCAAGTTCGGCCGCGATGCGAATTTCCTATCATCGACGTCCACCGGCAGCTCGACAGTCACGCTTTTCAATCCGATTCCGGGTAACTATTTCAGCAATACGCCGACCGTCGTCGACTATCGCAGCATCACCAACCAGTATGCCTTCTTCGCGGAGAACAAGCTCAACATCACCGAGCAGCTGGCGCTGATCGGCGGCATCCGGCAGGACGAGACGAACGTCACCCGCACCGACTTCTTCAATCCGGC
>NZ_JBIIOT010000073.1:0-25943 GCF_044336785.1 Tardiphaga sp. | reverse complement strand
AGGGACATCCTTCAGCACGCCGGATGCTTCCATCACCGCACGCGCATTGCCCTTCTGGTCCCCGACGATCAGCGTCGTCTCGGCATGGGCCGCCCCGGCGAAAGCCGCGAAGAGCAGACCGGCAGCAATGACAAGCCGTCTCATGCTGCAACAACTCCCTTGTCCGCAACGCGTGCAGCAATGAGCGCGCGCGTGGCGGGGATCAGTTCACGCCCGTAGTCGATGGCGTCGATGAGCGGATCGAAGCCACGGATCAGGAAATGACTGACACCGAGATCGTGGTAGTCGGCGAAGACCTCGGCGACCTGCTCGGGCGTACCGACCAGCGCGGTGGTATTGCTGTTGGCGCCGGTCAGCGCCGCCATCTCGGTCCACAGCCGCTTGTCGATGCGCGTGCCCTGCTCTGCCAGTGCCAGCAGACGCTTCGCGCCGGCGGTGGCATGACCATCGGCCGGCTTGCGATAGCCGGTCTTGTCCTGCAGGGCGGTCGCACGGGCGAGGATGTCGTCGGCCTTGGCCCAGGCCTTCTCCTCGGTCTCTGCAATGATCGGGCGCACAGAGAGGCTGAAGCGCGGCGCCGGGCGGCCATATTTCGCAGCGGCGGCCCGTACGCGACCGGTGACGTCGCGCACCTGGGCGTAGGACTCGCCCCACAGTGCAAACGTATCAGCATGCTTGCCGGACACGTCGATGGCCGCATCGGACGCACCGCCGACGAAGACATGGATCGGCACCGTCGGCTTCACCTGCGAAAAGCCGCCTTCGACCTGGTAATATTTGCCGTGATAGTCGAACGGCTTCTCGCTGGCCCATTCCTGCTTGATGATATCCAGCCATTCGCCGGTGCGGGCATAGCGCTCGTCCTTGTCATCCAGCGTATTGCCGTCCTGCCGCAGCTCCTTGGCATTGCCGCCGGTGATGACATGCAGCGAGACACGGCCGTGATGGAAATTCTCGATGGTTGCCAACTGGCGCGCCAGCACCGTCGGGGCGGTGAATCCCGGACGCTGTGCGATCATCACCTTCAGCTTCTCGGTGACACCAAGCGCGTGCTGCGCGACCTGCAGACCGTCCGGCGTGGTCGAATGGAAAGCGAGCAGAGCACGGTCGAAACCGGCGAGCTCATGTGCCTTGGCCACCGTCTCGATATAGGCGGGATCGAGAATCGGGCCGGAGCGCACGCGGGTTTCGGATGCGTCGTTGTTGGTGATGAAGCCGATGAATTCGACGGACATGTGTCTCTCCAATGTCGGATAGTGATTGTCAGAGCGCGAGCGCGCGGCAGCCTGCGATGGTGCGGATGCTGTCGTCCTGCGGCGTGTGCACGCGACCGCACAGGACATCGCGGTAATGCCGCTCAAGCGGATTGGCGCGGCTGAGGCCGTGATTGCTGGTCAAGGAGAGCGCATCCTCGACCGCCGCCACGGCATTGTTGGTCACGGTCATCTTGATGATATTCGCCTCGACGGGATCGAGGTCGCCGCCACGATCGATATCGGCAGCCAGTCCGCGGATAAGACGCGCATTGATGGCGAGCCTGGCCTCGATACCGCCGACGATCTCCTGGGCCCGCGGCAAGGTCGCCAGCGGCGCACCCAGGCTCGACGGCACCCGTGATTTCAGAAAGTCCAGCAGCCAGTCACGCGCCGCGCGCGCCACGCCGTCATAGAGCGAGCCGAGCAGCGCGGCCTGGATCGTCGCCTGCAGGACATCGGGCTTGCGCCAGTCCGCGGGCACACGCAGCTCGATGACATGGTCGTGCGGGATCAGCACGTCGGCGAAGATGACGTCATGGCTGCCGCTTGCGCGGAGGCCGAGATGATCCCAGGTCTCGACGATCGAGATACCCGGCAGCCCTGCGGGCACCAGGAACAGACCGACTTGCGGATCCGCGTCATCGGTCTTGGCGAAGACGCTGTACCATTTCAGGATCGGCGATCCCGTCGAATAGATCTTGCGGCCGGTCAGACGCCAGCCATCTACAGTTTGGCGGGCCACAGTGGCCGGCAGCCCGCCGCGCGACGGCGAACCCAGATCGGGCTCGACGCGCAATGTGTTGATCAGCGCGACCTCTCCGACATCCGGCACGATGCGGCGTATCAGATGCTCCGGCCACGGACTGCCGCGTGCAATCACCAGATGGTGCATGTAGTGCATGATCAGCACCAGTGCCGTCGCAGGGTCGGCCTGCCCCACAAGTCCGATCACGCGTGCCGCGTCGCTGATCGAAGCACCGCCCCCGCCGAATTTGCGCGCCACCGGGAAGGTCAGCAGCCCTGAATCGGCAAGGTCGCGAAAATTTTCGAACGGGAAACTCGCTGTCCGGTCATGCGCAGGTGCTCGTTCGGCAAAGCCGGATGTGAGCAATTTAACCCTGTCGATAATGCTGGGAACCGCGTCCATATCGTACTGCCTTCGGCTTCTCTGACATTAGAGAATGCCGTTCGGCAGGGGTTACAAGCGGTGACGGGAAATAACGACAGCGGGCCTGATGCGCATCGGACCTGCAGGTCAAAAATTCTACTTCGTATTACGGCGGGAGAATTTCATTCCGGGCTCTTTTGAGGACCGACTCAGGAGTCCGCAGCCGTATCGCGGCTACTGGCGATATGACTGGTCAGCTTCTGTGTCACCTCGCGCCGCAGGGTGTTGAACTCCGGCGAGGCCACGTCTCGCGGTCGCGGCAGGTCGATGTCGATCTCACAATCGATCCGGCCAGGCCCGGCCGACATCACGATCACCCGATCGGCCAGCATCACCGCCTCCTCCACCGAATGCGTGACGAAGATCACGGTCAGTCCGGTGGTGCGCCAGATCTCGACCAGCTCCTCCTGCAATTTGCTCCGGGTCAGCGCGTCGAGCGCGCCAAACGGCTCGTCCATCAGCAACACGTCGGTGTCATTGCTGAGCACACGCGCAATCGCGACGCGCTGTTTCATGCCGCCGGACAGCTGATGCGGATAACGATCGGCAAATGCGGTCAGCCCGACCATGGCCATGAATTTGTCGGTGATCTCCCGCACGACTTTCGAGGCCACGCGGCGATGCGTTGGACCGAAACCGATATTGTCGCGCACCGTGAGCCAGGGAAACAGCGCATAGTCCTGAAACACCATGCCGCGCTCGGGACCCGGCTTTTCGACCGGAAAGCCATACATCGTCACCGAGCCCTGCGTGGCCTTCTCGAAACCGGCGACGATACGCAGCAATGTGGATTTGCCGCAACCGGAGGCGCCGAGCAGGCAGACGAACTCACCCTTGCGGATACTCAGACTGACGCCACGCAGGGCTTCAACCGGACCGTTCGAGGCGTGATAGAATTTCTGTACACCGTCGATCTCCAGGATTGGCGGCGCCACACTGGTGGGTTGATCAAGCATGGTGCTGCGGGCTCCAGCGCAGGAAGTAGTTGCTGAGCATCAGCAGGATCCGATCCGACAGAAAACCAGTGATGCCGATGATGATCATGCCGGTGATCACGAGATCGGTGCGCGACAGGGTGCGGCCATCCATGATCACGGCACCAAGCCCTTCGGGCACGCCGGTCATCTCGCCCACCACGATGAGGATCCACGCAAAACCAGCGCCGAGGCGCAGGCCGTTGAAGATGCTCGGCAGCGCCGCCGGCAGCACGACCGACCGAAATTGTTGTGCGCCGCTGCAACCCAGCATCTCGGCTGCCTCGAACAATCGGGCATCGACGGATCGTACGCCGAAGACGGTGTTGAGCAGGATCGGAAAGAACGCGCCAAGGAAGACGAGGAAGATCGCCGCCCGCGGACCGAGGCCGAAGAAGATCATCGACAACGGCAGCCACGCCGTCACCGGGATCGGTCGCAGCAGTGACAGCGTTGGATCGAGCAGCGAACGGAGCAGAGGCATGCGGCCGATCATCAGACCGAGTGGAATGCCGACCACTGCCGCACACAGGAACCCGCCATAGACTCGCTGCACGCTCTTCCAGAAATGGATCGGCAGGCTCGCGCTGTAGGCGTCGTCATAAATGCCGCCAAAGGCGAAATCCCAAATCATGATGGCAACGCCGGATGGCGGCGGCACCAGCCGCGTGCCGGTCCAGCGCACCATCACGTGCCAGACCAGCAACAGGAGCGCCGGCACGATCAGGCCGAGCGCGACGATGCGCATCCGCCGCAGCGCCTCGCCGCCCGGCCTGGTCACAGCGACCGGCAAATCTCCCGTTTGTACGAGATCGATACGCTCGGGCGCGGTGGTCGTCGTCGATTGCAAGCTCACGATGCGCTCACGTGGCCGCCAGCGCCTTGACGAAGCTCGCATCGATGAAGGTCTTGTAGTCCGGCTGCTGGCGGATCTGCTTCTTGGCCAGCATCTGGCTGCCGTAATACTCCGCCTGCTTCATGAACTGGTCGTCGATGTTCCAGGTCAGCTCGACATTCGGCGCAGCCTTCTCGATCGACGGCTTCTGCTGGCCAAGCTTCTGCATGGCGATGGCGATGAACGCCTCGCGGTCCTTCATGGCGTATTCGCTGGCGGCGCGATGGGTCTTCAGCAGCGCCTTGATGAGTTCCGGGTCCTTCTCGATCAGCTCCCGGCGCGTGGTCAGCACCATGTTCAGCGAGCCGGTCGGTGTGGTATAGGGATATTCGACGATCTGGCCAACGCCATTGGCGAGGCTGATGCCCGGCCCGGGCTCGGCGCCCACATAGGCGTCGATATCGCCACGTGCAAGCGCGGGCGCCATGTCGCTGAAGGAGAGCCTGACCGCCTCGACATCCTTGACGGTCATTCCTTCGGCGGCCAGCCGGTCAAGGATCACCACCTCCTGGGTCGAGCCGGGCAGGATGGCGACCTTCTTGCCTTTCAGGTCCTTGATCGCATTGATGCCGGAATCCTTCTTGGCGACCACGGCCATGCCGCGATTGCAGGCAGCCGCGATCACCACGATGGGCTCGCCATTGGCGCCACCAAGCGTCGCAGCCGCGAAGCCGAAAATGCCGAAATCGACCGTGCCTGTCGCGACCGCGTTCTTGCCATCGGTCGGCGTCTCGAACGGAATGACCTCGAACTTGACGCCGGCCGGCGCGAATTTCTCATAGAAATACGGTGTCACGCCGTGAATAAGCTTCAGCGTGCCGATCTTGACCGTACGATCGGCAGCGAATGCACTGATGCTGGTCGTCGATAGAGCAACGGCGCTCGCCGTCAGGCGGATGAAATCTCGTCGGCTGGTGCGCATGGTACTTCCTCGGGCTGCACGGACAGGTCACCCGAGGTGTATGCAACAAACATGCCTTGCCTCTGCAGCCGGCAGTGGAAATGGCAGCGGAGCTACACGCCGCCATCCATTGAGGTCACCAGGTCGCGTCGAGGCCGAGCAAACCAAGAATCTCGCGCCGTAGCTCCGCCAGATGCGGATCGCCGCGGTGGCGCGGATATGGGCGATCGACGGTGATGTCCGCCTTCACTTGCGCCGGACGATCGCTGAACACGATCACGCGATTGGCGAGGAACAGTGCTTCCTCAACGTCATGCGTCACCAGGAGCCCGGTGAAACCGTTGCGCTGCCACAGCGAAACGAGCTCCGACTGCATGGTGAGCCGCGTCAGCGAATCGAGTTTGCCGAGCGGCTCGTCGAGGATGAGAATGCGCGGGTCATTGACCAGCGCCCGTGCCAGCGCAACCCGCTGCGCCATGCCGCCGGACAACTGGTGCGGATAGGCCTTCGCGAAGCCGCCGAGACCGACAAGGTCGATGGCCTTGTCGACCCGGTGGCGTTGCGTCTTCAACAGGCCCTGTGCTTCCAGACCGAGCGCGACATTGTCCCAGACCGTGCGCCAGGGAAACAGCGTCGGATCCTGAAACACGACCACGCGCGACGGATAGGGCCCGGTGATGGCGACGCCGTCCTCCGCCAGCGTGCCGGCGCGCGGCGGCTCGAGGCCGGCGACAAGCCGCAGCAACGTGGACTTGCCGCAGCCGGACGGGCCAAGCAACGCCACGAACTCGCCGGGCGCGACCCTGATGCTCACATCGTCGAGCACCGGCAGCGCGGCGCCGTCGATATCGAAAGCGTGGCTGACATTCTCGATGTCGAGCGACGCGCCCGTCGGTTCGGGCTGGAATGCTTTTGCAGCGGCTACCATTTCACCACCCCCTTCTGCCAGACGAGCAGACGATCGCGAACGCGAAACAGCAGTGTGATCGCGCCGGAGCAAAGCAGCGACATCACGATCAGCGCCGCATACATGTTGTTGTAGGAGGCCCAGCCCTGCGCCCATTGCAGATACCAGCCAAGCCCCGCCTTGACGCCGATCATCTCGGCGACGACCAGCACGGCGAATGATGCGCCGAGCCCCATGAACAGGCCGACGAAGACATGCGGCAACGCTGCGGGGATCGCCACTTTGGTAACGAGGAAGGACGGCTTTGCACCGAGTGTCCGCGCGACGTCGTAATAGGCAGTGCTGACGCTGGCAACGCCAGACCATGTGAGCACGGTCACCGGGAATCCCGTCGCAAGCGCGATCAGGAAGGTCGATGCGCTCCAGCTCGATGGAAAGGTGAAGAAGGCGATCGGCAGCCAGGCTGTCGCCGGCAGCGGACCGATGAAGCGCAGGATCGGATGCACCCAGTAGCCGGCAAGCCGCGACCAGCCGATGGAGACGCCGGTGAGGAAACCGACGACAGCGCCGATGAAGTAACCGCCGAGTTGCAGCTTCACCGAGGCGAACACGCTGTCGAGCAGCTTTGGCGCGTCGTCGGTATAGACCTCGACGATCGACTGCGGCGGCGGGAAGAACGGCAGCGGCAGCCAGCCGAATTTGGCGGTGGCGAGCTCCCACAAGGTCAGGAATACACCAAGCGCAAGCAGCCAGGGCGCGCGCTTCTGCACACCCTCGCCGAATTTACCGAGCGCCGCATGTGCCGTCGTCGCGACGAGGATCAAGGCGGCGACGGCGAAGGCCACATAGGCGACCGCTTCGGTGCGCGACCAGTCGCCGATATCGGGCCAATGCAGGCTTGCATAACCGAAAGCCAGCCAGGCGAGCCCTGCCCCGACGCCGGACCATGTCGGCCGGAGCCTGCCTGCGAATGTCAGGCCGCTGTCGCCCGCAATCGCAAGGCTTTCGCGGTCCGCGCTGACCGGCGCGATATCAGACGCGGAATACGTCGGCATAGATGCGCTCCGCGAATTTGGCGGTGTCAGTGTTCGGTTTGAAGACAGAGACCGTCTTCAGCTCGTCCGCATAGGTCTTCAGCTCGCGCTTGAGCTGATCGCCGACCGGATGGTGGTGATGGGTGTGATACTTCACCATCGCCAGCAGATCGTCGGGCGTCGCCGCCTTCGGCGCATAAGGCTGGAACGCCTTTGCCGCCTTGTCCGGATTCTGCGCGGCGAACATCGCGGCATCGAGCAGCGACTGCGTCAGCGCCCGCGCGACCAGCGGCTCCTGCCGGATCAGGCTGCCGCGCACGCCGACGATGCAGCAGCTGATGTCGCGGTAGGGACCGTCGAGATTGGAACCGACCTCCTTGAACTCACCATCCTTGAGCCAGAGATAGGCCAGCGGATCGGAGGCGAGACCGACCTGCGCCTCGCCCTTCTGCACGGCCAGCTGCACGAGATTGCCGGGGAATTGACGGAATTCGACATCCTTGTCCGGATTCAGCCCAATCTTGGCCAGCTGCACGGCGAAGAAGTTCTTGTCAGGGCCGGCCATGTCGCCGACCGCGATCACCTTGCCCTTGAAGTCGGCAACGCCCTTGATGTCGGATTTGGCCGGCACGAAGGCGCGCAGGCAGCCGCCATGGGTGCCGGCGACGATCTTGACGTCAAAGCCCTGCTCCAGCGGCTTGAGCCAGCGCAGCGCCATGCCGACACCCGCATCGGACTTGCCCGTGGCGATTGCTTCCAGCAGCTGATCGGTAGAGCCGCTATAATTGACGAGCTCGACATCGAGATTCTGCTTGGCAAAGAAACCGTGTTCGATGGCAACCGCCAGAGGTGCAAGGCAGACCGCGCCGGCATTCCATGACAGCTTCAGCTTCCGCGGCGCGCCGGTGAGCGCCGACGTATCGGACGATGCCTTGCAGATCGGGAATTCGGAGAAATCGATCGGCGAGATTGGCTTGAACGGAAAGGCCTGCGCGGCGCCCCAGGCGCCCAGAGGTGCCGCGAATGCGGCTGCAGCGCTTGCGCCGAGCAGCGCACGGCGGTTCATCACGGCGGCGCGTTTGTGGTCATCGTCGGACATGTCGTCTCCTGCTTGGCGAAAGGCACAGCACGGCCCCTGAGCGCAACGCATGACGTTGCAGCTCGCGCTGATGCGATGGTGAAAGAGCTGAAAGGATGACGGCACGAGCGTCTTGCGACTCCCGCGCCGGCTTTGTTGATGGTGTCAGGATGACGCGGCGCAAGGCGCGGGGTCAATGAAATGGAATTTTGAATGTCGCGGGACTTGGAGAGATTATCTCCAGAGATCGCCATTTAAGGAGTGCGCTACAGCGATCTCGATACAGCCATTCTCTGCAGCCGGGAGCTGACAGACATTTAATTTCAGAGGTCGTCCCCGCGCAGGCGGGGACCCATAGCCTCCGAAACAGAGGATCTGTCGGGGGCTGAGCTACACCTGCCTGAGCCTACTTTAGTCCGTTCGCGTGTATGGGTCCCCGCCTGCGCGGGGACGACGATCAGTACACGTCGAGTTGGAAGCGCCCCTTCTTCTTCAGCTCGCTGACAAATGTCACGGCTTCGTCGATCGATCGTGCACCATGCTGCGCGGTGACATCGACGAGCGCGCGCTCGACGTCCTTGGCCATGCGCTTGGCATCGCCGCAGACATAGACATGGGCGCCTTCGGCGAGCCACGTCCACAGATCGCGCCCGACCTCGCGCATGCGATCCTGCACGTAGAACTTCTCGCCGGTGTCGCGCGACCACGCAAGCGACAGGCGCGTGAGAAATCCGTCATTCTTCATGCCGTTGAGTTCATCGGCATAGAAGAAATCCGAGGCACTGCGCTGATGGCCGAAGAACAGCCAGTTCTTGCCCGGCGCATTGACCGCCTTCCGGTCATGCAGGAAGGCACGGAACGGCGCGATGCCGGTGCCCGGCCCAACCATGATGATCGGGGTCTCCGGATCCTCGGGCAGCGCAAAGCCATGGGCCTTCTGCACATAGACCTTCAGTTCGTCGCCCGGCTTGATGCGGTCGGCGAGAAAGCTGGAGGCCAGGCCATGCCGCTTGCGCTTGCCGATCACGTAACGGACCGCATCGACGGTGAGCGACAGTTTTCCCGGTGTTGCGTTATGCGAGGACGAGATCGAGTAAAGCCGCGGCTGCAGCGGCTCCAGGGCCTCGATGAAGGCTTCCGGATGCGGACGCACACTCGGAAACTTCTGCAGCGCCGCCATCACATCCAGCGTCGCGGCATCGCCATCCGGATCCTCGCCCTGCGCCAGCGCGCGCGCCTTGGCGCGATGGGCACCGCCGGTGAGATAGGACATCAGCTCGAACAGACTGTCCGGCGCTGGCGCCAGCGAGACGTCGTGCTGCAGCACCTCGCGCAGCGTCTTGCCGCGGACCTCAGTCGTGTGTGAAGCGCCGAGCAGTGCGATGATCTGATCGACATGGCCGAGATCGTTGCTGGCGAAAATGCCAAAACTGTCGCCGACCACGTAATCGAGCCCGCAGCCGGACAGATCGAAATCGATATGCCAGGTTTCCTTCTCCGAGCCCGCGCCATTGAGCAGGCGACGGCCGAGGAAGATCGCGGGCGCGGGATTGTCACGCGAGCGGCCGAGTGTGGATGGATCGGGCGCTGCAGCCTCAACCGGCTCAGCCGGCTTGGCGGCCGGCGCAGCACCGCCCGCCGCGGGCGCCTTGTCGAGCTCTTCATAGAGCGACTTCAGCATCCGCGCGGTTTCCTTGCCGCCGGGGACGCAGAGATTGAGACGCGGCTCGGCCTTGCTGGCGATGGCGTCGGAATAGTCGTTGCAGTTATAGCCGCACTGGCCGCAATCCTGCTGCGCCATCGCCGCCATCATCTTGCGCCGGACGGGCTTGCCTTCGGCGAGTTTCATGCGGTCGCCAATGGGCATGGTCTGGTCATGCCACGGCGCGCCGTCGTCCTCTTCCATGATCGCGGCGCCCTGATCCGCTGACAGCGGCGTTGCCGGAGCGTCGGACAACAGGCCGGCAAAGAAGCCATTCAGCCACGAGCGCTGTGCTTCCGAGAACGGCGCCGAGGACGGGATGATGTCGAGTTTGGGAGGTGTCACCATCTGGTTCATGCAGAGACCTCGTCAGCGAGCTTGCGCAGCGCGGCTGCATCATGGCGGCGCGAGAATGTGAGGAAGGTTTCGTCCGGCGAGGCCCGGTTCGCGAGATAGGCTTTCAGCAGCTTTTCCACGACGGCCGGTGCGTCTTCGGATTTGACGTTCTGATAGAGCTCCTGCCCCACATCGGCCTGTGGCCCGAAACCGCCGCCGGTGAAGATATGAAAACCATCGACAGCGTCGTCGCTATCCTCGACCTGCACCCGCGCACCGATCATGCCGATATCGCTGATATAATGCTGCGCGCAGGAGTGATGGCAGCCGGTGAGATGGATGTTGATCGGCGTGTCCACCTCGACACGCGTATCGCACCATTCGGCGATATTGGTGGCGGTCCGCTTGGTGTCGGCATTGCCGAACTTGCAACCGGCGCGACCAGTGCAGGCGATCAGGCCGGCGCGGATTTCCGTGGTCTTCACAGCGAGTCCGATGGCCTCGATGGCCGCAATCGCCAGCGCGACATTGGCGTCCTTGACGCCGGGAATGAGCAGGTTCTGCCACACAGTCAGGCGGATATCGCCATCGCCGAGATCGGACGCTATTTTTGCGAGGCCGCGCATCTGGTCAGAGGTCATCTTGCCAAGGGGCAGCACGACCCCGATCCAGTTGAGCCCGTCCTGCTTCTGCCTGTGCACGCCGAGATGCGCGGTGCGATCGAAGGTCGGCCGCGGCAGCAGCGCTTCCGGCGCAATGCGCGTGAATGGCGCGCCGAGTTTCTCCTCGACGAGGACGAGAAACTTCTCCATGCCCATGCCGTCGATGACATATTTCAGCCGTGCCTTGAGCCGGTTGGTGCGGTCACCGAGATCGATGAACACGCGCACGATGGCATCCGACACCCTCGTCGCGTCTTCCGGCTTCACAATGATGCCGGTGTCGGCGGCAAAATCCTTGTGGCCGGTGATGCCGCCGATACCGAGCTTGAACCAGACGCCTGGCGCGACGCCAAAGCCGTCCTTCACCTCGACGGCCTGAAAGGCGATGTCATTGGTGTCTTCCAGCACCGCGATCTTCCCGGCGCCGTCGAAGGCGACATTGAATTTTCGCGGCAGGCCGTAGAGCGATCGATCGTTGAGGATGTGATAGTGCCACTCGCGCGCATAGGGCCGGGTGTCGAGCAGTTCCTGCGGATCGATGCCGGCGGTCGGCGTGCCCGTGACATTGCGGATATTGTCGGCGCCGGAGCCGCGCGAGCACAGGCCGAGATCCTGGATTCCCTCGATCAGTCGCACCGCGTTTTTCGGCGGGATCTCGCGGACCTGCAGATTGGCGCGCGTGGTGACGTGGCTGAAAGGCCCGCACAATTCGTCGCTGAGATCGGCGAGGCCCGACAACTGCCAGTGCTTCATGATCCCGTTCGGAATGCGCAGGCGCGACATGTAGGAATCCTGCGTCGGCCCGACATAGAAAATGCCGTAATAACGCCAGCGGAAATTGTCCGCCGGCGTCGGCCGCGCATCATTCGCGGCCTGTTCGCGCAGCCGTGGATAAGCGTCGAAAGGATGTTCCTCGCGCTTCCACTTTTCCTGATCGACCAGCTTCTTGCCGGCGGCCGTGGTGCGATCCTGCGCCTTGATATGCGAGGCATCGGGGCCGGTCGGCTCACTGCTTCCCTTGCCGCCTGTTCCGCCACCGAGACCTTTGCCCACGCGGCTAATCTGCAGGCCGGTGGTAAAACCTTCGAGATAGCGCTTCTGCTCGTCGGAGAAGTCGATGGAGAGCGGTTCGATTTTCATGCGGCGACGAAGCTCCTGCGGGGCAACGGGATGCGACGGACGAGACCGCTCCACATCAGCCCGACCGTTTCTGGCCGCTTTGAAATGGAGGACGGTCCGATCAGCCTCGTTGCTGCGGAAATCCATCTGGAATGGCCGGCAGACATCAGCGGGTGCCGGCGGATTAGAGACATTCAAGTCTCATGCCAGCCTCAAATTTTCAGATTTCGTCGTCATTTCAATATCTTAAGCGAATCAGGAAGTGCTGCACGACGAGCCGATGCGGACTTGTTGCACTGCACGCACAATAATTAGGCGGCGCCTATTCTCCGACCCTTATGGTGAGGAGGCGCGCAGCGCCGTCTCGAACCATGCGTTCGCCGGGCTCTGAGTCTTGCGGCCATCCTTCGAGACGCGGCCCAAAAGGCCGCTCCGCAGGATGAGGGCGCGTGTGACGGGAAGCTCTACCCCTTCAGATGTGCGATCTCGAACGCCGCGAGATGCGCCTCGATCTTGGCCGGATCGAAAGCCGGCCCGGCAAAGGCCCCGACGGGATCGCCGGCGTTATCATCGCCACCACCCGGCTTGCCGATCGCCGCATCATAGAGATCGGGCCGGAACACCGCCTTTGCCGTGGCCAGCGCTTCCGGGCTGATCGTCGTCTGGCCCCAGCGGACCATCTGCGCATACAGCCATGCCGCCTGTGCCGGATCGGGTCGCCCGGCGCTTTCGCGGCCGACCAGCAGATAACGCTCGCTCTCGCGCCAGGTGCCATCCGGCGAGATTTTCAGTTTGCCATCCAGCGTCCGCTGCAGCACCTCCGGCGATACGCCGATATGTTCGGGCTTGGCGAGAATGGCCGTCACCTCGTCGCGGTTCTCCGGTGCTTCGATGAAGGCCGCAGCCGCCACATGGGCACGCGTCAGTGCCGCCACGACGTCCGGGTTCTTGTCCGCCCAGACCTGCCGGATCGCGAGCACCTTTTCGGCGGCACGCTGCAGGATGTCGGAGGCGAAATGCAGGATATGGCCGATGCCGAGATCGACAGCGACCGAGTTCCAGGGCGCACCGACACAGAACGCATCCACATGCCCATTGGCCAGGCTGTCCACCATGTAAGGCGGCGGCAACACCACGAGGCGCACGTCCTCGTCGGGATCGACGCCACCCGCGGCCATCCAGAAACGAAGCTGGTAATTGTGCGTCGAGAACGGGAAGGTCATGCCGAAAGTCAGCGGATCCGCTCCTGCCCGTTCACGCGCAACGACCACGCGGTTGAGCGCCTGCGCAGTTGCCATGGGGTCGGTGGGATCGCCATCAAGCTCCGACATGATCGCTGCATGCAGCGCCGGCGACACCGTGATGGCGTTGCCATTGATGCCGAGATTGAACGGCGCCACGATCGGCACCTTCACATGACCAAGCCCGAGGCTGGACGCGATGGCGACCGGGGCCAACAGATGCGCGGCCTCGAACAGGCCGATATTGAGCTTGTCGCGGACATTCGACCACGACACTTCGCGGACCAGCTCGACGTCGAGCCCCTCGTTCCTGGCAAACCCCTTGTCCACGGCCACGATCAGCGCGGCAGCGTCGACCAGCGGAATGAAACCGATACGAAGCGGATGGGTCATTTCAAAAGCTCCGCTGCGGTGATGATCGATTGCGCGATCTCGCCGATCTTCTTCTTCTCGCGCATCGCCGTCGAGCGCAGCAGCACATAGGCCTCGTCTTCGGTAAGGCCCTTGAGCTTCATCACGATGCCCTTGGCGCGGTCGATGATCTTGCGCTCCTCCAGCGCCGACTTGGTGCGCTCCAACTCGTCCTGCAGCTTGGAGAAGGCGTTGAAGCGCGAGATACAGAGATCGAGGATCGGCTTGATCCGTTCCTTCTTCAACCCGTCCACGATGTAGGAAGATACCCCCGCATCCACCGAAGCCCGCGCCGATTCGGCATCGCTCTGGTCCACGAACATGGCAACCGGCCGGCGCACGGCGCGGGACACCTGGAACATTTGTTCCAGCACGTCACGGCTGGGATTTTCAAGATCGATCAGGATGACGTCAGGATCGAGCTGGTACACGCGGGCCAGCAGATTCTGCATTTCCCGAATGTGATGGACATCGCCATAACCGGCCTCGCGCAGCCCCTCTTCGAGGATCGCGGCCCGGATCGGGCTTTCATCGACAATGACGATCTTGGGTGACTTGTCGGGCATCGGGCACTCGGCTGGATACCACTTCATAGCATGCGGCGCTGCGGCATAAAGCCTTGTATTTATAGGCAAATGGGACTACTTGCTGCCGTTCAATCAGGCAGATCGAATAATGCAACAGGCCGCCGCGCCCAAAATTTCGTTTGTGTCCCTGGGATGCCCCAAGGCCTTGGTGGATTCCGAGCGCATCATCACGCGCCTGCGCGCCGAAGGCTATGAGCTCGCCCGCAAGCATGACGGTGCCGACGTCGTCATCGTCAATACCTGCGGCTTCCTCGACAGCGCCAAGCAGGAATCGCTGGGCGCCATCGGCGAGGCCATGGCCGCCAATGGCAAGGTGATCGTCACCGGCTGCATGGGCGCCGAGCCCGAGCAGATCGAGGCCGCCTATCCCAATGTGCTGTCGATCACAGGTCCGCAGCAATATGAGAGCGTGCTGGACGCCGTGCATCGTGCGCTGCCGCCGGTGCACAATCCGCATCTCGATCTGGTGCCGCCGCAGGGCATCAAACTGACGCCGCGGCACTATGCCTATCTGAAGATTTCCGAAGGCTGCAACAATCGCTGCACCTTCTGCATCATCCCCAAGCTGCGCGGCGATCTGGTGTCGCGCTCGGCGAAGGATGTGCTGCTCGAAGCCGAAAAGCTGGTCAAGGCCGGCGTCAAAGAACTGCTGGTGGTGTCGCAGGATACCTCGGCCTACGGCGTCGACATCAAATATGCCGAAAGCGAGTGGAAAGACCGTAGCGTCCGCGCCAAGTTCTACGATCTCGCCAAGGAGCTCGGTGAACTCGGCGCCTGGGTGCGGCTGCAATATGTGTATCCCTACCCGCATGTCGATGAGGTGATCGGCCTGATGACGCCGGGCAGCAATGTGCTGCCTTATCTCGACATCCCGTTCCAGCACGCGGCGCCAAACGTGCTGAAGGCGATGAAGCGTCCGGCCGCGCAGGACAAGACCCTCGGCCGCATCAAGGCGTGGCGCGAGCAGTGCCCGGACCTCGTGTTGCGCTCGACCTTCATCGTCGGCTTTCCCGGCGAGACCGAGGATGATTTCCAGTATCTGCTCGACTGGCTGGACGAAGCCCAGATCGACCGCGTCGGCGCGTTCAAATACGAGCCGGTGGCCGGTGCGGTGTCGAATGCGATCGGCCAGGATGTGCCGGACGAGCTGAAGCAGCAGCGCTGGAACGCGCTGATGGAGCGCCAGCAGAAGATCTCGGCCCGGCGCCTCAAGCGCAAGGTCGGCACGCGCCAGCAAGTGATCATCGATGAGGTTGGCCCGACCGTCTCCAAGGGCCGCTCGAAGGCGGATGCTCCGGATATCGATGGTGCGGTGTATGTGACCGCACGCCGACCGCTGAAGGTCGGCGAGATTGTGACCGCCAAGATCGAACGTGCGGACAATTACGATCTGCACGGGACGGTGGCGGGGTTCTAACAACACCCCCCGCCCTCATCCTGAGGAGCCGCAAAGCGGCGTCTCGAAGGATGGCCGCAAGCTCGACGCCCAGCCAGCTCATGGTTCGAGACGCGGCCAAGTGGCCGCTCCATACCATGAGGGCAGAGAAACGGGCCCTGATCACACCTTCAGGATCACAGCACCCGTCGTCTTCCGGGCTTCCAGATCCGTATGCGCCTTGGCGGCATCCTTCAGCGCATAGGCGTGATTGATCGGCACATGCAGCTTGCCGTCGATCACCGCGGAGAACAGCGTGTCGGCGCCCTCCAGCAGATCCTTGCGCTTGGCCACGTAGTCGTTCAGCTTCGGCCGTGTCGCAAACAGCGAGCCGTGATTGTTCAGCTCGGCGATGGCAAAGGGCGGCACCGGTCCCGACGCATTGCCGAACGATACCCACAGGCCCAGCGGCTTCAGGCATGACAGCGAGCCCGGAAACGTGGTCTTGCCGACGCCGTCATAGACGACATCGCAGAGTTCGCCGCGCGTGATCTGCTTGACGCGATCGACGAAGTTTTCCTCGTTGTAATAGATGACGTGATCGCAGCCATTGGCGAGCGCCAGCTCGCCCTTCTCCTTGGAGCCCACGGTGCCGATCACATGCGCGCCCATGGCCTTGGCCCACTGGCACGCCAATAGCCCGATGCCGCCGGCTGCTGCATGGATCAATACGCGGTGATGCGGCTCGACCTTGAAGGTCTTGTGCAGGAGATACCAGACCGTGAGGCCCTTGAGCATCAGCACGGCGCCCTGCTCGTGGGTGATGCGATCCGGCAGCTTCACCAGCCGATCGGCGGCGAAGACGCGCTCCGTGGCATAGCTGCCGAGCGCGGAATAATAGGCGACGCGATCGCCGGGATGAAAGCCGGTGACGCCCGGCCCGACGCTGACCACCTCGCCGGACGCTTCATTGCCGGCGATGAAAGGCAGCTGCGGCGCCTTGTAAAGACCGGTGCGAAAATAGGTGTCGATGAAATTGACGCCGATGGCGTGCTGGCGGATGCGGACTTCGCCGGCGCCCGGCGCGGGCACTTCGACATCCTCATAGGTCAGCACTTCGGGTCCGCCAACCTGATGGACGCGCACGGCCTTCGTCATCGTTCGATCTCCCTGAATGACTTTGGCGACAAGCGATACCAACCGCCGGGAGATGTCAACCGCAGCTAGCCCGTGCGCTTGCGGCGGTTGCGCTTGGCCAGGATATTGAACAATTCCACGGCCGCCGAGAACAGGATGGCGAAGTAGATGTAGCCGCGCGGAATATGGAATTTGAATCCATCCGCCACCAGTGACACCCCGATCAGCACCAGGAAAGCCAGCGCCAGCATTTTCGTGGTCGGATAAGCCGCGACGAAGCGCGCCACCGGGCCGGACGACACATACATCACCGCGCAGGCGATGATCACGGCGGCTACCATGATCTCGATACGGTCTGCCATGCCGATGGCGGTGATGATGCTGTCGAGCGAGAACACGAGATCAACGATCACGACTTGAAGGATAACCCAGGCAAAGGCGTTGGCCGCCGGCTTTTCATTGCCGTGCCCTTCCCGCGCCTCCACCTCGGCGTGGATCTCATGGGTCGCCTTGGCGATCAGGAACAGGCCGCCGCCGATCAGGATTAAGTCGCGCCACGACAAAGCGAAACCAAACGCCGTAACCACCGGAGCGGTCAGCCCAATCAGCCAAACCAGAATGCTCAGCAACGCGATGCGGAAGACCAGCGCCAGCGCGAGACCGATCTGCCGCGCCCGCCTGGCCTGATCCGGGGGCAATCGCGCGACCAGCACCGACAGAAAGATCACATTGTCGATGCCGAGCACGATTTCGAGTGCGGTCAGCGTCAGGAGCGCAGCCCAGGCTTCGGGGCTGGAGAACAGTTCGATCATGACGGTCACCGTCGCGCGAGCACAGGAAATGAAGGGCTAACAGGATTCCTTGACGATTGTCATGTTGCGGCGCGCGGCGTTCAGCCGCCAGGGGCCGATGGAACGTTTTCGCGATGCGTCATGGCTTGAAAATACCATCGCAAAGGTCGATTGTCCCGGCATGACCGAGACATTCGTTTCCCCTTTTGACGTCGCCATTGTCGGCGGTGGCCCGGCCGGCCTCGCCGCCGCGCTTGCCGTAGCCGAGACCGGCGCCCGCACCGCATTGCTCGCTAGCCGCGCGTCCTATGCGGACAATCGCACCACTGCTTTGCTCGGCGGCTCCGTGGATTTCCTGAACGGACTTGGCGTCTGGCAGCGCTGCGCCGACAAGGCTGCAGCGCTCACGACGATGCGCCTCGTTGACGACACCAACCGCCTCATCCGCGCGCCCGAAGTGAAATTCGTCTCGGACGAAATCGGTCTCGACACCTTCGGCTACAATATCGAGAACCGCGAACTCGTTGCCGCGATGGAAGCGCGCGCCGCCGAGCTGACAAATCTCACCCGCATCGAAGACGACGCTGTCTCCGTGCATCCCGGCGATGCGCAGGTCGCCATCATGACCGCCCAGGGCCAAACCGTCCTGGCCCGTCTTGCCGTCGGCGCCGATGGCCGCCAGTCCATTTGTCGTGACGCCGCCGGCATCACTGCGAACCGCCGCCAACTCGATCAGGTGGCGATCACCTTCAATGTCGGCCACACACGGCCGCATCGACACGTCTCGACAGAATTCCATACGCCACACGGCCCCTGCGTGTTCGTGCCACTGCCGGGCGATCGCTCCAGCATCGTCTGGATCAACAAGCCCAGTGACGCCGACCGCCTGATGGCGCTCAGCGACGACGCGCTGTCCCTCGCCGTCGAAAAGCAGTCGCATTCCATTCTCGGTCGACTCACCGTCGAGCCCGGCCGCCATCGCTTCCCGCTCGGCATCGGCGCCCCGCGTGACCTCGCAAGGAACCGCATCGTGCTGGTCGGCGATGCCGCCCATGTGGTGCCGCCGATCGGCGCACAGGGCCTCAATCTCGGTCTGCGCGATGCATCCGATCTCGCCGAGCTGGTGCGCGACGCAGGGATTGCCGGCGAAGATATTGGGGCGCCCGATGTGATCGCGCGCTATGCCCGCAAGCGCCGCACCGACATCACCTCGCGCACCTTCGCCATCGACATGGCCAATCGCTCGCTGCTCAATGACCTGCTGCCGGTCCAGCTGATCCGCGCCGCCGGCATGCACGCCATGGGCGCCATCGGGCCGTTACGCAGGCTCGCCATGCGCGAAGGATTGTCGCCGAGCTGGCGCAAGAGCGCGTCTTAAGGAAACGCGATCTGGCCTGACTTCAGGAAATACATCACTGACGTCAGCGTCAGCACGGACACGAATGTGCCGAGCAGCACGGCGACCGAGGCCGGCTCGATCCAGCTGTCATATTGCCGCGCGATCACGAACACATTGAGTGCCGGCGGCAGCGATGCAAGCAGCACGGCAGTAGCGGCCCAGACCGGCGGAAACGGCCCGAGCGCCAGCATCAGGCCGAACACGATCAGCGGATGCAGCAGCAGCTTGATCGCGATCAGGCCCGGAATTTCCCACGGCACCCGCCCCAGCGGCCGTAATGCGACCGTGACGCCGAGTGCGAACAGCGCGACAGGCGCCGCCGAGTTTTGCAGGAACAGCAGCATTCCATCCACAGCCACCGGCATCTGGATGTGAAACGCTGCCACGGCCGCGCCGAGATAGGCAGCGACGATCAACGGATGAAGTACGATGTGCTTGATGACGATGCCGATGGTCGGCAGCAGCGGCCGTTTTTCCGGCGCCGTCAGCGCCATCATCAGCGGCGCAATCGAGAACAGGAAGATACTATCGAAGCAGAATACCAGCGCCGTCGGCACCGCCGCCGATGGCCCGAGCACGGCCAGCGCAAGGCCCGGTCCCATATAGCCGATATTGCCATAGCCACCTGCAAGGCCCGCCATTCCCGCCTCTCGCATGGTCAAGCGACCAAGAAATTTGCCGGTGCCGACCGAGAGGAAGAACGCCGTCGCTGTGGCCAGCGTCGTGCCGATCACGAAAGGCAGATTGTTGAGTTCCTCGAACGGCGTCTTCGCCATGATGCGAAAGAACAGCGCCGGCAGCGATACATAGAGGAGAAAGAAGTTCATCCAGGCAAGGCCCGCCTCGGGCAAGCTCTTCACCTTACCACAGGCGAAACCGATGAAGATCAACCCGAAATAAGGCAGTGCGAGATTGAGGACGTCCATCATGAGGTGGCGTTCGCCTTGTTATTCTAAGTCGTAGGAAACACCCAAAATCGGCGACCTTAAGAGCCAATCTCATGCTGTTTGTAGGAATTAACGCCCGTTTTCAAGTTTTATCGTCAGTGACGCGTTCCCCGAGGCAATACCGCGTTGGCCTTTCCATCAATTGCCCCCTTCGGCTGCAAACCGGCAATGCGCATTCAAGCGCGTCCCGCAAGAGGATGGCACCGATGGATCCCTTTCAATGGCAGACGACCGATTGGCACGTTGCTTGCTCCCGTTTTTGATCGCGCATTACGCGCCGCTTCGGCTGGAGCACACAATGACGCCGACAAAAGCCATAACCCTGCGATCAATCTTCCTGCGGTTTTTCGAGGCCTGTTACGGACATCAGATTGCCGCGGAATACGATCAGATCAATCCCAAACGCGATGGCGCGCAAGATTCGTATCTGGCCATCTGGTCAACGTCAGGCGAGTATCATGGCAACCTGCACAATAACAGGCCAGGTGAGTGACGCCGTCGACGCCAGCGCAAGGAATCGACGCCGAACAATCGTCAGGTCATTGACTAGCTAGACACTGAGATAGGCACGCTGGATATCTTCGTTACGCGCCAGATCCTGCATGGACCCCTCATACATGATCTGGCCTTTTTCCAGGACATAAGCGCGGTCGGACACCAGACGCGCGAAATGGAAGTTCTGCTCGGACAGCAGGATGCTCGCCCCCCGCGCCTTCAGCGCCAGGATCATATGCGCCATCTGCTCGACGATCACCGGCGCCACGCCCTCGGAGGGCTCGTCGAGAAGCACCAGCAGCGGATTACCCATCAGCGTGCGGGCGACCGTCAGCATCTGCTGCTCGCCACCACTCATTTGGCCGCCACGGCGATTCTGCATCTGGCCGAGATTTGGAAACAGTTCGTAGAGTGCGTCCGGAGTCCAGTTCAATGCCGGCGTTCCGTCCGGCCAGTGACGCGGCGCCTGCTTGCCGGTTTCGAGATTCTCGGTCACCGTCAGGTCGGCAAACACCCTGCGATCCTCCGGCACGAAACCGAGTCCCATCCGCGCGACCTGAAACGGCGCCTTGCCGCCGATATCCTGCCCCAGGAAACTGATCTGTCCCTTGCAGCGCGACAGCAAGCCCATGATCGATTTCAACGTGGTGGATTTGCCGGCGCCGTTCCGCCCCATCAGCGAGATGACTTCGCCGCGCCGCACGTTGAGCGCGACGTCGAACAGGATGTGAGCTGCGCCATACCAGGCGTTGAGCCCGGAGACTTCGAGCAGGGTCGGACTTGCAGATGTCGTCATGCGGGGATCCTTGCGTCAGCGACGGCCGCTTCCGGCGGATGTTCGAATGTCAGGCCATTGCCGAAATAGACTTCCTTGACCTTGGCGTGATTACGGATCGCATCTGCGTCGCCTTCAGCGATCAGCTTGCCGCGGGCCAGCACGATGATCCGGTCGGCATGGGCGAACACGACGTCCATGCTGTGCTCGGTGAACAGCACGGCCATGCCGCGCTCCACCACCAGCCGCTTCGTCAAGGCCATCAGTTCGTTCCGCTCGCGCGGCGCCATGCCGGCTGTTGGCTCATCCATCAACAACAGCTTTGGATCATTGGCCAGCGCCATCGCCAGTTCGACGCGCTTGACGTCGCCGTAAGCAAGCTCGCTGCAGGGCCGATCGGCCTGGGTGTCCATGCCGACGCGTTCGAGCAGCGCGAGCGCCTCGCCGCGATAACGGCTCGCCGCAGGACGCCAGAGCGAGAACAGCTGGCGGTGATGCGACATCACCGCCATCTGTACATTTTCGATCACCGTGAAGGAGGCAAATGTCGCTGCGATCTGGAAGGTGCGCCCGACGCCGAGGCGCCAGATGGCGCGCGGCTGCATGCGCGTCAGCTCCTGCCCGGCAAAACGCACCGACCCGCCGGAGGCGCGCAGCTGACCGTTGACCATGTTGAACGTGGTCGATTTGCCTGCACCGTTGGGGCCGATCAATGCGAGGAATTCACCGGGATGAAGATCGAAGGTGATGCCGTCCACGGCGCGCACGCCGTCGAACGCCTTGTAGAGATCACGGACTTCCAGCAGCGCGCCGCTCATGTCAGCTTCTCCTTCCCGACGATGCCAGGGGCCGGGCGATATTGCTGCCACAGCGCTTCGATCTGGCGCGAAATACCGGACAGACCTTCCGGGAAAGCGAGCACCAGGAACAGAATGATGCCGCCGAACAGAGCCCTCCAATATTCTGTCGAGCGCATCACCCAATCCTGCAAGACACCAAACACGCTCGCACCGATCACCGGCCCGGTCAGCGTCTGAATGCCGCCCAGCAGAACCATGACCAGTCCATCGATGGATTTGCTGACTGAGATCACATCTGGCGACACGCTGCCTTTCGAGAAGATGTAGAGCGTACCGGCCAACCCGCCGAACACACCGGCAATCACGAAAGCCATCCATTGGATCAGCTTCACATCGATGCCGATCGCCTCGGCGCGCAGCGAGGAGTCGCGCCCTGCCCTGAGCGCGTATCCGAATGGCGCAAATACGAAGCGGCGCAACGCATAGGCGGAGATCCCGACCAGAACGAGGGTCAGGTAGTAATAATTCGCGCCGGTCAGCCACTCCGCCGGCCACACACCCACCATGCCATTGGAGCCGCCGGTGACGGCGTCCCACTGGAACACGATCGACCACACGATCTGCGAGAAGGCGAGCGTCAGCATCGCGAGATAGACGCCAGACAGCCGCACACAGAACCAGCCGAACAACAGTGCACCGACGCCGGCCACCAGAGGCGCGATCATCAGGGCGAGCGGCATGGGCATAAGTAGCATCTTGACCAGCACAGCCGCACCATAGGCGCCGAGGCCGTAATAGGCAGAATGCCCGAAGGAGTGCATGCCGCCCGGCCCCATCATGAAATGCAGGCTGACCGCAAACAACACGGCGATCAGAACGTCCTGGCCGAGCACGGCGGCATAAGGCAGCCACTGGCCAAGCAATGGCAGCACGGCCATGATCAGGAATCCGGCGACGACCATCATGCGAAACTGGGCTGACCCCGGCCGCAGCGGCGCTTCGACCGGCGCCGAATTGCGACTGGCGGCCTGCGGTCGTCCCATCAGTCCCCATGGTCGCACCACCAGGACGACGGCCATGATCAGGAATTCGACCACCAGCGTCAGCTTCGAAAAGGAAATCTCGATGCCGGCCAGATGAACCGTGCCGATGCCGATACAGATCGCCTTGACCTCGGCGATCAACAACGCAGCCAGAAAAGCACCCGGGATCGAGCCCATGCCACCCACCACAACGACCACGAAGGCGTCGCCGATGGTCGAGATATCGACACCGAGGCTGGCCGGCTGGCGCGGCAACTGAACTGCGCCGCCAAGCCCGGCCAGCATGCAGCCGAGTGCAAACACGCCGGTGAACAGCCAGGCCTGATTGACGCCGAGTGCGCCAAGCATCTCGCGGTCATGCGTGGCCGCCCGCACCATAATGCCCCAGCGCGTCCTGGTGAGCAGCATCCAGAGCAGTCCGAATACGGCGGGACCGATCACGATCAGAAACAGATTGTAGCTCGGATAGGCACGGCCAAACAGCTGGACAGCGCCCTCCAGTCCCGGCGCACGACGACCGAGCAGATCCTCCGGCCCCCAGATCCACAGCGCCGCGTCATTGAAGACAAGAACCAGCGCGAAGGTGGCCAGCAGCTGAAACAGTTCAGGTGCCTTGTAAATCCGGCGCAGCAGCAGAATTTCCACCAGCGCGCCAAGCAGTCCCACGGCGAGCGCCGCCAGCAGTATGGCAGCCCAGAAGCCGATCGATCGCCAGGAGCCGACGCCGATCCGCTCGATCAGCGAATAGGCCACATACATGCCCAGCATGAAAAACGAGCCATGGGCAAAATTGACGATCCGTGTGACGCCGAAAATCAACGACAGGCCGACGGCCACCAGGAACAGCGCCGAGGCACCGGCCAGGCCGTTTAGCAGTTGGGCCAAGAAGGCAGAAATATCCATGGCAATCTCGCTCGGGACAAGATGAGGCGCGTGTTGCGCTCAAGAACGTCCGGGCGCCCTCGCGGGAGGACGCCCGGTATCAGGTCAGTCAGTGGCGGGACGCAGCTTGCGCACTTCGTCATCCGAGGGCAGCAGCTTGTCGCCCGGCGCGTAGTGATAATTGACCATCACGCCTTTGCCGTCCTCGACGGCGAGCTTGCCGACATACAGACCCCAGGTGGCCTGGTGGTCGATCTTGCGGAAGCTCATCTTGCCATCGGGCGTATCGAAATCCAGACCTTCGAACGCCTTGACCATCGACTCGCTGTCAGTCTTGCCACCCGACGCCGCGACGCCGGCTGCAATCGCCTTGATCGTCGAATAGCCGATGATCGAACCGAAACGCAGATTCTCCTTGCCGTACTTCTTCTGGTATTCGGTGAGGAACGCCTGATGCGCCGGCGTCTTGATGCTGTACCAGGGATAACCGGTCACCAGCCAGTTTTTCGGGATCTCGTCGCGCAACGGCTCGAGATATTCGGGCTGGCCGGTGATGATGCTGAACACCGGCATCTGCTCGCCAAGGAAGCCTCGCGTGTTGCCTTCACGGACAAACTGCGCAAGGTCGGAGCCGAACAGCGCGTTGAAGACACCGTCGGGCTTGGCGTCGGCCAGCGCCTGGATCACGCTGCCGGCGTCGATCTTGTTGAAGGGCGGCGCCTGCTCGGCGACGAATTCAACGTCAGGCTGCTTTTCCTTCATCAGCTTCTTGAAGACGGATGCGGCCGAGGTCCCGAATTCATAGTTCGGATAGACCAGCGCCCAACGCTTCTTTTTCAGCTTCACCGCCTCATCGACCAGCGAGGCGACCAGCATGTAGGTCGAGGAGTCCAGGCGGAACGTGTATTTGTTGCCGACGCTCCAGACGATGTTGTCGCTGAGCGCCTCGGTGATCAGCATGAAGCGCTTCTTCTGCTTGGCATAGTCGGTAAGCGCGGTACCGATATGGGCATAGAAGGCGCCGGCGAGGATATCGACCTTCTCGCGCGTGACCAGGTCTTCGGCCTGGCGGATGGCTTCGCCGGGATTGGCATTGTCATCGCGGGTAATCAGCTCGAGCTTGCGCCCGGCGACGCCACCGGCGGCATTGATCTGATCAATCGCCAGCATCATGCCCTTTTTGTAGCCGTCGGTGAATACAGGCTGGGACTTGTAGCTGTTGATCTCGCCGATCTTGATGGGCTCCTGAGCGTGGGCCGAGAACGAGGCGCCAATGGCGAGCGTGGCCAGGCCGGACAATAAGACGTGTCGCAAACGCACTTGTTTAGTCATGACTTCCCTTCTCCTGTGAACAGTAAAATTTCAAACGCTGGCATTTTCTTGGAATCAAATGTTGGAGCGGCGCCGCGATCGACCGCGCGGCCTGCACTCACATCGGTCTGACGCACGCTATGCAGTTTGCGTGCCTTCAGGATGCCGCGCTCAGAACCGGACGCTGGTCAAAGCGCTCCCGGCAGGTGCGGGCATCATATTGGTAGACCCACTCGGCCTTGATCCCGACCGCGTTGGGGTTCTCCGCCTGCTCGCGTTTAAAGGCGAGATCGCGCGCGCGTAACTCCTCGGGCGACGACAGATGATAGGTGCGGCCGCGTTCGCGCGCCTCGAGCTGCACGCGTGTGGTGCGCGGGCGACGCTCGGCTTCATACGCATCGAGTGCCGCGTCGAGCGCAGCCGGTCCAAAATGGCTCAGCGCCTGGGCCAGCACATAACCATCCTCGACGGCCATCGCGGCGCCCTGCGACAGGAATGGCAGCATTGGATGCGCGGCATCGCCGAGCAACGTGACATTGCCGAGCGACCAGCGCTGCATCGGATCACGATCGAACAAGCCCCATTTGTAGATCTGGTCGGGATTGGTGAGCTCGAACAGCTTGATCAGGTTGTCGTGCCAGCCGGCAAAACCGTCGAGCAATTCCTGCTGGCTGCTCTTGATGGTCCAAGATTCCTCGACCCAGCCGTGGTTCTCGT
>NZ_JBIIOT010000024.1:0-56932 GCF_044336785.1 Tardiphaga sp. | reverse complement strand
GTTGACCGCGACGATGTTCACCATGTCGCCGCCCTTGACGTAATAGGTCACCACATGACCCTTCGGCCCCATCCAGAATGAGGATGTCGGCGTCACAAAAGGCAGCGGGAATTTCTCGACCGGCACCAGCGCGCGCCAGCACATATGGCCGGTATAGCTCGCTGGCTCCTGGCCCCACAGAGCCGCGCGAATGGGCGAGCGAACGCCATCAGCGCCGACGACCAGATCAGCGGTGTATTCGCTGCCATCCTCAAAGGTGACGACCGTGCGCCCGGCCTTCTGCTGCAACCCTGTGCAAGTGGCGCCAAATGTAACGCGTTCCGGCGCGATATCCTTTGCCAGCATCGCGTGCAGATCGGCGCGGTGGACGTGATAAAACTCGGCGCCGAACACGCGCGGGCAGACCTCGCGCAGCGGCGTGCGGAACAGCTCCTCGCCGCTCTGCCAATTCCAGCCCATCATGGCTTCCGGCAGAAAGCCCGCAGCCGCGAGATCGGGCGCAAGACCGAGTGCCTCCAACACCTTGACGGCATTGGGCGTCATCTGCACGCCGGCACCGACTTCGCCGAAGGCGGCGGAGCGCTCGAACACATGATAGTCGATGCCGAGCCGATCCAGGCTGCGGGCCAAAGCCACGCCGCCAATTCCGCCACCGATGATGGCTACATGGAAATCCTTTTGCATCGCGTTTCCTTTGTGGGACTGCATGTGGCTCAGATATCGAGATCAAGTGTGGTCAGCCCGCGCGAACAGCAGGCCATCATGACGGTCGATGTTGCGCGCGCGGCGGGTGCAATCACCTGATCGCGATGATCGACGCTGCCCGACAGCACGCGGACCTCGCAGGCACCGCAGATGCCTTCTTCGCAGGAATAATCGAGGTCGATTCCAGCAGCGAGACAGGCGCTGAGCACGGTCTCGTCAGCGCCGACCTCGAGTGTGCGACCCGAGCGCGCGAGATGAATGGAGAAGCTGCCAGCAGGTCCGGCCTCGACCGGAGCCGCTGCAAAGCGCTCGCGATGCACGAGATGGAGCGGACGCTGGGCGGTCAGGTCATCGAAGGCATCGATCATGCGCGTCGGCCCGCAACAATAAAGCGGTGCGTCGTTCGGAATATCGGCAAGGACATCGGCCAGGCGCGGCGCCGGCCCGCTGGTGTGATGCAGCCGCACGCTGCCATCGCTGACCGCCGCAAGCTCGTCATGAAAGAGCGCCGCCTCGGCACTGCGCGTCCAGTAATGCAGCTGAACGGGCCGCCCTTCCGCGACCAGCTTGCGATACATCGAAATGATCGGCGTGATGCCGATGCCGCCAGCCAGCAAATAGGATGTCGTCGCCGTCGCTGCATTGAGCGCGAACAGATTGCGCGGCTCCGAGCCCGGATAGATCTCGCCCGTCACCGATTGCCGATGCCAAGCGCGCGAGCCGCCCCTGCCCTCGCTCGCCTCCTGAACCGCGATTTCGTAAGTGTCCAGACGCGGCTGCGGCCACAGCAGCGAATATTGCCGCAGGAATCCGGGCGCCACTTCAAGATCGATATGCGCGCCAGGCTCGATGGCCGGCAGCGGCTGCCCGTCGCATGCGGCGAGCCGGTAGAGATTGATCCCCGGCGCACCGTAGCGCACCTCGACCAGCCGCAGCTTCAGGCCCAGTTCAGATGACGCCATAGGTGATACCCTTGGCGCGCAGCCAGGTCCGGTAGCGCTGGCCCATCAGGTCGGTGCGGTGATGCAATTCGTAGCGCAGCTGGGTCGGAATACGCTCCGGACGCTGGGTCTCGACGATTTCGCGATCTTGATTGAACACCACATCGGCACGATCACGGACCGTTTTCGGATCTGGGTGCGGATTGACATTCATCGCCGCGCAAACACGCGCGATGGTCGTCTTCTCATCGACCGGCTGACAGACGAAGAACGTCGCGAACAGATCGGACTTTTCCGAGATGATATTGCCGGATTTGTCGACGTCCTGTGTGCGCTTGGAGAAGTAAGCCACGAGCGGACGGAACGTGTGATAGGTGTAGAACGCCATCAGCGGCACGCCACGCGCATCGCCATGCGGTTGAAACACCTTCACTTCCGAAGACCGCAGTCCGATCTCATCCTCGAACACATCATAGGGATCGAGCTTGTCAGGATTGTCCATCACGCCATTCAGGCCGGCATGGACGAAGGGGAAGTGGCTCGCATCGATGAAATTCTCGATCGAGCGAAAGCCATTGGCGGCATATTTATAGGGTCCGCTATGGACCTTCATGAAGCTCGGGTCATCCCACTGCGGGAAGACCGGGATGTCATTGGCCGGCTCGCCAAGGCACACCCAGACGAAGCCGTAACGCTCGACCGCCGGATAGGGAAAGGCCCGCGCCTTCTTCATGGGCGTCTCGTCGGGGGCGGCCGGCATCAATGTACAGCGCCCGGTGCCGTCATATTCCCAGCCGTGATACGGGCAGACCACGCGATCGTTCTTGATCCAGCCCTTTGAGAGCCGCGCGCCGCGATGGATGCAGAGATCCTCCCAGACGTGGATCTGGCCGTCGGCCGAGCGCCAGCCGATCAGGTCGCGCTCGAGCAGGCGAACCGGCAGGATCTTGTCGGCGACGAAATCGGTGGAATAGCCGACGACATGCCAGTCGTTGAGCAGGACCGGATCCTGACAACCATCATCTGCGGTGATCGGCTTCTGGGCCGACAAGGTCGCGACGGACATTCGAACTCCTTTGCGTTGGCCTGAGCTGGGCTTTATTTGGTCAGCCATATAATTATTTTGCTGGCCAGTTATATAATTTTGTTTGCAATCCCCGTGCCAGCTTGAGAGAACGCAGGAAATGGCATCAGGATGAGGATGTGCGGGCTCGCCGCCATCGTCACTGCCATTCCGATGCTGCGATTTGCATCAATTCTAAGCGCGGGGATGCTCGAAATGCGACCACGGCCGAGGAGCGACAGCGACGCCATGAACCGCGTGTCCGGCCGCCGCGGCGTGTCGTCCGCGGAGTCCCCCACCAAGCGTCCCGGCCGCCCCGAAGGCGGCAACGGTACGATGCGGACCGGCATCATGGATGCGGCCGAAGTCGTGTTTGCAAATGAAGGCTATGCAGGAACGACCCTGCGCAGCATTTCTGAACTTGCTGGCGTGACGCAGGCGCTCATCACATACTACTTCGGCTCCAAATTCGAGCTGTTCAGCGAGACATTTTTGCGGCGCGCTCAGCCGATCGCGGATGCGCGGATCGCAAGCCTCGAGAAGCTCCAGGCTCAGGGCAAGGCCGACGATGTCGTCGCCATCGTCGAGGCCTTCCTGCAGCCGGTGCTGGACCTGCGCGGAACGGCGCAAGGTCCGGCCTTTCTGCGACTGCATGCCCGCCTGCACACCGAACCGCCAAACCTGTCCTATGAATTGCGCAAGAGGGCCTATGACGAGTCGACGCAGCTCTATATCGGAGCGCTGCACAAGGCACTTCCGCATCTGTCGCGTTACGATGTGCAATGGCGGACCACGCTGATGATCGGCACCTATCTTTATGCGCTGTCGGATACCAACCGGATGGAGGACATGGTGCCCGACGCCTACGATCCCAAGGACGAAGCCAGGCTGATGGCGGAGACGGTCGCATTCATCACTGGCGGCATCTGCCGCGACACACCAGCAAAAAAGAGCTCCGATAAGATCGTCAAGAAAAGCAAGAAACGCAAAAGCTGATCGGCCGCACATCGCAAACATCGCTGTCCCGTCGATGTGGATAGGCCACCTGCCCGCTTGTCGCAGGATGTGAGATGCAGGCCGTTGCCTGTCGGCAACGACCTGCCAAACCGGATTTATTCCAGCGGACGCCCCATGGTCTCGACGTCCATGAGGCTGACGCAAAACGCGGCAGCGGCGAGCAAGCCTGCGATCGTGACCAGTGCGAGCGTAAAATTCGTCGCCATGATCGGTGCCACCACCGACGGTGCAAGCAGACCGCCGGCACGCGCCACGGCACCCGCAGCACCCATGCCACTGCCACGCAGACGCGTCGGATAGACTTCCGGCGTGAAAGCATAGACGCCGGCCCACGTGCCCAGTAGCGCGAAGCTCATCAGCAGCGTGACACCGACGACAACGACGCTCGACGTGCCAAGGCCATAGGCCAGGCTTCCAACAGCGCTGAGCAGAATGAAGCCGATCAAGGTCGGCTTGCGGCCCCAATGCTCAACACCATAGGCAGCGAGCGCGTAACCTGGGATCTGCACCAGCGCGATCAGGATGAGGAAATACTGTCCGCGCATGAAGCCGAAACCTTGCGCCGACAGTTGCACGGGCAGATAGACGAACACGCCGTAATACGAGATCGAGATCGCGAACCATGCCACCAACAGCAGGATCGAACGACGCCGAAGCTGCGGCGAGAACAATGCGAACACCGACTGCTGCTTCTGCTCCTCGGGCTTGAGTGGACCGATCTCGACATTGGTGCCGTTTTCGCGCGCCATCCGCTGCAGGACTTGCCGTGCCTCATCCGATTTTCCGGTTCGGTTGAGATAGAGCGGTGACTCCGGCACATAGAAGCGAACCAGCACGCCGATCAGCGCGGGGACCCCGGTGACGAAGAAAATCGTGCGCCATGCATCGCCGCCCTGCGTTCCCGCAAACAGCGCAAGTATCGCCAGCGCCACGGTGCCGACGGCCCACAGCGACTCCAGCCAGACCAGCCAACGCCCACGACGGTCCGATGGCAGAAACTCGGCCATCATGGCATAGTCCACCGGCAACGTGCCGCCGACACCGATGCCGGTCAGCAGCCGCGCCAGCAGCAGCCATTCGAAGCTCGGAGAGAAAGCCGAAGCGACACCGAAGATCGCATCGATCAGAACGGCGCTGAGAAGAATGGGGCGACGCCCGTAACGATCGGCCAGGCGACCAAACACGAAAGCGCCGATCAGCATGCCGACAAAGAACAGCGTGCCGGTCTGCAGGGCCTGCGGAACGGTGATGCCAAAGCTCTTTGCGATCGATGGCGCACTGAAGCCAATAGCCAGCACCTGCATCGCATCCGCAGCCCAGACGAGGCTGAAGATGACGAACAATTTACGCTGAAAGAATCCGACACCCGCCTGGCGGATGCCCTCTTCGATCGTAATCAATGGTTGGGACACGATAGATACCTCTATGTAAAATAACTGAGTACCCTTAAGGCAATCAGAGATTGTTCCGGCGGGCGGATTTCTCCCCGCAGGTCGGTTGGTTCAGACGATTGCAGCGGTTTCGGCCGCCCTGACCCGCATGCCAGATGACATCTGGCGTGCGGGTCTACGGATCAGGTCAGCGAGCGACCTGCATTTCTTTCACGGCGATATCGCCGTTGAGCACGATCGGCTCGTCATCTAGGAAGAGCGAGCAACCACGCAGCGGAATGTCGAGATGGCAGGCGGTGTCGTTGGGGCCGCCGAGTTCGTTGTTCGGGCCGGTCGAGAACATCACATTGCCGTAGAACGAGCGCGGCTCCATGCCCATGCCACCGGGGAATTCACCCGGCACCATCGCATGCCACTTGGCATTCTGATTGAGACCCCAGCCGACATGGCTCATGCCCATGCCGCGCGGATCGTTGAAGGCAGACATGTAGGACTTCACCAGTTCCGCCTCGAGTCCGCCGCGGATATCGGTGACCCATCCCTTTTCGATCGTGTAGGTGATCGGCTCGCGCACATAGATGTTCTGCGGCAGCAGGATGTCGCCCGGTCCCACCACGAATGTGCCATCGACACCGTCATCGTCACCACCGGTGAAGACGAAGCCCGACGGCCAGTGATCCCAGCGCCCCGGCTTGTCGGTGCAGGCATATTCCGCAATGGTCGGATAGGTGTTGAGCTTGTAGGTCACGTCGGTGCCAAATGGCGAGGTGATGCGCATCACCTTCGCCTTTTCGAGCAGCTCCGCGCCGATCTCGACGCGCTCGCGCAGTTCCTTGGTCGGCATCATGCGCGCCAGCAATTCCGGCGGCTCCACGGCGGTGAGGATGCGCGTGCCGGACGCCTGGATCGCCATCTGCTCAGGGCTGAACAGCAGGAAGATGCAGTCGATCAGCATGTCGGCGGCCTTGAGCGCCTCGACGGCTTCCGGCATCGCCGCGAGTCCGGTCTGGCCGACGGCCCAGGCGCCGATCGGCGGCACCGATGGCAAACGCATGTGATACATCTTGGCGCCGAGGCGCTGGCCTGCCGCCATGAAGGCATCGGCATAGTCCAGGCGATCATTGCCCTGGGTCAGGACGATGAGTTTCTCACCCTCGTGAACACCTGACATCTTGAGCTGCTGCAGGCAGATTTCCGTGAAGCTGAACTGATCCATTCTCATTCCTCACTTGATGGGGCTCGAGGACCCGGAGATTGATGTTAGTTGGCGGCGGCTTCGGTGAGACGCGTCACAGTCTCTGACAGACCGATGACGTCGCCATATTTCGCGTCGATGTCGAACAGATTTGCCTCATGCGGTTCGCTGTGGCGATCCCCGACACAGTCCCGCACCACGATGGTGCGGAAACCGTATTGAACGGCATCCACCGCGGTGGCCCGGATGCATCCGCTGGTCGAACAACCGGCGAGTACAACGGTGTCGATACCCTGCGCGTGCAGTGTCGGTGCAAGACTGGTGCCGAAAAACGCGCTCGCATATTGCTTGGTGATGACGAGTTCACCTGCCTCGGGTGCAACGCCGTCGCAGAACTCGGCGAGCGGATTGCCGCCCACCATCGCAGCCATGACAGGCGATTTCTTGACCCAGATCCCGCCATCTGCGGCATCTTTCGCGAAATACAGGATGTTGGTGTGGATCACCGGCACGCCATTGCGACGCGCCGCGTTCAGAAGCGTCGGCGTCTGAGCGACGGCCTCGACAACGCCCGGCGCGAAGAGTGGCGCGCCCGGCGTGGTATAGGCCTTCATGAAATCGACGACGATGACAGCGGGACGCTTGCCGAAGCCGATGCGATTGCCCCAGACACCTTCGTAGTTCTGCGACGCGGACACGGTCATGATGGCCTCAATAGGCGCCAGAGAGAAGGCAACCGGCACCGGGCACGACCGGTTCCAGATCGAGCGCCTTCAGCATCTGATAGGTGGTGGCGACCGCAGCCGTCAGTGTCGGCTTGCCGGTCATGGCCTCGACCTTGGCGACACTGGCCAGCGACGGCATCTGCACGCAGGCGGACAGCACGATGGCATCGACATTCGATGTATCGAGCTCCGCCACGATGCCCGGCAATTTTGCCGGGTCATGCGCTGCGACCTTCAGATTGTCGGAAATTTCGAGCGCACGATGCGTCACCACAGTGATGCGCTCGGCTTCGATATAGTCGATCACCATCTTCGTGAGCGGCTTCATGTAAGGCGCCACCACGGCGATGCGCTTGGCACCGATCACGCCCAGCGCTTCCACCAGTGCACCGGCACTGGTGACCACCGGCGCAGGCGCACCGTTTTCCGCCGTCACCTTCTGAAGCCGCGCCTGGCTTTCGCGGTGATAGCCATGGCCCATCGACATGATGGCGACCAGGCAGGCATAGCCGAGCACGTCGACGCGGGCATCGGACAGTTCGAGCGCGCAGCGATCGGACTGGCCGTCCATGGCGGCGAGTTCTTCCTTGGTCACGTGCTTCATGCGCATGCGTGCCGAATGGAACGTGAAGCGCTCGGGACGGATGAGCTGGCGCGCGGTCAGCATCGCAGGAATTTCCGTCTCCATCGTGATGTTGGAGCTGGGAACGATCTGGCCGATGCGGAATGTCTTGAACGTCATGACAATGTCTTTCGAAGGGAAGTCCCAAGGATGCTGTCGACAGCGCTGATGAAACCCTGCAAGTCATCCCACGGGATCATGTGGCCGGCATCTGGCACGTGAACGATCTGGAGCTTGTTATTGAGCGACGACAGCTCAGCGATGTCTTCGGACTGGATCACGCCCCCCTTCCCCGCAACCATCAGTGCAGCAGGCAGTTTGAGGCCAGGCACGTCGTCGTGAAACGAGGTCTCGTGAAAGTCGTTGAACGCCTTCACGATTGCCGGTGCGAAGCAGGTATGCAGCCATTCGGCGCGCAGCGCGAGCTGCTCATCGGTCCAGGTCGGACAGAACGCACGCATGGCTTCGGCATCCATTCCGGTCGTCGCCTGCGCGATCGAGTCGGTGTACCATGGCAGCTTCGATGGATAGGCGCGACGCCCCGGCCCCGAGACCGGCGGATCGACAAGGACAAGATGCGCCATGCGGGCCGGCTGCTTGCTCGCCGCACGTGCCGCGATGCGCGCGCCCATGGAATGGCCGAGGACAATGGCGTTCTCCAGCTTCAGCGCGTCCAGCAGCGCCACGAGATCGTCGGCCATCGCATCGACGCCGTAGTCGAGTTCCGGCCCGGCCGATGACAGTCCGCGCCCGCGCACATCGACGACATAGGTGTCGAAGTTCTGCGCCAGCGCCTCAGCCACGAACTCCCAGGTGATCGCCGGACTGGTGATGCCCGGAATGATCACCAGCGGCTGCGCGCTATGCCCATAGCGCAAGACGTGCTGCCGAATGCCATTGGCAGCAACGTTGAAGCCGGATTGACGCATGCGGCTCACGCGGCAGTCCCGTCGCGCAGCGGATGTTCAAAAATGTCATAGCCGAACACCCAGGCCGGATCTTCCTGCGTACGCAGCCAGGTATTGGCGTTGGAGACCGACTGCACCCGCGACGCCCGCTCACGACGATTGGCTTCATACAGCGTGAAGGCGGTGCCGAAATCCGACAGTCCGGTTTCTTCGAGACAGCGCGCCAGCATCGCGCCGTCTTCGATCGCCATGGCGGCGCCCTGCGCCATATGCGGCTTCATCGGATGGCAAGCATCGCCAAGCAGAACGATACGACCCGTGCTCCAGACCGGCAGCGGCTCACGATAGAACAGCGGCCACTTGGTGATGTCTTCGGCGACATCGATCAGCGCCTGGACTTCCGGGTGATAGCCCGCGAAATCCTGCTTCATGTCTTCGCGGCTGCACGGCACGAAAGCGGTGTCGTATTCCCACTTCGGATGTGGCACGCCGCTCACGAAGTAATACTCATCGCGCGCTTCGGTGGTGTAATAGACCATCATGTGACGGTCTGCGGTCCACCATTTCACGCAGGGCTCGAACGGGAACGGATATTTCTTCAATGCGTCGCCGCGAATGAGCGCGCGGTGCCCGATCCAGCCGGTGTCCTTCGGCGCTTCGGCACCGAACATGTGCTCGCGGAGCTTCGAATTGATGCCGTCGGCGCCGATGACAATATCGGCACGGTGACGCGTGCCATCTTCGAACATCAGATCGACACCGTTGCCGTCATCGTGGCACTCGATCAGCTTCTTGTCGTAATGGAGACGCGCATTGCCCAGCGCTGCGATCTGGAACTCGTGCAGGTCGCCGCGATGGATGGTCACGTAAGGTGCGCCATATTCCTTTACTGCGAATTCGCCGAGCTTGATGCGGGACATGTAGTCGCCGGAATTGCCATCACGGCTGAACCAGAAATCGGGCTTCGAGCCCTTGTGAGCCACCGCGTCCTCGATCCCCATCCGACGGAAGATCTTCATCACGTTCGGACCCATATGGATGCCGGCGCCGAGTCGCGAGAAGGCGGGCGCCTGCTCGAACACATCGACCTCGAAACCAGCCTTCTGCAGGAGCACTGCCGCGCAGGCGCCTCCTAGACCAGCTCCGACAATTGCAATGCGAGGGGTGTTGGACATCGGTGGCTTCGCTCCAGTGCTGATCAGTGACACTGACCAATATCAATTTTTGTAGCGTACACACTATTTTTTCCGATGTGCAATAGATCGTCCGCACAGTTTTTATGCTGCATCTGCGTAAAAAACGGCCGTACCGCAACATTTTAACGCAATATTTGAGAAGGCAACGTCGATTGACAATTGTCCGCCGCCGTCAATAAATAGCGCACACGCTACATGTTGCTTGGTCGTGAGATCGGCCAACGACGGGATGATGCGGCGCGATAATCTCGAGCCGGAATTATCGATGGCGGTCATGACATTGTCGGACGGCTCAAACTCCTGGACGCGCCAAAATGAGGCTTGCATCATGTCATGCCAACACCTTAGCCACTCCCTATCCATCCGAAAGTGATGGCGAACATGAGAGGCTGAACACCAATGCAAGAGTCCACGCCGGATCGCAGCACCAGCGAACCGGATTCAGCTTACGTCTTCTCGGACCAGATCGGCTTTCTGCTGCGCCGGGCGTATCAGCGCCATCTCGCAATCTTCCAGGCCAATACGGGCGATTCCGAACTGACCAGCGTTCAGTTTTCAACATTGTGCGCATTACGCGACAAGGGACCGCAATCGCAAGGCGAACTGGTGAAAGCGACGGGCGTCGATCAGGCAACGATCCGCGGCATTATCGAACGACTGAAGGCCCGTCGGCTGGTGTCGTTGGCAAAAGATTCCGTGGATGGCAGAAAGGTCATCGTCGCATTGACGGCAGCGGGTGTGACTATGCTCGATCAGATGATTCCGCGCGCTGCAGAAATCACCGAATTGACCTTTGGCTCGCTGAATCCCGGCGAGCGCATGGCACTAGTCTTCACATTGCGGCAGATGCTGCAGGAATAATTGACGGCCAGTATAAATGTTCTGCGCCGGCCGATGTTTCGAGGTTGGCATGCTGAACGGCACGGTCGAGATTGATCTGACCATCAACGGCGCAGAGACGCGGATCGCGGCGGAGCCGGAAACGCCGCTGCTCTACATCCTCCGCAATGATCTCTGCCTCAACAGCCCCAAATATGGCTGCGGCCTCGGCGAATGCGGCGCCTGTGCAGTCCTGATTGATGATCACGCGGCGCGCTCCTGCACCGTTCCCGTCGGCGCGCTTTCGGGAAAATCGGTCACCACGCTTGAAGGCCTCGGTACCACCACCTCGCCTCACCCCGTACAGACAGCGTTCATCGAGAACCAGGCAGCTCAATGCGGCTATTGCCTGAACGGCATGATCATCACGATCGTTGCGCTGCTCAAACGCACGTCTTCGCCAAGTGAGGACGACATCCGCAACGCGCTCCGTCACAACCTGTGCCGTTGCGGCACGCATATGGAGATTCTGGCCGCTGCGCGCTCGGCTGCCGAGATGTGCCGGAACGAAGCGAACGACGGCCGAGAGGAGCTCCAGTGACCGCGCCTCAGGATATGCCGGCTTCCGAATACTGGTCCAATGGTGATGTACTTCTCGTCTACCGCGAGACGCCCGAGGTCAACGAACTCTATATCGCCGTCTATCCCGATGGCTCAGTCACGGCTTTCAACGGCCATGTCGATCTCGGCACCGGCATTCGCACGTCGCTGGCGCAGATCGTTGCCGAAGAACTGCATGTTCCGTTCGGCAATGTCACCATGGTGCTGGGCTCCACCACCGCGGCCCCCAATCAGGGTGCGACCATTGCCAGCGAAACCATCCAGATCACCGCTGTCCCGCTCCGTCTCGCCGCGGCCACTGCGCGCGAATACCTGTTTGCGCAGGCCGCCGAGCGTCTCGGCACGCAGCCCGACAAGCTGCGCCTCACCGAAGACGGCACCTTTCGCCTCGACCCGGCCAAGGATCCGGCTGCGGACAGCGCGAACCTGTTCGTCGCCCTTGCCGATCTCATCAAGGGCCGCGCGCTGCGCCTCCCCCTCGATCCCGATGCCAAGCTGAAGCCGACCGCGGACTACACCATCGTCGGCCAGAGACAGGCCCGCACCGACATTCCGCAAAAAGCTACCGGCGACTTCCATTACGTGCATGACGTCCGCGTACCCGGCATGGCCCACGGCCGCGTGGTGCGCCCGCCCTATGCCGGCTTCGATGCCGGCCCTCACATTGGTCACAGTCTGATCAGTGTCGACGAATCGTCCGTGGCCGGAATTCCGGGCCTGATCGGCGTCGTCGTGCTCGGCGATTTCGTCGGCGTTGTGGGCGAGCGCGAGGAACATGCGATCCGCGCCATGAAGGCGCTCAAGGTGACATGGCGCGCGCCGCCGATCATTCCGGATCTCAATGCGCCGGAAATGCCCCTGCGCAACAACCGCTCCACCCTGCGCGTGCTGACGGACAAGGGCGATGTCGAGACGACGCTGAAAGGATCCACGTCGTCATTCGAGCGCTCCTATGTCTGGCCTTATCAGATGCATGGTTCGATCGGCCCGTCCTGCGCGGTTGCCGACTGGCAGGACGATCATCTTGTCGTCTGGTCCGGCACGCAAAACCCGTTTCCGGTCCGTGCCGATCTCGCCAGACTGATGGACATACCCGAGGACAGCATCGTCGTCGAGCGACAGGAAGCGGCCGGCTGCTATGGCCGCAATTGCGCCGACGACGTCACGCTCGATGCGGCCCTGCTGTCGCGCGCGGTCAGGCGGCCGGTGCGCGTCCAGCTGACGCGCGAGCAGGAACACGCGTGGGAGCCGAAAGGTGCAGCGCAGGTCATCGATGTGCGCGGCGCCCTCGATGACGAAGGCGGCCCGGCCGCCTATGATTTCGAGACGCGCTATCCCTCGAACCTCGCGCCGAGCCTGCCGCTGATCCTCACCGGCAAGGTACCGCCGATTGCGGATGTTGCGGAGATGGGCGATCGCACCGCGATCCCGCCCTACATGATTTCCAACATGCGCGTCCGGGTCCACGACATGCCACCGATCGCGCGCGCCTCGTGGTTCCGCGGCGTGTCGGCGATGCCGAATTCATTCGCCCATGAATCCTTCATCGACGAGCTCGCAGTCGCTGCTGAAGTCGATCCGATCGAGTACCGGCTGCGATATCTCACCGATCCGCGCGCGATCGATCTGATCAGGGCTGTTGCCGAGCGCGCCGGTTGGCAGCCGCATACAGGACCGTTCTCGCATGGCTCGAGCGGCGACATCCTTTACGGCCGCGGCTTCGCTTACGCCGTCTATATCCACGGCAAGTTTCCCGGCAAGGCCGCTGCATGGGCGGCCTGGGTCGCCGATGTCGCGGTCAACAAAGTCACCGGCGAGATCGCAGTCACCCGCGTGGTGTGTGGCCAGGACACCGGCCAGGTCATCAATCCCGACGGCGTGAAGCATCAGATCCACGGCAACATCATCCAATCCACCAGCCGTGTGCTGAAGGAAGAGGTTCAGTTCTCGCAGACCGGCGTCGCCAGTCTCGAATGGGGCGCATATCCGATCCTGAAATTTCCTGATGTCCCCGACATCGACGTGCTGCTCGTGCCGCGTCAGGACGAGGAGCCGCTCGGTGCCGGCGAGTCCGCATCGGTGCCGAGCGCCGCCGCCATCACCAATGCGATCTTCGATGCCACGGGTGTCCGCTTCCGCGAATTGCCGCTGACGCCAGAGAAAGTGCGCGCTGCGCTCAATCCGCTGCCGCCGCCTGAACTTGCTGAACCTCCTGTCGCATCGGCAAAGCGACGCTGGATGTGGCCGCTTGCCGGCGCCTTCGCCGGCGCACTGGCAACCGGTGCCGCGATCCTGCCATGGGCCTCGGCCATCTCACCGATCGCGCGACCGTCGGCCGACACCTATTCGCAAGCGACGATCGAACGGGGCCGTCTCGCGGCGGCCATCGGCGCCTGCAATGTCTGCCATATCGGCAATGACGGCATGCCGTTCGGCGGCGGCCGCGCTTTGGAGACGCCGTTCGGAACCGTATATGCCAGCAACATCACGCCGGACAGCACGGCCGGTATCGGCAACTGGAGCTATCCGGCATTCGAACGCGCCATGCGGCAGGGCGTGTCGCGCGAAGGCCACCACCTCTATCCCGCTCATCCCTACACATCCTTCGCCAAGGCCAGCGAGCCGGACCTGCAGGCGCTTTACGCGTTCCTGATGACGCAGACCGCATCCAGCACCGTCGCGCCGCGCACCGAGCTGAAGTTCCCGTTCAACATCCGCTCACTGATGGCCGGCTGGAACGCGTTGTTCCTGTCGGGTTCACCGGCGCCCGCGGATGCGAGCAGGTCGCCGGAATGGAATCGTGGCGCCGAACTGGTTGAAGGGCTCGGCCACTGCTCCGCCTGTCATTCGCCACGCAACGCCGTCGGTGCGGAAGCAAAGCGTGCCGCGCATCTCGCAGGTGGTTTTGCAGATGGCTGGGATGCGCACGCGCTCACCTCCGCGTCACCGTCGCCGATCGGCTGGACCCAGCAGGCACTCTACGACTATCTGCGCACGGGCCGCTCGTACGACCACGGCTCCGCCGCCGGTCCGATGGCGCATGTGATCGAGTCGCTGCAGCCGCTGCCGGATGCCGATATCCACGCAATGGCAACCTATCTCGCCAGCTTCAATGAAACGACCGCTGCTTCCGCCACGCCGGAAGCAGTTATCGCCGCATCCGAAAAGGCAGCGCCGAATGCCGGCCTGCGCGAGCCTGTCGGTGCCCGCATCTTCGACGGCGCCTGTGCCGCCTGCCACGGAAGCGACAGCCGGATCGCATCATTGGCCCTCAACACCAATCTTCACGCCACCACGCCCAACAACGTGATCTCAGCGATCCATCAAGGCATCCCGCTGCCGGTCGGCACACCGGACGAAACCATGGCTATGCCGGCTTTTGCCGGATCACTCGACGGCCAGTCCACCGCCGCGCTCGTCCGCTACCTCCGCGCCCGCTTCGCGCCGGACAAGGCCCCCTGGCAGAATGTCGATACTGCTGTCGCTGCCGGCGAAGCGACATCGGCCAAACAGTCCGCCGTCAAAACGCACTGAATCCCAATTAGCTCTGGGCCAATGCGATCTTTGACCTGGTCGGCGCCAGCCCTTACGTAACTGAGTTCATCTGATTTCGGGTGAAAGCATTCTCGTCAGGACGCGCCAGTTCTGCAGGCTACACGGCACAGCGGTGACGAGATCAAAGACGAATGAACCAGATGCATCTCCCGATACAATTCAAGCAGTCACATGAGCTGATGGAACGTCAGATCGGCTCATGGCTCAGGCTTGTTATGTAACGCAGACCCCTTTTACATCTCGATCTTTTTGCGTTCACGCCGCGAGTTATGTCGGCCTCCAGTCGGGGATGGATGCCGAAGCATTGCTGATTACGCTGGAGCATCGTGCGGGCCGCGCCGATCTGGACGCGCCGCTTTTATGAGCAAATGCTGCCGTCGTCCAAGATTTTGAGCTCATGCACTCCGGAATGCATAACCGTTGTGCGCAAGGAGACGATCACTCGCGATCCGGCAAGCAAACGTTGCAAGACTCATTCATTCGACCGACGCATCCGGGTAGTCACATCGTCGAATGCGACGGGTTTTACCCTTCTCAGACTCCGCCCGAAGCGCTAGGCCGTCGCCATCGGCCGACCCGACCGGATGTGCAGTGATGCGTCCGGTTGAGGTCATGCCTTGCACAACAATAAAGAACCTTGAGAAGGATTCGCTCACAATGGCTCACCTCAGTCGCCGTGCCATCCTGGCCGCCCCGCTTCTGCTGCCGCTCGCTGCTCACGCACAGTCGGCCTATCCGTCCCGCCCCGTGCGCGTCATCGTGCCCTATCCTGCCGGTGGCGGCACCGACACCTGGGCGCGGCTGTCCAATGAAGGCATGCAGCCCGAGCTTGGCGGAACGCTGATCATCGACAATCGCGGTGGCGGTAACGGCATTATCGGCACTGAAGCCGTCGCCAAGGCCGAGCCCGATGGGCATCAACTGCTGTTCACGATCACCACGCATATTCAGGTGCCGGTGGTGATGCGGCGCTTCACCTACGATCCTATCAAAGATTTCGCGCCGATCGGCCGCCTCAGCTACACCGCGCTGGCCTTCTGCGTTGGGCCGAAAGTGCCGGCGGAAATCACAACGCTGAAGCAGTTCGTCGAATGGGCCGGCGGCAAAGATCTGTCGCTCGGCAATTACGCGGCCGGCTCGCATGGGCATGCTTTCGCGATGTTGCTTGCCCGTGAGGCGAAGCTGAAAGCCGTCAATGTCGCCTATCGCGGCGAGACGCCGATGCTGCAGGACCTGCTTGGCGGCACCATCGATGGCGGCTTCCATTCGATGGCGGCGGCAGGCTCCATGGTGCGCGCCGGCAAGCTGCGTGCGCTGGCCGTGGCCGGCACGCGCGAGCGCATCAGCAGCGCGCCGAACGCGCCGACCATGACGGAACTCGGCTATTCCGACCATTTCGGCTTCACCGGTTTTGCCGGCCTGTTCGCACCGGCCAAGACGCCGCAGCCGGTCATCGACAAGCTGGCAGCGGCCTTCCGCGTCGCTGCCAACAAGCCCTTGACCAAGGAACGCTTGATCGAGATGGACACCGTTCCGGCCTATCTGCCGCCGGATGAATTCAAGACCCAGATCGAGCGTTCGCTGAAGCAGTGGACCGAGATCGTCGAAGCGCTCGATCTGCGGATGGACGGCTAGGCTATCCTGGCGCGGCGCCATGCCCTTTGTTGTCGCGTCTAGGCTTAGGTTCCCATATTCCGCAGCACACATCTGCCGTGGCTGAGGTCCCTTGGCCGCGTGTGGACGTCATATGGCCGCCTACCCGAGCCGCTCATTGGTATCTGGCAGCACCTGTCTTAAATCCGTCGTTTTGCCTCTAGCATCGGCCACAATCCTGGTCTATTCGACCGAACATGATCAAAGCGCGGACCGCCAAATTTCAGATCGGACAGATCGTCCGTCACCGGATCTATTCGTTCCGGGGGGTCGTGTTCGACATTGATCCGGTGTTCAACAACACCGAAGAATGGTGGCAGTCTATCCCGGAGGAAGTCCGGCCGCACAAAGACCAGCCGTTCTATCACCTACTGGCCGAGAATTCGGAATCCGAATACATCGCCTATGTCTCCGAGCAGAATCTCGTCCCCGACGAGACCGGCGAGCCGATCCGTCATTCGCAGGTTGCCGAGATTTTCATCCGCGACAAGACCGGCGGCTATCGTCAGCGCAACCAGTCGCTGAACTGACGACTTCACTCTGGTACTCAGTCCCTCATGGTGAGGAGCGCGCTATGGCGCGCGTCTCGAACCATGAGCAGGCCGGACTCCTGAGCCTGTGGCTATCCTTCGAGACGCGGCCGAGAGGCCGCTCCTCAGGATGAGGGCCGAAATTGCAAGAACATCGCCCAAAACCAAAAAAGGCGCCCAACCGGGCGCCTTTCCGTTTGTCTCGTCGAGACGCTTACTTGGCGGCCGGATTGGCCGGAGCTGCGCCGCCGGCAGGCTGCTGGGCTTCGAGCTTGGCGCGAGCTTCCGCGGCGCGCTTCTGCAGCTCTTCCTGCAGCTTCTTCTGGGTTTCTTCGAACACCTTCGGATCGGTCGGCGGGCCGTCATAGGCCTTGGCGAACTCGGCAAGGGGCAGCGGCAGCGTCAGCGGTGCGCCGTTGGAGTTGATCGCCTGCACGACCAGGTTCTGGCCCTTCTTCAGATTGGCCAGCAGTTCCGGCGTGACTTCGTAATCCGACATACAGCCATTCTGGAAGCAGATCACGTAAGGGCTCTGCGCGGGCGCGTTCTGATCGACGATCACGCGGGTGCCGTGCACGAGCTGCATGCCGAGCGGCAGCGTGACGCGCAGGATCTTCTTCGGCTCGCCTTCCGGCTCGATGATCACGGCCGCGATGACGGGCTGGCCCGACTCGATACGGCCGTCCTTGCCGGTGAAGCAGACCTGCTTGGCATTGGCGTCCTGGCCCTTGAGGCAGAACTTGGTCCACGGCGCGTAGATCAGCTGAACCTGCTGCTGCTCGCCCTGCGGCTGCTGCGGGGTAGCCTGCTGGGCTGGCGCGGCCGGAGCCGCCTTGGGAGCGGCCTTCGGGGCGGCCTTGGGAGCCGGAGCGGCCTTCGGAGCCTGCGCGGGCGCGCCGGGCGCTGGAGCCTGAGCGAACGCGTCAGAACCGATCACGCCAGCGGTCAGGGCCGTCGCCGCCAGTAGCGCGAAGCCTCGTCCGCGCGGCAACACCGACGCAGCCAAGAGACGGAAAGTCATTGCGGAAAACCCTTTCTGAACGGAGGCGCTCATATCCCGGAGGCGGCGCTGACATAACCCGTAATTGTCACCCGTTGGCGGGTGTCTCGCTGCCGATTACGGCCGTTACGTGACAGGCTCCGCCGCCCGCGTCAATTGCCCGCTCTCAATACAGCGGAACACGGAAAGATCAATGGCAACAGCGTGATTTGATGCATGGCACGCATGGCCAAACCACAGCCGTGCTAGGTTTCCTCTGTGAACCGGACCGAATCAAATCGCTCTAAACGGCTGCGGGTTAGGCGGATGGGCGGCCTGCTGGCAGCGCTCATTGCGCTTGCCTTCATCACCGATCGCGCAGTCGCCGATTCCGCTCCGCGCTATGCGATTGCCATGCACGGCCAACCCGCTCTGCCAGCCGATTTCCCGCACATGCCTTATGTCAACCCGGATGCCCCCAAGGGAGGCCGGATCGTCTGGGGCGTGCTCGGCACGTTCGATAGTCTCAACCCGTTCATCGTGCGCGGCATCGCCGTGCAGCAGATGCGCGGCTATGTGATGGAGAGCCTGCTCGCCCGCGGCCAGAACGAGCCCTTCACGCTGTACGGCCTGCTCGCCGAAAGCGTCGAGACCGACGATGACCGCACCTACGTGACGTTCCGCGTCAACCCCAACGCGCGGTTCGCGGATGGCAAACCGGTCACCGCCGACGACGTACTGTTCTCCTGGCAACTTTTGAAGGAGCGCGGCCGCCCGCATTTCCGGCAGTATTTTGGCAAGGTCACAAAGGCCGAATTGCAGGACCCGCTCACCATCCGCTTTGATATCAAGGAGGCAAATGACCGGGAATTGCCGCTGATCCTCGGCCTGATGCCGATCCTGCCGAAACATGCGGTCAATCCCGAGACGTTCGAAGATACGAGCATGGCACCGCCGGTCGGCTCGGGCCCATATACGGTCACGCATGTCCGTCCCGGCGCCAGCGTCACCCTCGCCCGCAATCGCGATTATTGGGGCCGCGACCTGCCGATCAATCGCGGAGTGTGGAATTTCGACGAGGTGCGCTTCGACTATTATCGCGAAGCCAACGGCATGTATGAGGCTTTTACCCGCGGGCTCTATGATTTCCGGGTCGAGAACGAGCCGCTGCGCTGGCACGAGGGCTATGATTTTGCCGCGGTGAAATCCGGCGAGGTGATCCGCGACAGCATCACGACGGGATTGCCGAAACCATCCGAGTTCCTTGTCTTTAACACGCGCCGGCCTGTCTTTGCCGATATCCGCGTCCGTCGTGCGCTCACGTTACTATTCGATTTCGAATGGATCAATCGCAACTACTTCTTCGATCTCTATGCCCGCTCGGGCGGGATCTTTGCCGGCTCCGAACTCTCCGCCTATGGCCGCCCGGCCGACGCGGACGAGCGAGAGCTGTTAAATCCCTATGCCGCACAGATCCCCGCCGACATCATGGACGGCAGCTACCGCCTCCCCGCCAGCGACGGCTCTGGCCGTGACCGCCCGGCGCTACGGACAGCGCTCGCGCTGCTGAAGGACGCCGGCTATCAGCTCGACAAAAACGTGCTGCGTAAAACATCGGACAAAACGCCGCTCGGCTTCGAAATCCTGGTCACCACCCGCGACCAGGAACGCATTGCACTGACCTATGCTCGAGATTTGAAGCGCGCCGGCATCATTGCCACGATCCGCGCCGTCGATGGCGTGCAATTCGACCAGCGCCGCATCAACTACGAATTCGACATGCTGCCGAACCGCTGGGACAATTCCTTATCCCCCGGTAACGAGCAGGCTTTCTATTGGGGCTCCGATGCCGCCGATGTCCCAGGCACACGTAATTACATGGGCGCCAAGGACCCGGCCATCGACGCCATGATCGACGCAATGCTCAAGGCTCGTGAACGTCCGGATTTCGTCGCTGCCGTCCATGCTTTGGACCGCGCATGGATGTCTGGAGCTTACGCCATCCCTCTGTACAATGTGCGCGAACAATGGCTCGCGCGATGGAATCGGGTAGAACGACCTTCGACCATTGCGCTTGTCGGCACTTTGCCGGAAACTTGGTGGGCCCGACCGTCGCCCGACCGGAAATGATCTCGTGACCTCACCCAGCACCTCCCCAACCCTTGATGGACTCTTTCGCCGCTCGCTGCTTCGGCACCCGGAGGCGTTGGCCCTTGTCGACCCCGCCGACAAGATGCGCGTCACGCAGACGCCGCCGCAGCGCCTCACCTTTGCCGCAGCGGATCGTGAGATAAATGCACTGACGGCGCATTTTATCGAAATGGGCCTGCCGCCCGGCTCGGTCATCGCCGTACAGCTTCCAAACACCATCGAATTTGTCCTGACGGTGCTTGCTGCGCACCGCGCCGGGCTGGTTGTGGCTCTGCTGCCGCAGCTGTGGCGCCAGCACGATCTCACGACGGCACTCAACCGCACCGGCGCCCGCGCGATCGTCACATCGAGCAAGATCGATGGCGTCAGCCACGCCGATCTCGTCATGAATGCCGCGGCCGAAGCCTTTTCGATCCGCTATGTCGGCGGCTTCGGCGACGATCTGCCGGAAGGCATGATCCCGCTCGACCATATCCTGGCCGGCCCCTTCATCGAACCGCTGCCGCCTGCGCCGGATGCGCGCAGCGCCGCGATCATCAGTTTCGACATCACTGCCGACGGGTTTCGCGCGGTGCTGCGAACGCATCTCAACCTGATCTCCGGCGGACTGGCCGTCTTCCTCGAAAGCGGCATGCCGCAAGGCGCCAGCATGATGTCGGCGCTGGTACCGACATCCTTCGGCCATCTCGCCTCGTCGCTGGTGACGTGGCTGCTATCCGGTGGCGTCTTGTCGCTGCATCATCCGTTCGACAGCGCCGTGCTGGAGCGTGAGATCGTCGATGGCGACTGCGACGTCCTCATCGCGCCCGCTCCTTTTGCGCAAGGCCTTGCTGAAGGCGGCCTGCTCGACCGCGCCCCGATGCTGCAACATGTGATCGGCCTGTGGCGCGCGCCGGAACAGGCGGAAAGTTCTGCCGCGTGGCCGGCGACACAAGCAAGCTTCACCGACGTCTATCTGTTCGGCGAAGCCGGTCTGTTCGGCGCGATCCGCGCGAGCGATGGCCTGCCCACCACCATCATGTCCGGCCCACACGGTGCACCGCGCGCCGCGGCTGGCACGGCGGTTGCCGGTGAGACGCTCCTGACGCCACGCGGCACGCTTGGTCTGCGCGGCCCGATGGTGCCGGTGCTCGCCTATACGGCCCAGACCGATGCCAGCAATGGACTGATCGCTGCCAAGCCGCTCGATTATGTGGATACCGGCTATCAGGCGCGACTGGATCGGGCGACCGGCGCGCTGCATATCACCGCGCCACCATCCGGCGTCATGGCCGTGGGCGGCTACCGCTTCCTGGCACACGACCTCGGCGAATGGGCCAAACGGCTCGGCGACAATGCCATGCTCACGGCGCTTCCCGATCGCCTCAGCGGCTACCGCCTCGCCGGCCGTGCCAGTGACAACGGCCGTGCGCGGGAGGCCCTCACGGAGCTCGGCCTCAATCCGCTGATGGTCGAAGCGTTTCGCGATCGCGCCGCACCGGAGTAGCCCGGGCGGCTGCGCCCAAAACACCAATAATCTCAGGGTGTTTTCGATCCTTGTCATTGACCGCGCATTAACGACATCACGCTAGCGTGACCCTACTTATATCCTTTCAGGGTTTTCGCGCGCATGTCCGATCAGGCGACCATCGTTGCCATCTCCAATCAGCAACCTGCGCCCTTTGCGACAGCCCTGGCCGACAGTTACATCTTTCCGGTGATCGATGCGACGTGGCGCACGGCGCTCGAAGCAATCGCGCAGGTGCAGCCCGCCGCCGTGGTGGCATGCGCGACAGCCGCCGACATGCCCGCTTTCGAGCAACTCGCCGCCAAGCTCGGCGCACGTCAGCCCTATATCCCACTGATCGCCGTCGATCCGGAAGGAGCGCTGGCCGGACACGCCATTCCGATCGTGGGCGCAAACGGGCAGTTCGAGCGCCTTGGTGCGCGGCTGCGGAATGCGCTGCGCGTGCGCGCCTTGCATGCGACGATTTTGCGTCGCCTCACCGCCGACAATCTGCACACATTCACCACCAATGCGCCGGACCCGCTCGATGATGCGACGGTCATGTTGGTCGGTCGCGGCGGCAGCCATGCCGGGCTGTCGGTGGCTCTTGGCGAGCACATCAGCGTGGTCGGTGCCCTGAGCATCGAGGCCGCCGCCAAGCACCTCAATGCCCGCGACCTCGACGGCGTCGTGATCGGCGACGGATTCACGCCGCGTGTGCTCGATGCGTTCCTGACTGTGCTGGCGGAAGATCCGCGCTTCCGCAGCCTTCCGGTGATCGTCACGTCACCGGGGTTTGCGCAAGATTACGATCTGGCAAATCTGGAAGTCGTCATCGGCGATCCCGACCACGTCGCCAAACTGGCGCTGCCGCTGATGCGGCAGCACGCGTTCGAAGCACGGCTAAACCGGACGCTGCGCTCTATCGACTCCGACGGGCTGATCGATGCGACCACCGGGTTGCTGACGCCCGAGGCGTTCGATCGCGACCTGGCGACGGCAGTTTACCACACTCAGACGCGCGGCGGAGGTCTATCGGCCGCACGCTTCACCTTCAAGGACATCTCGCTGCGCGCCCAGCGTGACGCAGCCCGGATTATCAGCCGGCTGATGCGCAAGATCGATTTCGGCACGCTCTGCGCCGATGGCTCTATCGTGGTGGTGTTCGCCGAGACAGATCCGCGCAATGCGCATATGATCGCGCGGCGCCTCTCCGCGGTGATGAAGCACACCATGCATGGGCCGAAGCGCGATGCCCGCAACGAGCCGCGCGTGAAAGTGACTGGCATGACGCCGGACGATTCCGCGAAATCACTGCTGCTGCGTTTGCAGGATGCAACGGCGCAGCGCGCGGCTTCATGACAATTCGGCCATGGACGGAACAATGCCCGTTGCCTCGTATTGTCGGGGTATCCAAAACGGAGACAACGACAATGAAAAAATTCGCAATCATCACCGCTTCGCTTGCCGTGCTCGCCACCCCGGTTCTGGCACAGACCGCGACGGCGCCCGCAGCGACCACGACGGGCGCAGCACCGGCCGAGGCCAAGTATTCCACCGTGTCAAAAGATGAAATGTTCTCGTCCAAGCTCAAGGGCCTGAATATCACCAATCAGGCCAATGAGACTGTCGGCGAGATCACCGACCTCGCGATCAAGAACAATCAGGTGGACGCGCTGATCCTGTCGGTTGGCGGCTTCCTTGGCGTTGGTGAGCGCTACGTGGCCGTGTCGCCCGCATCTGTGAAGGTCGCCCTCAAGGACAACAAGTGGGTGGCGACGATGAACACCACGAAGGATGCGCTGAAGGCCGCCCCGGAATTCAAGTATCCGAAGTAAGACCGGATCAGATCAAGCAAAGGGCCGCCGACAGCAATGTCGGCGGCACTTCGTGTTTTTCTATCGTTATTGCGAGCGTAGCGAAGCAATGCAGCTTTCACATGTTCCTTGTGGATTGTTTCATCGCTAAGTTCCTCGCAATGACGTCGCAACTGTCGCCCAAGCTACGCCGCCTTCTTGCCGCTCTCGGCGAGGCTTGCGAGATCGCGCAAGATGTCCGTCGCACCTTCGAGGCGGTCCTCCGGCGTATCCCATTCCTGCAGGAAAACCACCTTCATATCGGGACGGACCTTGGCGGCGGCGCCGTAGCGGCGGATGAATGCCACCAGTTTCTCCGGCTCTGCAAAGCTGTTGTCGCGGAACACCAGCGACATGCCCTTCGGGCCGGCATCGACCTTCTCGACATTGGCACGGCGGCAATAGGCCTTGATGGCAGCGATCTTGAACAGATAGCGCACCTCGTCCGGCAGCACGCCGAAACGGTCGCGCAGTTCGGCCGCGAAGCTCTCGATATCCTCGTCATTGTCGAGGTCGGCAAGACGGCGATACAGCGACAGCCGTACCGACAGATCAGCCACGAAATCATCTGGGATCATTACCGGCATGCCGAGCGTGATGCTTGGCGACCAGCGATCGGCGATCGGTTCGGAGATGCCCGACTTGAGCGCCAGGATCGCCTCTTCAAGCATTGATTGGTAAAGCTCGAAGCCGACTTCCTTGATGTGGCCGGACTGCTCTTCGCCAAGCAAATTGCCGGCGCCGCGGATGTCGAGGTCGTGCGAGGCGAGCTGGAAGCCCGCGCCGAGGTTTTCCAGCGATTGAAGCACCTTCAGGCGGCGCTCCGCCTGCCCCGTGATCTTCTGCTTTTCCGGTAGCGTGAACAGAGCGTAGGCACGCAGCTTCGATCGACCGACGCGACCACGCAGCTGATAGAGCTGCGCAAGACCGAACATGTCGGCACGATGGATGATCAGCGTATTGGCATTCGGAATATCGAGACCGGATTCCACGATCGTCGTGGAGAGCAGGATGTCGTATTTGCCATCATAGAAGGCCGACATGATGTCCTCGATGACGGTGGGCGCCATCTGGCCATGGGCCACCGCCACCTTCATTTCCGGGACATGCTTGTCGAGGAATGCCTTCACTTCGGCGAGGTCATCGATGCGCGGCACCACATAGAAGGCCTGCCCTCCCCGGTAGCGCTCGCGCAGGAGGGCTTCGCGGATCATCAAGGGATCATGCGGCGCGACGAAGGTGCGCACGGCAAGACGGTCGACCGGCGCCGAGGCGATGATCGAGAGATCGCGCACGCCGGTGAGCGCAAGCTGCAGCGTGCGCGGGATCGGCGTCGCGGACAGCGTGAGGACGTGAACGTTCGCGCGCAGCTGCTTGAGGCGCTCCTTGTGGGTCACGCCAAAGTGCTGCTCCTCGTCGACCACGACGAGGCCGAGATCCTTGAACTTGATGGACTTGCCAAGCAGCGCATGGGTGCCGACGACGATGTCGACGGAGCCGTCCGCAAGGCCCTTCTTGGTTGCCGTCATTTCCTTCGGCGTCACCAGGCGCGAGGCCTGCGCGACATTGACAGGGAAGCCGCGAAAACGCTCGGCAAAGTTCTTGGCGTGCTGACGCGCCAGCAACGTGGTCGGGACGACGACAGCGACCTGCTTGCCCTCCATGGCCACGCCGAAGGTCGCGCGCATCGCAACCTCCGTCTTGCCGAAGCCGACATCGCCGCAGATCAGGCGATCCATCGGCTTGCCGCTTTCGAGATCATGCAGCGCCGCGTCGATGGCGTTCTGCTGATCCTCGGTCTCCTCGTAAGGAAACCGTGCGCAGAATTCGTCATACTGTTCGCGCGGGATCGCGATCTTTTCGGTCTCGCGCAGATGGCGTTCGGCAGCGATCTTGATCAGCTCGCCGGCGATTTCCTGGATGCGGTTCTTGAGCTTGGCCTTACGCGCCTGCCAGCCGGAGCCGCCAAGCTTGTCGAGCTCCACATTGGTCTGGTCGGAGCCATAGCGCGACAGCAGCTCGATGTTTTCGACAGGCAGATAAAGCTTCGTCTCATTGGCATAGCGCAGCTCGAGACAGTCATGCGGCGCGCCGCCGACTTCCAGCGTCTGCAGGCCGACGAAACGGCCGATGCCGTGTTCCACATGGACGACGATATCGCCAGCCGAGAGGCTTGTGACTTCCGAGATGAAGTTGTCGAGCTTGCGGCTCGCCTTGCGCGGACGCACGAGGCGGTCGCCGAGAATGTCCTGTTCGCTGATCACAGCGACATTGTCGGTCTCGAAGCCGGACTCCATGCCGACCACCGCCAGCGAAGCCTCGTTGCGTGGCACGGCATTCACGGCGCGCCAGGAATTCACCATCTGCAGATTGAGCAGCTTGTGGTCCTTCAGCATGCTCGCCATGCGGTCGCGCGAGCCTTCGCTCCACAATGCGACGACCACTTTCTTGCGTACCGACTGCAGCGACTGGATATGCGCAACGACACGCTCGAACACATTGACCGATGTATCGGCGCGCTCCGGCGCGAAATCACGGCCTTGCCGCGCCCCCGCATCGACAGTGCCCGCAGTCCCCTCAGGTACTGCAAAGGGCGACAGACGCGCCACAGCCGTCCCATGCAGCCGCTGCTTCCATTCGTCTTCGGTCAGATAGAGTCTGTCTGGCGGCAGCGGCTTGTAGATGGCGCCGCCACCCGCCATGCCCATGACGTCCTTGCGGGCCTCATAATAATCCTGGATCTGCCTGAAGCGCTCGCTTGCGGCATCTTCCGCCAGCGGCTGCATCACGATCGTTGTGCGCTCGAGATAGTCGAACAGCGTGTCCATCTTTTCATGGCACAGGGGCAGCCAGTGCTCCATGCCGGGATAGCGTCGGCCTTCGCTCACGGCTTCATAGAGCTGGTCGTCACGCTCGGGCGCGCCGAATTCGGCGACATAGCCCATACGGAAACGGCGGATGGTCTCGGTCACCAGCTGGAATTCGGAGACCGGAACGAGATCGAGACCGCGCATGGTCAGTTCGGTGCGCTGGGTCTCTGCGTCAAACGTGCGGATGGATTCCAGGCTGTCGCCGAAGAAGTCGAACCGCACGGGCATTTCCAGGCCGGCAGGAAACAGATCGAGAATGCCGCCGCGCACGGCATATTCGCCGGGCTCGCGCACGGTCGAGGAGCGGTTGTAGCCGTTATGCTCGAGCCAGGCGACGATATTGTCCATCGGCACTACATTGCCCGGCGCCACCGACAGCGCCTGCGCAGCAACGATGTCGCGCGTCGGCACCCGCTGCACGATGGCATTCACGGTCGTCAGCACGATCATCGGCTTGTCGCTGCCGGTCAGGCGCGACAACTGTGCCAGCGCGGTCATGCGCTGTGCGAGAACACCGGCAAACGGCGAGACACGGTCATAAGGCTGGCAGTCCCAAGCCGGGAACTGGAGCACCGGCAGGTCCGGCGCGAAGAATTCCAGCGCGCGTGCCAGCTGCTGCATCCGCGGGCCATCGCGGCACACCACGGTAAGGCTCACCGCCGGCGGCTTCGGTTTGGCGGCAACGGCACGGGCGAGGTCGGCGACGATCAGGCCTTCGGCACCTTCGCTCACATTGGCAAAAGTCAGCGCCTTGCCTGGAAGGAGCTGCGAGGCCGGCGAGGCCACGGGAGACTTCATACGGGCTTGTCCAGATTGCGGAACTCTTTGATCCGCGCAAATAGCGGCGTGTGGTATTCCGGCGCCAGCTGCGTGTCACCGACAAAGGCTGGATAAAGCTCGGGATCTTCGAGCGCGATCAGGGCTTCAAGCTGCGTCAATTCAAGGTCGGCAAGAATCCCGATCTCTGCGTCGGCGAAGCGGCCGAGGATGAGGTCCATCTCGCGCGTGCCGCGATGCCAGCAGCGATACAACAGCCGCTTGCGGCGATCATCCAAGCCGTTGCTTGATCGTGTCGTTCCCGTCATCCGTCCGTTCCCTAACGCGTGAAGTCAAACGCCAAAAGCCCGGACAGGCCGGGCTGGGTGCATATAGCGACCACGCGTTGCGTTGTCAGCACCTCACGCACGCAATGGGGGCCTGCGCGGATTGCTTTCGCTCCAAAATGCCTTCAAGTCTGGCGGTATCCGGCGAATTCTGCCGTTCCATGAGTCGTCCGATGCGCCCTGAAGTGCTCAATTCGCTGTTCGCGCCGATCACAGCCATGACCGGGATCGGCCCGAAACAGGAAAAACTGTTCCGCTTCCTGCTCGGCCGCGACGAGACCCCGCGCATCGTCGATCTGCTTTTGCATCTGCCCGCCAGCTTAATCGACCGCCGCCAGCGGCCGAAAATCAACGAGGCCGAGATCGGCGCCATGGTGACGCTGGAGGTCATCGTCGAACGCCATCGCCCGCCGCCACCCGGCCGTTCGCGCGCACCGCATCTCGTCTATTGCGTCGACGATACCGGCACGGTGATCCTGACCTATTTCCGCACCTATCCCGGCCAGATCGAAAAACTGCTGCCCGAGGGCGAGAAGCGCTACGTCTCCGGCACCACGCAATTATTCGACGGCATGCTGCAGATGACCCATCCTGACCGCGTGGTGGATGAGGAAGGTTTTGCAAAGCTCACCGGCATTGATGCGGTCTATCCACTCACACAGGGCCTCGCGATCACGGCGCTGCGCAAGGCGATCGCGCAGGCACTGACAAAACTGCCGGATTTGCCGGAATGGATCGGCGCCGATGTCATTCGCCGCTGCAAGTTTCCGTCCTTTGCCGATGCGCTTCAGCGTGTGCATGTCCCGCAGGAATTGACGGACATCCTGCCGGACGGCCCGTTCTGGTCACGCCTTGCCTATGACGAGTTGCTCGCCGGCCAACTCGCCCTGGCGCTGGTGCGCGCGCAACTCCGGCGGCCGGCCGGCGATCGCAATGCCGGCGACGGCGCCCTGCGCCGGAAGATTATCGACGCCCTGCCCTATGCACTGACGCCATCGCAACAGCAGGCATCCGCCGCGATTGCCGACGATCTCACGCAACCAGTCCGCATGCTTCGCCTGCTGCAAGGCGATGTCGGCTCGGGTAAGACGGTGGTGGCTTTACTGGCCGCTGCGGCGGTGGCCGAGGTCGGCAAGCAGACCGCGCTGATGGCGCCCACTGAAATTCTCGCGCGCCAGCACGTCAAGACCATCGCGCCCCTCGCCGAACGCGCCGGCCTCACCGTCGCCATCCTCACGGGCCGAGAAAAGGGCCGTGAACGCAAGGATATTCTGGCGCGACTGGAGGCTGGCGAGATCGACTTCCTCGTCGGCACCCACGCGCTGATCCAGGACGACGTGATCTTCAAATCCCTCGCGCTTGCCGTCGTCGATGAACAGCATCGCTTCGGCGTCCGTGAGCGCTTGGCGCTCACCAACAAGGGATCCGCAGTGGATGTACTCGTGCTGTCGGCGACACCGATCCCGCGCACGCTGGTGCTGACCTATTTCGGCGATATGGACATCTCGGAGCTGCGCGAAAAGCCGGCGGGCCGCCAGCCGATCGAGACACGCACCTTTTCGGCAAGCCGGATTCGCGAGATCATCGACGGTGTCGGCCGCGCGGTTGATCAAGGCAAGCTGATTTACTGGATCGTGCCGCTGGTTGAAGAATCCGAAATGGATGGCCCCAAGCTCACCAATGCGGAAGAGCGTTTCGAAAGCCTGCAACAACGTTTCGGCGACAGGGTCGGCCTCGTCCATGGCCGCATGCGTGGGCCGGAGAAAGACGCCGCAATGGCGCGCTTCGCCGCCGGCGAGACACAGATCCTCGTGGCGACCACGGTGGTCGAGGTCGGCGTCGATGTCCCCGCAGCCACCATCATGGTGATCGAGAATGCCGAGCGTTTTGGCCTCGCGCAATTGCATCAGCTACGGGGCCGCATCGGTCGCGGCTCGGAGGCCTCGACCTGCCTGTTGCTGTATCGCGAACCGCTTGGCGAGATCGCCAAGAAGCGCCTTACCGTGATCAAGGATTCGACCGACGGCTTTCGGATTGCCGAGGAGGATCTGAAGTTGCGCGGGGAAGGCGACGTGCTGGGAACACGGCAAAGTGGCCTGCCCGGCTATCGCATCGCGCGCCACGAGGTTCATGCGCAGCTGATCACGCAGGCGCGCGACGAAGCGCAGCGGATCCTGCAAGATAATCCAAAATTGACAGGCAAACGCGGCGAGGCGCTGCGTTGCCTCCTTTATCTGTATGAGCGTGATGAAGCGATTTCGCTGCTCGGCGCGGGGTAGCTCTAGGCCGTGATCCGCGCAAACAACGCACGTCCAAATGTCCAGCATGCGCTAGGAATCGTCGGAGATCCGATATACGTCATAGCGAGCACACTCGCCGCAGCATTTGCGATCCACCACGGCCGCTCCGGAGTCGAGAATCCCAACCCAGAACACGCGATGCTCACGAAGAACGCAGCATAGGCAATCCAGACCGAAAGCCACGGATGGCCATGGCCGGCGATGCGCAGTTCGGTGATAGCCGTCACCAGAACGCTGACGACAAAGATCGCCCAGACCAGCGTCGATGTCTTGAAACCGCGCATACCGAGCGTCTAATCGACCTTCGCCGGTTGCTTCGTCACATTGGCCACGCGGGACTTTTTCGCCATCTCCGCCAATGCCGCGATCTTTTTCTGCGGATCGGAGCCAGGCTGCACCACGCCTGCCGACATGATCAGTGTGGCCGCGGCCTCCGCCGACATGTCGATCTCGATCAACTTGCTCTTCGGGACATAGAAGAAGAAGCCGGTGGTCGGGTTCGGCGCGCAAGGCAGGAACACGGAGATATGCTCCTCCTCGCCCGGCAGCTTGTCGGCCACCTCGACGCTTGGCGGCTGCGAGATCAGTACCAGTGACCACATGCCGGGCGACGGAAACTCCACCATCCCGACTTTGCGGAAGCTCGAACCATTGCCCGAGAACAGCGTCTCGAACACCTGCTTGAGACCACGATAGATCGCCCGCACCACCGGCATGCGGCCAAGCAGGTTTTCGCCGAGATCGACGAGGGAGCGACCGATGAGATTGGCGGTGAGAAATCCGAGCAAGGTCAGCGCCACGAAGGCGACGACCAGGCCGGAGCCGGGAATGCCGTAAGGCAGCCACTGCTCGGGCCGATAGGCTTCCGGCACCAACGGCCGCACCAGACCATCGACCCAGGTGACGAACCACCAGGTCAGATAGAAGGTGATCGCAATCGGTCCGGCCACGATCAGGCCGGTCAGGAAATAATTGCGAATGCGCGCCATGAAGCCCCGTGGGGCGTCGGGCGGCAGTTCGCCCAAAGGCGGCGTGGGCGGCAGTTCGGTGGGCTGCATCAAAATCTCGGCGTCAGAAGTCATGGGCGACGCGCGACTGCGCCGGCATCCCTTGGATGGGTATCCTAGCAGGATTTTGCCAGTACGGGGAAAGACACCTTTTGGACGATCCCGTCAGGATCGCCCCAAAGTGGAACACAAGCCTTTGAAATCATCGCGGTCCGAGCCTGCGGCGCAAGACCTGCGACAATCCGGCCTACTCCACCGTAACCGATTTCGCCAAGTTGCGCGGCTGGTCCACATCCGTCCCCATGACCACGGCCGTGTGATAAGCGAGCAGTTGCACCGGCACCGCATAGACCAGCGGCGTGAAGGCCGCAGCCATGTCAGGCATCACGATGGTGACCATGGAGTCCACGGTGGCCTCCTCGGCGCCCTTGGCGTCGGTCATCAGGATGATGCGGCCGCCGCGCGCCGCCACTTCCTGCATGTTGGACACGGTCTTGTCGAACACCCGGTCATAGGGCGCAATCACGACGACTGGCATCTTTTCGTCGATCAATGCGATCGGGCCATGCTTGAGTTCACCGGCGGCGTAGCCTTCAGCGTGGATGTAGGAGATTTCCTTCAGCTTCAGCGCACCTTCCATCGCCAGCGGATAGCTGGTGCCGCGGCCGAGATAGAGGACGTCTTTCGACTTGGCGATGTCGCGCGCGAGCTTTTCAATCTCGTGCTCATGCGTCAGCGCTTCGCTCATCAGCCGCGGGATCTCGACCAGCCCATGAACCAGTTTGGCCTCATCCACGTCGGATAGCTCGCCGCGTGCCTTGCCGGCAGCGACGGCAAGCGCGGCCAGCGTCATCAACTGGCAAGTGAACGCCTTGGTGGAGGCGACACCGATTTCCGGGCCAGCCAGCGTCGGCATCACGGTCTCGCTCTCGCGCGCAATCGTCGAGGTCGGCACGTTGACGACCGCGAGCGTATGCATGCCCTCGGCCTTGGCATAGCGCAGTGCCGCCAGCGTATCGGCGGTTTCGCCGGACTGCGAAATGAAGATCGCCAGATCGCCCTTGCGGACCGGTGCTTCGCGATATCGGAATTCGGACGCCACATCGACCTCGACGGGCAGCCGTGCAAATCGCTCGAACCAGTATTTTGCGACATAGCCGGCAAGGCTTGCGGTGCCGCAGGCAGCAATGGAGATGCGCTGGACGTCCTTGAAGTCGAACGGCAATTCAGTCGGCAGCGAAATACGCTCGCTCGCCATATCGACATAGCGCGCCAGCGTGTGGCCGACGACTTCCGGCTGCTCGTGAATCTCCTTGGCCATGAAATGGCGGTAGTTCGCCTTGTCGACCATGAAAGCGGACGCACCGGACTTGAGCACCTCGCGCTTGGCGGGCTTGTTGCTCTCGTCAAAAATCTCACAGCCCTTGTGGTTCAGCACCACCCAGTCGCCATCTTCGAGATAACAGACGTCGTCGGTAAGCGGCGCCAGTGCGATGGCATCGGAACCGAGATACATCTCGCCGTCGCCAAATCCCACTGCCAGCGGCGAGCCCTTGCGGGCGCCGATCATGAGGTCGTCGTGATCCTTGAACACGAAAGCAAGCGCAAAGGCGCCTTTCAGCCGCGGGAGCGTCTGCTTCACGGCCTCAACCGGCTTGATGCCCTTCTTGACGAAGGAATTGACGAGGTGAGCGACGACTTCGGTGTCGGTCTCGCTGGTGAACACCGCACCCTGCTTTTCGAGCTCGATGCGCAGCTCGCGAAAATTCTCGATGATGCCGTTATGCACGACCGCGACACCGTCAGCGGCATGCGGATGCGCATTGGCCTCGGTTGGCTTGCCGTGAGTGGCCCAACGCGTGTGGCCGATGCCGATATGACCAGCCAGCGGCTCCTTGCCGAGTTTGGCCTCGAGATTCTTCAGCTTGCCCTCGGCGCGACGACGCGTGACGTCGCCCTTCTCCAGCGTCGCAACGCCGGCAGAATCGTAGCCGCGATATTCGAGCCGCTTGAGCGAATCCACGATCTGTTCAGCGACCGGGCCGCGCCCGAGAATTCCGACAATGCCGCACATGCGTGAGGTGATCCCCAATAAAAATCATAATGCGGTTCCAGCAGCCGAAACCGAGCTTGGACCCCTCTTAACGAGAATCGCGAATGTCTTGGTACTCAAGAATTATTGCCGATTGAGACAAGTTGACGTGTCTGCGCGACGATTTTGTCCGTCGCGTTTAACAAAGCCTCAACAGGTTTCCTGAAGACTTTCGATCGGAATGGAGTCGACGTCATGTGGGAGCCGCGAAATCCGAGGGAGCCGCGATCCATCGCAGGGACCAGACTGCGCCAGATCGAGATGCACAACAGTCGCCTCGCCCATTGGCCGCCGCCGATGCGCGATACGGTGACACCGCCATCCCACGAGCCTCCGCCAAACGCCATTCCCGACGAGCCGATCAAAGCACCGCCACGACGTAACTGGTTCTTCAAAGGCAAACCAGGCGGCTGACCGCAGCCGCCCGCCATCGTCACTTCGATTTCTTCAGTCCGGCATGCTTGTCGCGAAAGCGTTTGCCCCAGCCATCCTTCGTCGCAACCTCGTTACGCTCCACTGCGAGCGCATCGTCCGGCACGTCGCGGGTGATCACCGAACCTGATCCGATATAAGCACCACTGCCGATTTTCACTGGCGCCACCAGGGATGAATTCGAACCGACGAACGCGCCAGCGCCGATGATCGTCTTGGCCTTGTTGAAGCCGTCATAATTGCAGGTGATCGTTCCCGCACCGATATTGGCGCCGGCGCCGATCTCGGTGTCTCCGATATAAGTGAGGTGGTTGACCTTGACGCCTGCAGCCAGCTTCGCCGCCTTCGTTTCCACGAAATTGCCGATCCGTGCGCCCTCGCCCAGCGACGTGCCCGGCCGCAAGCGCGCATAGGGACCGACCGAGACCTTCTTGCCGATCTCCGCCTGCACGATATGGGAGAAAGCATGGATGACAGCGCCATCCGCAATGCTGACGCCTGGTCCGATCACCACATATTGCTCGATCATGACGTCGGCACCGAAAGTCGTGTCGGCGGAGAGATGTACCGTCTCCGGCGCAACGATGGTAACACCGGCATCGAGCGCCGCCTTGCGCAGGCGCTGCTGCATGATCGCTTCGGCCTCCGCGAGCTGCGCCTTGGTGTTGATGCCGCGGACCTCGTCTTCGTCGGTTTCGATGACGGTCGCCTTGAGGCCGAGGCTGCGAACGATCTCGACGGCGTCCGTCAGATAATATTCGCCCTTGCTGTTGGCCTTGCCGATCTTTTCGATCACGTCGAGCGCCGTTTTGCCTGCAAACGCCATCACACCGGCATTGCACAGATCGACCTTGCGTTCCGCTTCGCTTGCATCGGCCTGCTCGCGAATGGCGACCAGTTGCCCGTCCTCGACCAGCAACCGGCCATAGCCCGTGGGATCCTGCGCGCGAAAACCAAGCACCGCCAGCGTCGCACCATCCCTGAGCGGGGCACGCAGGCGCTCGAACGTGGCGGCCGAAATCAACGGTGTGTCGCCGAACGCAATCAGCAGATCATCAGCGCCCTTGGCAATGGCATCTTTCGCAGCCAGCACCGCATGAGCCGTGCCGAGACGTTCTCGCTGGACAAATGTCAAAGCATCCGTGCGCGCGCGCGTCGCTTCGGCGGCAACATCTTCACGATCCGGCCCGACGACCACTGCGAGCGCAGAGCCTGCCCCTTGGGGCGCCGCCGCCAGAACATGCGCAAGCAGCGACTGGTTCGCCACCTGATGCAGCACTTTCGGCAATGACGACCGCATTCGGGTGCCCTCGCCGGCCGCGAGTACAATCGTAAGACTGGTTCTGCCGGTCATCGCAAAATCCTCATTCGTGCTTTGCCGACGTCATAGCGGCTTTTCGCCGCCGCCGGAAATCGCTTTCCTTCACGCCGTGGCTTCGCGACGTCAGGTTCGCGACGGTTTCCTGATAATGTCGGATCGTGATTCGGGGCGACGGGACGACGCAGACGTCGGATGGCTGACAAGCGCGACCAGTGGGCGGAGTCCTTCTCAGCAGAGCCGCAAGGCGGCTGGCTGACGGGATTTCTAGCTGAAGAGAGAAAGGGAAGCCGGCGCCTGATGTGGCGACTGGGGTCTTGGGGCGTGGCTGCCGTCGGCGCGGTCTCCCTTTCCGTGCTCGCCAGCCAGTATGAGATCCAGCTGCGCCGCGATCAGTTCACGGCTACCGATACGCTGAACCGTCAAGAGCAACAGCTTGAGCGCCTGACCAAAGAGGCGCAGGCGGAGAACCGCCGCCTGTCCCAGGCCATCGATACGCTCAACCGAGATCGCGACCGGCTGTTCACGCGCGTGACGTCGATGGAGAAGAGCCTGGAATCGGCCACAGGCTCGATCCTCACACGGCAGACTTCGCCAGCCCTTGCTCCACGCGAACCCGCCCCGCAGATCGCAGCACCCGCGACCCAGCCAGCACCGTCCCCCTCGACAACAACCGAGTCGAAGTCCGCCGTCACGGCGCCTGATCTGCCGACGATGCCGACAAAGCCACTCGCCAGCGCCGCCGCCGACACGGCAGCAAAAGCATCTCCCGAATCCTCGGCCTTGACGCGCGCGGCCGATCCCGCAGCGCCAACGTTGGAAGAGAAGACGGACCCGGAACCAACCGCATCGGTGGTGGAATCTCAGACTGCCGCAAAGAAAGCGCCCGAGCCTGTTCCTCTCCAGATGGCCGCTACCATCCCGGCCCCGGTTGAAGTGGCGACCCTCGTGGCGCGGACCGAATTTGGGATTGATATCGGCACGGCCAATTCCATCGACGGCCTGCGCGCGCTTTGGCGTGGCCTGTCCAAGACACCTGCCTTGAATGGCCTGCGCCCCATTATCGTGGTGCGGGAACGCAGCAATGGTCTCGGCATGCAGCTTCGCCTGGTGGCGGGCCCGCTGACCGACGCCGCTGCCGCCGCCCGCCTTTGCGCCACTCTGGCAGAGAGCAAGCGCAGTTGCGAGACCTCAGTGTTCGACGGCCAGCGCCTGGCTCTCAAGGATGAGGTCGCGCCGGCACATCGACCGACCGCAGCTGTGCAACCAGCCCCGAAGCCACCGCGCCCGCCGCAACAACGCCGCACCGCGCCGAAGCCGGAGCCGGCTCCCGTACCGAAGCCTGAAGAGCGATCGGAGCTGCCACCGCCCAAGCCGGTCGAGGAAGCGCAGGCCCAAGCGCCCAAGCCGGCGCCCTCGCTGTCTAACCTCCTGGGTTTCAGTCGGGAATAGAAATCTTTCTTCGCAAGAACCGCTTAGGACCAATAGCTCAAGTAATTTCTAGCTGAACATCGTAGTGCGAAGGCTTACCGGCTTGTCCCCAAGCCCGAACCGCAGCATAGTCAGGACCATGAAAAAAGATCCGTTCCGCCTCAGCCCTTACGAAGTCCAATGGTTGCTTGTCGTCGGTTTCGCGGCCGTCGGCTATGCCGTCTACCTGCGCTACATGGCCGTCGAAATGTCCGCGGTCGCACTCGCCTGCGACGCGGGCTCCCAGACCATGCTGTGCAAGAGCCGGCTGGTGGCGACCTATCTGTTCAAGAATTCGGTCTTCGGCATCGCAGCGATCGTGATCGCGCTGCTCAACCTGCTGCGCCCCTCGATCGTGCTGATCACCGGCGCCGTCATCGCCGCCGGTCTTGGCATCGTGCTTTACAACATTGCCCTGTCGGGCATCGCGATCGGCCTGCTTATCCTTGGATTTGCGCGGCCCGCGCCCGCCACAGCGTGATCGCGAACAGTAGATAGATCGCGCAGGTCCACAGCGACTGCCAGTTATCCGGCCCCTCGTTGAAGCCGATATAGACCAGTGAGGCCACCAGCAGACCAGCAAAGGTGGCTTCGGCGATCGGCCGAGTTCCCTCGGCGCGCCGGTTCACCGTCATTAGGCCGGCGAACGGCACCACCGCCATGGTCAGGGCCGCGAACGGGAAGTCCCGATAACGGGGATCGAAAACGAAGCCGAGCGCAGTTTGCGCCGCGATTAGCGCCGTCACGATCAAAATCAGCCCGAGCAAAACCGTGGTGAAGCTGCGGTTCTGATACGGACGCGGCCCTAGCAGCTCCAGGAAGGTCGGCAAGGAGCGGCCCGACATGGTCGCATAGGCGCAAAGTAGCGGCGACAGCACGGCGGCAGCGAGCAAAGCGCCCCACTGGATCCAGCGGCCGGTGCCATAACTTTCATAGAGCAGCTTGTCGACGGCGACGCCGAGCAAGGCACCGGCAACGGTCGCCGAGACCGCCACCGTCAGCCAGGCCGAAAAGCGCGGCGTCCACGGCTTGCGGCGTAAGGTCAGCATGCCGGTCAGGAACACCAGCACGCTGAGGCCGAGACCGAGACCCATATGCAGCTTCCAGGCCGGGTAATTGCTGATCGGCACGCCGGCCGGATATTTCAGCGCGCGCGCATCGGCATCGTACAGGCCCCAATAGCCGCCTACGGTGCCTTCCAGATCACGCTTCCATGGCTGGTCATAGGCTTCGATCAGATTGACGCGGAAACCTTCACGCTTGGCGAGATCGAGAATTTCCGACACCACCCGGGCCTGGTTGTCACGGGACGGCAGTGCGCCATCGCGCATGCGGCCAGCGCTCGGCCAACCGGTCTCACCGATCAGGATCTCCTTGCCGGGGAACGCCACGGCGACACGCTTGCGGATCGAATCGACATGTGACGCCGCATGTTTGGCTCGGATCGGGATGTCCTCCCAATACGGGAGAATGTGGATCGTCACGAAATCCACGGCGTCATAGAGTTCGCGATTCTTCAGCCAGAACTCCCAGACATCGGCATAGGTCACCGGCATCCGACCGACCTGCGCCTTCACCGAGCGAATATTGCCGACCAGATCGGCCGCAGTCATTTCGCCGCGCAGCAGCACCTCGTTGCCGACCACCACGCCAGTGATGACATTCGGATAGCGCTTGGTCAGATCGACCACGCCGGCGATCTGGGCCAGGTTCTTCAAACGGTTGCTGCCCAGCCAGACGCCCTGCAGCACCTTGAGCCCGACTTTGCCCGCCAGTTCCGGCACCTGGTCCAGACCGTTATCGATGGAATAGGTGCGGACGCATTTCGAGATCTGGGCGAGCTGCGCCATGTCGGCAGCGATCTGCTCGGCCGGGATGATCGCGGTCGAATTCAGCGGCGTCTGCTCGCCGCGGAACGGCGCGTAGGACACGCATTCCAGCTTGTCGGCAGGATCGATCGGGGCACGCACGAGGGCGATCGGCGTGGCAAGCCACCACCACACCGCTGCGATCGTACCGAGTGAGATTAGGAGAAGCGCCAGCGGCGTGCGGTAGGAAATTGGTTCCGTCCTCCAAAAGACGTCCGTCGATTAGCTTGTCGCCGCCGATCTGCCAAGTGCGGGACAATAGCGATCCGGTGACTGTCCTCCCCTCACGCCATGGAAATGAGACGAACTTCGGACGTTCTGGACAAAATTGAAAATACCCGTCATGGGATTCACTTGAGGTCTTCGCCGCAATGGGGACCCATTTGCACGTCATCTGGCAACGATGTCAGAGGGCTGACTGCCAACTTTATCGGGGACTTTATGGGTCGACTGGTGTTCGGGTTCCAATCTGTGGTTCTGCGTCGTCTGGCCACGCCGGCCTTCGCTTTCCTGCTCGGTGCGAGCGCTGTCATTGCACCGGTCAGCACCGTTCTCGCCCAGGAGCAGAAGGCTGCGACCAGTGGCCCCACCCCCGCCGAGGTGGCCCGTGAGGGCCAGAAGCGCGCCGACGAATTCGTTGAGGCGACTCAGGCGATCAATGGCCCCGCTGGTAATCCCGAATGTGTCTGGCTCGGCCGCCGCGTCGTCGTGCTGATGTGGCGCGACGATCTCGACACCGCCTTCCGCCATCTCGACCTCTATGACCGTTTCGGCTGCCCAGGCGGCCATGTGCAGGCGACGTTCCGCTGCCTGGTGAAGTTCGGCCCGGCCATCGATCCGAAGGTCGCCGACAGCCTGAACCGCCACGTCCATGCCTGCTGGATCAATCCGAACGCGACGCCGCAGCCGGCCGCGCTGACCCAGCCTCCGACGCCCGCGCCTGCAGCTCCCGCTGCACCGGCCGCGCCGCAGCCCGAGGCGAAGCCGGACGCCAAGCCGGCCGAAGCGCCGAAGTAACAATCGCGCTTCGCGCGCACTGCCGCCACGGTAGTGCGCGTGTTCGCGTTTACACGACCTGCCGCCCTCAAAACGCCATGGCGGCAGTTGAGTTGTTGATTTCCGCGGCAGATTTTACTGCCCGTCGCCATTGGCCGGACCTCGGGGACAGGTCCGCTGCCCGGCCTAGCTTCGCCCCGTTATGGTTTGGACGCGATGCGCGCTGTCGTCGCCGTTATTCTTCTTGTGACTGCCGTTCATGCCGGTCTTTGGGCGCTTCTCCGCGAGAAGCAGGATGCGCCCGACTTCAAGGGCATGATTCCCAGCCTGTCCTACGCCCCGTTCGAAGGCACAGCGCATCCGGACGTCGATAATATCCCGACCGTCGACAAGGTCCGCGCCGATCTCAAGAAGCTCGCCACGATAACGCGGGCTATCCGTCTCTATTCGTCTACCGGCGGCGTCGAAATCGTGCCGGCGATCGCCAACGAATTCGGCCTCAAGGTCACGCTCGGCGTCTGGATCGACAAGAATGCCGACCGCAACGAGCGCGAGATCGTCTCCGCCGTCGATCTCGCCAAGAAAAACTCGAATGTCATCGGCGTCGTCGTCGGCAACGAAACGCTGTATCGCGATGAACTCAAGATCGACGACCTCATCGAATATATCCGCAAGGTGAAACGTCAGGTCAGCGTGCCTGTCACGACGGGTGAAATCTGGAACATCTGGCGCGACAATCCGCAGCTCGCGTCCTCGGTCGATTTTATCGCCGCGCACATCCTGCCCTATTGGGAAAACTTCGAGGACACCCAGGCGGTCGATCAGGCCGTCTACATCTACGGACTGCTGCGCGACACCTTCCCCGGCAAGCGCATCGTGGTCGCCGAATTCGGCTGGCCGAGCCAGGGCTACAATCTGCGCCGCGCCGAGCCCGGTCCGTTCAAGCAGGCTGTGGTGATCCGGAACTTCGTCACCCGCGCTGAAGCCATCGGCATGGACTACAATATCGTCGAAGCCATCGATCAGCCCTGGAAATTCTTCGAAGGCGGCGTCGGTCCTTATTGGGGCATGCTTGATGCCAATCGCGAGCCGAAATTTGCCTGGACCGGCCCGATCGTGAACCCGGCCTATTGGAAGAATGCCGGCCTCGCATTGCTGGTCGGCATCCTGCTGTCGCTGCCGATCCTGCAGATCGTGGCGCCGACGATGATGCAGGCCTTCGTGCTGTCGGTTGCGGCCAACGCTGTCGGCGCATGGGCGGCGCACATCTTCGCCTATCAGCAGACGCATTATTTTGTCTGGGGCTCGGCTTTCGCCCTCACCCTCGGCTGCATCCTGCTGATCCCGCTGATCCTCATCGCGCTGGCGCGCATCGAGGAGATCGCAGCCATCGCCTTCGGCCAGAAGCCGCTGCGCCTGCTGACGCCCGAGCGCAGCGCCGCATTGCTCGCTGCGGCCGAGGCCGAACAGAAATATCCCAAAGTATCGATCCACATCCCGGCCTATCGCGAACAGCCGGAGATGCTGAAGCTGACGCTGGATGCAGTGGCGGCGCTCGACTACCCGAATTTCGAATGCGTGGTGATCATCAACAACACCCCGGATCCCGCCTATTGGCAGCCGATCCAGGATCACTGCCGCACACTCGGCGAGCGCTTCATTTTCATCAATGCCGAGAAGGTGCAGGGTTTCAAGGCCGGTGCGCTGCGCATCGCCATGGACCGCACCGCAGCGGACGCCGAGGTGATCGGCATCATCGACGCCGACTATGTGGTGACGCCGAACTGGCTCAAGGCGCTGGTCCCCGCCTTCAACGATCCCCGCGTCGGCCTTGTCCAGGCCCCGCAGGATCACCGCGACGAAGACACGTCGCTGATGCACTACATCATGAACGGTGAATATGCCGGCTTCTTCGACATCGGCATGGTCCAACGCAACGAGGCCAATGCCATCATCGTCCATGGCACCATGTGCCTCATCCGCCGCGAGGCAATGGACATGGCGGGCGGCTGGGCCGGCGACACCATCTGCGAGGATTCCGATCTCGGCCTCGCCATCATGCAGCATGGCTGGCTGACGCATTACACCCGCGAGCGCTATGGCTATGGCGTGCTGCCGGACACCTATGAAGCGTTCCGCAAACAGCGCCATCGCTGGGCCTATGGCGGCTTCCAGATCATCAAGAAGCACTGGCGCCGCTTCCTGCCGGGCGCCAGCCGCATGTCGCAGGACCAGAAGCGCGAATTCGGCATCGGCTGGCTGAACTGGTTAGGGGCCGAAAGTCTCGGCGTCGTGGTGGCGATCCTGAACATCATCTGGGTGCCGATCATCGCCTTCGCCGACATCTCGATTCCCGACACGATCCTGACGCTGCCGATTATCGCATCCTTCGTGATCTCGCTCGCGCATTTCCTGATTCTCTACCGCCTGCGCGTGAAGATCGGCCTGTGGCAGATGCTGGGCGCCATGATTGCCGCCATGTCGGTGCAATGGACCGTATCGCGCGCGGTGGCGGACGGCCTCATCAAGGACCACCTGCCCTTCACCGTGACGTCGAAGGGTGGCAAGTCGCGCAGTTCGATCGAATTCCAGGCGTTCTGGGAGGCGGTGATCGGCGTGCTGCTCTGGATCAGCGCTGGCGTACTGGTGTTTGCCAATAACGACAAGCAGGTCACCGAAATCTACATCTTCGCCGGGGTGCTGATCCTGCAGAGCCTGCCGTTCCTGTCGGCGGTCGCCATCGCGATTCTGGAGAATTCCCGCGCCAACCAGTTCAAATGGTGGACCGACACCACGATCCGTACCGCAGAGCTGATCGGTTTCCGCCCGGTGCAGATGCCCCAGCTCGACATGGCCCGGCCGGAAGCCCAGCGTGAGGCGCGCTGACCCGGTTCGCCGCGCCAGTTCATGTCCACAATCCGCAGGCTCGCCCTTGACCCCGGCGGGCCCGCCTTTTACACAGCCGGTCAACGCGATACGCTGCATTGCAGCCACCATCGCGGCCGTGGCCGACCGGCTCTCCGCGCCCTTTTGGGGCCGGTATCTCCGGCAAGCCTCACTGAAACGGCATCTTTCGGGCGGGTAGCTCAGCGGTAGAGCATTCGACTTTTAATCGACTGGTCATGGGTTCGATCCCCATCCCGCCCACCATCAACTCTTTGAATAGCTGAACGGATTGACCGGTCCGCCTACTGGTGCCGCAGCTTCGGACCTTGCATCCGCGCATAGCCGATCAGCCCACACACGACGACACCAGCAGCCAGGCTCGTATGGCCGCTGAACATGACGAGGCCGAGGCCCCAGCCATGTTGAGCTGCGAGCACGCCTAGTGCGCCCAGCAACGCGACAGAGCCGACAAGACGCAGCATGCGCGTTCTGGCAGGTCCCAGAACCCTACCGAACAGATCGCGCTGCTGGCGGTGTGTGGCGCTGGCCAGTGCGGCGAAGCCGGCAAGGCTGAGCACGAAAGCGAACAGATGGCTCATTCGGCTGCCTCGCCAGACGCGACAACCATCGCGGACGGACGCGCCGCCTTGCGCTTGGCTGGTGCCTTCACCCGATGTCGCGCGGTGCGCAGCGCGAGAGCCACATGCAGCGCGGCCAGCACCCAGCACATCAGATCGATGCCGGCGAAGATCCAGTCGCCCTGCGCAAGGCTATGCCAGAGCGGACGCTGCGTGGTCACGGCATTCAAAACCGGCAGCAAGGCCAGCAGCGCCGCCGCTGCCCATAGCTGCTCGACCCAGGCCGCCTTGGCCGGCCGCAGCACCGCATGCAGCAGCGTCGCCGCCCATACGATGAAGAACAGATCGACTTCCCAATTGGAGCGGCCGGCCAGCGTGGTCGGCAGCAGGCGGTTGCCCCACATGAATGCCGTCATGGCGATGGACAGGCCGGCGATGCTCGCAATGTTCAGCCGCTCGACGAGGCGAAAACCGAAATACGGACGCTGCGGATCGGGCAGCTTCTGGCGCCGCTTCACCGTCCACATCACGAGGCCGGTGCCGACCATCGCCGTGCCCGTGAAACTCACGAGGAAATACAGCCAGCGCGTGACGGTGTCGCTGAAGCGTCCGAGATGCAGCGCATAGAGCACGCCGCGAGTCTCGGCCGCGCCGCCGACCTGATCACGAACCGACAGCAGCTTTCCGGTGGTGCCTTCGAATTCCAGATATTGCGGGCTCATGGAGACGCGGCCGGGATCACCGCGCGTCACCACCACGCGCGCTGCGGCGTCGCCGGGAAGCGAGACATTGACGCGACCGACATTGTCGTGACCCCAGCGCTCCTGCGCCTGTCGCACCATGTTTTCGACGGAGGCAAGCGGCACCCTCTGGCCCGTGGGCTTGCCCAGCTGGGTGAACGCGCTGAGCTCCGCCTGCAACTGCTGGCGCTCGGCCGGCGACTTGATCGCCACCTGCCCGCCCCACGGCATGTACAGCGCCATCAGCGTGACCAGGCCGGTGTAAGTGATCATGGCGTGGAACGGCAGGCCGAACACCGACAGCGCGTTATGGGCGTCCAGCCACGAACGCTGGCCCTTGCCCCAACGGAACGTGAAGAAATCGACGAAGATCTTCTTGTGGGTGATCACGCCGCTGATGATGGCGACGAGCATGAACATCGCCGCGATGCCGGCCAGCCACCTGCCCCACAGCACCGGCATGTAATGGAACTGGAAATGGAAGCGGTAGAAGAATTCGCCGCCTAGCGTATCGCGTGACGCCACGCGTTCGCCCGTCGCGGGATCGAAATGGCCGTCGGCGAAACCGCGCTGGCCTGGTTCACGTGGCGCCGTGCGCCAGAATGCATAGGCGCTGTTGTTGCGGTCGTCGGGTAGACGAACACTCCATTGCGACGTGCCCGGTGCAATCTTGTCGAACGAACCCGCGACGCGTTGCGCCACCAGGGCTGGATCGGGACGTTCGGCGAGCCGCGACAGCTCAGGCCGCGCCCATTGCGACAGCTCGTCCTTGAAATAGGACACCGTGCCAGTCAGGAACATTGCATAGAGCACCCAGCCGAGCAGCAGGCCCACCCAGGTATGCAAGTCCGACATGCTTTGCCGGATGCCGCGGCCAGCACTGTCCTGATCGCTTTCGGTTGTCATGAACCAGACCTCGTCAGGTCACGGACCACGCCGCCAGCCCCAAGGGCACCGCGGCAATGATCAGACCCGTCCACGCCTTCAGCGCGCTGCGCACGGCAAATACCCAGATCACCGCACCGGCATAAACGAGGAAGCTTCCGAGCTGGCCCGCGATCACGGCCTGGACCTTGTTCATCGGCAAAGCGAGCACGGCGACGCTGCTCAGCGCTGCCAGCGCATAGCCACCGGCCAATGCGGCGGCGATGCGCGAGACGAGCGGGCCGGTCGCCAGGAGCCGATGAACGTAGACGCTCATTTTGCCGGCGAAGGCGTCGCCGCCGGGCCCGCTGGAAGCGGTGACAGGCCGTTGGCATTCACATAGGTCACGGTGGTGGCGTAGCTGACGCCATCATATTTCTCGACGCCATTCGCGCCCGCGCGCTCCCCAACGGCGCGATCATTGAAGCTGACTTCGGCTACATAGGTGCCCTTCCAGGGCAGGTCGAACGTCACGATGCCCTGCTCGTCGGTGTTGGCTTCCTTGGACCAGCCGGATTGCGTGACCAGCGTGACCTTGGTCTTGGCCTTGGGCTGATCCTTGAAGAAGAGCTTGAATTCGCCGTCCTGCCCGGTTGGCACGAGGTCGAGCACCAGCTTCGGCTTCTGTGCGGCAAAACCGGTGATCAAGCGCGCCGCGGGGTAGTACCAGCCGGTGATCTGCTTATCCTGCTGCTTGGTCTGAAAGAGAGGATAGCTCGCATCTTCGGCCACGATGCTGTCGCCCGCTGCAGCCTTAAACGGCAGTGTGAAACCGTTCGCCGTCTTGGTCGCGTCCGATTTCTGCTCGCCCTTGGATGCGATGAGCGTGCTGGTCACCTTGGCAAATTTGTCCAGCAATCCCGGCGACGCCTCACGAAGATTTTCGCCAAACTCGCCAAAGCGCACCACGGCATTCTCGCCATCCGCCTGTTCGATCCAGATCTGGTGCGCGTGGGCAGAGGTGACTTCGCCGAGCATGGCGATGATAGCGAGAGAAAGCTTCTTCATGACGAACCTCGATTGCATCCTATGTCCAAGCAATTCGGCGCGAGTGACATCGATTTACGACATCACACGCGCCGGATGATATTGGTTCCTGTGCAGCTATGCTCGATCAGAAATCGAACGCGGCCGAAAGGATGTAGGTCCGCGGCGAACCGACTGTCACGAAGGTGCCCGTCGTGAGCCAGTAGTTTGCGCCGCCAACATTCTCGATATTTGCGCGGAATGTGACAGGTTTTCCGGTAAGCGCTGTGGTCGTGTAACGCGCGCCGATATCAACACGGGTCCAGTCCGGATACTTGAGCAGATTAGCGGTGGTGAGATAAGAGCCCGCCGTGTAGATCACGCGGCCATTGAGCGCAAAGCCTTGCACGCCAGGCACATCCCAGTCGAGACCGGCCGAGAATGTCTTGTCAGGCACGCCGGCTGCATCGTTACCACGCTGCGTCGGATCAGTCGGATTGGTCAGCTCAGGCTTCAGGAATGTAGCACTCGCCATGCCGCGCAGGCCAGGCAAGATCAGGCCGTAAGCGTTCAACTCCACACCGCGGTTACGCTGTTCGCCATCGTAAGCAAGTGCACCGGTCGCCGTGGTGACCGCGCTCGGACGCGTGATCTGGAATACGGCAGCCGTCGTGGTGATTGTGCCCCAATCGACCTTCACGCCAGCTTCCTGCTGCTTCGACTTGTAAGGCGCAAGAACCGCACCGACGTTGGTGTAGGTCGGCCCGACGACCTGTCCCTGCGACAATCCTTCAGCATAATTCGCATACAGCGAGACATTCTGAAGCGGCTTGATCACGATGCCGGCGAGCGGCGTGGTCGCAGCGGCGTCGTAACTACCACTGAGCGCGCCGGACGTCAGACTGAAGCTGTCCTGCTTCACCATCTGGTGACGCGCGCCGACGGTGAACAATACCCTGTCATTCAGGAACGACAACGTGTCCGAAATTGCGACGCTGGTCAGCGTGGTGTCAGAGCTCTTGCCCATCGCGGGACGTCCCGCCGGAAGTGTCGGCAACGGTGACGGGTTGTAGATGTTCGACGCCACAAAGCCCGTGCTGGCGAGCGACGACACGTAGCCGTAGCCCATCTCCTGATTGTAGCCCGTAAAAGCGACGTTCACCGAATGGTTGACGAAGCCGGTGTCGAACTTCGCCCGCAGGCCGACATTGCCGCTGACCGTCTTGGTGTAAGCGTCATAATAGGCATTGAAGGCATTGAAATTACCGAACTGATCGGCACCAGCCAGACCACCTGCACGGGAGTCGGCGAGGTTTTGCTCATGATTGCCTTCACGATAACCGACGCCGGCATAAGCGGTGAGCCAGTTGGTCACATCATATTCGAGAGCCGATGCAATCGTGTTGTCGCGCTGCTTCAGCATTGTGCCCGGATACCAGTTACTGGTGGCGCTGGGTGGTGCCGGAATAAAGGGCACCGTGCCCTGAATGGTCAGCTGCGGGCGGAAATTCTTGGTGTCATCGTTCTGCGAGATGGCATCCATCGTCCAGCGCAGACGCTCGCCCCGATAATCGAGCGAAAGCGCGCCTGTGCCAGTGCGCCAGTTGCCTCCGTCGATCGAGGCCTCACCATTGCGCGCGATGCCGTTGAAGCGGACGCCCCACTCCTTATTGTCGCCATAGCGCCGGCTGGCTTCCAACTTCAGACCGTAATTGGCACCGCTCATGAAGAACGGTGTCAGACGCGCGAATGGCTCCTCGGTGGCGCGCTTGCTGACGATGTTGATGGCGCCGCCGACAGTGCCGCCCGGCGCGATGCCGTTGATCAGCGCGCCCGGCCCCTTCAGCAGTTCGATCCGCTCGATGATCTCCGCTGGAACATGATAGGCCGAAATCAGGCCATAGAGCCCGTTGAAGCCGACGTCCTGCCCCTGCACCTGGAAGCCACGGATCATGAACGTATCGTCATAACCGTTGGCGCCAGTGGTCATGCGAACCGACGCATCATTGATCAGAGTATCCGCGGCGGTACGAGCCTGCTGGTTCTCGATGAGCTGCGACGTATAGTTGGTGGTGCTGAACGGCGTATTCATCACACTGGTGCTGCCGAGCAGACCGAGCGTTCCGCCGGTAGCGACCTGGCCGCCCGCATAGGCTGGCGCCGGGGTGCCGATGGTACGGGTCGAGCCCATCGTAGTGGTTGGCGCTGTCGGTGCCGGCTGTTCGTTCACCTGTCGGGGCGCAACGCGTGTCGCACGCTGAGACGTCGTGCGCGTACGCACGGTGCGAGTTGCCCGGGTGCGCTGCTGAGGCGCGTCCACCGACACGGGCGGCAGCACATTCGTCTGCGCGCTCTGCGCATTCACCGGCGAAGTCCCCGCTCCGCTCAGGCACAGCGCAAAAACGCTTGTGGCAGCACCGACGAACAGACGGTTCTTGTATTTCTGATTGATGGTCACGACGCCCCCCAATTATAGGATTGGAGGCCTGACTAGGTAATTGATGCGGCGTAAGCAACGAGACCGAATTAGAATAGATTTAGGAACGGGAATAACCTCTTTTTCCGCCGCCTAGCATTCATGGACGTGAATTCGGCGAGAACACAAGAGCAACTTCGCACTGGCGAAAACACAACAGAAGGCGCCCTCCGCGAAACGCGGCCTTCTAATGGAGCCGCGAATCACAGTTTCGCTGTCAGCCATGGCCAAAGCAGCATCTGAGGCCCCGCTTTAGATGGCCCAGATATTGATCTTGCGTTGATGCCGGAAAGCCTGCCAAGACCGTGGCAAACAATCCCGCCTCTGATTACCGGACCTTATCCATGCGCATCACCCTCGTCGGCTCCCGCCACTTCGGCGTCACCACGCTCGACATGCTGAAAACCCACAAGGTCGAGATCATCAGCGTCGTCGTTGCCGATGCGGAAGATCGCCTGGCCGCGGCGGCAAAGGCGGCCGGCATCCCGGTCACCGTGCAAGCCAATCCGAAGCTCGTGGTGGCTGCCGAGATCGCTGACGGCACCGATCTGATCATTACCGCTCATAGCCATGCCCGCATCGGCCAGGACGCGCTGGACAAGGCCAAGCTCGGAGGCATCGGCTATCACCCGTCATTGCTGCCCCGTCATCGGGGAATCGCCGCGGTGGAATGGACCATCAAAGAAGGCGACCCGATCGCCGGCGGCACCATTTACCATCTGGCCGACGTCATGGATGGCGGCGCCATCGCAGCCCAGGAATTTTGTTTTGTGAAAAAGGGCGAGACTGCCCGCGAGCTGTGGGAACGCGCCCTCGCCCCGCTTGGCTACAAGCTGCTCGGCGAAGTCGTCGATTATGCCATTGCAAACAAGAGCTTGCCGGCCACTTACCAGGACGAGCAGTTCGCGACCAAAGCGCCCAAGCTCAGCTAATCGCGCAAGGTCTCGCAAAAATATCGCACGTTCCCCGGGAACGATCCTGGGGAGTGTGCGTTGCAGCGCATAGGTGTTATGGGCTCACTGCGCACCGCACAAACTTTGGACACATTAAGATCCAATAACGCAGCCCATCACAACATCGAGGATTTGATTCAATGCGTTTCGACCGCATGCGCGTGTTCCTGTCCGTCTCCTTGCTGGCCGGTGCCACGCTTGCCACCACTGCCCCTGCGTTCGCCCAGCATCCCTATGATGGTCTTTGGAACGTCACCATTTTCACGCAATCTGGCAGCTGTGACCGCACGGCGAGCTATCCGTTGACGGTGACCGAAGGCCGCGTCTCTGCACCCGGCGCTGACGTCTCCGGCAAGATTGCGACATCGGGCGTCGTCCGCGTTGCCATCGGGCCGGCCTTCGCCAACGGTCAGCTCACTGGAAATGCCGGCTCCGGCAAATGGAATGGCGCCTCGAACGGCGTCCCCTGCAGCGGGCGCTGGGAAGCTTCTCGTCAATAAACCGCAGTCAGGAAATGCTCGAATGAACGTCGTCTCGATCTCGCCACGCGCTCTCGCTCGGACCGCTGTTGTCGCCGCCGCCCTTGCGGTGCCGTCAATCGCGGCCTTCGCCCAGTCCGCGCCTTTTGAAGGGATGGCGGGTGTGTGGTCCGGCAGCGGCAATATCTCACTCGACGACGGCTCCAAGGAGCGCATCCGCTGCAAGGCGACTTACGCCGTATCGGGTGATGGTAGTGGTCTGAACCAGGCTCTTCTGTGCGCCAGCGACAGCTACAAGTTCGAACTGAAGAGCAATGTGCAGGCCAAGGGCAACGCGCTGTCGGGCCAATGGTCGGAGACCACCCGCAATGTCAGCGGCGAGTTGTCTGGCACGTCCAGCGCCGGCAAATTCAATGTGAATGTCTCGGCACCGGGATTCGATGCCAAGCTGACGCTGACGACCACGGGCAACAAGCAGGCCGTGTCGATATCGTCCGACGGCCAATTCAAGGGCGTCAACATCACCCTGAGCCGCAGCTAAACTCGTCAGCTCATCTGATTTTTAAAACCCCGGTCGCCCACGCGGCCGGGGTTTTCGTTTGCAGTGCAATGCGCTCGCTCAGTCACCTCGTTGTTTCGCATCGCTGCCGCTGCAAATCCGTCCATTGCCAAGCGAAGATCCCGCCGATACAGCCTGCGGGAAAGGCCATCGCTGACCAAAACGGCGACGCCGTGCAGGAAAACGCCCGCGTCCATGACCGCTTATCCTCCGTCGAAACTGCGTGCCGCAATATGGATGTCCGGCTGGCTGTTGCTCATGCTGTTCGTCGCCATCGGCGGGCGCGAGACGCTGCGCGATCTCAACGTCTTTCAGGTCATGGAAATCCGCTCGCTGTTCGGCTTCGTTTTCCTGACGCCGATCATCCTGCTGAATGGCGGCTTCGGCACCATGGGGACTGCACGGCCGATTGCGCATCTATCGCGCAACCTCGTGCATTATGCGTCGCAAATCGGCTGGTTCTATGCGCTGACCCTGATCCCGCTCAGCCAGCTCGTCTCGATCGAATTCACGATGCCGATCTGGATCGCGATCATGGCCGCGCTTTTTCTCGGCGAGCGCATGACCGTCTGGAAGATCACCGCCATCGTGCTCGGCCTGATCGGCGTCGTCGTCATCGTTCGACCGACCACGGGCGAGATCAATTATGGCCAGCTGATTTCGCTCGCTTCAGCCTTCGGATTTGGTATCTCGATCACGCTCATCAAGTCGCTGACAAGGACTGATAGCGCGCTGAAAATCATCTTCTGGATGATCGTCGTGCAATCGGTCGCGGGCGTCATTCCTGCGATCACCGTGTGGCAATGGCCGTCGGCCTATGTGTGGTTCTGGCTGGTCGTCGTCGGCTTCTGCGGCACCTTCTCGCACTTCTGCATGGCCCGCGCGATGCTCTATGCCGATGCGACGGTGGTAGTTCCAATGGACTTCCTCCGCGTTCCGCTCAGTGCCGCGATCGGATGGTTACTATACTCTGAACAGCTCGACATGTTTACGCTGCTGGGCGCCGCACTCATCCTGGCTGGCAATACGCTTAACCTGCGTAGCCCTGCACCTGTACCTGCGCGCATGAGCACCTGAGTTCCCTTTTCGATTTTATTCCCGCAGTGCGCGTCCCGACATTTTGGCCTGCGTATTGAATTGCTATTTTCCTCGCCGTCAGTCGGTCGCCGAACCGGATTCGATGGGGAGATTTGCCGTGCGCCAGCTCGTATTCGCTTTATCAGCGCTGTCCGTCATGTTCAGCGCCACTGCAGCGCTCGCCGATAAGCGCGTTGCATTCGTCGTCGGCAACGGCGCCTACAAGAATGTCGATCCGCTGCCGAACCCGCCCATCGATGCCAAGGCGATGGCCAGCACGCTGCGCAATGTGGGCTTCGAGGTGATCGAGGGGTCCAATCTCACACGCGACGGCATGACCGAGCGCTTGCTTGAATTCGGGCGCAAGGCACAGGGCGCTGATGTCGCGCTGTTCTTCTATGCCGGTCACGGCATCTCAGTGAACAACATCAATTACCTTCTGCCGGTCGATGCCAATCTGAAATCGGAGATGGACGTGAAGCTCGGCGCTGCCATCAATGTCGAAATGACGCTTGAGCAGACCATGGGCGATGCCAAGGTCAAGCTGGTGTTCCTCGACGCCTGCCGCGACAATCCATTCGCAGCCAAAATCCGCTCCAGCGGTTCCGCGACCCGCAGCGTTGCAGTGTCGTCCGGTCTTGCCGAGATGAAATCCGGCGAAGGCACACTGATCGCCTTTGCGACGAGCCCTGGTCAGACCGCGCTCGACGGCAAGAGCGGCGGCAATAGCCCGTTCACGCGTGCGCTGCTGACCAACATCACGGCGCCGGGTGCTGAGATCCAGCAGGCCATGACCAAGGTCCGCGCGCAGGTGCAGGACGAGACCAACAGGGGCCAGCTGCCCTGGGGCCACACCAACCTCATCGGTGCGGTCTATCTGAATCCCGACGTCCAGACCCAGGTGCAAGTCGCGGCTGCGAGCCCGACCGCCACCATGCCGGCGACGGCTGTGGCAGGCTCGGATGTCGAACTTGAGTTCTGGCGTTCGATCAAGGACACCAATCGTCCTGAGGAGCTCAACGCCTATATCACCATGTATCCGAACGGGCAGTTCAAGCCGCTCGCCCTCGCCCGCATCGCGGCGCTTCAGGAAGCCGCGACCGCGCCGCGCACGGCGGGGCCGGGTGCTGACAAGGCTGTCTACACCGAACCTGCCAGTCAGCTCACCGAGGACAAGGTCGGCCTCAATCCGGCCAAGCGTCGCGACGTGCAGCGCCGTCTCAATGGCCTCGGTTTCGATACCAAGGCGACCGGCACATTCGACGCCGGAACCCGCAGTGTGATCACCCGCTGGCAGGCAGCGCGCGGCTACCCGACGTCAGGCTATCTCAACAAGGCGCAGCACACGGCGCTGCTGGCCGAGCCCGTCACCCTGGCCGAAGAACCGGCACCTGCGCCGAAGCCGGTGCGCCGCCAGGTGCAGCAAACCTATGATGAAGCACCGCCCCCGGTCGCCAGACGCCAGGGAGCGCCTGCGCCGGCCGTGGACCCTGCTTTGCCTGGCCGGTTCATTGGCGGCGTTGTCGGCGGCTTCCTGAACCGATAAGCGCGAACGGCCGCGGAATTACTTGCCCGCGGCCTTCCGCAGCGCATCATTGATGCGGTCTTGCCAACCGGGGCCGCCGTCCTGAAAATGTTCCAGTACGTCCTGATCGATCCGCAGCGACACCAGCTCGCGAACGCCGGGGACGGCTGCCTTCTTCGCCGGCGCCTCGACCACGGGGGCGGTCGCCTTCTTGAATGCCGCCTCCGCCTCGCTACGGGCGTCTTTGGGGCGGCGCGGTGGCTGGGCCATGACTGCGAATCCTTACAAAGCGTGATGCTGCTCAACAGCTAGGACAAGGTCCGCGCAATTGCCAGCCGGTAAGACGATCACGGCCGTATCCTGAGTGCTGCCATGGACGCATCGTCGCGCCCGGTCAGGCGGGTAACACAACGTGCAGATTCCAGTGCTAGATCATACAAGCGTGGCACTGCGTCACAGCACCCCGCAATGCACAACTTCGTTCGCCGCTGCATCGCAAAAGCGCGATCGGAATATCACCAGATCAACGCATTTGTGTTGCGATGGGGTCAAACAAATCAGTTGTGGTCCATCAAATCAGGATAGTCTAACCGCAGGTCAAATCAGATGGTGAAGGAGGTCACGATGGCAGCTGCTGCTGAAATCCGCACGACCAAGACGTCCCATCAGAATGCGCCGGGCACAGCGCCTCGCGCGGATCTCCCGACCTGCCCTGTCTGCGCCGACAGCATGATCGCCGCAGAGTCCTCAGCCTTCCTCGCCGACAACGTCGTGAGCTACCTCTGGACCTGTGACACATGCGGCTATGGCTTCGTCACTAATCACACGATGAAGAAGATCACATGCAGTTGACACGGCCATAATAGCCGGGCGCCCGGATTTAGGTGACCGACGCCCCCCTATCCTTAAGAACATGCGCGTTATGCTCACCTAAACGCGGAGCTGGACGTTCCGGCGCTGGCTGCGATTTCGACCAGCGACCTGTCGATCTCATCGCCCTGATGGGTCCTTCGCTCGGATGTTCAATCTCGTCGAAGAAGCCGACAGCCTTCAAATGCGGATCGTCGATCAGGCTATCGATCGTCGCCAGCGGCACGGCTGGAATATCGACGCGCTCCAATTCCTGCATCCACCAGTCGGTGGTTCGTGTCGCAACAAGTTCGGCAACGATCTGATAAAGCGCCGTCGTATTGTGCGTGCGTCCGGACACGGTGGAGAAGCGTTCATCCTCTAGCACATTACTACGATCGACGAGCCCGAAAAATGCTTTCCATTGTTTGTCGGTCACGAGCAGCAGACAGACCACGCCGTCCGATGTCGTGAACGGTCGCCGCACCGATGCGTACCGCTCGAACACCGTCGGGCCGAGCTGAGGTTCATACGTACGCCCGCCCATGTGGTCGGACAGCACCATGAAGGCCATGGTCTCGAACATCGCGATTTCCACATGCTGTCCCTCACCAGTCCTGAGGCGGTGATACAGCGCGCCGAGCGCGGCATTGGCCGCATTCATGCCTGTGACGCGATCCGCGACAGCAATCGGCGCATATCGTGCGCCGCCCTCTTGCGACGCGCCGAGAGACGGTATTCCGACCGCGGCCTGAATCAGATCGTCATAGGCGGGCCTATCGGAGTAAGGCCCGCCGCTGCCATAGCCGACGATGCTCACATAGATCAGCGATGAATTGACCTCACACAGGTCCTGGTAAGCGAGACGCAGCCGCTGCATGGCCTTGGTCCTGACATTGCAGATCAGGACATCGGCATCCCTGATCAAGGCCAGAAACGCATTGCGTCCGTCCTCGCTCTTCAGATCGAGCGCGACGCTGCGCTTGCCGCGATTGGCGTGGAGATGCATCGGCCCCATCCCGCCGCTGCGCGACTGACCGATATTGCGCAGATTGTCGCCTTCGGGTGTTTCGACCTTGGTGACGTCGGCGCCCATTTCCGCCAGGGTTTGCGCAGCACAGGGACCGGACAACATCGTGGTGAGATCGACAACCCGAACACCATGTAGCGGACCTGACATTGGAAACTCCCTGCGATCATTGAAGACGGCACGCTCTGCGGCGCTTTGATTTTCTGTGACGCGAACTATTTGCTCGAAGGCTCGATCGAGCCGAGAGCGAACATGCCAAACACAACAGCAGATGGCTATCAGCAATCAAGCGAGGATGAGAAGGGCGCGATAGACATGGCGGCCCCTCGCCTAGTATTCGATCTCGGTCCCGATCCCGATCGACGTAGCACCGGCACCCGATGCTTCGCCCTGCAAGCGCAGGCGGCGGGTAAGATCGATATCGAACGTGACGGCAGAGTCCTTCGCCGCTGCCGCGCCTTTCACGCCGACGCTGACTCGGCTGTTGATAGCCCGCGCGGCGCCGACGCTGGGGCCACTGGCACCGCCCGCAGAAATATCCAGCGCATCGACGCCAAGCGAACGACGCAGCCGCTCCATCGTGTCCGGCCCGCCGTCGCCGGAGAACTGCGCCACCATCTGCGCGAGCTGCACCGCCTGGAATGGCGACAAACCGCCCGATGCCTTCGAGAACATGATGCGGGACAGCACCTCGTCCTGCGGCAGATCGGGCGACGAGCTGAACGTAAATGTCGGTGCCGAGGCGATGCCGCTGACCGCGATCTGCGCGGTGACGTCACCCGCCTGGGTCTGCGCAACGAAATCGAGTTCCGGCGTGACCTCGCCGCTGAACGTCGCACGGCCGCGGCTGAAATCGAGGCGGGTGCCCGCTACTTGCAATTTTCCGCGCCGCATCTCGAAGGCGCCGATGGTGACCGGCGATGCCAGCCGCCCGGTCAGCCGCATGTCGCCGCCGAGTTCGGCGTCAATACCACGGCCACGGACAAAGATCCGGTTCGGCGCAGCAATGGTGAGATCGAGTGCCGCATCGAAGGGCGGCGCGCGCTTGGTCCGTTTGCGCGCCTTCTCTTCTTTCTCGATCGCCTGACGTACATGTTCGGGCGCATCGATGTGGCGCGTGCCGGCCAACGGCTTCAGCGTGGACGGCAGCCGTTCCGGGACATTGATGTCGAGACCATCGATATCGATGCGTCCGGTGACCCGCGGATCGCGCATCAACGGACCGGCAATGCGCAGGTTCGGACTGGCGCGCATCTTCATGATCGCGTTCGATGCCAGCAGCATGTCGCGGCCGGTGATCTGGATCGAGCCAGGCAATCCCGCATCCGGATCGATGCGGATATTGCCGCTGGCATTGAGGCTGCCGCCATTGGCGCTGGTCGCGGTAAAACGTTCGATCACCATATCATCATTGCGCGCTGCGATCCGCGCAGCGACGCCGGTGAGCTTGGTCCCGAGTTCGACATCGTCGAAAGTGCCGCCAGACAGCGTGACTGCACCATTGAGCTTCGGCTTCTCGAACGCGCCGGTGACGCGCAGGTCGATGTCCGACCGCCCCGCCAAGCGCCGGCCCTGAGGAGCGAGATGGCCGTTGGCTGCGGCAAGATCGAGCGCGCCTTTTACGGAAAGATCGAGACTGCCGCGCTGCAGCGGGACTTTGCCGACAGCGTGCAACTGGCCAAGACGCGGTGCGCTCACCTGCGCATCCAGCGTGGTCAGCCCATCGCTCAGCCGACCACTGGCTCGAATGCCCATCGGTGCCAGCGCGAATTCGCGTGTCTGCGCCGCCGCGAGGCCATTGATGGCGACGCGCCAGTCGCCACTCGGCGCTTGCGCCGTACCGGTCACACGCGCCTGCGCATCGAGCGTACCCGCGAGACCGAGCTGCGGCGCCACGGCATTGGCGATCGCGAGCGGCACGGCCCTCGCCGAAAGCGCGAGATCGAGGGTCTCGCCGGCCGAGCCGTTCACACTCAGCACACCGCGATCCAGCGCCAGCGCAAAATCCCTGATATCGACGGTCGAGCCACGCAGCGTGAATGACGCCGGCCGCGCCAGCGCAATTCGGCTGCTTTCATAACGCGCCGTGAGCGCCGAGAGATCAAGGCGGATGTCGCCGGCCGGCACCAGCATGGCACGTAGATCGGCGCCGATGCGACGGCCATTCACTTTCAGCGTGATGTCACTGCCAGATGTGGTCGTACGCGACGCCACACGCATGCTCGGAAACACCTCGCCTGCGATGGCGGCGCTGTCGACGGCGATGTCGCCCTGCACGAGCGGACGCTGCCAGATGTCGCGCAATGCCGCCTGCACATCGATCTTGCCGATGGCATCGTTCGCATGTTTGAGGCCCTGACCACGCAATGCAATCCGGGCATGCTGCGCGCCGGCCTCGGTGCTGAAATTCAGATTGGCATCGAAGGCACCAGCCAGCTTGGCCATAAATAGCGGTGACAGGTCGTCGAGATTGCCGGCCGCTGCAGTCAATTGTCCCGACACCAGATGCGCTGCATCCAGCGCGACAGCGCCGCGGGCGGCAACCGAACCTATGCGCAGATCGAGATCATCGAGCCGCCATCCGCCATCCGCCTGTTTGGCAACATGAAGACGTCCATTGGCATTGTTGCGATCGATGGTACCGGCCAGCGTCGCCTTGGCGTCGAGTAAGCCGGTGAGGTCGGTGGCGGCGAGGTCAAGCGCGAGACGCGGCATCGGTCGCCCCGATGCTTGTACATTGTTTGCAAGCACGGACACATTAGCATTGAGCCGGTCAAGCGAACCTGTGAGTTGCCCATGCGCCTCCGCCTGCCCGCTCAATGTCTTGTCCGCATGCGACAGCTGCGGGATCTGCACCGCAGCGATGACAGCGGCACTCTCCCTGCTGGCATCGCCAATCACGCGTGCGCTAATGTGGCGGCCAGCAATACGCAGGTCGTCAAAGCCGAAGCCGCCATTGGGCAGCGTGCGCAGGAGGCCGGTTATATCGACCGTGCCCCCTGTGAGACCATCCACGTGACT
>NZ_JBIIOT010000119.1:0-13729 GCF_044336785.1 Tardiphaga sp. | reverse complement strand
CCGGTCGCGAGCCCGCTCAGCTTGCCAACAAGCCGTGCATCAACGCGCCCGGCGTCCGGGCTGCCATTGATATCCGCGGCCAGCGCCAGTGCGCCCCGCAGCTTCAGGCCGGCCAATGCGCCGAAGCGTGCGAGGTCGGACGACGAGATTTCCGCGCGGCCGTTGGCGACGGAACTGCCCACCTGCCCCTTGAACGAGGCCGCCGCCGTCTCGGTCTGCAATTGCAGCGTCTGCACATCGATGACACCGGCATGGCTGGTCCCCGCCAGCACCAGTGACAGCGACGAGCCCACGGCACTATCGATCGCAGCATCGCGAGCATGAAGGCCGTGTGCCTTCACCTGTCCGGCCAGCATGATCGCCGTGTCTTTCTCCAGCAGCGAGCCGGCCGGCGACGCGTTGAATGACGCATCGATCTGACCGAACCTGCCCTGCGGCAACCGAGCATCACGCAACATGGCCGTGGCTGCGATCTGCGGCCCCAACAGCGCGCCTTTCACCGTCGCATCGAAAGCCAGCGTCTTGATGCCGATATCGTTGACCTCGGTAGTCTCACCCATATTGGGCAATGCGCGCATGCGAATGGTGAGGTCGGCGACCTGCTCCGCATCGATCGCACCGCGGATATCCAGCCGCGCCAGTTTCGACACCACCGACAGCGGTTCGATGTGAACGGCGCCCCCCTGCGCGAAGCGGATGCTGCTGTTCAACTGCGTCGTCCCGGCAAAAATTGGCTGAATCACGGACGGCAGAAGCCCCTCGATGCGCGCGCCGAGATCGAGGGTCAGGCGGCGGCCGTCCGGTTGTTGCGCGAGTTGCGCCACGCCATTGGCGCCAGTGTTCGCTCCCGCATCAAAAGCCAACCGCGCATTGAATGCATCCAACGTTCCCGTACCGTTGAGATCGAGCCTGGCGGCCGGCAGATCGGCGACCTTCAGCAGCCGCACCACGATGCCGCCCGGTGCCTCGTCGAGGGTCATGGTGGTTTCGAGCCGTCCGCTCGCCGGCACGTAGTCCAGCTTGATGGCCAGGACGCCTTGCGCGTCGAGCCGGCGCGCGTCGAGCCGCAGATTGAGACCTTCGGCAGGATTGCCGAGCAGCGCCTGCCCCGAAGCGGCGAACCGCGCCGCGCCCCCCAGCAGCGGCTCACCGAGCGACAACTCGGCCAATGCAAAGGATTTGACCTCCAACTTGACCGGGATTTGTGGCAATAGCGGTTCTTCCGCCTTTACCGGTTGATTGGAGTCCGGCGATGGTTGCGCGGTGACGATCGCCTCGGGCGCCGGTGTTGGTTTGCGATAGACGGCAAGATGCCCGACATCCAGTCGGTCGATCTCGAGCTTGCCCATCAGCAGGGCTGCGCGGCGCCACACCAGCCGCACCTTGTCGAGCTTGAGCCAGACACCATTCTGATCGGCGATCGACACGTCGCCGACGGTGACATCCGAGGTCAGCACACCGGAGACATCGCCGATCGAGATCTGCGCTGCCGGCGTCGAGAGCGCGCGTGAGATCAGATTGGCGAGCAGGCCCTTGTCGTCGCCCTGCCCCTTCAGCGCCAAGTGCAGCAACGCAAAACCAGCCATGCCGAGCAGCAGCACGCCAGCACATACAGCAATCAGGATATGTCTGCGGCGCAACCGCATGTCAGAATGCCTGACCAATACCGACATAAAACGCGTATGCGGATTCACCCGGTCGCTTATTGATTGGCAGCGCGACATCGAGCCGGATCGGCCCTATGGCGGTATAGTAGCGCAGGCCGACACCGGCTGCGACGCGCATATCCTCGCCCAGATTTGAATAGCCCGAATTGAATGCGCCGCCGATATCGACGAATGGAACGATGCCGATCGTATCGGTCACCTTGATGCGCGCCTCGAACGAACCTTCCAGCAGATTGCTGCCACCGACAACCTCGCCGGTCGGCCCGAGCGGGCTGAGGCTGCGATAGCGGAAGCCGCGCACCGATCCACCGCCACCGGCATAAAAGCGATGATTGGCCGGGATCAGCGCGCTGTCGGCACCGAACAGCGCACCGGCCGCGACACGGCCCGCCAGCACAATGCGCGCGGACTCGTCCAGCGCGCGATAGACGGACGCCTGTGCACGCGTCTCGGTGAAACTGACCGACGAGCCCAGCCAATCCGGATAGGTCGCTGCAAAGCCCTGCAGGCGAATGCCTTTGGTCGGGTCGAGCGCGTGGTCGGTCGTATCATAGGAGACCTGAACGGGGATGCCGATCAGGTTGTAATCGATAGTGCCGAGCGTATCGGTGGTGCGGCCGACATCGCCGGCGATGCCAATCTGTGCCGAGAAGGTGTCGCTGAAACGATGCCGGATGGCGGCGCTGGCGGTCATGCGCTCGCTTTCATAGCCGCCATAGCGATCGCCGCCGGTGCGGTCGCGCTCCACCATGCCGTCCAGCAGCAGGTCATTCCGCGAGCCATTCAGCGCTGGCTTGATGAAGGTGGTGCGCAGCCGTCCGCCGAGATCGGAGAAGCCGAAATCGCGCAGCGTATCCAGTGCGCTCTGATTGGTGCGCGGCGGCACGAACACGTCCGCCTCGACGCGCAGGCTCTCGGCGCCGCCGAACAGGTTACGGTGCTGCCAGTAGCCGCGCAGGCTGGGGCCATCAAGGGTCGAAAACCGAGCGGAGGCGCCGAGCACGTTGTTAGGGCGCTCGGTCACCTCGGCGGTGAACGGCAATTGTCCGGCACCATTGAGATTGCGCGCCTCGCGCACCCGCACCGTCTGGATCGCAGGGACCTGCAGCACCGATTTGCGGATGCGCGCAATCTGGTCTGGCGAATACGGATCGCCGGGCGCTGGATAGATATACGACTGCACCACGCGGGGATCGACATGGGCGGTGCCGCTGACACTCACGTCGCCGAAACCGGCGCGCGGGCCGCGATCGATCACGAAGGTGATGTCCATCGTCCGATTGCGATGATCGACAAGCGGCTCGGCATCGCGCGCGCGCGCCAGCGGATAGGACTGCGCACGGAAGTAATCGACGATCGCCCCCTGCGCCGCCTGCAAGTCCCCTGCACTCGCGCCCACACCGGGCTCAATCTTCAATACGTGACGCGGCAGCGTTTCCGTATCGAACGGCCGCATGGTCGCCGCATCGACGACGGAAATGTTGCGCAGCTTGAACAGCGTTCCCGGCGTCACACGCACGGTGATGGGAACAAGGCCACTGTTTCGGAATTGCTCGGCCTTCTGGGCAGCGGCAGCGCCATCTTCACCCAGCGGGACCGATGCGACCTCAATGCTGACTGACGCGTCATAATATCCGGCCCCCCAAAGGGCTCGCAGCATCGGCTCCGCATCGATCTGCGCGCGCCGCACCAGCATCTCGCCATCCACGGGAGGATCCGTGCGCAGCTTGTGAAGATTAGACACATCCTTCAGCGCCTGAGCGGCGGTCTTGTCGATCCCATCGGCGTCGAATTCGACCTTGTAAGGCAACGCGTCAGGCGAGACCTTTGGCGTGTCGTCACCTGTGACCCACGCGATCGGATCGAACGCCATCGCATCGGTTGGACCGGCGACAGCAACCAAAGCAACGGCGGAGAGAGAGGCAATAAAGTCGGAAGAAAATTTCCGCAGTCGCATTACATTCCAATGACGATTGCGCTCAATCCCAAGAAACGTCGAGAGCGCTTTAGACCATAATTCGGCCAAATACGGCGAAGGTGTGGGCCAAACAAGAACGCGATTTCGCCAAAGTCTCGCTGCGGTCGCGTATCGTTTCAATGCAACGTCAGGGCATTCGTTTCGATGCCGTCAGCCCTTTGAATAAAGGGGTTCCCGCAAAATGCGCTGCTTGTTGTCATATTGACGCATGTCGCAATTTATTTGCGGGAGCAACCGAGGTTCCATCGGCTATCGCGATGCAACTGCCTCATCCCCACGATGAACGATGCAACACGACCTGCCGGGGATTCCGTTCGCGATTGTTTCGTCCGGACCGAGCGGTTTCTCAGCGCGGCGCGATATCGCCCTGCGCCCAACCTTCTTTTGTCTGCGCGCGAAAATTTTCGAACGTACCATTTTCGATCGCCGCGCGAATGCCCTGCATCAGCGTCTGGTAATAGGCGATGTTGATCTCCGAGAGCAGCATCGCGCCGAGCGTTTCATTGGCGCGCACGAGGTGATGCAGATAGGCGCGCGAATAATTGCGCGCTGAGGGCCACGGGCTTTCCTCATCGAGCGGACGCGGATCGTCCTGATGCCGCGCATTGCGCATATTGATCTGGCCATGGCGGGTGAACGCCATGCCATGGCGGCCATTCCGCGTCGGCATTACGCAGTCGAACATATCGACGCCGCGCGCCACCGCTTCAAGAATGTCCTCGGGCGTACCCACACCCATCAGATAGCGCGGACGATCCGTCGGCAGGATCGGCGCAACTTCCTCGATCATCGCCAGCATGACGGCCTGCGGCTCGCCTACAGCAAGACCACCGATGGCATAACCGTGAAAACCGATATCGATCAGGCCACGCGCGCTGGCATGGCGGAGCGCCGGCACGTCGCCGCCTTGCGCGATGCCGAACAGCATGTAGCCGTCGGGCGCAGTCTCGAACGCGCGCTTGCAGCGCTCGGCCCAGCGCAGCGACAGCTGCATTGCACGGTCGATTTCGGCGTGCTCTGCCGGCAGCCGCACGCATTCATCGAGCTGCATGGCGATATCCGAATTCAGCAGCCGCTGGATTTCCACCGCGCGCTCCGGCGTCAGGTCATATTTGCTGCCATCGATATGCGAGCGGAAAGTAACGCCCTGCTCCGTCACCTTTCGCAATTGCGCAAGCGACATTACCTGGAAGCCGCCGCTGTCGGTCAGCATCGGCCCGTTCCAGGTGGTGAATTCTTGCAGGCCGCCGAGTGCCGCGATGCGCTCCGCGCCGGGCCGCAACATCAGATGATAGGTGTTGCCGAGCACGATATCGGCACCGGCATCGCGCACCTCGCGCCAATGCAGGCCCTTCATGGCGCCGAGGGTGCCCACCGGCATGAAGGCCGGCGTGCGCACCACACCATGCGGTGTCGTCAGGCGGCCGAGGCGCGCGGCGCCGTTGTTGCCCAGCAGTTCAAAATGATTGGCGACGGTCATGGCGGGCTTTCGTTACGGAACAGCAGGCTGGCATCGCCATAGGAGTAGAAGCGGTAGCCTGTCGAAATGGCATGCGCATAGGTTGCCTTCATGGTGTCGAAGCCGGCAAAGGCCGAGACCAGCATGAACAGCGTCGAACGCGGCAGATGGAAATTGGTCAGCAGGATATCGACAGCACGGAAGCGATAGCCCGGCGTGATGAAGATCGCGGTGTCGTCGGCAAATGGCTTGATGACGCCGTCCTCGCCGGTGGCGCTTTCGAGCAGGCGCATCGACGTGGTGCCGACAGCAACAATGCGGCCGCCCGCGGCATGCGCCGCGTTCAGCGCGTCGGCGGTCTCACGCGAGATCGATCCCCACTCGGAATGCATTTTGTGTTCGGTGGTATCATCCACCTTCACCGGCAGGAATGTGCCCGCTCCCACATGCAATGTAACGCGATGCAGCCCGACGCCATGCGCCTTCAGTTTTGCTTCGAGCGCCGGCGTGAAATGCAGCCCTGCGGTCGGCGCAGCGACGGCGCCTTCATTGACGGCGAACATGGTCTGATAATCCGCCGCATCCTGCTCGTCAGCATCGCGCTTCGATGCGATGTAGGGCGGTAGCGGCGGTGAGCCGAGTTCGGCGATTGCCTGGTCCAGCGCTGGCCCATGAAATGTGAAGGCAAGCGTCACCTCGCCCGCCTCCCCCTTCGCCTCCACCGTGGCATCGAGATGCCCGAGCAGGCAGACGCGGCCCTCATTGCCGAAGCGGACGACATCGCCGGCTACGAGCTTCTTCGCCGGCTTCACAAAGGCCTGCCAGCGCGAACCATCGACGCGCTTGATCAGCGTCGCCTCGATCTTTGGCTCGGTCTCACGGCTGATACGGCGCCCCGTGAGGGAGGCCGCGATCACCTTGGTATCGTTGACCACCAGTTGATCGCCCGGCTTCAGCCAGTTCGGAAGATCGCCAACGGTGCGATCTTCGAGTTTCTCCCCCGGCCGCACCACGAGCAGCCGCGCCGACTCCCGCGGCGACGACGGGCGAAGCGCGATGTTTTCGGGCGGGAGATGGAAATCGAACAGATCGGTGCGCATGGTCTCAGGGGTTATAAAACGTGGATGCCCGGCACAAGGCCGGGCATGACGTCGTTGATATCAGAGAAAGCGTCGATCAGGCAGCCTTGTCAGCCGCCATATAGGCCTTCACGATCTTGTCCGGGTTCTGCACAGGCTCGCCGCGCTTGATCTTGTCGACATTCTCCATGCCGTCGGTGACCTTGCCCCAGACCGTGTACTGCTTGTTCAGGAACGAGGCATCATCGAAGCAGATGAAGAACTGGCTATCGCCGGAATCCGGGCTGGCCGCGCGGGCCATCGAGGTGGTGCCGCGCACATGTGGTTCAGCGTTGAATTCAGCCTTCAGCTTCTGGCCCGAACCGCCGGTGCCGGTGCCCTGCGGGCAGCCGGTCTGTGCCATGAAGCCGTCGATGACGCGGTGGAACACGATGCCATCATAGAAGCCGTCGCGCACCAGTTCCTGAATGCGGGCGACATGGCCCGGCGCCAGGTCCGGGCGCATCTCGATGGTGACATTGCCCTGAGTGGTCTCAAGGATCAGAGTATTTTCGGTGACAGCCATGCTTTTCTCTCGACTGGTTTGGGTTGGTTTCGGCGGTCGTCGAACCGCATTCGGAACGGGCGTCCAGCGACAGCGTCGCCTAGTCCCCCGCTAAATGGCATCGGTGAGCACCGTTGCAAAGTCTCCATCACCGCCGTTCGGTAGGCGATGCTGTCGGCTTGTGACGCATCCGGTGTCTCAAAGGTAATCCGCGGCCGGCCAAGAAGTTCGCCGTCGCGCTTGAAGCTGAATAGCACCGTGATCTGCATGCCGGGATGGCCGCGCGGTAGCTCAGGCCCGCGCCAGCACCCCTTCAGCTTCTCGAACATCCCGTCCAGCGTACTCAGCGCCCCGGCCTGCGCGAAAGCGGTATTCATCTGAACCGATGCAGTCAGCACCGATGCCGCGAGCAGGACGATATGCCCATGCCGCAGCACCACGCATCACTTGATGTCGGACGCAACCTGGACCTTGACCATCTTGTCCGGATCGGTGACCGCCCCCGAAGCAGAGCCCGGAGGCGCCTTCTTCAGCTTGTCGACCACATCCATGCCCGACACGACATCGCCGACCACGGTATACTTGCCGTTCAGCGACGAGCCGTCAGCGAACATGATGAAGAACTGCGAATTGGCCGAATCCGGATCGCCGGCGCGCGCCATGCCGACCACGCCGCGCTTGTAAGGCACCTGCGAGAACTCCGCCTTCAAGTTCGGATATTTCGAGCCGCCGGTGCCGTTAAAATTCTTGCCGTCGCCGGTCTGGGCCATGAAGCCATCCATGACGCGGTGGAACGGCACATTGTTGTAATAGCCCTCGCGCGCCAGCAGCTTGATGCGCTCAGCGTGCTGCGGGGCGATATCCGGGCGCAGCTTGAAGACGATGCGGCCCTTGGTGGTGTCGATGACGATGGCATTGGCCTTGTCGAGGCCGGCCGGCAGCGGCGCTGCGGCCGGAGCCTGCGCGGCGGGCGCCTGCGCAAAAGCGGGGACGGCCGACAACAACACGGCAGCGATGGCGATGGTACGGATCATGGAAACTCCGGATGCAGGACTGCCCGAGGGGCGTTCAGTTCAGGTCGCGAATTTCGACTTCAGGCTTTTGGCAACCGCCTCCGGCACGAAGGCCGAGACATCGCCGCCCATGGCACCGATCTGCCGGACCAGTGTGGCGGTGATCGGGCGGACGCCGACCGAGGCCGGCAGGAAGACCGTCTTCACATCCGGCGCCATGGTCTGGTTCATCCCGGCGATCTGCATCTCGTAATCGAGATCGGTGCCGTCGCGCAGGCCGCGGATCATGATGGTGGCGCCGATCTTCTCGGCGGCCGTGATGGTGAGATTGTCGTAGGTGGTGCAGTCGAAGTCACAGCCTGCAGCTTTCGCGACCGGGCCGAACACGTCTTTCACCATCGCCAGCCGCTCCTCGGTGGAGAACAGCGGCTTCTTGCCGGGATGCACACCGATGGCGACGACGAGCTTGTCGCACAGGCCGACGGCGTTGCGGACCACGTCGAGGTGGCCGTTGGTCACGGGATCGAACGATCCGGGGTAAAGCGCGATACGGGTCATGCCCTCTCACCTAGCCTGCCCGGCATGGCCCCGCAAGCGCCGATGGTTCCGTCCAAGACGCCCCGCCCTGCAGACAATATTTTTCGATCCGGTTCGAACCGGAATGCCAGTCACCGCGTCAATTAGGCATCTGGGACGGCACTGAAAACACACGCTTTTCAGCGGATTGTGTCGTCGCGGACGGATGGATGAAACACAGGCCGGGCGGGATGAAACCAGTTTGCCCGGCGACGACAACCTCCCGAAACCGCCCCTGACTAATCAGGCAGGCACAGGGACTTGCAAATAAACGGGTCAAAATGACCCAACCAACAGGGGACCGTCATGATCAAGGCTCTTTCCGCGATTGCGATTGCTGCTTTTATTGCCGCCGCCGTCACCGTTCTCCCCGGCTTCGCGCCGCGGGTCGAAGCGTCGGTTCCAGTGGCCTTGGCCAAGGCCGACCGCCTTGACGTCAAGCAGGTCGGTCGCGCCTGCTCCGAACAGGCCTGGCCGAATTTCGAAGCCTCCTGCCTGCGCAATGCGGCAACCAAGGTGATCAATATCCGCGAAGCCCGCGTCGTGAGCACCGATCGCCACTGAACCGCGTCAGCGCCCTCACACATCAAAAAGCCCGCGGCATGTCCGCGGGCTTTTTGATTCACTGGCCGTAACGAACATAGTGAGACAATCAACTCATCGATCGCGGTTGTTACCGCATCGCGAAGAGAGAGAATCGGCAACGCCGCCCATGGCCACGATCGGAGCGAAGTCACCTCGCTTGCAGGCCTTGAATGCCAGGCATGCCAGCAACAAAACGCGCATGATGGTAACGGAGAGCCGCGCCTCCGACGGTTCCATGTTGAGCGAAGGCATTCCACATCTTCACGGCTTGACTGCAATCCAGAATGCGCCAGTACTTGTGTAGTTCAGCGCGAGAATTGGACATGAGTGCATACTTGACGAGCATCTCTCTGCAATATCGTCGGCGCGCTGCTGACGTGGGACGGAAAGCGATCGAGAGTCCGGACGACGCCGAAATGCTTCGTCTGCTGCATCAGGCGCTGTCATGGATTCAACTGGCCGAGAATGAGGAGCTGATGTCCAACGCCCAGCCGATGACAGGCTCGGCATAGGACCGGCACACTTCAAGATTTAGACAATATCAGATACAATTTCCCCGGCACATCAACGACCGCGGATCGTTTCAATGGCGAAACTCATCTCAGTGGCGAGTATCTGCGAAAGTCTGGCTGAACTTGCTCAGGCCAATGGCTGCAACACGCTGTCGATGTGGCTCAAGCTCGCGACCAACCAGGCCTATCTCGATCAGCTGATGACGACCGCGCAAGCGGACGGACGCATCGGTGTCTGGGACTGGGATGTTGCCAACAACAAGAACTACACGAATGATTATGCGGGCTCGTTCTTCAATGTCGACGCTCAACTGGGCGCCCGCGGACATCCGATCGAGCGCATTATCGAATGCATCCATGCCGACGACGCCGCGGAATTCAACGGCAGGCTGGAAAACTCCATCCGGACGGGCGAGCAGTTCCATGTCGAATACCGGGTGAAGTCCGCTGACACGATCCGCTGGGTCCGTGCCGACGGCCAGTGCTCGCTGGACGACAGCGGCCGCCCCATGCGCATGCTCGGATCACTCGTCGACATCACGCACGAGAAGCCGCCAGAGAACGTCATCGTGATGCGCCGACAGCTTCAGCGCTCGTGACCCGCGAGAGCGCTTCTGCCCGCACGAGCGACGACACATGCGACGGCTTCCTCATCCAGCTGGCAAGCTTATTGCTTTGCCCCCTTGACCAGGAGGACATGCAATGACGCTTATCCCTGCTCGCTACAGCCACCTGACATTCGGCGTGATCCAGTCCGGCCTCACCAGCGGCGTATCGGCTGCCGTCGCGAGCGTGCCATTCTGGCAGGAAAGATCTTTTCTCGCGCACTGGCTATCGGCATGGGTCATCTCCTGGCTGATCATGCTGCCCATCGTGGTGTTCGCCGCGCCCTTCATCAAAGCGTTCGTCCATCGCATCACATGCGACGTGACCGATCCCCAGCACGCCACGAAGCAGCATTGAACCTCACATCCCAAACTCCGAGATGATACGCTCTCCAGCTGCACTATCGATCCTCCCGCAGCATGAGGTACAGATTGTCGTATTCTGGAGGTCGTCATGTCCGGGACTGAGCGCAACAAGGCCAATGTCGTCGCCTTCTATGAACTGATGTTCAACGACTGCCGCCCACGCGAGGCGATCGCGCTCTATGCCGGCGACAGCTACACCCAGCACAATCCGCATGTGGCTGATGGCATCGACGGTTTCATCGCCTATTTCGAGCGCATGGCCCGCGAATGGCCGGGCAAGCGCGTGGAAATCCGGCGTGTGATTGCCGAAGGTGATTGCGTCGTCCTGCACTGCCTGCAACACTGGCCCGGCGACCAGGACTACGCCGCGATCGATATTTTTCGGCTCACACCGGGCGGCAAAATCGTGGAGCATTGGGATGTGCTGCAGACAATCCCTTCCGAAGCGGAAAACCTCAACGGGATGTTCTGAAGCGATCCGCACGCGCGCTCTAGCCACTTGCCTCCACCGCGTTCGCAGCTTTGCCATAACATTCGATCAGCATCTCGGTGAGTACCCTCACCTTTCGCGCTGGATGCGGGCTCGACGGTCGGATGACATAGATGCCTGCCGCTGGCGGCGGATAGCGTGTCATCACAGGAACCAGCGCACCGGATGCCACATGCTCCTGCGTGATATCGTCGGGGATCCGGGCGATGCCGAGCCCTGCCAGAGCGGCGGCGACGAGAGCCGTACTCTCATCGGCCTTGAAGCGCCCCTGCGGGCGCACCGAGATCACCTTGTCGCCATCCATGAGTTGCCAGGCTTCGGTGCCATGCATCAGCGCTTGATGGGTGATGAGTTCGTCCGGTGTCTCGGGAGCACCATGCGTTTTGATATAGTCCGGGCTCGCGACCAGTTTGCCATATAGGGGCCCGATATATCGCGCGATCAGACTGGAGTCCTGCAGATAGCCAAACCGGATCGCACAATCGAACCCTTCCGCGATGAGGTCCACGAAGCGATCGCTATAGAAGGTGTGGACGTGAAGCTGCGGATGGTTGCGCGCCATCTCCGCAAGCACCGGCGCCAGATGCGTCGGGCCGAATGTCAGCGGCGCGGCGATGCGCAAGCGGCCACAGAGCTCGCCATCGGGCAGGATCAGTTCCCTGGCCGCATCGATCTCGGCGCACGCACGCGCCGCATGATCGCGAAACAGGATTCCGGCTTCCGTGAGTGCGGCACCACGCGTGGTGCGCGCAAGCAATTGAACGCCGAGTTCCGCTTCGAGCCGGGCAAGCTGACGGCTGACGATTGATTTGGAAACACCGAGACGTCTTGCCGCAGGTGACACACCGCCGGCATCGGCGACTTCCACGAATGTACGTAATTCTTCGATGTCCAATTCGGCGTTCCCCGTTTTGCGACACAGCTTGCCATGGAAGGGCACTACCTCACTACGCCCGCGAACGGCAATACCGCGCCCAGGCAGTGTCGCCGTTGTCGCATGTCTGCAGAAACCCCGTCTCACTCACAACGGCAGCAGAGGATGTATTCATGACCCGTCGTAATGGCCTTGCGTCGCTTCTTCGCCCCGAAGACTCGGTTCTCGTTCTGATCGATCACCAGCCTTATCAGCTCACCAATCTGAACAGCCACGATCCGCATGCTGTGGTCAATGCGTCGGCAGCCTTGGCCAAGGCTGCGAAGGCTTTCAATGTTCCGACCATCCTGACCAGTGTGATCGCAGAACGCGGCGGCCTCATCTTCCCGCAGATCACCGATGTGTTCCCCGACCAGGAAGTGATCGACCGCACCTTCATCAACACCTGGGAAGACCCGAAAGTCGTCGAGGCTGTCAAGGCGACGGGTCGCAAGCAGCTGATCATCGCAGGCCTGTGGACGGAGATCTGCGTCGCGATGCCGGTTATCCAGGCCCTCGGTGAAGGCTGGGATGTCACGGTGGTCACCGATGCATCGGGCGGCACGTCGGTTGAAGCGCATGAAGTCGCCATCCAGCGCATGATTGCGGCTGGCGCCAATATGATGACCTGGCTGGCGCTCGCGGCCGAATGGCAGCGCGACTGGGCCCGGCTCGGGACAGCGGGCAAGATGACGGATGTGCTTGTCCAGCACGCAGCGGGAAGCGGCATCGCGTTCCTGTGGGAGCAGCAGCTTCTGAACACGCCGGTGCCGAAGACTGCGGGCTAACGCGTGCGGGGACGACGGGACGCTTGTACCACGTCCCGTCATCCCAGTTATAACCGACCAGAGCGATCCGCCGCGCGGACACATGAATTGGAATGATACCCATGGAAATCGGCATCGACAGTTTTGCGGCCATCCTTCCCGACCCCATGAGCGGCCAACTTCCTTCGGCCACCGATCGCATGGCCGATCTCCTTGATGAGGTCGAGGTCGCTGACCGCGTCGGGCTCGATGTTTTCGGCATCGGGGAGCATCACCGCGCCGAATTCCTTGATTCCGCCCCAGCGATCATCCTGGCTGCGGCAGCAGCACGCACTCAGAACATCCGGCTGACAAGCGCGGTGACAGTGCTGAGCGCCGCCGATCCCGTGCGCGTATTTCAGGAATTCGCGACCCTCGATCTCATCTCGAAGGGCCGTGCGGAACTCGTGGTTGGCCGTGGCTCGTTCGGCGAGGCCTATCCGCTTTTCGGCATGAACCCGCAGGACTATGACGAACTGTTCGCCGAGAAGCTCGCGCTGTTCCTGAAACTGGGCGAGACCAAACATCCGATCTGGAAAGGTCGCTTCCGCGCCGCGCTGGAGGGCCAGGGCATCTATCCCCGCCCCCATCAGCCACGCCTGCCAGTCTGGATCGGCGTTGGCGGCACGCCGGAATCCTTCATACGCGCTGGCACGCTCGGCCTGCCGCTCATGGTTGCGATCATCGGCGGCACATTCGAGCGTTTTCGCCCGCTGGTCGATCTCTATCGCGAAGCTGGCGAGCGTGCCGGACAAAGTCCCGACAAGCTCAAAGTGGGCGTGCATGCGATGGGTTTTGTCGGAGAAACCGATGCAGCCGCGCGCGATGCCTTCTTCCCTGGCTGGGCGCATCTGACCGCAAAGATAGGCCGTGAGCGCGGCTGGTCGCCGCCATCGCGCCAGCAATTCGACGCCACGGCGGGCCCCGGAGGCGCGTATCTGATCGGTGCGCCGGCCACCGTCGCCGCAAAGATGCGCCACGCGAGCGAAGCACTCGGCGGCATCGCGCGCATCACCTTCCAGATGAGCACCGCCTCGCTCGAAATCGCAGCGATGAAGCGCTCGATCGAACTTCTCGGCACCGAAGTCGCGCCCGTCATACGGGCGGCCTGATCGCAACCTTGGGCAGTTCCGTCT
>NZ_JBIIOT010000194.1:0-2789 GCF_044336785.1 Tardiphaga sp. | reverse complement strand
CGCGGCCATCCACGCTTGCTCGCAGCGCATCACACGGGCATACGCAACCAAGGTGCTCTACGCGACGGGCTGAACTGTCCGGCAGATCAACGAAAGAGGTTTCATGGCGGACGCTTCCGGTTTTAGCTTGGGACACGCGATCGTCCTGCTCGGTGCGGCCACCGTCGCAGTACCACTGTTCAAGCGCTTGGGGCTCGGCTCTGTTCTTGGCTATCTCACCGCCGGCCTCGCCGTGGGGCCATTCGGCCTTGGCCTGTTCAACGATCCGGAAACCCTGCTCCACACCGCCGAACTTGGCGTCGTCATGTTCCTGTTCATCATCGGGCTGGAGATGCGCCCGTCGAAACTCTGGAAACTGCGACGACAGATCTTTGGCCTCGGCGCAGCCCAGGTCATCACCTGCGGTTTTCTGCTCACGCTGGTCGGGATGGCTGCAGGTTTCAGCTTTCCCGTCGCCATGATCGGCGCGATGGGTTTTGTGCTCTCCTCTACCGCTGTCATCATGCAGCTGCTGGAAGAGCAGGACGAGACCTCCTCGCCCGAAGGCCAGCGCGCCATCGCGATCCTGCTGCTGGAGGATCTTGCCATCGTACCGCTGCTGGCGCTGGTCGCCATCTGGGGCGCCGCCGATGCACCCGTAGCCGCGAATGCCAAGCCGATGTGGCAAAGTGCCGCCATCGCATTCGCCGGTCTTGCCGCATTGCTGGCCGCAGGCCGCTGGCTACTCGACCCGTTCTTCCGCATCATTGCGCGTGCCGGCGCGCGCGAAGTGCTGACTGCCGCCGCCCTCCTGGTCGTGCTCGGCTCCGCCGTGTTCATGCAAAGCGTCGGCCTGTCGATGGCGATGGGCGCCTTCCTCGCTGGCGTGTTGCTGTCGGAATCGAACTTTCGTCATCAGCTCGAGGCCGATATCGAGCCGTTCCGCGGCATCCTGCTCGGCCTGTTCTTCCTGAGCGTCGGCATGTCGCTGAATCTCAGCATCGTCGCCAGTGAATGGATGATGGTGCTGGGCGGCGTCGTGGCGTTCATGATCGTCAAGGCGATCGGCATTTATGTGATCGCGCGCCTCGCCAAATCCGATCACGCCGCCGCTACCCACCGCGCCGCGTTGTTTGCGCAAGGCGGCGAATTCGCCTTCGTGCTCTATGCGGCTGCCGGCACCGCAGGCATCTTCGAGACCCGAGTCTCGGCGGTGATGAGCGCCATCGTGATCCTGTCGATGGCGCTGACGCCCATCGTGCTGCTGGTCCATGCGCAGATGCGGCGCGGCGCGCCGGTGTCCATGGACGGCATCGACAAGGCCGACGGCCTGCGTGGCAAGGTGCTGTTCATCGGCTTCGGCCGCTTCGCCCAGGTGGCGAGCCAGGCCCTGTTGGCGCGCAATGTCGAACTCTCGCTGATCGAGACCGACGTGGACATGATCCGCGCTGCCGGCACCTTCGGCTTCAAGGTCCATTACGGCGACGGCACCCGCCTCGACGTCCTGCACGCTTCTGGCGCCGCCACCGCCGAGGCGATCCTGATCTGCGTCGACAAACCGGAGGCCGCCGATCACATCGTCGAACTCTGCCGCTCGGAATTCCCGCTGGCCAAACTCTATGTCCGCTCCTACGACCGCGGCCATTCGCTGCGGCTGATCCATGCCGGCGTCGAATTCCAGATCCGCGAAACGTTTGAATCCGCGCTGGTGTTCAGCGAAGCCGTGTTGACCGGCCTCGGCCTCGACGAGGATGCGGCCCGCGACGCCATTGCCGACGTCCGCGAACGCGACGCGCAGCGCGTGGAGCTAGAAGTGATCGGCGGCCTCGAAGCCGGCCGCAAGCTGCTCCGTGGCAATGCGGAGACGCCTAAGCCGAGCCCGTTCTTCAAGACGCGGCAGGCGAGTGCGGAAGCCAGCTCATGAGCAACACCGATATCAAGATGTTCGGAAAGTCGTTCCTGTAGGACAGGTCGAGCGAAACGGCCCCTCCTGCGATCGGCCCATCAAACGCGCTGGCAAGCGCCGCGCTTCAACCGTCAGAATTTATTTGCACTGCGCCATATTCGGGTCCGCACGTATTATGATACTCTCGACCACATTCGAGCGTAAGCGTAGGGGAACCGGATATGGTGGGCTATCTCGTTATTGCTCTGATTTTCGGCATTGGCTTCGCGTCCGGATATTGCGTCCGCGCGGGCATTTCCGCCAAAAGGCGCCGCAGGGCGAAACTGGCGGCGGCTTTCAGCCCATTCGCCGAAGTGCGAGACAACTAATTGGCACTGCTCAGCGATGACATGTTCCGAGGCGTCATACGCCACACGCCCTTGATCGCGGTCGACCTTCTGATCCGCGATCCAGCCGGTCACCTGCTCGTCGGCGAACGCAAAAACGATCCCGCCAAGGGCCTGCTGTTCGTGCCCGGTGGACGCATCCGCAAGAACGAAACGCTTGTCACGGCCTTTGAGCGGATCCTGCAGACAGAAACCGGCCTGAGCGTCCCGTTCGAACAAACGACATTCTACGGCGTCTTCGAGCATTTCTACGACACCAACACGTTTGGCGACCCCGACTACGGTACGCACTACGTCGTGCTCGCTTACGAACTGCGTCTGAACGACCGCCGTCAGGTCTCCCTCGACGACCAGCACACGGGTGCCGCCTGGGCACCAAGTTTCAACGAGCTGATGCACCCCAATAACGAACCTATTTCGGTCGATGGGAGCAATCCGAGGCGCTTTGAGTGGATTACAGATATGAAAAAGCCCGCGCTTTTGGCGCGGGCTTTCGTGATCTAGCTGCTGAAAGTGCA
>NZ_JBIIOT010000012.1:0-81384 GCF_044336785.1 Tardiphaga sp. | reverse complement strand
CCAAACGCCTCAGCCCTCAGCGACCGGCGCTTCACCGCCCGCTTCAGGCTCATCGCCCTCGCCGGCTTCGCCGATATGCTCCACCGACACCACATGCTCGTCATCGGCCGTGTTGAACACGATGACGCCCTGGGTCGAGCGGCCGGCGACGCGGATGCCTTCCACCGGGCAGCGGATCAGCTGGCCCTTGTCGGTGACCAGCATGATCTGGTCCGAGTCTTCCACGGGGAATGAAGCGATCAACTTGCCGTTGCGGTTGTTAACCGACATGGCGACGATACCCTTACCGCCGCGGCCGGTGGTGCGATACTCGTAGGACGAGGTCCGCTTGCCATAGCCGTTGATGGAGATGGTCAGCACCACCTGCTCGGCCGCGGACAGTTCGACATAACGCTCCTGCGTGAGCTGGATCGCCGTCGATGACGTTTCTTCGGCTTCGGCCTCGAGCACGGACTCATCGACAGTAGCCGCCTCGCCGGCCACCGCGCGGCGCATCTTCAGATAGGCCGTGCGTTCGTCCGACGTGGTTTCCACATGACGCAGGATCGACAGCGAGATCAGCTTGTCGCCTTCGGCCAGCGCGATGCCGCGCACGCCCATGGAGTTGCGGCCCTGGAACACGCGCACATCGGTGACCGGGAAGCGGATGCACTGGCCGCCGCCGGCGGTCAGCAGCACGTCGTCATGCTCGGTGGCGATCTGCACGTCGACGATGGCCTCGCCCTCGTCGAGCTTCATGGCAATGATGCCGGAGCGGCGGACATCGACGAAATCCGACAGCTTGTTGCGCCGGACATTGCCGCCGGTCGTGGCGAACATCACGTCCAGCGTATCCCAGGTCGCCTCGTCCTCGGGCAGCGGCATGATGGTGGTGATGCGCTCGCCCTGCTCCAGCGGCAGGATGTTGATCATCGCCTTGCCGCGACCATTCGGCGGCGCGATCGGCAGGCGCCAGACCTTTTCCTTATAGACCTGGCCGCGCGACGAGAAGAACAGCACCGGCGTATGCGTGGAGGCCACGAACAGGCGCGAGACGAAATCCTCGTCGCGCGTGGCCATGCCGGAGCGGCCCTTGCCACCGCGGCGCTGCGCCCGATAGGTCGAGAGCGGCACGCGCTTGACGTAGCCATGATGCGACACCGTCACCACCATGTCCTCGCGCTGGATCAGGTCCTCGTCCTCGACCTCGCCTTCCTGCTCCATGATCACGGTCTTGCGCGGGGTCGCGAATTCGAGCTTCACCGCGGCGAGTTCGTCCTTGATGATGGTCTGCACGCGCGCACGCGAGCGGAGGATTTCGAGATAGTCGGCGATCTCGATGGCGAGCTTGTCGAGCTCGTCGGAAATTTCCTCGCGGCCGAGAGCCGTGAGGCGCGCCAGACGCAGATCGAGAATGGCTTTTGCCTGCTCGAACGACAGACGCGCAGTGCCGTCCTCTTCCAGCCGATGGCGCGGATCGTCGATCAGCGTGATCATCGCCGCAACGTCCTGCGCCGGCCAGCGGCGCTCCATCAGGATGTCGCGCGCGGTGGTCGGATCCGGCGACGTCCTGATCACGCGAATGATCTCGTCGATATTCGCCACGGCAATGGCGAGGCCGACCAGGATATGCGCGCGGTCGCGGGCCTTGTTAAGCAGGAATTTGGTGCGGCGGGTGACGACCTGTTCGCGGAAGGCCACGAAGATCGTCAGCAGGTCTTTCAGATTGAACAGCTGCGGACGGCCGGCATCCAGCGCCACCATATTGGCGCCGAAATTGGTTTGCAGCGGCGTGAACTTGTAGAGCTGGTTCAGGACGATCTCAGGCACGACATCGCGCTTCAGTTCGACGACGACGCGATAGCCATCGCGGTCGGATTCATCGCGCAGGTCAGAAATGCCTTCGATCTTCTTGTCGCGCACCAGTTCGGCGATGCGCTCGACCATGGTGGCCTTGTTCACCTGGTACGGAATTTCCGAGATGATGATCGCTTCGCGATCTTTTCGCGCAGGCTCGATCGCCACCTTGCCGCGCATCACGATGGAGCCGCGGCCGGTATTGTAAGCCGAGCGGATGCCGGCGCGGCCGAGAATGATGCCGCCGGTCGGGAAATCCGGGCCCAGAATGATCTTGTTGAGATCGTCGATGGTCAGCGACGGATCGTCGATCAGCGCAACGCAGGCATCGATGACTTCACCGAGATTGTGCGGCGGGATATTGGTCGCCATGCCGACAGCGATGCCGCCGCCGCCATTGACCAGCAGGTTGGGGAATTTCGCCGGAAGAACCTTCGGTTCCTTCTCCGATGAATCGTAGTTGTCCTGATAGTCGACGGTGTCCTTGTCGATATCGTCGAGCAGCGTCTGTGCGATCTTGGTGAGGCGCGATTCCGTGTAACGCATCGCGGCCGGCTGGTCGCCGTCTACCGAGCCGAAATTGCCCTGACCATCGATCAGCGGCACGCGCATCGAGAAGTCCTGCGCCATGCGGACCATGGCGTCATAGACCGACTGGTCGCCATGCGGATGATACTTACCGATCACGTCGCCGACCGTTCGCGCTGACTTGCGGAACGGCTTGTTGTATTCGAAGCCGTTCTCGTACATCGCGAACAGGATGCGCCGGTGCACCGGCTTGAGGCCGTCGCGCGCGTCAGGCAGCGCACGCGCCACGATCACACTCATCGCGTAATCGAGATACGAGCGCTTCATCTCGTCGAGGATGGATACGGGACGGATATCAGAGGGAACCGGCGGCTCCCCGGGCTTCTGGTCTTCTTTGTCGGACAAGGTGTTTTCCGGTCAGAATCGGGTGCTGATCATATAGCGCATGATGCCTGCACAAGCCACCCCGAGAGGCTTCGCGAACGGGGATTTTCCACCTTATTTTTCAATCGCTTAAGGCTCTTGCCGCAAGACGGCCGCAAGAACAAGGAAACGCACGGACGGCGCAGAATTCTTGAGGCATTACAGCGGCATTCCAGAGGCAAACCAGAGGCTGCAAATTCCATCCGTCACGAACGATCGGCCGAGATCGCCGGCTGGATATCCGGCGAGCTGAGGCTCCACATGGCGTCGAACAGCTGCGCTTGGAAGGCCGCGAATTCGGCGCTGTCGATGATCATGCCATAGCTCTCCCGCGCGGACGAGATCAGGCAGACCTTGTTGCCATAAACGAAACAGGTCATCGCCAGCGTATGCGCGGCGGGAGCGTAGCGCAGCTCGCGCCGCAGCTCCTGGCTCGACGGCCAGATCGGCGCGATGTCGCGCTCGACCGACCGGATCACGCGCAGCCAGATGCCGCGCCTGGCGCGCTCCTGCAGGTAGCGCTCCATCTCTTCGAGACCGGGCTCGGCCATCAACTCCTTCATCGAGAGCGTGGCGCGGAGCACCTGGTCGCCGCCGGACAGCGTATCCCATAGCGCGGTGCGGATGCCCTCCGGGCCGGGATGAAATCGCACATTCGGCTGGCCGCTTTCATGATGATACATCGAGCGCAGCACCGGCATCACATCCGTCAGCATCTGCCGCCGCGCTTCGATCCGCTCCAGCAGGATGCCGGGATCCTGCGCCACCACGAAGCGGCGCTTGCCTTGATCGACGAATTTGACGAGCCCTTCGGCCTCCAGCTTGGCAAGGGCGTCATGGGCGGTCGTGCGCGCCAAGCCGGCTTCCGCCGCAACATCCGTCACTGAGGCGCCGCCAAGGCGCACCGTGGTCAGGAACAGTTTGTAGAGCGTCCCCGTGATGCCGATCTGGGCCAGCTTTTCTTCGATATCCACCTTGGTCTCCTGGCGGGATTGGAATGACCTAACGCAGTCCCGCGCCCCAGTCTAATCGTCGGTTTTTTCCGACACAACCTTTGATCCACTGCGCATAAATTAGGTGCAGATGGCGCTGTTATCGGCACAATATCGCAGTATACGCTTGTTTTATCGCCAGTATTACCTCGGCCAAACGTTGACGGAAATCTCCGACATATCTAGCCTTTTCGATAGCCCGATCTCACCGGATCTGATCGGCAACTGAGAAGGAGCCCCTCATGGAAGCCAATGCCGATGCAGGCCGCCTGCCGCTCGAAGCGGCGAAGCCAAGCCATAGCGGACTTCAAAAGGCGATGAAGACACGCTCGGTGCGCGCCGCGATCGGGCTCGCCGCTTTCTTCGCAATCTGGCAGGCCGTGACCGGCCTCGGCTTCGTCGATGGCTTCCTGCTGCCCTCGCCGGTCGGCGTTGCCCAGGCACTCTGGGAGCTCGCGCTGGATGGCTCGCTGTGGGTGCATCTCGGTGCCAGCCTGCAGCGCGTGGCGATCGGCTTCCTGCTCGCCTGTATCGTTGGCCTCGTGCTTGGCCTGATCTGCGGCTGGTGGCGGACGGTGTCGGATTTCGTGCGTCCGGTGGTCGAAGCGCTCCGCCCCATTCCGCCGCTGGCCTGGATCCCAATCACCATCCTGTGGTTCGGCCTTGGCGATGCCGCCTCCTACTTCCTCGTCTTTCTCGGCGCGGTCTTCCCGGCTTTCGTCGCGACCTACACCGCCGTGCGCGGGCTCGACCGCAACCAGATGAATGCGGCGCTCTGCCTCGGCGCAAAACCGTGGCAGCTGTTCACCGACGTGCTGATCCCCGCCTCGCTGCCGATCATCCTGCCCGGACTGCGCATCGCGCTCGGTGTCGGCTGGATGTGCGTCGTCACCGCCGAGCTGATCGCGGCCCAGACCGGCCTCGGCTACCTGATCCAGCAGTCCCGCATGCTGTTCCAGATCAACAATGTCGTGGCCGGCATGGTCACGATCGGCCTCGTCGGCTTCCTGATGTCCGCGTTGCTCGAACGGCTCGAGCGCCGCGTGAATGCCTGGGCGCCGTCCGAGCGCAATTGAGGAGAACAGCCATGACCACCACTCTTCTCGACCGTCCGCCGCAGGCACAAGCTTCCGACATCCAGATCGACATCAGCAATGTCGGCAAGGTCTATGACTCCAAGACCTCCGACAGCCGCGTGATCGCGCTTGACGGCGTCTCACTTAAAATCCGCCGCGGCGAATTCATTTCGCTGCTTGGGCCGTCCGGCTGCGGAAAATCGACGCTGCTGAACATCATCGCCGGCTTCCAGTCGGCGACGTCCGGCAAGATCCTTCAGGACGGCCGCCAGATCAGCAAGCCCGACGCCTCGCGCACCGTGGTGTTTCAGGATTATGCGCTGTTCGGCTGGATGACAGTGCAGCAGAATGTCGAATTCGGCCTCAAGGCGAAGGGCATGCCGAAGGCACAGCGCGCCGAGATCGCGCGTTCGCTGATTGCCACCGTCCAGCTCTCGGGCTTCGAAGACAAATTCCCGCATCAGATGTCCGGCGGCATGAAGCAGCGTGCGGCCATCGCGCGTGCGCTCGCGCCCGATCCCGACATCCTGCTGATGGACGAGCCTTTCGGCGCGCTCGACGCGCAGACGCGCGTGCTGCTGCAGGAAGAGATCGCGCGCATTTCGTCGGAAGCCAAGAAGACCGTGATCTTCGTCACCCACGGCATCGATGAAGCCGTGTTTCTCGCCGACCGCGTGGTGGTGATGAGTCCCCGTCCCGGCCGCGTGCGCGACGAAGTCGCCGTGCCGCTGCCGCGGCCGCGCACCGCCGAGATGCGATCCGATCCCTGGTTTGTCTCCACGGTCAAGGACCTGTGGGAGACGCTGAAGCCTGAATGGCAAAAAGGAGAATAGACTGTGACACCCACGATCTCTCGTCGTCGCTTCGGTCAGCTTGCGGTCGGCGCTGCCGCTACTCTCCCACTCGGCATGCCGTCGATCCTGCGGGCGCAGGAAGGCGATGTGGTCAAGATGTGCTGGTTCAACACCACCACCGTCTCGGCGCAGATCGCCCATGTGCTGATGCGCACGGACATCGCCGCGAAGAACGGCCTCAAGATGGAGATGATTCAGCTCGCCGCCTCGCCCGCCATTACCGAAGCACTCGTCTCCGGCGCCGGTGATATCGGCACTCTGTCGGACTTTGCTGCGGTCACCACCATGGCGATCGGCGCGCCGGTCACCACGGTCGCCTCGCAGGCGCTGTTCCGTTCGGCGGTGCTGACCACCAAGAAGTCGGGCATCACCGACATGGCTGGCCTCAAGGGCAAGCAGGTCTACGGCACCTTCGGCATCACCGCCTTCCAGAACGCGCAGGAAGCCGTGATCAAGGCCGGCCTGACGCCGGGCAAGGACATGTCCTTCGTGAATGTCGGCCCGGCCGAACTCGCGGATGCCGTCGGCGCGCAGCGCATCGACGCCTTCTTCACCTATGATCCGTTCGTGTCGTTCTTCGAGAATTCGGGCGCGGCACAGGTGATTTCGCAGAACGTGACGCCGGTGATCGCGCTGACCGCGAACAACAAGTTCTTCCAGCAGCGCCCCGAAGTCCTGAAGCGCTTCCTGCGCGCCAATTCGGAAGCACTGTTCTTCGCGAGCCAGAACAATGACCTCGTGAATGGCTGGTTCCGCTCGCTGGAGCCGGCGAAGAACATCCCGGTCGAAGTGCTGCAGAAGGCATCGAGCTACGATCCGGCCTGGACCGCAAAGTCCTTCACCGACATCAAGGCGACCCTGTCGCCGGCGCAGATCGCCAAGATGGAAGCGCTCGGCAAGTGGGGCGTCGAAGCCAAGCTGCTGCCGAAGATGCCGGATGTGGCGAAATTCGTGGACACCAAGATCGCCAGCGCCGTGGACAAGGAAGCCGCTGAAAAGGGTTTTGATCCGAAGACCGTGAAGATCACCCGCGCCTGATCGCGCGTCGATCCCTGAACAGAAGCACTCACGGCGCGCGGCGCCGTGAGTGCGAATGTGCAAGAAACCACACACGTCAGTCAGAGTAATCGAGATGGCCAAATTGAAAGTCGCTGCAGTGCAGGCAGCCACCGTTCCGTTCGACGCCGCCGCTGCCACCGCGCGCACCGTCGCCCTCATCGCCGATGCTGCTGCCACCGGCGCCAAGGTCGCGGTGTTTCCGGAAGCTTTCATCGGCGGCTATCCGAAAGGTCTCGATTTCGGCTGCTGCATCGGACGGCGCACGCCGGAAGGCCGCGCGGATTTCGTGCGCTATGTGAAGGGCGCGATCAGCGTTCCCGGCCCGGAAGTGGATGACCTCGTCGCGGCATGCGCCAAGCATGACATCACCACGGTCGTCGGCGTGATCGAGCGTGATGGCGGCACGCTTTATTGCACGGCGCTGTATCTGTCGCCGGCCGGACTGCTCGGCACCCATCGCAAGGTGATGCCCACCGGTTCGGAGCGTCTGGTCTGGGGCTTTGGCGACGGCTCATCGCTGACGGTGGTGGACACGCCCCATGGCCGCCTCGGCGGCGCGATCTGCTGGGAGCATTACATGCCGCTGATGCGCGCGGCCTATTACGCCAAGGGCGTCCAGCTCTGGGCGGCGCCCACGGCGGATGATCGCGAGACGTGGATCCCGACCATGCGCCACGTCGCCATGGAAGGCCGCTGCTTCGTCATCAGCGCCTGCCAGGTGATGCGCCGTTCGGATTTCCCGGAAGACTATGCCAGCCGCATCGAGGCAGGTCCCGATGAATGGATGATGCATGGTCGCTCAGTGATCGTCGGACCGCTCGGCGAAGTGCTGGCCGGCCCGCTGCTGGACGCCGAAGGCATCCTCACCGCAGATATCGACACCGACGACATTCTTGGCGCCACACTCGATTTCGATCCAGTCGGCCACTATGCGCGACCAGACCTGTTCAGCCTGCATGTCGATGAACGCGTGCAGGCGCCGGTCGCCGTATTGAGTGACGACGAGATCTGATCACCCCGGACACCGGCATGGACACGCCTGCGATCACGCGCCTGCGCCAGGGACTCGGCGCGCGCTAGACGTAACCATTGAGCGCCAGCAGCGCCGCAGGCACCGCAACGATGGCGACGACTGTCTGGAACGCGACGATGTTCGCCATCAGTTCGGCATCGCCACCGAGCTGCCGCGCCATCACATAGGCCGAGGATGCCGTCGGCAATGACTGGAACAGCACGGCAACGATGATGGCCTCGCGGTTGAGTCCAAGACAGAAGCAGATCACCGCCGTCGTGAGCGGCATCAGGACGAATTTGGCGGCCGACGCCCAGACGGCTGGCGTCAGGCCCCGCCCGAGCGCCTTCCAGTCGACCGCGGCGCCGACGCAGAGCAGCCCGAGCGGCAGCGATGCCTGGCCGAGCGCCTTGACGCAGCCTTCGATGCCCGCCGGCAGTCCGATATGCGTCACCTGCAGCACGATGCCGATCACACAGCCGATGATCAGCGGATTGAGCGCGATGCCGCGCAGGATGCCCCGCAAGGTCGGCCTGGCCGAACCGTAACGCGCGAAGACAATGACGCACAACACGTTGACCAACGGCACCACGGCCGCGTTGGCAACAGCCGCCAGCGGCACCGCATGGGCGCCGATCAGGCCGACCGCCGCGGTGATTCCAACATAGTTGTTGAAACGCACGCCGCCCTGGAACACCGAGGTGAAGGCCGGTCCATCGGAGGCAACCACGCGGCTGAGCGCGACAAGCACCAGCGCCGCGATCACCGTCGAACCGATCAGGGCTGCGACCATGCCCCAGACCGGGATGCCGGTGAGATCGGCGGTGGCCAGCCCGTGCACGAACAGCGCCGGCAGCAGCAGGAAGTAGCTGAGCCGTTCGGCCTGCGGCCAGAAACTGTCCGCAAGAAACTGCCGCTGCTTCATGGCGTAGCCGAGCCCGATCAGCAGGACGATCGGGATCAGTGCGATGACGATGGTGCGGATCATGCGTGCACCGCCGCCGCCAGCCGCTCCGCGGCGACCACGATGTCCGCCTTGGCGAGGCCGGCGAAGCACAGCCGCATACGGTCGGCAAACAGCCCGCTGTCCGGCTGCGCGCGAAACGCCGGCCCCGGCGCAAACAGCACGTCCTGCACCACCGCGCGCTCGAACAGATCACTGTTGCCCTTGTCGGCCGGCAGGACTGGAAAGATGAACATGCCGCCATCCACCACGGGCACCGTGAAGCCGGCTCTGGTCAGGACAGCGACCAGCGCATCATGCCGCTCGGCGTAGAGACCGCGCACGCGCGCGACATGATCGATCAGGCGACCGAGTTGCAGATAGTGCCAGGCGACGCGCTGGGCGAGCGCATTCGGCTGCAGATCGCTTGCCTGCCGGGCCTCCTGCATCGCTGCGGCCACGCTCTCCGGCGCGATCAGCCAGCCGATCCGCAAACCGGGCGACATGATTTTCGACAGGCTGCCGAGATGGATCACCGTCGCGCCATCGACCTGCGGCGCCAGATCAAGCAGGCTCGGCGGTGGCGGCGCGCGAAACCAGAGATCGCTATAGGGGGCGTCCTCGATGACCGGGACGCCGTGCCTCGCGCACAGCCCAAGCAGTCTCAAGCGCTGCTCGCGGGTCAATGTCTCGCCGGTGGGGTTGCCGAAGGTCGGCAGCGCATAGATCGCGCGCACGTCGCCGGCCGTCTGCAGCACGGTCTCAAATTCAGCGAGCTCATTGTCGCCCGCCGCGATCTGATAGCCGACCGGAACGACGCCGATCGCCGCGCATGTCGACAGCACGGCGGGATAGACCGGCTCCGGCACCATCACCTTGCTGCCGGGCTCGGCAAATGTGCGGATGGCGAGATCGATGCCCTGCTGCGCGCCTGACGTGACCAGCAGGCGCTTGCCCGGCGGCAACGTCGTGACGGTCTCGGCCAACGCGCCGATCAGCGCCGGATCGCCGGCGCTGGAGCCATAGGTCCAGGCCGAAAAATCCCGGCTAGCGCGACTCGCCGCTTCCGCAAGGCCTTCGAGGTCGTAGGCATCCTTCGACGGGTGGCCGCTGGCGAGATTGAGCATCCCCGGCCTGGCGCCATAGGGAAACAGCGCGCGCAGCGGATTGGTCGGAATGGCGGCGATGAAAGGATTGATCGCAATTGTCACTGGAATCCCGCGTTTCTGGATGACGTCGGGATAATTCTCAATCAGAATGATAGAGAATGATACAATAACCCAAGGTTATATTACGTGATGGATATGGTCGCAGACATACCACCGCTGGCGCTGCGGCTGCTGCCGCTGCTGGACCAGTCCGGCAATTTCTCCGAGGCGGCGCGGGCGCTGAATGTCAGCCAGCCGGCCGCCAGCAAGGCGATCGCGCGCGCCGAGGAAATCTGCGGCCTTGCCCTGGTCATTCGCGGCCGGCGGCCGGCGGCGCTCACCGCGGAAGGCCGCATACTCGCCGACCATGCGCTGCGCCAGGACGAGCTGGCGCAACAGACCGTGCGCCGCCTGCAGGACAGCCGTGCCCATGGCAGCGGCCTCGTCCGCATCGCCTCCTTCGGCGCCTCTGCATCCACGCATATCCTGCCAGGCCTCGTCGCCGCGGTGGCGCGGCGGCGCTCCGGCGTGCTGGTCGAGATCACCGAACGTACCGATCAGCCGGCGTTGCAGGCGTTACGCGACGGGCTGGTGGACTTTGCCATCGTCATCGAGAACGACGATCCGGATCTGGAACTGATGCCGCTCGCGCGCGACCGTCTCGTCGCGCTGGTGCGCATGAAAGATGCTCTAGCGCAGCGCACGACACTCGACGCCAAGGCGCTGTCGATGCCGCCCTTCATCCTGTCGAAAGGCGGCAGTGAGCCGCTGATCCGCGCCTGGTTCGCCCGCAGCGGGCACGAGCCGGTCATCCATCACGCGATCCAGCAGATCACCTCGATCCTCGCAATGGTGCGCGCCGGCATGGGCGTCTCCATCATCGCCGAGATGGCGGTGCCGGAAACTCATGCCGGGGTGGCCGTGGTGCCGCTGGCGCCCGGCTTCCCGCGCAGCATATGCCTTGCGCGGCGCGCGGGCGGCTTCGCCTCGCATGCCGCCGAGATCGTCTGGCACACCGCCGCCGAACGCGCGGTTGCGTGACTGCGCGTCTATGCGCCGATGCCGCGCGCGACCTTCTTGTCGAAGGCGACATGCTCGCCGAAGCAGAACACGCGGCCAGACTGCTGCTTCACAAAGTCCGGCGTCAGTCGCACTGCCCCGCTGTCTGCCCAGATCGAATCCTTGCGCCCGTTGACCCATTCGTCAGGCGGCAGGAGTGTCGAGCCGCGCGTGGTCACATCCCAGATGCCGTAGTGATGTGGCACGATCAGCTTCGCCTTCAGGCGTTCGGCCACCGCATCGACCTGCGCCGCGCTGAGCACGTGATAGGAGCCATCGACCGGCAGCAGCGCGACGTCGACCTCGCCGATCATGTCCCAGATGCTGTCCGGCGGATTGGGCCGGTTGTCACCCCAGTGCAGGATGCGCAGGCCGCCGACCTCGATCAGCAGCATGCAGTTGTCGAACGAGCGGCAATTGTCCGGCGGATTGGTCTTCATCGGCGACAGCCGCCGCGTCATCTCGGCCCAGTCATAGGCATTGTGCGTGCTGTCCGAGACGTGCTTGTCGGCGAAGCCCGTGATCTTCACGTCGGCGAACTGATAGGTGCCGATCAGGCGATCGAGGATGGTGTTGGCCGTCAGCACATGAACGGCGTCATGGTCGAAATGCGCGTGGGTCGATAGTGCGATATCCACCGCGACTTTCGGGAAGTCGTAAAGATACCAGTTCCAGGTGCCCCATGGCGGATTGCGCCAGGGATCGACCATCATGGTCAGTCCCGACGGCGACGTGATGCGGAACGCCGAGCCGCCGAAGAAGGCGAGCTCGACCGCGCCATCGGCGACCGGCGCAGGCGACGTCGCCTGCATCTCGATCATGTGGTTGTGGTTCTCGGTCTGGCGCCACGCCCACAGGCCTTCGTCCATTCTGTCTTTCATGATGCTGTCCGATCGTTGCTGAGAGGCGAATTCCCGGCGTGGACACTGCCGTCCACGAGGATGCTTCCATTCTTGATGACCCACCGCGCCGAGTTGGCGCCGAAGCGGAACGCGAGTTGCCGGTAGTCCGGCACGTCGAACACGACGAGGTCGGCCTGCTTGCCCGGCGCGATCGAGCCGATGCGATCGGCGCGCCGGATCGCCCTGGCGGCGTTGAGCGTCACGCCGAGCAGCGCCTGCTCGGGCGTCAGCCCCGACAATCGACAGGCAAAGCCCATGCTGGCCTGCTGCGACAGATGCCAGCATACCGGACAGAGATCGGTGGCGACCGCGACATCGACGCCTGAACAGACGAGACGCTTGCCGTCGACGGGGCGCGGATGATTGACCGCCCAGTCGAAGCCGGGAAAGAACGCGACAGCGGTGCCGGCATCGGCAAGCACACGCAGGTCGTCGTCGCTCAGCATGTTGCCGTGATCGACGGACGCCGCGCGCATTTCGGCCGCGAGTCGCGCACCACCGACATTGACGCGCGCATCGGTATGCAGCTTGGCGCCGAGGCCGAGATCGGCCGCCGCCGCCAGCACCCGACCGCATTCAGCGACGGTGAAGACGTCGGGATCGACATAGACGTCGCAGAAATCGGCCAGCTTCCGTTCGGCGATTGCGGGGATCGTCTCGCGGATCATCGCGTCGAGATAGCGATCGGCATGCTCCGCCGGTCGCGCATGGGCACCAAGATAGGTGCCGACGATGTCGAGACCCGTCTGTGCGGCGATCTGCTGCGCCGCCTCCAGCGAAGCGATGTCGCTCGCATGATCGAGGCCGTAACCGGATTTCGTCTCGATGGTCGTGGTGCCGCAGGCCAGCATGCTGCGTGCCCGCGCGATGGATGCAGCGACGAGATCGTCGACCGACAGGCCGACATTCCGCGTCTTCGACAACGGCACGCCCCATGCGATGCCGGCGGCGGTGAGGCCGCGATCATCGAGCCCCTCGCTGCGCCTGTAGTATTCCTGCGCGCGATCGCCGGCAAAGATCAGATGCGTATGGCAATCGACGAGCCCCGGCGTCACGATGCCGCCGCCGGCGTCAATCACGCGTGTGCCCGTGCCGTGCAGCGCCGCCACCTCGTCGCTTGCGCCCACGGCAACAATACTGTCACCGCGAATGGCAACCGCGCCATGATCGATGACACCAATGCCATCCGCTCTGGTCGGATCGCAGAGAACAACCTGACGCGCGCCCGTGATGATGAGATCGGCGGGCACCGCATCGGCAAATGACTCCGGTGGCCGGAGGCTCATTTGCGAGAGGCGCATGGAAGATTCCAGTTCAGAAACGTTGCGTGGCCGACGACCGGGTCGACGCATCCTGCTTACAACCCGCTCCGTCCCGCGCGCAAACAAGTGAAAATTCGAACTGTTCGAGTTGAAATACACTTCGTTTGGAAATAACGTAAGTATTAACTAGTGATCACACGCGCGCTTCGTCAGTCATGTCAAGAATTCGCAGGACGTTTTACTCGACTGAACAAATGTTAGGCGCATAGAATTGCTGTCATATCGTGAAAGACAACTGATTTATTCTCCGCATGATCTCCGCCGGCAGGACGGTCAATGCTTTGAAGAAAAGCTATCGTTCAAAAAACAAGCAAGCACGCCTGCTTTTTTTGCTCCCGAGATTGAAGTGTGCCGTGCCAAGTTCCGGGACATGAACAATACGGCTACCTTCAAGGAAGACCCCGAGGCCACCGACGGCCGCGAGGTCAAAGGCGCGATGATGCGCGCGCGCCTGCGTGCCGCCACCGAGCAATTGATCGCCGAAGTCGGCGTCGAGGCCGCCTCCGCGGCGGCGATCGCCCTTCGCTGCGGCGTCTCGCGCGGCGCGATGCTGCATCACTATCCGACCCGCGATGCCCTGATCGTCGATACCGCCGCGCATTTCTGGCAGCGCGCGCGCGACATCGTGGCCGGCCTCGCCGACGATGTGAGTCATGGCCGCACCGATGTCGCCGCCTTTGTCGGGCGCCTCTACGATGAAGTCTTCCGCGCCAACGCGCTGGTCACGATGCTCGACCTCATGGTGTCGGGCCGCTCGGAAACGCGTATCGGCGAAGCGGTCAACCGCATCCTCACCGACCTGTTCGCCTCCTACGAGGACCTCGGGATCCAGGCCTTCCAGTCGTCCGGCCTGCCTCCGGAACGGATCCGCGTCATCATCACGCTCATCGTCTCGACGCTGCGCGGGCTGCGTATCCAGGACAATATCAAGCCGGACGAAGCGCGGGTGCGCGATGTGCTGGCGTCGCTGACCACGGCGATCGAGGCATTACTGCAGACGGAAGCACGCGTCCCTGCCCGCCGCGCCGGCAAGACAACTGCCGTGAAAGCGACAAGGAGCCGCAAGAAATGACCCCGCGCCTCGTGGCCAGCGGCCTCACCAAGAGCTTTTCCGGAACGACCGTCGTCGACAACGTATCGTTCACAGTCGATGCCGGCCAGATCGTCGGTCTGATCGGCCCGAACGGCGCTGGCAAGACCACGCTGTTCAACCTGCTGTCCGGCGTACTCAAGGCCGATTCCGGCAGTCTCGCCGTCAACGGCGTGGACGCCATCAACCTGCCGCCCCATCGGCTATCGCGGCTCGGCCTTGTGCGGACCTTTCAGCTTGCGCGCGAACTCGACAAGCTGACCGTTCTCGAAAATGTCCAGCTCGCTGCACGCGGAAATGTCGGGGAATCGCTCACCGCTGCGCTGTTCCGGCCGGGCGCCACGCGCGCCGCCGAGCGCGCGATCACCGCACGCGCTCGCGAGGTCCTGTCGCTGGTGTCGCTATCGGCTCACGAATCCAAGCCGGCCGCCACGCTGTCCGGCGGCCAGAAGAAGCTGCTTGAACTGGCGCGCTGCCTGATGGCGGAGGCCGACACCATCCTGCTCGACGAGATCGCCGCCGGCGTGGCGCCGCATCTGGTCGAGGAGATCGCGCTGCTGATCCAGCGGCTCAACCGCGACCACGGCAAGACCTTCCTCATCATCGAGCACAATATCGGATTCATCCGCAATCTTTCCTCGCGCGTGGTCGTGATGGCGTCGGGCAAGGTGCTGGCCGAAGGCAGCTTCGAACACGTCGCGTCCGATCCCGCCGTCGTCGCCTCCTATCTCGGGCAAGCCGCATGACCCTTCTTCTCCTCAAAGACCTGTGCGCCGGTTATGGCGGTGGCGACATCGTCCACGGTGTCAATCTTGCCCTCGCGCCCGGCGAGATGGTCGCGCTGGTCGGCCCGAACGGCGCCGGCAAGTCGACGCTGCTGAAATCCATCGCGGGTGTCGCCAATGTCACCGGCGGCACGCTCGAACTTGACGGCAAGGACCTGGTCCCGCTGCAGCCTTCGGGGCGCGCACAGGCCGGGGCGGTATTCATGCCGCAGGAGCGCAATGTGTTTCGTACGCTGTCGGTGTCGGAAAATCTTGCCGTCAGCGCCTGGGGACATCGCGATATCGCCGCGCGTCGCGACGAAGTGGTGACGCTGCTCCCCACGATCCGCGACTACATGCACAAGCGTGCCGGCGGCCTGTCGGGCGGCCAGCGGCAGATGGTCGGCCTCGGCATGGCGCTGATGGCGCGTCCCCGCGTGCTGCTGGTGGACGAACCGACCGCCGGTCTGTCCCCTCTGCTGGTCGGCGATATGCTCGACACGCTGCGCCAGCTCGCAGCCTCCGCCAATCTCGGCATCCTGATCGTCGAGCAGAACGCCCGTGCTGCGCTTCAACGCGCCGACCGTGCCCTCGTCCTGGTCGATGGCCGCGTGGTCCGCGAGGGCCCTGCCGCCGCCCTTGCCGACGAACCCGATTTCGGCGCCCTCTTTTTTGGTCACGCCGCATGATACAAATGATCATCAACACGCTCGCCAGCGCCGCCATCGTCGCGCCCGGAGCCGTCGCCTTCACCCTCGTCTTCACGCTGTTCCGCTACGCCAATTTCGCGGTCGGCGGCTTCGTCACCATCGGCGCGTTCGCCGCCTGGACCTTCAACGTCCCCCTTGGCCTGCCGATCTGGCTGTCGGGTATCGGCGCCATGATCGTCTGCGCGATTGCTTTCGCGATCAGCGACCGCCTCGTCTTCCGCGCGCTGCGCGGGCGCAGCGGCGGCACGCTTCTGCTGGTGTCGATCGCTTTGTCCTTCGTGCTCGAAAACATCATGCGCTTCATCTATGGCGCACAGCTCAAGAGCTTCGACCTGCCATTGACCGGACCGATCGTGATCGCCGGCATCCGCATCACGCGCGAAACGATCGCCGTGGTCTCGGTGTCGCTGCTCGCGATCCTGGCCGTGGGTGCCATCCTTATCTTCACCCCGCTCGGCCGCGCGCTGCGCGCTGTCGCCGACAATCCGTCGCTTGCCAATGTGCGCGGCCTGCCGGTCGGCCGCGTCGAAACCTTCGGCATCGCCATTGCCGGCGCCATGCTCGGCCTTGCCGGCACGCTGGTCGGCGTCGATCTCGCCATCGATCCGAACCTGAACTGGGCCGTCACGATTCCCATCATCGCCGCAGCCATCGTCGGCGGCCTCGGCTCGCCGATCGGCGCAGCGCTCGGCGCGATCCTGATCGGCGGCGCCGAAGAACTCACCGTCGCATTCCTGGCGCCCACCTACAAAGGCGCGGTCGGCTTTGCGGTCATCGCAATCGTTCTGATCCTGCGGCCCCAGGGCCTGCTGGGTGACAAGGTGGACCGGAAGTAATCGCCATGGAAAGCTATCTCGTCGCCATCCTCACCGTCGCGGGCATCTACACGATCCTCGCGCTTGCCTTGAACCTGCAATTCGGCCTCACCGGCCTGATCAATTTCGGCGTGGTCGGCTTCTACGGCCTCGGCGCCTATGCCAGCGGCATTGCCACCGAGACCTTCCACATGCCGTTCATCGCGGGCCTCGCGATCGCGATGATCGTCGGCTCGATCGGCGGCGCCTTCGTCGCGCTGCTGTCTTTGCGGTTATCCGGTGACTTCCTCGCCATCGTCACGCTCGGCTTTGCGGAGACCATCCGCCTCGTCTTCAACAATGAAGACTGGCTGACCCGCGGCCCGGCCGGTTTCAGCATCCTGACCCGCCCGGTGATCTCCGGCCTCTCCCGCCAGGGCAATGCGTGGTTCGTGCTCGGCGTCATCTCGGTAGCGGCAGTCATCGTCTTCCTGCTGATGTGGCGGCTCGCACGCACGCCCTATGGCCGCGTGCTGCGCGCCATCCGCGAGGACGATCTCGTCCCCTCCACGCTCGGCAAGAACATCTTCGTCTACCGCCTGCAAGCCTTCGTGCTCGGCAGCGCCATCATGGCCGGCGCCGGATCGCTCTATGCCCATTACGTCCAGACGATCACCCCGGACAACTTCACCACGCCGGTCGCCATCCTGGTCTGGATGTCGGTGATCGTGGGCGGCGCCGGCAACATGATCGGCTCGGTGCTCGGCGCCCTCGCCGTCGTCTTCATCTACGAAGGCACCCGCTTCATCGGCCCGTGGCTGACCATGCTGGACGCCGAGCAGATCTCCGCATTGCGTTTCATCATCATCGGCGTCGCCCTGATCCTGATGATCCGCTTCCGGCCGGAAGGACTCCTGCCCGAAACCTCTCAGCGGCCAGCAGAAGCCGCCTCCCGCACCACCACCTCGTAAGGAATGGATCGATGAAACTCACACGCAGACTGTTCGTTACCGGCTCAACCATCGCGCTCGCCACGCCCGCTCTGCTCCGCTACGGCGTGGCGCAGACCGGACCGATCAAGATCGGCAGCCTGACGCCGCTGACCGGCGGCGGTGCGCCCTATGGCCCGGAAAAGGCCAAGGCACATCGCGCCGTCGTCGACCTCGTCAACGCCAATGGCGGCGTGCTGGGCCGCAAGATCGAACTGATCGCCGAGGACTCGCAGACCAATCCCGAGGCCGCCGTGCGCGCCGCGCGCAAGATGATCGATGCCGACCAGGTCTCGGCCATCATCGGCACCTGGGCATCATCGGAAACCATCGGCATCCAGCCGCTGTGCCAGGAAGCCAATGTCGTGCAGCTGTTCAGCGGCTCGTCAGACAATCTGCCGGACGGCGACAAGAAGCGCCTCTGCTTCAACCTGCAGCCGCTCAACAAAGCCTGGTGCGTGGCGCTCGCCGATCTCGCCGTCAAGCGCGGCTTCCTCAAGATCGCGTTCGCCGGTCCGAAGAACGACTTTGCGGCCTCGATGGGCGCCTCGTTCAGCGCAGCGCTGCAGAAAGTGGGCGGCCAGATCGTCGGCGAGCCGCTCTACTACAACCCGACCCAGGTGTCGTATCGCGCCGAAGCCGAGAAGCTGATTTCCAGCAAGGCGCCGGCGCTGTTCCTGGCCGGTTACGTCACCGACATGACTGCGCTGTATCGCGAACTGATCCGCGGCGGCTACACCGGCAAGGTGTTCGCACTGTCCTTCGCCGTCGGCCCGGACTTCAAGAAGGCCGTCGGTTCAGCAGCGGACGGCATCCTGCACGGCTCGCCGGTGCCGCCGGTCGGCAAAGACACCTATGACGCCTATCTGCGCCTCGTCGGCTCGAAGCCGAACGGCCAGATCCAGTTCCCGTATGGCTGCGCCGCCTATGACGAGATCAACCTGCTACTGCTCGGCATCACCGCCGCCAAGTCGACCGAAGGCCGCGCCATCGCCGACAACATCATGAAGGTCGCCAACGGCCCCGGCGAACGCGTCACCACCTATGCCGAAGGCGCCAAGCTGATCGGCGAAGGCAAGGCGATCAATTATGACGGCGCCAGTTCGTCGGCCGATTTCCTGCCCAACGGCATGCTGAAGAGCCGCGACTTCGCGCTGTACGAGATCAAGGGCGGCGAGGACGTCGCGATCCTGACGACCACCAGCAGCGCCGAGTAAACAGACAAACACGCGAAACAAAGGGGCGCGGGAAACCTGTTCCCGCGCCCCTTTGCCGTTCGAGATCGATGCTGTGTCGCCCGGCAGTCTGCCTGACCGGGACGATCTCGGCCGGCGATCGAACGTAGCACCCGCGGCGCTTCACCGGCCCCGCGACGCTGCGTCGTGCACGGCGCCTCAGAACGGAATGTCGTCATCCATGTCGCTGCGGCCGCCGGTAGGTGCTGCGGCCACGCGGCGCTGCGGCGGGGCGCTGGACTGGCCACCGCCAAAGCTGTCGCCCATGTCGTCGCCGCCATAGCCGCCACCGCCGCCCGAACCGCCGCCGCTGCGGCCATCGAGCATGGTCAGCGTGGAGTTGAAGCCCTGCAGCACGATTTCGGTGGTGTATTTCTCCGCGCCTTGCGGGTCCGTCCATTTGCGGGTCTGCAGCGCGCCTTCGATATAAACCTTGGCGCCCTTCTTCAGATACTGCTCGGCAACCTTGGCGAGGCCTTCGCTGAAGATCACCACGCGATGCCACTCGGTCTTTTCCTTGCGCTCGCCGGTGCCCTTGTCGCGCCAGGTGTCCGAGGTCGCGACCGTCAGGTTCACCACCGGATTGCCGTTCTGCATGCGGCGAACCTCGGGATCCTTGCCGAGATTGCCGACCAAAATCACCTTGTTGACGCTACCCGCCATGCCACTCTCCTACTCTCGACTCTGAATTGCTGATCGGATGCCACCATCAAAGCCCGCCACATGGTGCCGGGCCGCGCGCAACCGCTGCTGAGATCGACCCTATACGGTCCGCACCATCGGGACGTCCCCACCGCATGGGTTATCCACGACGAGTTATTGTAACGCGTTCTCTTTACGTTCTCAAGCTGGTCGTACGACCAGCAATTCGGCGGTACCCCGCCACAGACCGAAAGCCGGGCGGGTCGCTTTGGCACGCAGTTCCATCGTGCAACCGATCTACCCGGCTGTTTTTGCTTACTCTTTGTTAATCTAGATTGCCGCGAACAACGTATGCGAGTGTGACTTTTGAGAGACTGCTTTTTGGGCGGACTCGCGTATATTTCGATCATCGAATGAATTTGGCGCTCGCGCCGGGGATTTGGTTTCGCCAGAAACCGCAGACTGGGGAGTTTCCTATGAAGAAGATTTTGCTGGCCTCTGCCGCTTTCGCCGTGCTCGGCGCTGCTTCCGCCTCCGCTGCCGATCTGGCCGCTCGTCCCTACACCAAGGCTCCGGCTTACGTCGCTGCCCCGATCTATAACTGGACCGGCTTCTATATCGGCGGTCATGTCGGTGGCGCCTTCAACGGCAATAGCGGCTTCGGCGGCACCTCGGACAATTCCGACGGTCGCTTCCTCGGCGGCGTGCAGGTTGGCGCTGACTACCAGTTCGCTCCGAACTGGGTGATCGGTGTGGAAGGTCAGTACAGCTGGGTTGGCAACAACAACACGACCGTCGTGTTCGCTCCGTCGGGCTACGGCTACAACCTGAACCAGAAGGGCCTGGCCTCGGTCACCGGTCGTCTCGGCTACACCTGGGGTCCGGCACTGCTCTACGTGAAGGGCGGCTGGGCTTATCAGGACGCCACCGAAACCCTGTTCGTTCCGGTCGGCCTTTCGGCTGCCTTCGACACCACCACCAAGTCGAGCGGCTACACCGTCGGCGCTGGCCTCGAATACCTGTTCACCCAGAACTGGTCGGGCAAGGTCGAATACCAGTATTACGATTTCGGCAGCACCACCATCAATGCCCCGGCCCTGATCGCAGGCGCCTCGTCCAAGAACGACCAGCACGTCGTCAAGGCCGGCCTGAACTACCGCTTCAACTGGGGTGGCCCGGTCGTCGCGAAGTACTGAGTTTCCAGAAGACCAACCTCGAAAGGCCGGCAGCAATGCCGGCCTTTTTCTTTTGTCGCGCGTTGCCGCAACCCCGCCCCCAACAAAACGTTTGAAGATCGCTGCAGGGCACTGGAAATCCACTACCGTTCTTCCTATGTTCCAGCAACACTCAATTCGGCGTTGATCCCGGCCCCTCCGGAGATTCGCCCGCTTGTGGCGCGCGCGGCGTGCCGGGGATTGCATTGCGATGGACGAGATCATCAAGGCGAAGCGGCAGCAGGCCGCCGCGAACGCACGCAGCATCACCATTCGCGGTGCGCGCGAGCACAATCTCAAGAATGTCGATCTGACGATTCCGCGCGACAAGCTCGTGGTGTTCACCGGCCTGTCCGGCTCCGGCAAATCCTCCCTCGCTTTCGATACGATCTATGCCGAAGGCCAGCGTCGCTATGTGGAGTCGCTCTCCGCTTACGCCCGCCAGTTCCTCGAAATGATGCAGAAGCCGGATGTCGACCAGATCGACGGCCTGTCGCCCGCTATCTCCATCGAACAGAAGACCACCTCGAAGAATCCACGCTCGACCGTCGGCACCGTCACCGAGATCTACGACTATATGCGCCTGCTGTGGGCGCGCGTCGGCATTCCCTATTCGCCGGCGACGGGTCTGCCGATCGAAAGCCAGACGGTGTCGATGATGGTGGACCGCGTGCTGGCGCTGCCGGAAGGCACGCGACTGTATCTGCTGGCGCCGGTGGTGCGGGGCCGCAAGGGCGAGTATCGCAAGGAGTTTGCGGACTATCTCAAGAAGGGCTTTCAGCGCATCAAGGTGGATGGCGCATTCCATGAACTCGCGGAAGCACCGACCCTCGACAAGAAATTTCCGCACGACATCGATGTGGTCGTCGATCGCATTGTGGTGCGGCCGGATATCGGCCAGCGCCTCGCGGAAAGTTTTGAGACCGCGCTGAAGCTCGCTGAAGGCCTTGCGGTGATCGAATACGCCGATGCGCCCGCGGCGGCCGTCGAGGAGCCCACCAAGGACAGCAAGAAGAAGGTCGCAAAGATTCACGACAAGACCGGCGCCGAGCGCATCCTGTTCTCGGAAAAGTTTGCATGTCCGGTGTCCGGCTTCACCATCCCCGAGATCGAGCCGCGGCTGTTCTCGTTCAACAATCCCTATGGCGCCTGTCCGAAATGCGGCGGCCTCGGCGTCGAGCAGACCATCGATGCCGATCTCGTCATTCCCGACAAGGAGCTGACGCTGCGCAAGGGCGCCATCGCGCCATGGGCGAAATCATCGTCGCCTTATTACGTGCAGACGCTGACGGCGCTCGGCAAGTTCTACAAGTTCACACTGGATACCAAGTGGAAGGACCTGCCGAAAAAGACGCAGAACGCCTTGCTGCACGGCTCCGGCGACGACGAGATCAAGTTCTCCTATGAGGACGGCGTCCGCGCCTATGACACCAAAAAGCCGTTCGAGGGCGTCGTCACCAATATCGATCGCCGGTTTCGCGAGACCGAAAGCGAATGGGCGCGCGAAGAACTCGGCAAGTATTTTTCCGACGTGCCCTGCGATGCCTGCAACGGCTATCGCCTGAAGCCGGAAGCGCTCAGCGTCAAGATCGGCGGCATGCATATCGGCAATATCTCGGAAATGTCGGTGCGCAAGGCCGGCGACTGGTTCGAGACCGTGCCAGGCCTGCTCAACAAGCAGCAGAACGAGATCGCCGTCCGCATCCTCAAGGAGATCCGCGAGCGGCTGTCGTTCCTGCTCGATGTCGGCCTCAACTATCTCACCCTCGCCCGCTCTTCCGGCACGCTGTCCGGCGGCGAGAGCCAGCGCATTCGCCTCGCCTCGCAGATCGGCTCCGGCCTCACGGGCGTGCTCTATGTGTTGGACGAGCCGTCCATCGGCCTGCATCAGCGCGACAATGCGCGTCTGCTGGATACGCTGCGGCGGCTGCGCGATCTCGGCAACACCGTGATCGTGGTGGAGCATGACGAGGACGCGGTCATCGCTGCGGACTATGTCGTCGATGTCGGCCCCGGCGCCGGCACCCATGGCGGCAATATCGTCGCCCAGGGCACGCCTGCCGAGGTGATGAAGAATCCGAAATCACTGACCGGCAAATATCTTACCGGCGAGATGTCGGTGCCGGTGCCCGAGCGCCGCCCGCCGAATCATCGCCGCACCATCAAGGTCATCAATGCGCGCGGCAACAATCTGAAGAACGTCTCGGCGGAGCTGCCGCTCGGCCTGTTCACCGCCATCACCGGCGTCTCCGGCGGCGGCAAGTCGACGCTCCTGATCGACACGCTCTACAAGGCGATCGCCCGCAAGCTGAACGGCGCCAGCGAAGGTGCGGCGCCGCATGACCGCATCGAGGGTCTCGAACATATCGACAAGATCATCGAGATCGACCAGTCGCCGATCGGCCGCACGCCGCGCTCCAATCCCGCGACCTATACCGGCGCCTTCACGCCGATCCGCGAATGGTTTGCCGGCCTGCCGGAATCCAAGGCGCGCGGTTATGAAGCCGGCCGCTTCTCCTTCAACGTCAAGGGCGGCCGCTGTGAAGCCTGCCAGGGCGACGGCGTCATCAAGATCGAGATGCACTTTCTGCCCGACGTCTATGTCACCTGCGACACCTGCAAGGGCAAGCGCTACAATCGCGAGACGCTGGAAGTCCTGTTCAAGGGCAAGTCCATCGCCGACGTGCTCGACATGACCGTGGAAGAAGCCGCCGACTTCTTCAAGGCCGTGCCGCGCGTCCGCGAGACTTTTAAAACTTTGCACCGCGTGGGACTGGATTACATCCATGTCGGCCAGCAGGCGACAACGCTGTCAGGCGGCGAAGCGCAGCGCGTGAAGCTCGCGAAGGAACTGAGCAAGCGCGCCACCGGCCGCACGCTCTATATTCTCGACGAGCCGACCACCGGCCTGCATTTCCACGACGTCGCAAAGCTGCTCGAAGTGCTGCATGAGCTGGTGGAGCAAGGCAATACGGTGGTGGTGATCGAGCACAATCTCGAAGTCATCAAGACCGCGGACTGGGTGATCGATCTCGGCCCCGAAGGCGGCGACGGCGGCGGCGAAGTGGTCGCCTGGGGCCCGCCGGAAGATATCGTCAAGGCACCGCGGAGCTATACGGGGCAATTCCTAAAGCCGGTGCTGGCGAAGGCGGGGAAGCCGAAAAAGCGGAAGGCGACGAGCGAGGCGGCGGAGTAAAGACTTGACGCCAGCTTCCGCAAGGCGGTGGTGTTAATTTCGTTCCGGTGATACTGTATCGAGATGCTCAGGATCGAAACAGAATGCGAGACTGATGGCCGCTGGCTTGCGGAAGTGCCCGCATTACCGGGCGTGATGAGCTATGGCGAGACCGACGCACAGGCGCGTGCAAAGGTCACCGCACTCGCATTGCGCAGTGTTGCTGAGAGAATCGAGAATGGCGAGCCGTTGCCGCCTGAACTTGCCGGCATGTTTGCCGAGGCATGAGCCGGTGGCCGTCAGCTAAGGCCAACCAAGTCTTGTCTGCGCTTTTGCGGATCGGCTGGAGCGTCAAGCGGCAAACCGGCTCCCATCGTACCCTGCAACGTATTGGCTGGCCGGACTTTGTATTCGCTTTTCATGATCGCGATGAAATCGGTCCACGTATGCTATCGCGCATCGCGAAACACACGGGTTTGACTGAGGACGATCTTTGATAGCCGATCTGTTCACGGCTCTCTTCTTTCTAGCGAGAACGCGTAGCCCGCATGAGCTCAGCGATATGCGGGAACAAGCTGCACGGTGATAGGTCCAGCCGGCATGTCGCTGCGCTCATGCGGGCTACACATTAAGCGGCGCCCCTCACCTCAGCCCAGTCCCATAACACCTCTGGCACTTCACGACCTTGTCGCCCTTCTTCAGCAAGCCCTTGCCTTCGCAATTCTTGCATTTCTGCTTCTTCTTGGTGTTGGGGCCTTTCTGGTTCGGTCTGTCGTCTGCCATGCCGGCCTCCTGCGGATGATGTGAAGCTGTGATGACCGGGGTAGCACGTTGCTGCTATTCGCACACCCGTTCGGGATGCTGCCGCGCGTACGACGTCCAGAATCCCAGCAGCCCCCCGTCGATGTCCTGCAGATCCCACATTCGTTCCGTCAGCGGTAGTAACCGTCGGTCGAGCTCAGAATCACGGTACCATTCGACAAAGTCTCCGAAGTCCTGCGCGCAGAGAGCGCCGATCTCGTCCCAGAATGGCTGCACCGCCTGATAGGCCTCGGCGAAGATCGCGGCATGGTCGCGCGCGCCCAACTCACCGAGCGCCAATAGCGTCGCGTCGGAATAGCCGCGGTGGTGCCAGTTCGCAAAATGCCAGCCAAGATCGTCCAGCGTCAGGCTCACGTCGAGCTGATAGACCGCTGCCATGGCGCGCAGCCCAACGGGAATCTGCGAAAGCCGGGTCAGAAATTCATCGAGATCGTCGCCTTCGCTCGGGCCGAGACGCTCGGTCAATTCGCCCGCGAGAAGCTTGAACAGCGCGTCGTCGGGACACGCCTTGATCTGATCGATCCGAAGGACCACTGCGCTGTCGCCTCCAGTGCGGGCTCCTTATTTTGACTGACTTTATCAGATGATCGGACAAACATGCATCCTTTCGTCGCGTAGCCGCGACTTGCTGCCGTCACCCAATCCAGTCATCCTTGTCGCAGCGGGCGGCCTCGATTCCACCGCCTTTTCATGACCAGTTGCGCGACGAGCCCCTCGCCGCCCTTTTCCAGTGACATGCCGTACAAACTCGCCATCTTCGACATGGACGGAACGCTGTCCGACAGTTTTCCGTGGTTTCTCAGCGTCATCAATGGCGTCGCTGACAAGCACAAGTTTCAGCGTGTCACCGAGGACCGTGTCGACGAGATGCGCAGCGTCGGCGCCGGCGAGCTGGTGCGGATGCTCGGCGTTCCCAAATGGCGCATTCCACTGATCATCCGCGACATGCGCAAGATGAAGACGGCGCAGATCGACCGTATCGCATTGTTTCCCGGCGTCGATCGCATGTTCGTCGAGCTGAAGGCCCGCGGCGTCACCATCGCCGTGGTCAGTTCCGACACCGAGGACAATGTGCGGCACGTGCTGGGTGCGCTCGACGACCACGTGTCCCACTTCGCCTGCGCCGCCGGCCTGTTCGGCAAGACCGCAAAATTCCAGCGCATCCTCGAACTGACCGGCATTTCCGTGGATGACACGCTGTCCATCGGCGACGAGATCCGCGACATCGATGCGGCGCGTGAGGCCGGCATCGATTTCGGCGCAGTTGCCTGGGGCTATACGAGCGCGGCTGCGCTCGATGCACGCGCGCCGACTTTCATGTTTTCACGCATGGACGATATCACCGTGGCCCTGACCACGCCGCGGATCTGACCGGCATCCGGCCGCATTGCCTGCGCAGGTGGTCATGCTTAGCTTTCAGATCACGCATCTTACGATCGGAAAGCCTCTCATGACCGACACCCTCGCCTCCTCCACCGTCCGCGACAACAAGAGCGCCGGCCGCTTCGAGCTGGACGTCGATGGTCGCATCGCCTTCGCCAGTTATCGCCTGGCTGGAGATCGTGTTATCATTACCCATACGGAAACGCCGCCCGCCTCGCGCGGTCGCGGCATCGCGTCGGTGCTTGTGAAAGGTGCGCTGGGATTGATCCGGGCGGATGGGCACAAGGTCGTGGCCGGGTGTAGCTTCGTGGTCGATTATCTCGACCGGCATCCGGAACATGCGGATATCAAAGGTTAGCCACGGACTGTCATTCCGGGTTCGCGCCAAGTGGCGCGCCCCGCAATGACGGGTAAACGCTCAGACAATCTTGATCGACATGTCCGGCAAGCCCTGCAGCTTGCACAGCAGCACATCGCCCTTCACCACAGGGCCGACATTTTCCGGCGTGCCGGAATAGATGATGTCGCCGGCCTTCAGCTCGAATGCCTCTGACAGTTTTGCGATCTGCTCGGCGACGCTCCAGATCATCTTGTCGAGATCGGACGTCTGCTTCACCGTGCCGTTCACAGCCAGCGAGATCGGACCCTTCGTCATGTGCCCCGTCTTCGCAACTGGATGAAGCGGGCCGATGACCGCAGCGTGGTCGAAGCTCTTGCCGATCTCCCACGGCTTTTTCTCGTCGCCCATGGCGCGCTGCAGGTCGCGGCGGGTCATGTCGAGGCCGAGGGCGTAGCCATAGACATGATCGAGCGCTCGATCGACCGGGATATTGGTGCCGCCGGATTTGAGCGCGGCAACCAGCTCGACTTCATAGTGATAGTTCTTCGTCAGCGACGGATAAGGGTGATCGGCCACCTCGCCAACTTTCACATTCTGGATCGCATCGGTCGGCTTCTGGAAGAAGAAGGGCGGCTCGCGGGTGGGGTCACTGCCCATCTCGCGCGAATGCGCTGCGTAGTTGCGGCCGATGCAATAGTTGCGGCGGACGGGGAAGACATCGGTCTCGCCGACGATGGGAATGGTCACCGCATCGAGTTTGAAGATGCTCTTGGGACCGGCCTGCGCCTGCGCGGCTTCGCCGCCGATGGCCGTTGCGGTCAGCGCAGCGGCGCCGCCAGCGACGAGTGTCCGACGATCAATCAGATCCATGATAGTCCTCCCTTATGCCCGCTTGAGCGAGCGCTTTCTTGTCGTCTGGCATACCACAACAAAAAGGCCCGCGCGAGCGCGGGCCTTTCGTTTCGCGATGTAGCGAAGAACCTTATTTGAGATCGTCCGGAAGCTTGCCACCATTGGCGGCGAACTTGGTCATCACCTGCTTGTGCAGCCAGATATTCATGCTGGCGCTGTCGCTGGTGTCGCCGGTATAGCCCAGCTCCTTGGCCAGCTCCTTGCGGGCGCTGAGGCTGCTGTCGATATCCAGCGCCTTCATCAGATCGACGATGGAGGTGCGCCATTCCAGTTTCTCGCCCTTGGCCTTCACGGCTGCGTCGAGAATCGGCGCCACGTCCACGGTGGCCGCCGGTGCAGCGCCGCCGGCCGGAGCTGCGGCGCCGCCAGCAGCGGGTGCAGCGTCGGGAGCCGCAGCGCTGGCGCTGCTGCCGAAAATCGCGCCCATGATCTTTCCGAAAATGCTCATTTTATCGCTCCCAATAACTATGATGATGGCTGCAAGAATTGCCGCAAGACATGACCGGCGAATGACCGCCGGATAGCAGTATGTCCCCGCTGCCCGCCGCTGCCAATGCGGCAGAGGCGACGGATAACGAGACTCGTTCAAACTCCGTTCCAATTGCGGCGAAACGCCGACTGCACTGCACCCTCACCCAAGCGTGAGAGCGGCACTGCGCATCGCGCGCTAGGATGGTCCCACAGGTCGCGGCAAGTCAGTTCTTTCTGCATGCGCGTCTGACTTCGTCGTGATGGTTTCCGAGCGGCTGCCGCGCCTGCTGCGCGTGACGTTGCCGCGTGAACAATGGGAGCAACGACCATGGCCCTCTCCACCACAGGCAATGCCACTGAACTTGTCCGCATCGACGACATCAGCCCCGCGCCTCGCGTCTATTCCGTCACGCCGTCCGATCTCGGCGACGCGCTGCGTCTCGGCTGGGAAGATTTCAAGGCCGTGCCCAGTCACGCCATCATGCTATGCCTGATCTATCCGGTGATCGGCATCGTGCTGGCCCGCACCGTGCTCGGCTATTCCATCCTGCCGCTGCTGTTTCCACTCGCAGCCGGCTTTGCCCTGCTCGGCCCGTTCGCGGCCATCGGGCTCTATGAACTGAGCCGCCGCCGCGAGACTGGCGAGGATGCGTCGGCCTGGCATGCGCTGGATGTCACGCGCTCTCCCTCCTTCGGCGCGATGCTGGCGCTCGGCCTCGCATTGCTGGTGCTGTTTCTCACCTGGATCGCAACGGCCCAGGCGATCTATGTCTCAACCTTCGGCAATGCGCCGGCAGCGGGCATTCCGAGCTTCGTGTCGGAGGTGCTGACGACGTCGCAAGGCTGGCAGCTCATCGTGGTCGGATGTGGCACCGGACTGATGTTCGCGCTTGTCGCACTCTGCGTCAGCGCCGTGTCGTTCCCACTGATGCTGGATCGCCATGCCAGTGTGATGGACGCCGTCACCACGTCCTTGCGCGTGGTCGCGCGCAATCCGGTGACCATGGCCATCTGGGGCTTCATGGTTGCGGCGCTGCTCGTGCTCGGCTCGCTGCCCTTCTTTCTCGGGCTTGCCGTCGTGATCCCGTTGCTCGGCCACGCCAGCTGGCATCTCTATCGAATGGTGGTGGAGCGCAATCCAAATCCACCCGTCATGCCGGAGCGCAACCCGATGAAGCGCCATGCGGCCGATTTTCCGGTCTCACTGTTTCGAGGTCGCGAGGACTGACGATTCAGGGTTCCCGGCGAGGCTGGCTGTGTTGCGGGGCCGACGCGTCCCGGGTTCCCGAATCGTCACCTCATTCAGTCTTTGCGGGCGCTGCTCGCATATGGCGATCAATGGCTGCGGCGGCAATCTATGCGAGGGCCGCTAGCGCAGTGGCATGCAGAACAAAGCGGGAAATGATACAACTGCTGAGCGCCTGTTCGCTCGATATCCTTACTCGAGATCGATCCCATAATAGATGAATTATAATTCACAACTATCCTCCATATGCGATTCGCGCATGTCTTAGCGCTGGCTGTTAACGGCCCGTCAGGCCTGCGCCAGCCTGTGGCCACGCCGCCATCACGATCCCGCCACAAGCGCCGGAAACCCTTTAAAACCGTACTTTAATCGACTAATTAACGGGTATCCGCGCGGCCCCGGTGTCCGGATACGCACCCTGCCTGAAGCCACGCCACCCTGCGCCGAAAGGTTAATCACTTCTTGCCATAGGCATGCATAAATCGCTTAGCTGCACCGCAACATCTGAACTGCCGCATTGCGAAGTGGTCATCTATATTCACTTCAACGGCGAGGAACTCTTCAAGAGATGAATCGCCAGATTGAAGGAGAAAGAAAATGCTGCTCTCGCTTATCCGTATGATCCAGGCTTTCCGTGACTATCAGCGCAATGTTGCCGAGCTGTCGCAGCTCAGCGATCGCGAACTGTCCGACATCGGCCTCGACCGCTCTGACATTCCGCGCGTTGCTTCCGGTGCCTACAACGGTTGATCCGTCTGGACGGCTCGCCGTCCGCGACGTTTCACGAATTGCGCCCGCCACCAGCGGGCGCGATCGTGGCGCCAGATCAGCCCTTCTTGCAGAAGCTCCAGTGCAAAGCACTGACTAACCTGCGGAACCCAGCCAAAGCGAATTCCGTTTCGGCTCGAAACACGCTACATGCGGGGCCATGACAATAGCCCCTATTCAAGACGACCGCGTCCATGTGATCGGCGCGGGCCTCGCAGGCTCTGAAGCCGCCTGGCAGGTCGCCAATGCCGGCATTCCTGTGACACTTCACGAGATGCGCCCGGTGAAGACGACCGACGCCCATCGTACCGATGGCCTTGCCGAGCTCGTCTGCTCCAATTCATTCCGTTCCGACGACGCCCTGAACAACGCTGTCGGCCTGTTGCATGCCGAAATGCGCAAGCTGGGCTCGCTGATCATGCGCAGTGCTGACGCCAACCAAGTGCCTGCCGGCGGCGCGCTGGCTGTGGATCGCGACGCGTTCTCGGACGCCGTGACCAAGGCGCTGGAGGACCATCCTCTCATCACCATCGATCGCACCGAAGTCGCCGGCCTGCCGCCGACGGAGTGGCGGAATGTCATCGTTGCGACCGGCCCCCTCACCTCGGCGCCGCTGGCTGATTCCATCCGCGCTTTGACCGACGAGAATGCGCTGGCCTTTTTCGATGCCATCGCGCCGATCGTGCACAAAGATTCCATCGATATGGAGATCGCCTGGTTCCAGTCGCGCTACGACAAGGTCGGGCCCGGCGGCACCGGCGCCGACTACATCAACTGCCCGATGACCCGCGAGCAGTACGAGGCCTTCATCGACGCGCTTCTGGCCGGCGAGAAGACCGATTTCAAGGAATGGGAGCTGAATACGCCCTATTTCGACGGCTGCCTGCCCATCGAGGTGATGGCCGAGCGCGGCCGCGAGACGCTGCGGCATGGCCCGATGAAGCCGGTGGGCCTCACCAATCCGCGCGATCCGCTGGTGAAGCCCTACGCCATCGTCCAGCTGCGCCAGGACAACAAGCTGGGCACGCTCTACAACATCGTCGGCTTCCAGACGAAGCTGAAATATGGGCCGCAACAGGCGGCGCTGCGCATGATTCCGGGCCTGCAGAATGCTGAATTCGCCCGCCTCGGCGGCCTGCATCGCAACACCTTCCTCAATTCGCCAAAGCTGCTCGACGAGCAGCTGCGCCTCAAGGCCCAGCCACGCCTGCGCTTTGCCGGCCAGATGACCGGCTGCGAAGGTTATGTCGAATCCGCCAGCGTCGGCCTGATCGCCGGGCTTTGCGCTGCGGCCGAAGCCAAGGGCCAGTCGCTGGCCATGCCGCCGGCGACCACCGCGCTGGGGTCGCTGCTCGGCCATATCACTGGCGGCCATATCGAGACCGTGGATGCCGGCCCGCGCTCGTTCCAGCCGATGAACATCAATTTCGGCCTGTTCCCGCCGCTGGAATCACCGCCGACCAAGAAGCCCGACGGCTCGCGCCTGCGTGGCAACGAGAAGACCGTGGCCAAGAAGCAGGCGATGAGCGCCCGCGCGCTGGCCGATCTCGATGGCTGGATCGCGGCGACGCTTCCTGCCGTCGCGGCAGCGGCCTGACGCAAGCTCGGTTGGATCTGTCATGAGCTTGCCCAAACAGGATGCTGCTGCGCTGTCCAAGCACTGGACCGAAGGCGTATTGCTGAAGCGCGACGTATTTTCGACCGTCGAGCGCGGACGTTTTCGCACCCGCGACGGCGATGTCGATGCGGTGCTGCGCCGGCTCGATCAGGTGCCGTGGTGGTCGTTCATCCTCGCGCTGCATCTGTTCACGCGCGAACGCCGCGCGCTGACGCTGGCGCGCGATCTCAAGGTCGGGCCGGAACTGCTCTGGGCCGGCAAGCGCACGCTGGTGCGCGGCTTCATCGACGGCGTCGCGCTGCATCTGGCTAAGCCGCACAACGATGCGCGCTACTTCCAGTCCGCAAAACTGGCGCTGCGAAAGCTGCATCGCATGGGCGTGTGCCACAACGATCTCGCCAAGGAGCAGAACTGGCTCCAGGGTAGCGACGGTCTGGCCTATCTCACCGACTTCCAGCTCGCCGTCTGCTTCAAGAGCCGCAGCCAGCTGTTCCGCATCGCCGCCTATGAAGACCTTCGCCATCTGCTCAAGCATAAGCGCACTTATGCGCCGGAGCTTCTGACGGCGAAGGAAAAGCAGATCCTGTCGAAGAAGTCGCTGCCGGCGCGGATCTGGCTGATGACCGGCAAGAAGGTCTATCGCGCCATCACCCGCGGCATCTTCAACTTCACCGACCGCGAAGGCGGCGGCAAGCGCCTGGTCAACGACGCGCCGCCATTGCTGGAGATCATCAAGCGCAATCCGGCGGTGCGCGACGCGGCGATCGTAGCCTTCGCGGATCGGCGCACGGGCGTCGGACTGTATGCGTTCGTGGAAGCGGACGAAGTCGCGCTCGAGGGAAAGCTTCAGAATGAGCTTGCCGCAGCAAAGATCGCGAAGGCGCCAGAACATCTGCAGGTGATCCCGGCGCTGCCACGCGATGCGTCCGGCAAGATCCGCACCGAAGTGCTGCAGCTGGTGGCGATGAATCAGGTCGACCTGCTGGAGCCGCTGATGAAGAGCGACGCCGATCGCGCATTCCTGAAAACGATCCTGGAATCGCGGAAGAACTTGCGCGATCGTTTCAATTTCGAGACGCAGCTGCCGCAGGCGTAATCTTTTCCGTCATTGCGAGCGAAGCGAAGCAATCCAGAAAGCCAAGAGCTGGATTGCTTCGTCGCTCCGCTCCTCGCAATGACGGACGACAATTACGACGCCCGCCACAGCGTCCAGAGCGTCCGCAACCGCGCGCGCAGATACAGCTCGAACGGATCGAAGCTCGCCGCGGCCATCTGGCCCAGGTCATATTTCACCAGCGCCAGCGGCAAGAACGCGGCGCGCGCAGGCTCCGCGACATCCGCCAGCATGCCATTCGCCACGGCCAGTTGCTCCTGCGCGCCCTTGATCAGTTGATCGAGTGTCGCACGGATCGCGGGCGTCAGCTTGCCAGCATAGAATTCCACCTCGCTGCCGCCGTTCTGCGTCAGCATGTCATGCGGCAGATAGAGCTGGCTGCGCGCGGCATCGTAAGGCAGGCGCGCCGTGATATGCGCCACGCCCTGTGCGAGTCCGGCATGTTCGGCGACATGATCGACCGCCTCCGAGCGATCCCCGAGAATGCGCGCAGCACATACGAAGAGCGTTCCCGACGTATCCCGAAAATGGCTCTCCAGCACCGCGAGATCAGGCATCGGATCGTTGTAGAGATCGAACACATGCGCATCGATCAGTTTGACGAGCCGGTCGACCGGCAGATCGAAGCTGCGCACCGCCAGCAGCAATTCGGCCGCAACAGGATTTTGCTCGACATCGCCATGCCCGGCACCGGCCAGCGCATCGGTCCACCACTGCAGCCGGATCTCGCCGGGCAAGGCTTGCTTGACCTGATCGCGGACGCGGCTCACCTCGGAATTGAAAGCGTAGAGCGCCAGCAGCGGGCGGCGTTTGTCGGCCGGCACGAACAGCGTCGAGGCATAACGATCGAAATCATGGGTGCGCACGAGATCGGCGCAGAAGGCCGCGGCGCTTGTATCGGCGCTCATGGCACAGCGATCAGCGCGGCCGCCACGCGACGGCGCTCGCCGATCATGATGTTGTAGGTGCGGATCGCGGGGCCGGTCATCATCGTGTCCGCCATAATGTGGAGACCGCGCAGCGCCTCGCGCAGATCGCGCGGCATGATCCAGACATCGTTGCCGGTGCCGATGATCAGCGTGTCGATGCCGGCATGCCCCTCGAATACCCGGCGCAGCGCGTGGCGATCGATCTCGTCCGGCTTGGTCACCGCCCACGCCCACACCGCATCGGGCAGGCACAGCAGCGAGCCCTGATGCGACATGGTGTCGAAGATGAAGCCACCCTTGCCGTAGGCCTCGATCTCAGCGGCGCGCGGGAGATGCGGCTGCTCGGGATCGACCGGCATCAGGCTTTGGCCGTCTTTGCCGGCGCAGTTTTGGCCGGTTTGCCGGTGCTGACCGGCTCGTCGCGGTTCTCACCAACGCCGAGATAGATCAGCATCGGTGCCGCGATGAAGATCGAGGTATAGGTACCGACCAGCACGACGCCGAAGATCATCACAGCCGTGAACGAGTGGATCGCGTGGCCGCCGAACAGATACAGCGCGAGCAGTGCCAGCGTCACCGTGACGTGGGTGATGATCGAGCGCGACAGCGTCGAATTGATCGACTCGTTGAGCAGTTCCGGCATCGGCATCTTCTTGTAGCGACGCAGGATTTCACGAATACGGTCATAGATGACCACGGTATCGTTCAGCGAATAGCCGAGAATGGTCAGCAGGGCCGCGATGCTGGTGAGATCGAAATCGACCTGCGCAATCGACATGAAGCCGATGGTCAGCACGATGTCATGCACGTTGGCGATCATGGCGCCGATGGCGAACTGCCATTCGAAGCGGAACCAGAGATAGATGAGAATACCGAAGATCGCGAGGATCAGGCCCAGCATGCCGTAGGCGAGCAATTCGCCGGACACGCGCGGGCCGACCACTTCGACGCGGCGATAATCGACGCTGTCACCCAGCGTGGCGCGCACCTTCTGCACGGCCCCTTGCTGGGCGGTATCGCCGCCCGGCTGCTGCGCGAGACGGATCAGCACGTCGGCGGGACCGCCGAACTGCTGCAGCTGGACGTCGCCGAGGCCGAGCGTCGAGAGTTTTGTGCGCATGTCCGAGATGTCGGCGGGACCATTCCTGGCCTGCACCTCCATCAGGGTGCCGCCCTTGAAGTCGATGCCGAAATTCAGGCCATGCGTGAAGAACAGCGTGATCGCCGCGATCGTCAGCAGCGCCGACATCGGGAAGCTGATGCGGCGGAACTGGGTGAAATCGAACTTCGTATCGTCGGGGACGATGCGGAGCGATGGCAACAGGTCGAAGATGGTCACGATCGACAGAACTACGACCAGCGCAGCCAGACCGAGAAGAACCATTTGTGTCGTAGTCAAAATCTGCTCCGTCCGCTCAGATCGGCACGCGCTGCGGCCGCTTCCACCTGACCCAGGTGGCAACGATCAGGCGGGTCACCGTGAAGGCGGTGAATACCGTGGTGATGATGCCGATACCGAAGGTCACGGCAAAGCCGCGCACCGGGCCGGTGCCGATATAGAACAGCACGCAGGCCGCGATGAAGGTGGTGATATTGGAATCGAGAATGGTGGCCAGCGCGCGCTTGAAGCCGGCATCGATGGCGGCGATCGCCGTGCGGCCGCCGCGCAGTTCTTCGCGGATGCGCTCGTAGATCAGCACGTTGGAGTCCACCGCGATGCCGACCGTCAGCACGATGCCGGCGATGCCGGGCAGCGTTAGCGTGGCATTGAGCAGCGACAGGACGCCGAAGATCATGGCGACGTTGATGGCCACCGCGATATTCGCGAACAGGCCGAACAGACGATAGGTCAGCAGCATGAACACGATGACGAGGATCGAGCCGATATAGGCGGCAAGCTCGCCCTTGGCGATCGAGTCCTGGCCCAGGCCCGGACCAACGGTGCGCTCCTCGATGATCGACAGCGGCGCCGGCAGCGCACCCGCGCGCAGCAGGATCGCGAGATCGTTGGCGCCCTGGACTGTGAACGAGCCCGAGATCTGGCCCGAGCCGCCGGTGATCGGTTCACGAATGACCGGCGCCGAGACGACCTCGTTATCGAGCACGATAGCAAAGGGCAGACCGACATTCTTGGTCGTCGCTTCCGAGAACTTTCGCGCGCCCGCCGTGTTGAAGCGGAACGAGACGATGGGCTCATTGGTGCGCTGGTCGAAGCCCGGCTGCGCGTCAGTGAGATCGCCGCCGGTGACCAGCACTTCCTTCTTCACCAGATACGGCGTCTTCGGCGAAGTCGAGCTCATCAGGAGATCGGAGTCCGCCGGCACCCGGCCCTGCGCCTGTTCGGCCGGGATCGAGGTATCGACCATGCGGAAGTCGAGCTTCGCGGTCTTGCCGAGCAGTTCTTTCAGGCGCGACGGATCCTGCAGGCCCGGTACCTGGACCAGCACGCGGTCGAGGCCCTGGCGCTGGATCAGCGGCTCCACGGTGCCGAGTTCGTTGATACGGCGCTCGATGATCTGCAGCGACTGATCGACCGACTGGCGCAGGCGATCATTGATCGCGGCCTGCGGCACGGTAAAGCGGATCAGCCCGCCGCCGGCATCGGAAACGTCAAGGCTGCGCGCGCCGCTCTGGCCCATGATGCCGCTGAGCGGCTGCGAGAGTTCACGCAGCTTGGTGAGCGCGTTCGGAACGTCCGTGTCCTTGGTGATGCGGACTTCGACGGCGTCGCCGCGGACATTCAGGCCGGTATATTGAACGCGCGGATTCATGTCGCGGAGGGTGCGGCGGACGTCGTCGCGTACCTGGTCGAGCTTGTCCTTCTTGACCGCATTGGCGTCGACTTCGAGCAGGATGTGCGAGCCGCCCTGCAGATCGAGGCCCAGCACCAGATGGCGCTGCGCCCATTTCGGCCAGGTTTTCACGGTGGCTTCGGGGAAGAAGTTCGGCACAGCGAACAGGCAGACGACCAGCGCCGTCACGATAATGCCGAGCGCCTTCCACCGTGAGAAATACAACATCGAAAAAGTCCGTCAGAATTCGAGGATGGGCGTCGCTGCGATCACTTGGCCGCCGCGTCGTCCTTGGCCTCGGTCTTGGTATCGCCCTTTTCCTTGGCCGGTTCACCCTTGGTGCGGACACCCGAGATCATCGAGCGCAGCTGGCGCACGCGGACGCCTTCGGCCAGTTCGAATTCGACCTGCTCGTCGTCCACCACCTTGGTGACCTTGCCGACCAGGCCGCCCGAGGTGACGATGGTATCGCCGCGGCGGATGTTCTTCACCATTTCGGCGTGGTCTTTGACCTTCTTCTGCTGCGGACGCAGGATCAGGAAATACATGATCACGAAGATCAGGGCGAACGGCAGCAGCGACATCAGCATGCTGTTGGTGTCGTTGCCGGCGGCTGCGGCCTGGGCGAACGCAGGGGTAATGAACATCGAAAGTCCTCGTGGATGCGGGGGTTGACCGGCGACGCAGCCGCGTTCGGCCCGGTCTCGGTAAATTCGGCGCGGACTATAGCGGCCGGCAAGCCAATTGCAACGCTCCTAACCCCCTTGATGTACAAGCGCTTTGTACCGCTTGCGGAGCTGTTCCCGGATGGTTAAGGGTGCAGCCTAAGGAAAGCCCGAAATGTCAAAAAAACCCAATAAAACCAGCCGCCGCCCTGCCCCCAAAGCCGCCAAGGTCCCCGCCAAAAAAGCCGCCGCCAAGCGCCCGCGACCGATGGCCGCCCCCAAGCTGGAGGAGCGCATCGCGCTCGCCCTGGAAGCCATCGCCGCCAACATGGCCGCGGCAGCGCCGAAAGCTTCCAACGCCGATTCTCTGGCCAGCGCCGATGCCTTCATCTGGCACCCGGACGGCCGCCTCGCACCGGTTCCGAAGGTAAGCCGGGTCGAGCTGGATCTCCTGCAGGGCATCAATCAGCAGGTCGACACGCTGATCGAGAACACCCGCCGCTTCGCCACCGGCCTGCCCGCCAACAACGCCTTGCTCTGGGGCGCCCGCGGCATGGGTAAGTCGTCGCTGGTGAAGGCGGCGCATGCGCGGATCAATGCCAGCAAGTCGGTCAATGGCCGACTGAAGCTGGTCGAGATCCATCGCGAGGATATCGAGAGCCTGCCGCTCCTGATGGCGCAGATCCGGGCCTCGGACTTCTATTTCATCGTGTTCTGCGACGACCTCTCCTTCGACGGCAATGACGCATCCTACAAGTCGCTGAAAGCCGTGCTGGAAGGCGGCATCGAGGGACGGCCGGAAAACGTCATCCTCTATGCGACTTCGAACCGCCGCCATCTGCTGGCGCGCGACATGATCGAGAACGAGCGCTCGACCTCGATCAATCCTGGCGAAGCCGTGGAAGAAAAGGTCTCGCTGTCGGACCGCTTCGGTCTCTGGCTCGGCTTCCACAAATGCAGCCAGGACGAATATCTCGCCATGGTGCGCGGCTATTGCAGCCATTTCAAAGTCAAGATCGACGACGACCAGCTGCAGCGCGAAGCACTGGAATGGTCCACCACCCGTGGCTCGCGCTCGGGCCGCGTGGCCTGGCAGTTCGTGCAGGAACTGGCCGGACGGCTTGGGGTGAAGCTGGCGACGAAGTAAACGACATCACATCGCAAACGAAAACGGCGCCGACTGTTCCAGTCCGGCGCCGTTCTGTCAGGTTGATCGCGGCGAATTACGCGCCATTGAGGAACTGCAGCGGATCCACCGGCGACGAGCCCTTGCGGATTTCGAAGTGCAGTTGCGGCGATCCGACTTCGCCGGACTGCCCCGACTTCATGATCACCTGACCGCGCTTGATCGTCTCGCCGCGCTTCACCATCAGTTCGCTCGCATGGGCATAGGCCGTCACGTAGCCGTTCGAGTGACGCACCAGCACGAGATTGCCGTAGCCCTTGAGTTCGTTGCCGGCATAAGCGACGACGCCGTCTTCGGCGGCCTTCACCGGCGTGCCTTCCGGCACGGCGATGTTGATGCCGTCATTGGACTTGCCATTCGTCTTGGCGCCGTAGCCGGTGGCCACGCGGCCACGCACCGGCCAGCGGAAAGTCGGCAATGCGCCCGTGGCTTCAGCAGCCTTGGTCGGTGCTTCCGGAGCAACGTCTTCGGGCGTTGTGGTGGCGCTGGCGAGCCGAGCCTTTTGCTGCGGCTCAACGGCAGCCATGCGGGCTGGCGCCGTGGTGACGGGCGCAACCGGTGCCGCTGCGATGGTCGATGGGGCGCCGAGCGGCGCGGGAGCCGATGCGGTCGGCGCAGCTGATGCGCTGCGCGCTCCGGGCACATTGATCTTGCTGCCGAGCTTGAGCTGGGCGGTTGGCGACAGCCCGTTGGCGCGCGCGAGTTCGGCCACCGGCACGTTGTTCTTGCGCGAGATGCTCATCAGCGTATCGCCGCGATTGACGTAATGCGTGGTCGAGGCGGCAGCGGGACGCGCTGGAGCGGCAGCGACCGCCGGAGCAGCCACAGCGCCCTGACGCGGAATGATCAGCGACTGGCCGGGCGACAGCGCGCGCGGACCGCGATAGCCATTGGCCTGCAGGATCGCAGCCTGCGAGACATTGTAGCGCTTCGACAGGCCATCGAGCGTATCGCTGGTGCCGACGATGATCGTGGTGCCGTTCGGACCGATGGGAGCCGGCGCGGGAGCCGCGGCAACCGAACGCGGCGCCGTGCTGCCGGTGTGCTCGATCGGCGCGCGAGCGGGTGCCGATGGCGGCCTATACATGCCGTTGCCGCCACCGCTCATCGGCGCAGCCGATGCGACCGGACGCGGCGTGGACGGATAAGATTGCTGAGCAGACGGATAGGACTGCGGCGCCGAGATCGGCGGCGGCAGCGGCTGCGATGAATACTGGGGCTGCGGATTGTAAGACGGGCGCTGGTACTGCGGCAATTCGCGCGGCGCCTGCGCGACGGGACGCTGCGGCACCGAGCCCGTGGCCTCGCCACCATAGCCCCCTTGACCGCCCTGCCAGCCGAACTGGCGGTTGCTGCTTTGACTGATATTGTTGCCATCGAATGTCTGCGACAGCCGCGTCGACATGTCGGCACTGCAACCGGCAAATCCGATGGACATCAACGCCAACACCGCAACCTGCGGAGAACGACGCGAGCAAAGCAACTCGACAACGCGGGACATTGGTTACTCACTCATACGCAACACACGACTGAATTGAGTAAACACCGTCTCCGTTACCAAGCCTTTAACCCTGCGACAAAGACGTGATCGACGATCACGCACATGTTCAGAGTTCGCGCGCGATGCCCGGCAATGCGGGCACAAAGCGGACCGCCACCAGATCGCGGTGCTCGATGGTCTCTCCCGTCTTGCGGATGCGCACCAGCGTCTGCACACCATGATGCGGACCGACCGGCGCGATCAGAATGCCACCCTCGTCCAGCCGGTCGATTAAGGATTGTGGCACGGCCTCGACAGCTGCGGTGACGATGATGCGGTCGAAACTGCCCAGGTTGGATGACAGGTTGAGGCCGTCACCGAGCATGACTTCGACATTGTAGAGACTGAGGCCTTCCAGCCGCGCTCGCGCGGCGTCTGCCAAAGTGCGATACCGCTCGACGCTCAGAACGTCGCGGACCAGCTTGGCGAGAATGGCCGCCTGATACCCGGAGCCCGTGCCGAGTTCGAGCACGCGGTGACGCGGCTCGAGTTGCAGCTGCTCGGTCATATAAGCGACCACGAACGGCTGGCTGATGGTCTGGCCGCAGGAGATCGGCAGCGCAGAGTCACGCCAGGCATATTGGCGGTCGGCGGGGTCGATGAAACGGTCGCGGGGCACCTCTTCCATGGCGCGCAGGATTCGCCCGTCGCTGATACCGCGGCGACGCAGGCTCAGCTGGAATTGCATCTGCTCGGGCGGATGGCCGGTATCGATCATGGGAACTGTCCACCCTCACCTTGCGATGGCGCTCGATTACCCCAAATATGTTGACGCAATCTCGCCGAACACAAGCGATGCGGCCTGCGGAGATAATTGTTCCCGACATCGGAACCTGAACTGCGGTCGCCCGTTACAGGCGCTGGGGATCAACGAATTTGCAGCGCCAATGTCGGCGACCGTACACTGGATGTTCGGGTCCTGCGCTATTTGAGTCTCTCGAATTCACGCGGGGCGCGATTGCGCTTAAAGGCAGAATTTGCGACGTTCCGTAGGGATCATGCAGGGAAAGCGGCCATGACTGAAGCGAACCAGCCGGGCGGCTCTGTCTTCCTTGTCGAAGACGAGGTGATGATCCGCATGATGGTCGCCGACATGCTGGAAGACCTCGGCTACAGCGTCGCCGCCGAAGCCGGCGACATCACCGAGGCCACCCGCCTCGCAGGAAGCACCGAATTCGACGTCGCGATCCTGGACGTGAACGTCAACGGCAAGGTGATCTCGCCGGTGGCGGAAGTTCTTGCGGCGCGCGGCAAGCCCTTCATTTTCGCGACCGGCTATGGCGCCCAGGGCCTGCCCGAAGATTTCCGCGATCGCCCGACCTTGCAGAAGCCGTTCCAGATGGAAACGCTGGCACAGGTGCTGGCCGCGACGCTGAAGGGCGTGACGGTTTAAGTTTTCCCGAAATTGACAGACGAGAGATTGACGTCATCCTGAAGCAGGCATCGACCGGCTTTGGGGAATGGCTGGGTGTCTTCGTCTACATGCTGCTGTGTGCCGACGGATCATATCATGTGGGCAGCGCGACGGGCGACGACCTGCAGCCGCGCATCGATCAGCACAACGCCGGGACCTTCAAGGGATACACCTACACGCGGTGGCCGGTTGTCGTGGTGCGGCGCGATTATTTCGACCGGATCACGGACGGGATCGCGGCTGAGCGACAGTTGAAGGGCTGGAGTCGCGCGAAAAAAGAAGCTTTGATCAAATCGGATTGGGCGACGGTCGAAGCACTCGCGAAACGTCGCGGCGGAAAGCCGCGCTGAACACGCCTCCTTCGAGGCTCGCTACGCTTGCACCTCAGGATGACGGTGGAGTGTGCGGCGAAGCGCCGAAAGAGTCTTCAGTAGACACCGCAAACTCTCCCGTCATCCTGATGCGCCGCCGCGCAGCGGCGGCCTCGAAGGACGGCCGCAAACCCAATCTTACCCCAGCGCCTTGCTCAGCGCATCGCTGAACGCCTCATCCGTGCGATCCAGCCGTAGTGGCGTCACCGAGACATAGTGCGCAGCCAGAGCCGCGAGGTCAGTCCCTTCCGGCGGCGCTTCTGCTGCAACGATGCGCTCAAAACCGATCCAGAAATACGGATTGTTGCGCCCGTCACGGCGCTCATCAATGCGCAAAAATCCTTGATTGCGCTTGCCCTGCCGCGTCACCACGACGCCCTTCACCTCCGCCGCATCACAGGCCGGGAAGTTGATGTTGATCACCGTATTCTTCGGCACGCCGGCCTTGATCACCTTGCGCAGCACGTCCGGGCCGTATGCCAAAGCGGTTTCCCACTGCGGCGCGTTGCGGGTCGCCATGGAAAATTCCTGGCTCAGCGCCACCGACGGGAAACCGAGAATGGTACCCTCCAGCGCGCCGGCGATGGTGCCGGAATAGACCACGTCCTCGGCGACATTCCGGCCCTTGTTGACACCGGACAGCACCAGATCCGGCTGCTTGTCCTTGAGGATATGCCGCGCGCCCATGATAACGCAGTCGGTCGGCGTGCCACGCACGGCATAGTGCCGCTCGCTGACTTCGCGCAGGCGCAAGGGATCGTTCAGCGACAGCGAATGCGACACGCCGGACTGATCCAGCTCTGGAGCAACGACCCACACATCATCAGACAATTGCTTGGCGATCTGCTCGATGATCTGCAGGCCGGGAGCGTGAATACCGTCGTCATTGGTGCAGAGAATGCGCATGCGCGTCAGCCCTTTCGATCTTGTTGGATCTTGGCCGACCCGGCCGCGGCGGACTTTTTGCCAGCAAGGGCAGGCTTTTGCCACCCCCTATTCATCGCTGCCCGGTGTGCATTCGCGCCATATTTCCGGCACACGGGAACCAGCCCGCCCCAAGCGCAGTTCTTGTCAAAAGAATGAGTAATCGCGCGTTTCGGACATCAGCGCGCGGCCGCAAATGGCCTGGCCGCAGCGCCTATCGAGGCGACAAAAATGGTCACGCTGCTTGATCGGCGAATCTTGTTGGGAGGTCTGGCTGCTATCGCTGCAGTGGTGGCTGGGTGGCTGTTAATGCCAAGTTTCGCGAAAGCGCCGCAGCCCGACCTGACATTGAATCTCGCCGTTGCCGCCCCGCCTGACAACGGCACGCCCCCGGAAGCCAATCCCGCCAAACTGGCCGAGACGTCCGAGGCTGTCGATCTTCATCGCGTCAGCCTGTCACGCCAGTCATTTCGCCGCGGCGGGATGGGATCGCGGGCGATGATGACCTTCACGGTCCGCAACGCCAATGCCTATGATATCAAGGATCTCGAACTGCTTTGCGCATTCAGGAGTCGCGACGGCCGCTACGCCACCGAGCGGCGCAAGCTGGTGGCGGAGACCATCGCGATGAAGAGCCGCAAGGCATTCCCCATGACGCTGGTGGGCCACGTCAATCTTCGCGCCGAGCGAGCGAAATGCGCGCTCGTCACTGCGAGCCGCGCATGAGGCATCAGGCGAAACTCAGTTCGCCTGAACAACCTTGAGCCCGCCCATATAGGGCTGCAGCACATCCGGCACCGCGATGGAGCCGTCTTCCTGCTGATAGTTCTCGATCACAGCAATCAGCGCGCGGCCGACCGCCGTGCCCGAGCCGTTCAGCGTGTGCACGAAACGCGGCTTGCCATCCGGCCCGCGCGACCGCGCATCCATCCGGCGCGCCTGGAAATCGCCGCAGACCGAGCAGGACGAGATCTCGCGATAAGCACCGCCCTCGCCCTGGCCCGGCATCCACACTTCGATGTCATAGGTCTTCTGCGCGGCAAAACCCATGTCGCCGGTGCACAGCGTCATCACGCGATAATGCAGGCCGAGCTTCTTCAGCACTTCCTCGGCACAGGACAGCATGCGCTCATGCTCATTCCTGCTTTCCTCGGGCGTGACCACCGACACCAGTTCGACCTTGGTGAACTGATGCTGCCGGATCATGCCGCGCGTATCGCGGCCAGCGGCGCCTGCTTCGGCACGGAAGCATGGCGTGAGCGCGGTGAAACGCAGCGGCAGTTCTTTCTCGTCGAGAATGGATTCGCGCACGAGATTGGTCAGCGGCACTTCGGCGGTGGGGATGAGCCAGAGGCGATTTGGAGTCGGGACGTAGTGGAAACCTAGCACCTCGAACGGGGCAGCCCTGGCTGCATCTACGCCTTCCCGTTCCACATAGTTGAGAATTTCACGCCGAGCCGATTCAAAGTTTTCGTAAGCATGCGCTCTTTGCACGTCCTCAGTTTCGGCCCGAAACTGATCGTCACTGAACTTGGGCAGCTGCGCCGTACCAAACATCGCTTCATCGCGAACCAATAAGGGCGGATTCACCTCAGTGTACCCATGCTCATTTGTGTGCAGATCAAGCATGAACTGCCCAATCGCTCTCTCGAGCCGAGCTAAGCCGTTTTTCAGAACAACAAAACGCGCGCCCGAGAGCTTGGCCGCTGCTTCGAAGCTCATATTGCCCATGGCTTCGCCGATCTCGTAATGCGGCTTCGGCGTGAAGGCGTAGTTGCGCTTGGCACCGAAATGATGGCGCTCGACATTGCCGTGCTCATCGACGCCTTCCGGCACCTCGTCGAGCGGCAGGTTGGGAATACCGGCAAGCTCGGTGCGGAGTTGCTCCTCGGCCGCCTTCACCGCGGCTTCCATCTCCGGCATCGTCGTCTTGAGCCCGGCGACCTCGGCCATCAGCGCATTGGCCCGCGCCTCGTCCTTGGTCTTCTTGGCCTCGCCGATTTCCTTGGAGGCGGCATTGCGCCGCGCCTGCGCCTGCTCGGACGCAAGGATCGCGGTCCGCCGGGCTTCGTCGATGGCCAGCAGCGACGACGACACCGCAGCCAGTCCGCGCCGCTTCAGCGCAGCGTCAAAGGCTTCGGGATTGTCGCGGATCGATTTGATGTCGTGCATAGCGGGATTCCTGAGCGAAAGCGGCCCTGAGTACCCCGAATGGCTGGGTTTTGGAACATCAAATGGGGGAGCAGAAATCTCCGTTTCTAATGGAAACGGATCAAAAACCCCATGATAGCTACTGCAGCGCCAACAGTCGCTACGACGATCCCACCCAACCGCAAGGTCTGCGTGTCGAGTGCAGCTCGCAGATCCGATTTCGTCACCAATTCTACCATGATGAAATCTCGTGCTGCTTCCGTATGAGCCTCGGCTTGCTTGTCGCCAACGCCACCTTCTTGAAGCCGCTTGGCATAACCCAGCGTATCAAAGGTTAGAGCCACAATCACCTCCAACACAAAAAACAACCTAAAGTAGATTGCAGTGCGTCGGATTGCAAGCCGCCCTACTCCACCGTCGTCAGATCCGTCCCGGTCGCTGCCGCAGCCCGTTTCGCTGCGTTTTTCTCCACGATCCCTACCGCGATGATCGAGCCCTCGTAGAGGACCATCAGCGGGATCGCGAGCGAGGCCTGGCTGATGACATCGGGCGGCGTCAGCACAGCGGCAATGACGAAGGCCCCGACGATGAAATAGCGGCGTTTTTCACGTAGCTGCTTCGACGTCAGCACGCCGATACGACCGAGCAGCGTCAGGATCACCGGCAACTGGAAGGCGATGCCGAAGGCGAAGATCAGCGACATCATCAGCGAGAGATATTCGCCGACCTTCGGCAGCAGCGCGATTTGTGCCGTCTCGGCGCTACCGGCCTGCTGCATGCCCAGCGAGAACCGGATCAGCATCGGCAGCACCATGAAATAGACCAGCAGCGAGCCGAGCGCGAAGAAGAACGGCGTTGCGATCAGATAGGGCAGAAACGCGCCCTTCTCGTGCTTGTAGAGCCCGGGAGCCACGAACATGTAGATCTGCGCCGCGATCACCGGGAACGAGATGAAGCCGGCGCCGAACATCGCGAGCTTCAGCTGCGTCAGGAAATATTCGAGCAGCGCGGTGTAGATGAACTTGGAATTCTCCGGGCCTGCGACCCAGACAAACCGCCAGACCAGAACGTTGTAGATCTGCTTGGCGAAGATGAAGCAGAAGATGAAAGCCACGGCAAATGCCAGCAGCGCCTTGATCAGCCGCGACCGCAGCTCGATCAGATGGTCCATCAAGGGGGCCTTCGAGGCCTCGATATCTTCGGCGCTCATAGGGCTTTGGCGTTTTTGAGGACTTCGGGATTGCCGGGCTCGGCAGGTGCATTGTCGGCAACCGGCACGTCACTGGCGACGACTGGCTCGGCAGGCGTCGGCTGCACTTCCTGCGTGATGGCCAACGGCTCGTTCACCGCGTCATGCGCAGCCGCCTCGATAAAGGTGTCCGGCGTCGGCGGCTCAGGCGTCGTCGGCATCACCGGCGGCGTGGTGACATTGTCGATCTTGTCGACGGTCATGGCATCGCTGACATCCTTGGTCAGCGAGGTCATGATGTTGTTCTTGGAGAAATCGGAGGCGGCGTCCTTGACGTCATCGAACGCCTTCTTGACGTCGGCCATCTCGGCTTCGCGCATGGCCTCGTTGAACTGGCCCTGGAATTCCGAGGCCATTTTGCGGGCCTTGCCCATCCACTGCCCGACCATGCGCAACACGCCGGGCAATTCCTTCGGGCCGATGGCGATCAGCGCCACGACGCCGATGACGACCAGTTCACTCCACCCGATATCGAACATGTAACAACCTGCTCACAGGCCGGACGAGCCGTGCCTTTTGACCCGTCCGCTGCGGTCCGAATGGACCTTAGCAACCTTGACCTTAAACGGCCTTGCTGCCGACATCCGACCGGTTGGCCGTTGGCGCAGCCGGCGCCTGATCGATGGTCTTGTTCGGATCGGCTGGCTTGTCTGCCGGCTTGTCGTCGTCCGCCATGCCCTTCTTGAAGGCCTTGATACCCTGCGCGACGTCACCCATCAGGTCGGAGATCTTGCCGCGACCGAACAACAGCAGGACCACCGCGATCACGACGATCCAGTGCCAAATGCTGAGAGAACCCATCCTGCTAACCCTCCAAACACACAGCCGGCGAACCGGCCTGATCTGACCGGAACGTAGGCCGCGGGTTCGTCAAAAACAAGGACTTAACCACCGTGGAATCGCGGATGGACAAGTCGTAACGTCGCGAGCGTTAATGTCGCATCAGCGGTGATGATCGTCGTCCTCGCCCGGCTTGGACGCCTCGTCGCCGGAAGCGCCCTCTTCGGCACCATCCGCGTCGATTTCCTCGTCCTCATCGTCCTCGAAATCATCATCTTCGTCGTCGAGGTCGTCGTCGCCGTCGTCATCCTGCGCGTCGGAATCGAGTTCCGCGGTCTCCGATTCAGCCGGTTCGGCCTCATCCTGTTCCGCCTCGGCAGTCTCTTCGCCGTCTTCAGCTTCGTCTTCGTCGATCTCGACCACGCCAAGCGCGGGAGCTTCAACCTCCTCGGCATCGATCACATCGGCAATCTCGCCGACCTCGTCGGCATCATCAGCCACCGGAACTTCGGCCAATCCGACAACTTCTGCCGTTGCCTCATCGGCAACTGCAGTCTCGCCCTGCGCTTCGGGGAACTCCGGATCGGGCTCCGACAGCGAGAGGTGAAGCTCGCCATCCTCCAGCGGATCCTCGTCCTCGCGGAGCTGCGGATCGTCGGACGGGTTGGGCACGCTGAAGCCGGCCGGCAGGCGCGAGTCGAGCAGGCCCGTGCCCTTGAGCTCTTCGAGGCCCGGCAGATCGCCGAGCGCCTCGAGGCCGAACTGCGACAGGAACGTATCGGTGGTGCCAAAGGTCAGCGGACGGCCCGGCGTCTTGCGACGGCCGCGCGGCTTGATCCAGCCGGTCTCCAGCAGCACGTCGAGGGTGCCCTTGGAGGTCACCACGCCGCGGATGTCTTCGATCTCGGCGCGGGTCACCGGCTGGTGATAGGCGACGATGGCCAGCACCTCGACGGCGGCGCGCGACAGTTTCTTGGTTTCGCTGACCTCGCGGGTCATCAGCCAGGCGAGATCGCCGGCGGTGCGGAACGTCCATTTGTTGGCGATGCGCACCAGATTGATGCCACGCATGGCGTAGTCCGCCTGCAGCGCTTCCAGTGCCTTCTTGACGTTCACGCCATCGGGCATGCGCTTGGCGAGCGCCGACTGGTCGAGCGGCTCGGTGGAGGCAAACAGCAGCGCTTCGAGAATGCGCAGCTCTTCCGGACGCGCGACAACTTCCGGCGCGTCGTCCGATTGAACGGCATCCTGCTGGGCAACATCGTCCGCGACGAGGTCTGCATCGGCAGCGCCTTCTGCAACCGTGTCTTCGGCGGCAATATCGGTCGGCTGCACGGCTTCGGTCGGCTGCGCGGTGTCGTCCTGCTGCATGTCCTCGACCTGATCCTCGACAACGTCGATGCGTTTTTCGGCGGCACGTGCCATGTCCGGATCTCCTTCTCTCACTTACTCAGCCGGAACTTCCGGCGCCACAGGCACGGGCGGCGGGCCGACATGCTTGCGGAAATACAGGGGGGCAAATGCTTCGCTCTGGCTGAGATCGAGCGCGCCCTCGCGGACGAGTTCGAGCGCCGCCGCAAAGCTCGACGCCATTACCGTGGCGCGCTGCTGCGGATCGGGCACATAGGCCAGCAGATATTCGTCGAGCCGGCTCCAGTCCTCGGCCATGCCGATCAGCCGTTCCAGCGAGGCGCGCGCCTCGCTCAGCGACCACACGGTGCGGCGGGCCAGATGGACGCGGGTGAGCACGCGGGCCTGACGCTGGGTCGCATAGGCCGACAACAGGTCATACAACGTCGCCGTGAACTTCTGCTGCTTGATTTCGGCGATCTGTTCCGGCGCGCCGCGCGGAAAACTGTCGCGGCCGAGCTGCGGCCGGGCCATCAGCTGGTCAGCAGCGCTACGAATGGCTTCGAGACGGCGCAGCCGGTTGGCCAGCGCGGTCGCCATGTCCTCGGCGCTCGGGCCTTCTTCCTGGCTCACCACTTCCGGCAGCAGCAGGCGCGACTTCAGGAAGGCCAGCCAGGCGGCCATCACCAGATAGTCGGCCGCGAGTTCCAGCCGGATCTTTCGCGCTTCCTCGATGAACAGCAGATATTGATCGGCCAGTGCCAGGATCGAGATCTTGTGCAGATCGACCTTCTGCTGGCGCGCGAGCGTGAGCAAAAGGTCGAGCGGGCCTTCATAGCCCTCGACATCGATGACCAGCGACGGCTCGTCATTGGTGACGATCTCGGCCGGACGTCCGGTTTCAAACGACAGAATTTCGGCGCTCATGCGCTGGCTCCCGTCCGTGCGATCAGTTGGTCGAGTTCCGCCCGACCTGCTGCGCGGTCGAAGGGCTGTGGCTGCTGACGGACGGCGATCGCGGCCCGGGCGCGCTCGTCAGGCTTGCCCTTGAGCAACGGCGTTTCTTTGGCGACGGCCTGCATCTCGTCCAGCTTGCCGTTGCAGTGCAGGACGACGTCGCAGCCGGCATCGACGATGGCGCGGGTTCGCTCGGCGATGGACCCCGCCAGAGCATTCATGGACACGTCATCACTCATCAACAAACCCTGGAACCCGATACTGCCGCGAATCACGTCAGTGATGATTGTCGCAGAAGTCGTGGCCGGCTGAGTGGCGTCCAGGGCGTTAAACACAACATGTGCAGTCATCGCCATGGGCAAGTCGGCAAGCGGCCGAAACGCTTCGAAATCAGACGCTTCCAGCTCATTCCTCGTGTTATACACGATTGGTAGCTTGTGATGGCTGTCGGCATTGGCCCGGCCATGCCCCGGAATATGCTTGAGCACCGGCAGCACGCCGCCCGCCGCCAGACCATCAGTGACCGCCCGCCCGATCGCCGCAACCTTGGCCGGCGTTGTGCCATAAGCACGATTGCCGATCACGGCATCGGCGCCTTCGACCGGCACATCCGCCAGCGGCAGGCAGTCCACGGTGATGCCGAGGTCGATCAGATCGGCAGCGATGAGCCGTGAGCCGAGCCAGGCGGCGCGCAGGCCAAGATCCGGCTGGAGATCATAGAGCGCGCCGAAGACCGCGCCAGGCGGATAGACAGGCCAATGCGGCGGGCCGAGGCGCTGCACCCGCCCCCCCTCCTGATCGATCAGGACCGGCGCGCCGAGATCACCCGTCGTTTCACGCAATTCCTCAACCAGCGCAACGACTTGCGCGGGATTATCGATATTGCGCTTGAAAAGGATAAAGCCCCAGGGACGCTCGGCGCGCAAAAAGGCGCGCTCGTCAGCAGTCAAGGTAAGGCCGGATACGCCGGTGATGAAGGCTCGGGTGCTCATGGGGCCGATTAGGCCCCATCACCACGCAGGGTCAAGGAAACCGCCGTTAATTCCTTTGGACTATTCCCTGCGGCCCACCAGCAGCTTCCAGATTCTTGCGGAACTGGAGAGCTTCGTCGGCCGATCCGAACGGACCGACCATGGCGCGGTAATATGTTCCCTTGTCGCCGAGATCAGCCTTCTTGATCAGAGCCGACCGGGAACCGAGCACCGAAGGATATTTGCCCTGCAGCGCCTTGAAGGAGGCACGGGCATCGGCATCGCTCCGCTGCGAGGAGACCTGGACCACATAACCACCGGTCGCCGCCGAGGGTGAAGCGATGTCCTGCGGTGCGGTATTGAGCGCAGCCGACCGGGTCGTCGGGGCAGCAGCCGGAGCCGACTGCGGCGAGAGCGACATCGGGGCATTGGCCGCATTGACGGCAGGTGCCGGCGCTGGTGTCGTCGGCCGGGCTGCGGCCGGACGAGGTGCCGGCACTGCCGCCGCATCCATCTGATCGCCGCGAACGGCCAGCGTCCGGATCCGGCGCGGCTCGTCGCCATTCACGGGGTTGCTCGCGACCATCGGCTTGTTGGCCGGCGAGACGCTCGCCGTGGTCGGCGGATTATTGTTCTGGTTGAGCGGCGGGAACACGACGCGTGGGCCACCGGCCTTGCTGGCGTCCTGCACATTGACCGGCTGCTCCTCGCGCGGCACCAGACGCTCCTGCCCCGCCGCGAGACGATCCAGCTGCTTGCCGCTGTCATTCGACGCAGAAGTCGTCGCCGGCACGATCTTGTTCGGGCCGGGATCGGCCTTGATCACCGGCGGCTCGCCACTGCGGGTCGATCCGACAAAGGTGCGATAGGCGAAGGCGCCACCGGTGCCGACGACTGCCAGCGCAAGTACGGCAGCAATGGTCTTCATGCCGCTGCGGCGCTTCGGCGCCGGTTCTTCGGCGTAATCGTCCTGCTGATAGGCGTAGGGATCGTCCTGATACGGATCCTGCTGATAGGCCTGCCCGTGATCGGGCTGGCCATAGAGCGCATCGTCGTAGCGGTTTGGATCGGGCTGATGCACCGGCTGCTCGTAAGCTTGCGCCTGTTGCGGATGACCATAGGCATCGTAGCTGGCATGGGCCTGCTGCTCATGCGCAGCATAGTCCTGCGGCGCATAGCTGGAGGCCGCATAGGCCTGCGCATCGGGATGCTGGGCCTGCTCATATTGCTGCTGCTGGAAATCGAATTCCGGCTCGACCTTCGGCTGAGCGTAATGCACGGGCTCCGGCTCGACCGGCTGCTGGGCACGCTGCGCGGCCACGCGCTGCATCCAGGGCGGCGGGGTCGGCGCGGTCTCGAACTGCTCTTCGGGCTCGTCGTGATGGGCCGGAACGGGCTCGGCGCGGCGCTGCTGGGCGGCCGGCTGGCGCGCAGACTGCGCAGCAAAGGGATCTGTCTGGCCGATCAGACGGGCCAGCTCGGCCAAGGGATCGCCCTCGCCTTGCGCGCGCGGGTCATTGTAGCCGGCGCCTGCGGGGTAAGATCGGTTCTGGTACTGATTGGCCATGGTGATGTCACATCCCCTGCGGGAAAGCTGCCACTTCGTCGACCGGACGAAATTGCCGCCTGTCATTGACCGCTGCACACCCCCATGCAGCGACCATTCCCAAATTATTACTCAACTACTAACGCATCTCATTCGGTGCAGAGACGCCGAGAACGGCTAGGCCTGACTTAAGAACCGTAACGATGCTCTGCACGAGTGCCAGACGTGCTTTAGTAAGTTCTGCATCATTAGTGATAATGAAGCGTAAATGAGGCGCATCCCGGCCCTGGGTCCAGTGCGCATGGAAGGCGCTGGCGAGGTCGTAAAGGTAGAATGCGATCCGGTGCGGCTCATGCGCAACCGCTGCCGCCTCGATCATCCGCGGATAGAGCGCCAGCTGCCGGAGCAGGCCGAGCTCGATGGGATCGTCCAGCCGCTCCACCGCCGCGTCCTTGAGCCAGGCGATCCGCTCGGCGTCTTCCGTGGGCAGACCGGCCATCTCCGGCATCTGCTCGCGGGCGTTGCGGAAGATCGAATGGCCGCGGGCGTGCCCATACTGGACATAGAAAACGGCATTGTCCTTGGACTGCTCGATGACCTTGGCGAGGTCGAAATCGAGCACAGCGTCGTTCTTCCGGAACAGCATCATGAAGCGGACGGCGTCGGAGCCGACCTCGTCCACCACCTCGCGCAAGGTGACGAAGTCACCCGAGCGCTTCGACATCTTCACCGGCTCGCCATTGCGCAGCAGCTTGACCAGCTGGACGATCTTGACGTCGAGCTCGCCCTTGCCGTCGGTGACCGCCTTGATGGCCGCCTGCACGCGCTTGATATAGCCGCCGTGATCGGCGCCCCAGACGTCCACCATCTTGTGGAAGCCGCGGTCGACCTTGGTCTTGTGATAGGCGATGTCGGACGCGAAGTAGGTGTAGCCGCCATTCGACTTCAGCAGCGGACGATCGACGTCATCACCGTAAGCGGTGGCGCGGAACAGCGTCTGCTCGCGGTCCTCGTAATCATCGACCGGCTTGCCCTTCGGCGGCGGCAGCCGGCCTTCATAGACGTCGCCCTTGCCGCGCAGAAAGTCGATGGTCGCACCGACCTGATCGGTGGTGCCCGTGATCAGCGAACGCTCGGAGAAGAACACTTCATGGCTGATGTTCAAGGCGGCGAGATCGCCCTTGATCATCTCCATCATCATCGCGATGGCCTTGGCCCGCGTGATCGGCAGCCACTGGTCTTCCGGCATATCCTTCAGCGTAGCGCCATGCTCCGCAGCCAGGGCCTGCCCGACCGGCTGCAGATAGTCGCCGGGATACAGCCCTTCCGGGATCTCGCCGATGGCTTCGCCGAGCGCCTCGCGATAGCGCAGGAATGCCGAGCGGCCGAGAACATCGACCTGCGCGCCGGCGTCGTTGATGTAATATTCGCGGGTGACGCTGTAGCCGGCGACATCGAGCAGGCTCGCCAGCGCATCGCCGAACACGGCACCGCGGCAATGGCCCACATGCATCGGGCCGGTGGGATTGGCCGAGACAAATTCGACATTGATCTTCTCGCCACCGCCGACCGCGCTGCGGCCATAGACATCGCCGGCGCGCAGCACGGCGCGCAGCGCATGGGCCCAGACCGAGGTCTTCAGCGTTAGATTGATGAAGCCGGGACCGGCGATATCCACCGACGTGATGAGATCATCGGCGCGCAGCTTGGCGGCAATCGCCTCAGCGAGATCGCGCGGCTTGGCTTTCGCTTCCTTGGCCAGCACCATCGCCGCATTGCTCGCCATGTCGCCATGGGACGCATCCTTGGTCGGCTCGACGACGATACGCGACAGATCGATGCCGAACGGCAGCACGCCGTCGGTGATCAGGTCGTTGCAGATCGCGTGCACGCGGGCGAGCACATTGGCGAACAGATGCGGCACTGGGGCAGAAGTGGTCATTACTGTACGGAACCAGCTTGCGCCGGGACTCAGCCGGCAGGAACGGAATTAGGTCTGGATAGCGGTTTCGCGGGCCTTGCGCCAATCTCTTTGCAAATGCGAGACGAGGCCGGCCGGCGGATCGCATCGGGATAATTTTCTCAATCCCGATAGGCACTTAACGAGGAACCGCCTAGCGCAATTCCGGAGTCGAGTCAAAGAGCCGGATATGCTCGGTGATGGCAAAACGGTCGGTCATCCCCGCGATGAAATTGCCGATCCGGCGCGCCTGCTCGGCCTCCGATTCCGCTTCGCCGGTCGCCCCCGCCTGCCATTCCGGTGGCAGATCGCCGGGCTCGCGCGTGTAGCGGGAGAATAGGTCGGCCACCAGACATTCGGCCTCGACCATCACGCGCATCACACGCGGATGGCGATACATGCCCGTCCAGAGGAAAGACTTGATCGCCTTCTCGGCCCCTGCAGCCTCGGCCGAGAACGCGATGAGCTGCCGGCCGCAATGACGGACCTCCTCGGCAGACACCGGCCTCACCTCATCCAGCCGTCGCTGCGCCTCGCTGACGACGGCTCCGATCAGATAGGAGATCAGTTCGCGCACCAGTTCAGCACCACGGCGATCCTGATCGAGGCCGGGATAGCGCCGATCGATCTCGACCACGATGCCGGCAACCAGCGGAATGGCCGTGAGGTCGTCGATGCTGAACAGGCCGGCGCGCAAGCCGTCATCGATGTCATGGGCGTCATAGGCGATGTCGTCGGCGATCGCCGCCGCCTGCGCTTCCAGCGAGGCAAAACTGCCGAGTTCGAGATCGAGTTTCTCGTTAAAGGCGACGATGCCAAGCGGCAGGCCATGCTGCGCATAGCGTTGAAGCGGCAGGCCGTTCGGCCCCGTCAGCGGGCCATTGTGCTTGACGATTCCTTCGAGGGATTCCCAGGTCAGGTTGAGCCCGTCGAAACCGGGATAGCGGTGCTCCAGTGCGGTGACCACATGCAGCGCCTGCGCATTGTGATCGAAGCCGCCATGGGCTTCCAGGCAGGCATCCAGCGCCCGCTCGCCCGCATGGCCGAAAGGCGGATGTCCGAGATCGTGGGCCAGCGCCATGGTCTCGGTAAGATCCTCGTCGAGGCCGAGTTGCCGCGCCACCGCGCGGGCGATCTGGGCGACTTCCAGCGTGTGCGTCAGACGGGTGCGGTAATGATCGCCCTCGTGGAACACGAAAACCTGGGTTTTATGCTTCAGCCGCCGGAAGGCCGTGGAATGGATCACCCGGTCGCAATCGCGCCGGAACGCACTGCGCGTCCGGCTCGGGGCCTCCGGGAACAGCCGGCCGCGGCTCTGCGCGGGATCGCAGGCATAGGGCGCCTGGGGAGCTGCCATTCCGACCGACAAAGCTGTTTATCCTTGATCCAATTGATTCCGCGGGCTGCCGCACTTAACTATGGGGCGCGGCAGATTCAAACCACCGAGTCCCGCCCTGGAGCCAGATATGACCGATACCGCCACGATCGAAGCCCCCCTCACCGTCAGCGCCAGCGCGGCGCGCCGGATTGGCGAGATTCTCAAGGCCGAAGGCAGCGGCGCCATGCTGCGCGTTTCCGTCGAAGGTGGCGGCTGTTCGGGCTTTCAATACAAGTTCGACGTCGAGCGCGCCAAGGCTGAAGACGACGTGGTGATCGAGCGTGATGCCGCCGTTGTGCTGGTCGATCCGTCGTCGGCACCGTTTCTGGCCGGCTCTGAACTGGATTTCGTCGATGACCTGATCGGCGCGTCGTTCCGGGTGGTCAATCCGAACGCGACAGCGTCCTGCGGCTGCGGGACGAGCTTCTCGATCTGAAACGCAGGGCGGATGAGCGCAGCGTAATCCGCCGCGAAGTTTCAGTTATGAACTCGGCCGGCGGATTACGGCTGCGCCTCATCCGCCCTACGCCTCGGGCGAGCGCACATGCTCCGGCCTGACACCAATCGCTAGAAACCGCGCCGCAAGTCCCTGCAGCCACGGCACTGCATTGACGACGCGCATGAAGAACGGCGGCGTCAGCGGTTGATCGCCGGGCGCCAGCGCGCGGCTGATGATGTTCTTCTGCATCACCACCTGCATCGCCTGCGTGGCGCGCATCGGGAATTCGCGGCGCCGGCGCACGGTGTCGAGATCGTCCTCGCTCACCGGCCCCTTTTGCAATTTCGCCGCCAGCAGATTGGCGGTGGCAACGGCGTCCTGCACGGCGATGTTCACGCCGACGCCGCCGACCGGCGACATCGCATGCGCGGCATCGCCGATGCAGAGCAGGCCCGGCAGATGCCAGCGCGTCAGGCGGTTGATGGCGACGGTGAGCAGCTTGACGTCGTCCCAGCTTCTGAGGTCGTCGATATGCGCCGCCAGGATCGGCGCCAGCCGGGATACTTCCCCGCGGAAGGCCTCGATCCCCCTCCCCTTGACCTCGTCAAAATGGTTCTTGGCGATCACATAGGCGCATTGCCAGTAGTCGCCGCGATCGATGGTCACCATCATCTTGCCCGGCTCGAGCCGCGCGAACACGCTTTCGGTCTCCGGCCCCTTGGCGATGCGAAACCAGAGAATGTCCATCGGCGCCGCGATGTCCTCGACCTCGAGCTTTGCGGCCGGACGCACCACCGAATGCCGGCCATCGCAGGCGACCACGAGATCGGCGCGAATCTCGATCGGCCCCTGCTCCGTCACGGCTTTGACACCGACGACCTGTGCACCCGACCAGACGAGATCGGTCGCCTCAGTCTTCATCATCAGCTTGAGATGCGGAAAGCGCTTGCCCTTGTCGCGCAGGAAATCGAGGAAATCCCATTGCGGCATGAAGGCGATGAACGGGTATTTCGCCGATGTCCGCGCGATATCGACGATGCGCAGTTTGTGCATGCCGAAATAGCCGTCCATCTTGGCGATGCGGTCGTGCTTGATCTTGAGAAAATCGTCGATCAAGCCGAGTTCGTCTATCACCTGCAGTGTCGAGGGATGCACCGTGTCGCCGCGGAAATCGCGGAAGAAGTCGGCGTGTTTTTCCAGCACGATCACATCGACGCCGGCACGGCCAAGCAGATAGCCGAGCATCATGCCAGCCGGCCCGCCGCCGACGATACAGCAGCGTGTCGTCACATTCCCGGCTGCTGTCTCGCTCATCACCATCTCCCGCATTCATTTTGAGCTGCAGGGTGGCGGAGCGACGGATCGCCGTCAACAAATCGCGGCGCGAAGTCCCGCGCCGGAAGCCTATCGCGCTCGAAAACGCCGCATCCCGCGCTCAAAATTGCCACTTCATGTCGATCCCGATCTGAGTAAGAATAGGTCAAGAGACTTTGATCCGGCGCAATCGCCGCTCGTCAGGAGACGCGTGGATGATAGACTTGGCCATCAAACCGGTCGCATCGCAGCGGCTTGGTTTTCCGAGAGACCTGAGCTTCGATCCTCAGGACTGGACTGTGCTCTCGCACTACTGGTACCCGGTCGCGCGCAGCGACGAGCTTGCCGACAAGCCGGTTCAGGCGACGTTGCTCGATGTCGATCTTGTGGTCTACCGCGCGGCTGGCCGTGCCATCGCCGCCCGCAATCTCTGCGTCCACCGCGGCACCCAATTGAGCCTCGGCTGGGTGGAGCACGACACCATCGTGTGCCCCTATCACGGTTTCCGCTACGGTCCCGACGGACGCTGCCGATCGGTCCCGGCTCATCCGGGCCTTCCGATCTCCGACAAGCTGCGCATCACGGTGCTGCCGACCATCGAACGCTATGGACTGATCTGGACGACCCTGAACGGCGAACATGATACGCTGCCGGTGTTCGAGGCCTGGGACGATCCCGATTTCCAGCCGATCATGGCGCCCACCATCGACATCAACAGCTCCTGCGGTCGCCAGATGGAAGGCTTCCTGGACGTCGCGCACTTCGCCTGGGCGCATGTCGAGTCGTTCGGCGATCGCGACAATCCCGTCGTGCCCAGCTACCAGCTGGAGCGGACATCATTCGGCATTCGGGCCAACTATCTGAGCTCGGTCAGCAACTATCCGAAGCAACTCCGGCATCTTGCGCCGGAGGGTTTCGAATGGCTGCGCGTCTTCGATGTGTTTCCGCCCTTCTGCGCGAAGCTGACCGTGCATTTTCCGGAAAACGGCCTGCTGTCCATCCTAAACGCACCATCGCCGATCTCGGCACGGAAGACGCGCCTGTTCTGCCCGCTGGCACGCAATTTCGGCAAGGACGGCCCGCTCGACGACGTCCTCGCTTTCAATCTGCAGATCTTCAACGAAGACCGCGTGATCGTGGAATCGCAAAAGCCCGAGGATCTGCCGCTGGACATGCAGATGGAGACACATATCCCGGCCGACCGAACCTCGATCGCCTATCGGAAATTGCTGAAATCCATCGGCCTCGGAACGAACTATACGAGCTGACCGGCGATCAGGGTGCCGGGATCGGCGTGCTCTGAAACGTCAGCATCTGCCAGCGGCCATGCTGACGAGTCCAGACCACCGTGGTGCGGCTGTTAAGTTGCCGGAATTGCCCGGCGATCACCACCTCGCCCGTCATGCGGCCGGTGATCAGCGCGGCATCGCCTGTCACGCGAATGTCCTGATCGAGAAAGTTCAGTTCGCGATAGTCGTAATGCTTGGCGGCGAGCCGCTCCAGATAGAGCGCCTTGCGCTCCATCACCGCATTGGAATGGGTGTAGCTGAGATCGTCGGCGAACATCTCGTCGAGCACAGCGATATCCGCATCGAGCATGGCCTTGCGGCGGCGCTCCTCGAGTTCGGCAATTTCTTCGATCTCACTCATTTCCGGAACGTCCTGATCTCCGACACGCTGCCGTCGCGGAATTGCAATTCCACCGACACCGAGCGCGCGCCCCCCGGCACTTTCATATAGATGGGCGCATCACGCGGCACCGCGATGGGATCGCGCTGATTGCAGGGCGGCAATCTCAGCACCTGATCCGGCACCGACGTATCGAAACCAAGCTTCACTTCGCGGATTGCGCAGCGATACGAGATCAGATGCGTGTAATACAGCAGGCCATTTGAGCCGCCGAATTCCAGCCAGTTAGAGGCGGTCATGTCGAGAATCTTGCGCTGGTCGCGCACCAGCGCCGCTTCCGGATCGAAGCGGATCGGAAACGGCCCCTGCATCTCGCCGGTGATGTCGATGTAGCGCACCTGCAACGTCGTCGCCGGCTCATCGGCATTCAGCTGGATCGACGGATTGGGCAATCGTTTACGCGTGCGCGGGTCCAGCGTGTCCATGAAACCGGTCTCGCGGAAATCGCCGCTGTCGCCCTTGCGCCAGGAAATGCCGAGCGCGGGATCGACGATGGAGAACACCACGGTCCAGCCGCCATTATGGCGGGAGAAGCTGGCGATCGGTGCGTTCGGATTGTCCGGTGTGGGCAGTGGTGACGTATTCACCGGTGGCAAGGCGGCGACCTTCGGCAATTGCGATGTCGGCAGCGTGCTGGCCTGCACGGGCTCGTTCGACTTGGCCTGGCCGTTGAGGAAGACGTCGTCCACCATCTGGTCGAAATAGACGGGCACCTGCCGATGTTTCACGGTGTCGGCGAGTTCGCTCACCGTGCGGCGGGTGCGCTGGGCGATCTGCACGAGATTGAGCGCCGGCTCCTGGATCTCCTTGATGAAGGTGCGGGTGAACACCGAATTCGGATCGGTGTCGTTGTTGGAGAGCCGATCGAGCGCGGTCTGACGGGGGCCGGCGGAGAAAATCGAGAACACGCCTTCCGGCAGCTGCACCATCGGTGCCAGGCCGGCGCCGCCCGCGAGCGAGCGCGTCCCTGAGCGTTCGAACGGATTGTTGCGGCAGGCATCGAAGACGAGGATGGCGCTGCGCACGCCCTTGTTCTGCAGGCGATCGACGATGCGATCCGCGAGCACGGAACTGTCGCGCACCAGTTCCTCCTGCCCGGCGGTCGCCGCGGGCACGTCGGTCGGCAGTAGATAGTTCTGGCCGGTGATCTCGAAACCGTGGCCGGCAAAGAAGAAGAACGCCGTATCGCCCTTGCCGAGCGAGGTCTCGAAAGCCAGCAACGCCTGGCTAAATCCCTGCCGCGTCTGGTTCTCGGCGACCATCACCTCGAAACCGAGCTTCTTCAGCACCTCGCCCATGGCGCGGGCGTCGTTGACGGCTTTCTGCAGCTTCGAGACGTTGCGATAATTGTCGTTGCCGACCACAAGCGCGACACGCTTCTCGGCCGATGCGGGCGATGCCACGACGATCGCGCTCATCAGCACACCGATGGTGAGTAAGAGCCGTCTCATTGTCGCATTCATGCCTGCATTCCCATTATTGCGGCGGTCCGCCGCGCGCCGATTTGCGGCGATGCCCGCCGCGCAATTGTCTACCTTGGTCGAGGCCGCAGTGCGGCCGGTTCAATCGCAGATGTAACCGGCGCGGTGCCATTTGTCTTGCATCGCAGGGTAGACCAACCGTGCCGACGACATGGGGCGGTTGCCACAAAATCTGCCGCAATCTGCTATAGGCAAAGCCGATTCCGTTCGATGATTCAGGAGACCGGCGTGAAATTTCTCGTCCTCGCAACCGCTTTGCTCGCCCCTACGATCGCAGTCGCGCAAGGCGCAGCACCCACGCCGGCCCAGGCCCCTGCTGCTGCCGCACCTGCACCGCGTCCGGCCAAGCAACCCGCTGCTGCGCCAAAACAGGCGGCGAAGCCGGCACAGACGTCACTGGAGACGATGGAAATCAGCCAGGTGCTCGGCATGCGCCAGCTCGATCCGGCCACCTATGAGATCGGCGTCCGCCTGCAGGACGGCAAGGAAGTGCATCTGCGCGCCAATGCCTTCGTGATGCAGAATCTCGGCCAGCTGCTCGGCACCTACGGCAAGTAGCCGGCGACGCCGGCTTAGCTTTCGTGCATCAGCGCCGCGGCATGCCGGCGTCGACCAGAATGTCGCGCACCTTGGCCGAGCCTTCGAGATAGCGCGGGCTGGTATTCGCTGTCGGCGGCCCGATATTGTCCGCAGTGGCGCCGGGCCGCAAGGCCAGCCCCTTCAGCAGCATCGCCTTTGCTTCCGCATGGCGACCGAGCTGATGATAGGCCGTCACCAGCATGAAATGCGTGCGGCCGGTTCCCTGGGTCACCGCCAGCGAGCGTTCGAGCCATGGCAAGGCTTCGTCATAGCGTTCGAGATAGATCAGCGCGAAGCCTGCGCCCAACGACCATGTCCAGCGTGATACGGTCGGCGTGTCGTACTGATCGGCAAGCTTGAAATTCGTCACCGCCTCTTCGAAACGGCCGAGGAAGATCTGGTTGAGCCCGATATGATAGATGGCAAGCCCGTTCCACGGATCGAAAGACAGCACCCGCGCGCAGGCGACCAGACTATCGACGAACTGGTTGGTGGCGCTGAGCAGGCGGCAATAGCTTTCCAGCACCGGCACATAGGTCGGCTTGACGCGCAGCACGCGCTCCATCAGCTCCTGCGCGCTCTTGCGCACGGCCTCGCGTTCGTCGGCCGGATACCAGACCATCTGGATTCCGCGCAATTGCAACGCCGCCAGCGCCGCCTGCACATCGACATTGTCTGGATTATCGACCAGCGCCTTGCGCAGCATGCTTTCGGCGGCACGAAAGCGCTCCGGCGTCGTGTGCACGATGGAGGCCGTCGCCTGCTCCACCGCCACCTTGGCGCTGCCGGGCGCGCCCTTGGCGCCGGCCACGACATCGTTGAGGATCGTATTGAGGCGCAACGCCAGGGAATGCCCGATGGCGGCCGCCAGCCGCGACTGCAACATGTCGCGATCGACATCGCCGCCCGCGACCGTGACGTCCGTACTCCAGGCAATTTCTCCGTTCGACGTCCGCTCCATGCGCGAGCGCAACGTCCAGTTCTGCTCGTCCTTCAACAGCTCCGTATTGACGATGTAGTCGCCGGATGGCGCCCGCCCGGAGGACGGCTCCAGCGAGGCGCGCGCGGTCACCTGCGCCGGTGCGACCACGCGGATATTCTCGATCCGCGACAGGCCGGCGCTGAGGCGATCGGTGACCCCCGCCGCCATGGCGCGCATCGACGCATCGCCACCGGTGGTGACGATGGATGTCACAACGACGGTCGGGCGGACATTCCGCATCAAGGTTTGCGAGCCCAATATCGGCGCCATCGCGACACCGGCGGCCCCAAGCAGGACAGCGACGATGGCCGCCGCTATCGCGCGTCGCGACAGGCGTGGTCGCTGTGTCGGCACCGCAATCACCGCGACGCCTTGATCGGGCGGGCTGACCATGGCTTCGATGATGACAGGATCGGCAACTGCGATCGATGCATCCTGATCCGGATGTATGTGGACCACATCCGGCTCGGCCGGCGCGATCGTCGGTCGACGAGCCGCAGCATCGACGGAGTCCGACGGCGCGATCTCGGCACCGGCAGCCTCGGGTGACACAGGCTCCAGGTCGGTTTGATCGGTGCCAGGCAAGCTGCCGGTGACCAGACGGCCGGTCACCTGGGCCTCGAACAGATAGCCACGGCCGGAAATGTTGCGCAGAATCTGGCGCTGATTGTCGCCGAGCACCGCACGGATTTCGCGGATGCATTGGAAAAGACTGTCCTCGCCAACATGCACGCCCGGCCAGAATCGCTCCATCAGCTCGCGTTTGCCAATCACGCGGCCCGCTTCAGAAACGAAAAAGACAAGCATATCGAATGGCTTGGGGCGCAGTTTGATGATTTCACCATCGAGCCGGCGCAATTCGGCGCGCAGCGGGTCGATCTGAAAATCGGCAAAACGCAGCACTGGACTCCCCCAAGACAGCAGGAAGCTCTGCCAGAACCCTTCGCATGACGGTAGCAGAGCCCGCTGGAACAGAAAATATCAGAAAATCTTCAGAACATGCCACTGCCATTTCTGGGTGCAATTCTAGACACTCCCCCGCGCGCGTGAGAAATACCGCCGGACTACCGGAGCGGGTGAATGGGGATTAACGCAACCATAAGGAGTGACAGACGCACGCCTGCGCATATGGCGCGTGCGGCCGGTTCGGCCTGCCTCCTGTTGCTGGCTGCTGTCGCCGCGGCCGATCCCGGTCATGCCCAGGACGCCACGTGGAGCCAGACTCCTAACTCTGGCAGTCTGACGGAGCCCACCAACTGGGACGGTGGCGCGCTGCCAGGCTCTGCCCCCGGGGACACCGCCTTCTTCGGTGCATCGACCATCACCAGCCTGACGCTTGGCATGACCGTCATGGGTTTTGGCAATCTCACGCTCACATCCGGCGCTGGCGCCTATACCCTGGCCAATGCGGGCGGACTAGGCTTCGCGGGCGGCGGCATCACCATCAATGGCGGTAGCCTGACGATCACGAACAACGGTGATATCGCATTCTACGGGACCAGTTCGGCCGGCACTGCAACCTTCATCAACAATAGCGGTCACTGGCTGGCCTTCACGCAATCGTCCAGCGCAGCTGACGCAGCGATCACCAATAACGGCCGGCTTACCTTTTCCAACCAGGCCTCGGGCGGCACCGCGCATGTGACTAACAATGGCGGCGGCTGGATCGATTTCTCCGCCAGTGTCGGCCCGGCCCCCGACAACATCAACAAGATCGGCTCGATCAATGGCGCCGGTGACGTCTATCTCGGCGCCCATCAGCTGATGATCGGCGGCAGCAACCGTGACAGCGACATCTCCGGCGTCATCAGCGAATGCGGCAGCGGAAGCTGCATGGCGCCGCCGCCGGGCGGTGCCTATGGCTCGCTCGCCAAGACCGGAACGGGCACGCTCACATTGAGCGGCGCCAACACCTATGGCGGCGGCACCAGCCTTCTCGGCGGCACCATCAGCGTTTCGTCCGACAGCAATCTCGGCATCGGCGGGGACCTCAATTTCGACGGCGGCATCCTGCGCATCACCGGCACCAGCTTCAGCGGCACCACCCGCACCATCAACTGGGGCGTCAACGGTGGTGGCTTCGACATCGCCGATGCAGCAGCCACCTTCACCCTCACGGACTCACCGCAGGTCTTCAGTGGCCCCGGCGGCCTGATCAAGCGCGGCGCCGGCACGCTCGTGATCGACAACAACCAGAACTACGAGGGCCTGACCGACGTCCAGGCCGGCACGCTGAAGGCTGGCAGCAGCGGCACGCTCGCCTTCATGAGCCGCCACAATATCGCAGCGGGTGCGACGCTGGACCTCGGCGGCACAGCAGCCCAGATCATCGGATCGCTGACCGGTGCGGGCACCGTGACCAATTCCGGTCCTGATCCCACCCTTCTCATGATCGGCTTCGATGACACTGCGGCGACGTTTGCCGGCACCATCAAGGACGGTGCTCCGGGCACGATCCAGGTTCAGATCATGAATCGCGGCACCGTCACCACCTTCACCGGCACCAATACATATACCGGCGGCACCAGCATCTGCGCCTGTTCGACCCTGCAGCTCGGCGACGGCGGCACCACCGGCTCGATCACCGGCAATGTGGAGAACGGCGGCATGCTGATCTTCAACCGCTCCAATGCCTATACTTTTGCGGGCGTCATCTCCGATTACGCGGGCGATGCAGGCACGCTGGTACAGGCCGGCCCCGGCAACACCATCCTCACCGGCCTCAACACCTATACCGGCCCGACCGTGGTCAATGCCGGCACACTCAGCGTCAACGGCTCGATCGCATCGTCCTCACTGACCACCGTGAATCCCGGCGGCACGCTGGGCGGCACCGGCACGGTCGGCGAGACGCGGATCGCCGGCGGCACGCTGGCGCCGGGCAATTCCATCGGCACGCTCAATGTGCAGGGCAATCTCGTCTTCACCGCAGCCAGCCACTACATGATCGAGGTGGATCCTGCCGGATCGGATCGCACCAATGTCACCGGCTCGGCCACGCTGAACGGCGCCACGGTGAATGCGAGTTTCGCACCGGGCAGCTACATCACCAGGCAATATACGATCCTCAACGCCGCACTCGGCGTGAACGGGACGTTCGGTAGTCAGGTCAACACCAACCTGCCGACCAATTTCACGTCGAAGCTCAGCTACGACGCCAACAATGCCTATCTCGACCTGACGCTGAGCTATGTGCCGCCGACCCCGCCCGGCCCGACGCCGGGTCCGAACTACACACCGCTGAACACCAACCAGGGCAATGTCGCAAGCACGCTGGTCAGCTACTTCAACCGCACGGGCGGCATTCCGCTGGTGTTCGGCGCGCTGAGCCCGAGCGGGCTCACGCAGGTCTCCGGCGAAACCGGCACCGGGCTGCAGCAGACCAGCATCCAGGCCATGAACCTGTTCCTCGGCCTGATCACCGATCCCACCATCGCCGGCCGCGCCGGCTTTGCGGCCGTCCCCGGCCCCAGTGCCTTCGCCGATGAAGCCCTCGCTTATGCCCCGCGCAACGGCACGCGCAATGGCGCCGAGCGCGACGCCTATGGCCTGATGACCAAGGCCGCGCCGCGCGGACCGGTGTTCGATGCCCGCTGGAATGTCTGGACCGCAGGCTTCGGCGGCTCGCAGACCACCGATGGCAATATCGCGCAGGGCTCGAGCAGCACGACGTCGCGCACCTTTGGATTTGCCGTCGGCGCCGATTATCTGTGGGCGCCGCAGACCGTCGCCGGCTTCGCGCTGTCTGGCGGCGGCAACACCTTCTCGGTGGCGGGAGCCGGCACCGGCAGTTCGGACATGTTCCAGGCCGGCGCCTATCTCAGGCACACCACTGGCTCCACCTATGTCAGCGCGGCGGCGGCCTATGGCTGGCAGGATGTAACGACCGATCGCACAGTGACAACCGTGGGCTTTGACCACCTGCGCGGACGCTTCCACGCCAATACGTTTTCAGGCCGCGTCGAATTCGGCAATCGCTTCGTCGACCCCTGGACGGGTGGCATCGGCCTCACGCCCTATGCGGCTCTGCAGATCACAGCTCTCGACCTGCCCGCTTATGCGGAAAGCCTGGTCGCCGGCGCCGGCAATTTCGCGCTCGGTTACGCCGCGAAGACCGTGACAGCGCCACGCGCCGAACTCGGCCTGCGCAGCGACAAATCCTTCGCGCTGGACGGCGCACTGCTCACGCTACGCGGCCGTGCGGCCTGGGCGCACGACACCAATCCGGAGCGCAGCGCGCAGGCGACCTTCCAGTCGCTGCCGGGTGCGAGCTTCGTGGTGAATGGCGCGGTAGCCGCGCGAAATTCCGCCCTCACCTCGGCCTCGGCCGAACTCGCATGGACCAACGGCCTGTCGCTCGCCGCCACGTTCGAGGGCGAATTCTCCGAAACGACCCGCAGCTATGCCGGCAAAGGCGTGGCGCGTTACACCTGGTAGCGAATGCAAGGCAGTCCCGGCATCGTGGAGCTGCGCGCTGTCGGCGCGCGCGACTGCCGCCGCTCGCCGCTGATGCGGCAAATATCAGTAAATCTTCAGAACAAAAGCGCCTGAAACGCCCGCCGTTTCAGGACATTCCCTGCGCGCGCGGGGAAAACAGCGGAGCTCGATGGCCAGTGAAGGGCGGCATCGACCGAACCGCCTTTTCACGCGTCACAGCATTCGAAAGCGAGTTCTTCGACACAACGCGCGGCTCCGCCGGCCAAGGCGCAGCGCGTGACGCATGGTAGTTTCATGACAAGCATTCCGACACCGCTCCGCATCGCCATCGGCTTCATCATCGCGTTCTGGATCGTGGGCCTCACGGCGCTCGCCGTCGGTGCGCCCGGCGAGATCGTGGTGGCGACGGCGGCCATCGGCACCGTCGGTGCTCTGGTTGAATGGAGCAGCCATCGGCCGGATTCGCAGGAAGGCGAAGCCGCGGACACCGCAAGCACCGCTGCGGAGTTGCAGCACGAACCGGCACCACAACCGCTGACGCGCAGCAAGCACTGATATCACTCGCCTCTCCAGCCATGGCCGCGCACCTTCGAGAGGGCGACGACGGTCACCGCGCAGCGTCGCGTCGCGCCGGGTTGCAACCCGCCAACGGCACACCGTGACCGGGATACGACACCGCTGCGTTAAAGCAGCGTGTTTCCGAATTTGTACAAGCGGTCGCATTGTACCTCCTCGTCGAATCGCCAAAGCGTGGCGAAAGTGTGTTCGGCATGAGTCGGTGTCACCGGAGCGATGGACTGCGCGAGTTTCGCACCAGCCTGACCTGACATCCCTCGTCCCGCACATCGCGAATAACAACCATCGCATAAGCGGACCACCATGCCCTTTGACCGACGCAGACTGCACACCCTCGCGCTCACGTCGCCGGCACGTTCGAAGGCGAGTTCTCGGACCTGACCAGGAGCTACGCCGGCAACGGTGTCGTCCGTTACGCGTGGTGAATTCGTAGGATGGGTTGAGCGAAGCGATACCCATCACCGCAGCGCATGTGGTGATGGGTATCGCTGCGCTCAACCCATCCTACGCGATACGCGCAGCGTCACCGCGCTGCTTTGATCTGAAATACCGACAGCGCTGTCGGTGCAATTGCTGGGAACGCCGCCGATGTCGCCATCTTCGTTCGACCTGATTGCTAACAAGACATCGTCAGCACGGTGGTGCCTGACGGCGAGCGTGCTGGCGCTCGCGCTGGCGGCGCTGACCGCACCGGCTGCCGCGCAGCAGACCGGCGGCAGCGGCGGCGGCGGTGGCGGCGCCGGTGGTTCGACAAGCGCTGCGGACGGCACGGCAACGGCGGGCGGACATGGCAGCGGCCTCGGTGGCGCCGGCGGTGGCGGCGCTGGTGTCAGTGGTGGCGCGGGCGGCAACGGCGTCTTTGCAGGCGGGACCGGTGGTGCGACGGCCGGCGCTAACGGCACCGATGGTGTGTTCGGGGGCGGCGGTGGTGGCGGCGGCGGCGCGCATGGCGCGACGTCGTTTCCCTTGGCGGGTCCGGTCACGGGCGGCAATGGCGGCAATGGTGCCTTGAGCACCGGTGGCGGCGGCGGTGGCGGTGGCGGCGGCTATGGCGTGTTCGTCACGGGCACGAATGTCAGCGTGACGACGACGCAGACGATCACGGGCGGTAATGGCGGCAATGGCGGCCAGGGCGAATTTGGCGGCGCGGGCGGCGACGGCGGCGTCGGCGTGTTCTTCGCCGGTTCCGGCACGCTGATCAATCAGTCGGCGATCCAGGGAGGCGCTGGTGGCGCCGGTGGCAGCGGCAGCTTTCAAGGTACCAACGGCCCTAACGGCGCTAATGGTGCCGGCGTGGTCGGTGGCAACCTGACCATCGACAATACGGCCGGCACCATCGCGGGTGGTGCGGGCGCCGATGCCATTCGCTTCACCGGCGGCGCCAATACGCTGACGCTGGCGGGGACGGGTGGCCTCACCGGCAATATCGCGATCACCGCCGCCGGCAGCACGGTGACATTCAACAACGGCGCGGATGTCACGCTCGCGAATGTCATCACCGGCGGCGGCGGCCTCATCCTGAACGCCGCAGGGACACTGATCCTGACCGGCACCAACACCTATATGGGCGGCACGACGATCACCGCCGGCACGCTGCAGATCGGCAATGGCGGCGGCACGGGTGCGATCACCGGCGACATCACCAACAATGCGGCGCTGGTCTTCAACCGCGCCAATGACACGACCTTCAGCGGCGTGATGTCCGGCAGCGGCACCATGACCAAGACCGGCAGCGGTCGGCTGACCCTGACCGGCACCAGCACCTATTCCGGCGCGACCACCGTCAATGGCGGCATACTGACGGTCAACGGTTCGACCGCGTCATCGTCGATGACGGTCGTCAACGCGTCAGGCACGCTCGGTGGCATCGGCACGGTCGGCAACACCGTGATCAATGGCGGCACGCTGGGGCCCGGCTCGACCTATGACGGCCAGATTGCGCCCAACAATTTCATCGGCTTGCTCACCGTGCAGGGCGATCTCGTGATGACACAGGCATCGACCTATCGGGTCGATGTATCGCCGGGCGGTTCAAGCCGCGTCAATGTCACCGGCACCGCCAATCTCGGCGGCGCCACGGTGAATGCCAATTTCGCGCCGGGCAGCTACGTCAAGAACAACACCACGATCGTCAACGCCACCGGCGGACTCGGCGGCAGCACATTTGGCGCGGTGGTCAACACCAACCTGCCGACCAGTTTCAAGACCGGCCTCAGCTATGACGCCAACAACGCCTATCTCAACCTGACGCTGGACTACACATCGCTGGGCGCGAGCCCGAATGCATCGTCCACGGGCGGGCTGAGCGACAATCACGCCCGCGTCGCCCGCACGCTCACCGACTTCTTCAAACGCACCGGCGGCATCCCCCTCGCCTTCGGTGCGCTCGATACGAAAGGCCTGTTGCAGGCCGCCGGCGAAATCGGGCCCGGTAGCCAGCAGACGGCGTTCGATGCCGCGACCATGTTCATGGGCATGATGAGCGATCCGTTCGCCGCCAGCCGCGGTGAAGCTGCGCCGGGCGCCGTGCCTTATGCCGATGAAGCGATGGCCTATGCGCGCAAGCGTGCGCCGACTGATGCTTTCGCATCGATGCATCGCAAGGCGCCGGTCGCGACTCTACAGGAGCACTGGCATGTGTGGGCAGCAGGCTTCGGCGGTTCGCAGACCACCGACGGCAATGCCGTCGCCGGCACCAGCAACAGCAAGTCGAGCATCTACGGCATGGCTGTCGGCGCGGATTACTGGTTCTCGCCATTCACGGTGGCCGGCCTCTCGATGGCCGGTGGCGGCACCAACTTTTCGGTTGAAGGTGGCGGCACAGGCCGCTCCGACCTGTTCCAGGTCGGCGGCTTCGTCAGGCACACTGTCGGTTCAGCCTATATCAGCGCCGCGGCAGCTTACGGCTGGCAGGACATCACCACCGATCGCGTGGTGACATCTGGCGGCTTCGATCAGCTGCGCGCGAACTTCAACGCCAACAGCTATTCGGGCCGCGTCGAAGTCGGCAACCGCTTCGTCGCGCCGTGGATGTCAGGCATCGGCCTCACGCCTTATGCTGCCTTCCAGGTCACGGCCTTCGACCTGCCGTCCTATACGGAAAGCGTCGTCGCCGGCAGCAACACCTTTGCGCTCGCTTATGCCGCCAAGACCGCGCTCTCGCCGCGCAGCGAACTCGGCCTGCGCACCGACAAGTCCTTCGCCGTCAATGACGCGATCCTGACATTGCGTGGCCGCGCGGCCTGGGCGCACGACACCAATCGCGACCGCGCGGCGTCGGCGACCTTCCAGTCCCTCCCCGGCGCGAGCTTCATCGTCAATGGCGCATCGCCCGCGAAACACACGGCGCTGACCTCGGCTTCGGCAGAGCTGAAGTGGATGAATGGCTGGTCCGTCGCGGGCACGTTCGAAGCCGAGTTCTCGGATGTGACCAGGAGCTACGGCGGCAAGGGTGTCGTTCGCTACGCGTGGTGAGGATGAATCGTAGGATGGGTTGAGCGCAGCGAAAACCCATCAACCACCTGCCGTGAGGTGATGGGTTTTCGCGAAGACGCTCAACCCATCCTACGGCCGCGGAAATCCAGCCAAAATTTCCACGCCTGTATAATGACACCGGCTCGAATCTGTGTGAGTGTTGCGCGACAGAAAGCCATGAGTTTCGCGGCGCCCGTGCGCCGGCGACTATGATGGGAAGGCGATGGGGGCAGGCGTGCGGTCGGGGTGGACGGGCTGGTCGACACTACGCGTCGCAGGCGCTGCGATGGCGGTCACTTTTGTAGCCCTCTCGGGCACATCGGCGCAGGCCGACTGTACGCCGGTGGCTGTCGATGCCACGACGCCCGCACCGGGCAGCACGGTGACCTGTTCGGGCACGACGCTCAATCAGAATAGCATTATGGGCTATGGCACCGGCAACCAGACCGGCATCACCATCAATGTGATCGACGGCGCGTCGGTGACCGGCTCGCAGCGTGGCCTGTCTGTTGGCGATGCGGTGATCAATAACGGAATCGGCGCGACCATCTCCGGCAATTCTTTCGGGATTACCGCGCTCGGAGGCGTTTCAAGGGTCACGAATTCCGGCAGCATTGTCGGCACCTTCAGTGCCGGCATCGCAACGGTTAACGATATCAGTGTCACCAATTACGCGTCCGGCGTTATTTCCAGCACGAATAATGGGATCAATGCTGGCAACGGTGCGGCCACGCTCGACAATGCAGGAACCGTTACCGGTTCTAACGGAGCGGGCGTCCTTGCCACGACCGGCGTGACGGCCATCAATCGCGCCGGAGGGGTGATCAACGGGGACGACGGCATTCGTACAGCCGGCAATGCCATTGTGACCAACTCAGGTCGGATCGACGGCCAACAGACTGCTATTTATGCCACTGGCTCAGCGACTGTGACCAACAATGCGGGCGGCAGTATCAGCGGATCATGGCTGGGTGTGTACGCGGCGGGTGCTTCGTCCGTCTTCAATGCCGGCAGTATCAGCGGCGGCAATGCCGCGATCAATTTCAGCGGCGGCGGCAGTACACTCACCTTGGCGCCGGGCTCCGACATCACCGGCTATGTCATCGGCTCCGGCAGCAATACACTCCAGCTCGGCGGCACCGGAGCTGCGAGTTTTGATATCTCCCGGCTGGGCGCAGGCCTGCAGTACCAGGCCTTCGACACCTTCAACAAGATCGACAGCTCCACGTGGACGCTGACCGGCACCTCGACTTTTGCCGGCCCTGTCAGTGTCAATGGCGGCACGCTGGCCGTGAACGGCAATCTTGCTTCTGCCAGCCTGCTGATGGTGAACCCCGACGGCACGATCGGCGGCAGTGGCACGCTCGGTGCGGTCACGATCCTGGGCGGCACATTGGCCCCCGGCAATTCCATCGGCACGCTCACCATCGGCAGTCTCACGATGACGGCGGCTTCCACCTATCTCGTGGAAGTCTCCGGCGCATCGTCGGACAAGACGGTGGTCACGGGTGCGGCTGCGATTGCCGGCAAGGTCACAATCAATCCGCTGACGCGTCTCGGATCCACCACGACCTATACGATCCTCAATGCCGGCATGCTGACCGGCACATTCGATAGCGTTTCTCTGACCGGCAATTTCGCGCGCAATGCGCGGCTGGGCTATGCGGGCAACAGCGTGCTGCTGACGCTCGATCCCGGTCTGCTCTCGCCGATCCTGCCGGGCGGTGCGTCGGTCAATCAAAGGAACGTTGCTGCCGGCATCGACAACGCCTTGCTGGGTGGCGCAACACTGCCGGGGTCGTTCAACGCGCTGTTCGCGCTCTCCGGCAACGATCTGATCAATGCACTCACGCAGGTCTCCGGCGAGACCGCCACCGGCGCGCAGCAGGCGAGCTTCGATGCTATGACCCAGTTTATGGGCGTGATCTCCGATCCTTTCAGCGCCAATCGCAGCAGCGCGCCCGGCGCATCGTCTTTCGCCGCAGAGCGCGATGCGCTGGCTTACGCAGCGGACGGCCGCAAGCGCACGCGCAGTGAGCGCGATGCCTACGCGCTGCTCACCAAGGCGCCGCCGCAGATTTACGAGCCGCGCTTGAATGTCTGGGCTGCCGGCTTTGGCGGTTCGCGCACGACGGATGGCGATGCAGCGCTCGGCTCGGGCCGCACCACATCGAGCATCGGCGGCGGCGCTGTCGGTGCCGATTACTGGTTCTCTCCCGAGACCGTCGCCGGCTTCGCGCTGGCCGGCGGCGGCACCAGCTTCTCCGTGGCAGGCGGCGGCAGTGGGCGCTCCGATCTTTTCCAGGCCGGTGCCTTCGTCCGCCACAGCATCGCGGCGTCCTATATTACGGCGACTGCAGCTTACGGCTGGCAGGATATCAGCACCGATCGTCTCGTCACCACTGCCGGCACCGATCGCCTGCGTGCGAATTTCAATGCCAATGCTTGGTCCGGCCGTATCGAGGGCGGCCATCGCTGGCGCGTGCCTGAGCTTGGCGGCATCGGTCTGACGCCCTATGCGGCGCTTCAGGCCACCGCCTTCGATCTGCCGTCCTATGCCGAGACGTCGATCAACGGCGCCGGCGGCTTCGCATTGACATATGCCGCCAAGACTGCCACCGCCGCCCGCACCGAACTCGGCCTGCGCAGCGACAAATCATGGGCTATGGCGGAGGGGCTACTCACCCTGCGCGGCCGCACGGCCTGGGCGCATGATTACAATGCGGACCGCAGTGTCACGGCGACCTTCCAGTCGCTGCCCGGCGCGAGCTTCGTCGTGAATGGCGCTGCAGCCGCCCGCAACGCAGCGCTGACATCAGCGTCGGCAGAAATGTCCTTCAAGGGTGGCTGGTCGATAGCTACGACATTCGAGGGAGAGTTCTCGGACGTCACCCGCAGTTACGCTGGCAAGGGCGTGGTCCGTTACGCCTGGTAACCGCCAAAAGCCCCATGTTCTCGGGTCATTTTCCCGAAAACATTAAGCTTTTTGGCTGGTTCCAATGCTGCGGCGCATTGACTTCCGGGGATTCCGGCCTATGTTCCGGCTCGAAGCGGCCCGGCATCGAAACGCGATGCCTCGAGTAAGCCGCCTGTCAGCGCCCAGCGATCCCCGTGCATGTTTGCGTGCCGCTCCGGGGGTAGGCGTGATGGCTTTTTCCGAGAATCCAAGCGGCGGTTTCGACCAGAGGCATGATCTCGATACGGCATCGAATGAGCGATACCCCGTTAGTCGATAGACTCATGGCCCCATAACAGAGGCTCAATGTCCTTTTCCAATCTCGGCCTGTCCGACAAGGTTCTCGCCGCCGTCACGGCCGCTGGCTACACCACCCCCACCCCCATTCAGGAACAGGCGATTCCCCACGCGCTCGCCCGCAAGGACGTGCTCGGCATCGCCCAGACCGGTACCGGCAAGACCGCAGCCTTCGTGCTGCCGATGCTGACCATGCTCGAAAAGGGCCGCGCCCGCGCCCGCATGCCGCGCACGCTGATCCTCGAGCCGACCCGCGAACTCGCCGCCCAGGTGAAGGAGCAGTTCGACAAATACGGCTCCGGCCAGAAGCTCAATGTGGCGCTGCTGATCGGCGGCGTCTCGTTCGGCGACCAGGACCTCAAGCTCAATCGCGGCGTCGACGTCCTCATCGCCACCCCGGGCCGCCTGCTCGACCACACCGAACGCGGCGGTCTGCTGCTCACCGGCGTCGAATTGCTGGTGATCGACGAAGCCGACCGCATGCTGGACATGGGCTTCATCCCGGACATCGAGCGCATCTGCAAGCTGGTGCCGTTCACCCGCCAGACGCTGTTCTTCACGGCGACCATGCCGCCGGAAATCCGCCGCATCACCGAGACCTTCCTGCACAACCCGGTGAAGATCGAAGTCGCCAAGCCCGCGACCGCCGCTTCCACCATCACCCAGTCCCAGGTCGCCGTCGGCCGTGACGACTGGCAAAAGCGCGAAGTGCTCCGCACGCTGCTCCGCGAAGCCGAAGACCTCAAAAACGCGATCATCTTCTGTAACCGCAAGCGCGAAGTGGCGACGCTCGCCAAGTCGCTGCAGAAGCACGGTTTCGCTGTCGGCGCCCTGCATGGCGATATGGAGCAATCCGCCCGCCTGCTGGCCCTCGATCAGTTCCGCAAGGGCGAGATCCCGATCCTGGTCGCCTCCGACGTCGCCGCCCGCGGCCTCGATATTCCGGCGGTGAGCCACGTCTTCAATTTCGACATTCCGCATCACTCCGACGACTATGTGCATCGCATCGGCCGCACCGGTCGCGCCGGCCGCACCGGCTTTGCGATCTCGCTGGTGTCGCCCTCGGACCAGAAGTCCATCGCCGCCGTCGAGAAGCTGATCGGCACCACCATCGCCAAGCACGAGAGCGCTGCGCTTGCCGCGATGCCGGCCGCCGACGAATCCACCGACTCCGCCGAGACCCCGCGTTCGGGTCGTCGCCGCAGCGGCAATCGCGAAGCCAATGCCGATGCCCCGCGCGGCGGTCGCCGCGATGGCCGTCGTGAACGCGAGCCGCGTCCGGATCGTGCCGCACGCCCCGAGCGCGAGCCCCGCGCCCACGCGAGCGAGGCCCGTGCCCCCGCAAACGAATCCCGTCCGCCCGAGAACGAAGCCCCGCGCGAGCGCAAACCGCGCCGCGAGCGCGACCGTCGCCCGAACGAGGACCGCAATGGTGGCCAGCAGCCGGTGGCCGCATCGCCCGCGTCGCTGCCGCCCTCCATCGGCCGCCCGCAGGCTCCGCGTCCGCGTCGCGAGGAGGATTTCGAGCCGGGCGATCACTCGCACCTGCCCGCATTTCTCCTACGTCCGATCCGGGCACGCGCATAGGTAGTATCGCCCGCGATTATTTACCTGCCGTTCACACAGTTCCCTTAGCTTCACAGCGATATTTTTGACATTTCGCAAGTGAGGGCGGCGCGCTTTAGCGCCGCTTGGGGACACAGGACGTGACCGCAAGCCTCGACGACCTCGAACGCACATTGGCGTTCGCCGACATCGCTCTTGGGCAGATTCGCTCGCTGCGCCAGCCCGCGATTCCGCGCAATTATGAGATCTGGTACGTGTACGCGACCGGCTACAATCCGGCGTTGAACAAGGTGATCAACGAGACGCTCGCCCGCAACGGCCGTCTCAGCGATGCCGATCTCGACCAGATCCACGACACCTATCTCTCCCAGGCCCGCGTCACCGACCGCATCGACCATGTGGGCGCGTGCGTGATCGGCGAGATCGACGACGTGATGACGCTGATCAATGATGCGCTCGACATGGCGGTGACTTTCAACGCCAGCCTGAACGGCGCCAGCAAGAGCCTCGACAACGCGCGCGATCCCGCAGCGCTAAAGGCGGTGATCGAAACCCTCGTGAAATCCACCCGCGAGGCGCATGACACCAACAAGGCGCTGGAAGAGCGCCTGCTCACCTCGCGCACCGAAGTCTCGACGCTGCAGCAGAGCCTGGAGGCCATTCGCGCCGAGAGCCTCACCGATCCCCTCACCGCGCTCGGTAACCGCAAATATTTCGACCGCGCGCTACTGGCCGCCATCGAACACGCGCAGAAACGCAGCGAGCCGCTGTCGCTGTTGATGCTCGATATCGATCACTTCAAGTCGTTCAACGACAATTACGGCCATCTCACCGGCGACCAGGTGCTGCGTCTCGTCGGCATGTCGCTGAAGCAGACCATCAAGGGCCAGGACATCACCGCACGTTACGGCGGCGAGGAATTCGCCGTGGTGCTGCCGAACACGCCGCTGCGCCAGGCGCTGACGGTGGCCGATCACATCCGCCGCGCGGTGATGTCGAAAGAGCTGAAGAAGAAATCCACCGGCGAGATTCTGGGCCGCGTGACGATTTCGGTCGGCGTCTCAATGCTCACCAATGGCGACGACATGGACAGTCTGATCGGCCGCGCCGATGCGTGTCTCTATGCCGCGAAGCGCAACGGCCGCAACCGCGTGATCTGCGAAGTCGATCCGGAATATCAGAGCGAGATCACGTTCCAGGTGGCGTAGCGCCACTCCGTCCCTCATGGTGAGGAGCGCGCCCTTGCGCGCGTCTCGAACCATGAGCTGGCATGGCTCCGAGCTCTCGGTCATCCTTCGAGACGCCGCTGCGCGGCTCCTCAGGATGAGGGATGGAGCTACTTGGCTTTCTTTGTCGTCTTGATCTTCTTTGCAGCTTTGGCCGGCGCCTTCGCCACTTTCTTCTTCGTTGTCTTCTTCGTCGCTTTCTTCTTCACGCCCTTCTTCTTCCCCGCCTTCTTCACCGCCGCCCGGATCGCCGCCGCATGCGCGGTGCGCGCCCACTCCGTCACCTCGTCGGGATCGTCATACAGCCGCTCCGGCAATCGCCAATAGGAGGCGATCATCCGCAGCTTGCCCTTCATCTCATACTGGAAGCATTGCGATCCCTCCGCCTCGAACCGCGGGATCGAGTTCTCGTCGGCGCGCAGATAGATCGCACCGCGCAGCACCAGCGCGAAATTGATGCCGTCGGCGGAGACGCCGAAGCCGGAAAACATCCGGCGGATCGTCACCGGCCCGAAGCCGGCGAACAGGTCGGAGAGGAATTCGCGGTCCATGACGCGATTGTAGGATGGGTTGAGCGCAGCGAAAACCCATCATTCCGTCAATGCGGCAGGCTCCGCCGATGGGTTTTCGCTGCGGCGCTTCGCGCCTTCGCTCAACCCATCCTACGGCTTCGCGCTCAATCCACCTTCGCCGGCTGCAACTGCACGGACTCACCGCAGCCGCACGCGCTGATCTGGTTCGGGTTGTTGAACACGAACTGCGCCTGCATCTTGTCGGTCTTGTAGTCCATCTCGGTGCCGAGCAGGAACAGCACGGCCTTGGGATCGACCAGGATCTTGACGCCCTTGTCCTCGACGACCTCGTCGGTCGGCTTCACGTCGTGCGCATATTCGACGGTGTAGGACTGGCCGGCGCAGCCGCCATTCTTGATGCCGACGCGCAGGCCGATGATCTCGGAATCGGCGCGCTGGGTCAGCGCCATCACGCGCGCGGCCGCGGCGTCCGTCAGACGCATCACCTGCGGCCGCGGGCGCGGCTTCGGCTTGGCAGGAGCTGGTGTGGTCGGTGTCATCTCAGTCATGTGTTCAGTCCCTTGGGCGGTTCAAGGCCGCCAACGGCGAATTCAGTTGGACGCGACGCTCACCACATATTGAGCACGAGGCGGGCCTCGTCGCTCATCCGGTCCGGCGTCCAGGTCGGCTCCCAGACGATGTTGACCTTGACGATGCCGGCGCCGGGCACGCTGGCCACGGCGTTCTCCACCATGGTCGGCAGCTCTTCCGCCGCCGGGCAGTTCGGCGTGGTCAGCGTCATGTCGATATCGATGCCGCGATCGTCCTTGATGTCGACCTTGTAGATCAGGCCGAGCTCGTAGATGTCGGCCGGGATTTCCGGGTCGAACACGGTCTTCAACGCGGCGACGATTTCCGTGCCCATGCGCTCGGTTTCAGCAGGATCCAGCGCGGAAACGGTCTCCATCTCCGGAATCTTGGCCTCAGCGGTGTCACTCATGCGAAAAGCTCCCGTGCCTTGATCAACGCCTGCGCGAGATGATCGATTTCTTCGCGGGTATTATACAGTCCGAACGACGCGCGGCAGGTGGCCGTCACATTGAATCGTTCCAGAAGCGGCATCACGCAATGCGTGCCCGCACGCACCGCGATGCCCTGGCGGTCGATCACCGTGGCGATGTCATGGGCATGCGCGCCCTCGATCTCGAACGAGATCACCGGCCCCTTGGTCTTCGCCGAGCCGAAGATGCGCAGCGAATTGATCTCGCGCAGCTTGCCTTCCGCATAGGTCAGCAAATCATGCTCATGGGCCGCGATGCGCTCGCGGCCGATCGAGTTCACGTAATCGATGGCAGCGCCAAGACCGATGGCCTCGACGATGGCCGGCGTGCCGGCCTCGAACCGGTGCGGCGGATCACCATAGGTGACCCACTCCTTCGAGACTTCACGGATCATCTCGCCGCCGCCCGCATAGGGGCGCATCTTGGCGAGGCGATCATATTTGCCATAGAGCACGCCGATGCCGGTCGGGCCGTACAGCTTGTGTCCGGTGAAGACGTAGAAGTCGCAATCGATGTCCTGCACATCGACGACGCCATGCACGGCCGCCTGGCTGCCGTCCACCAGCACCGGAATGCCGCGGGCATGCGCGATGGCCGTGACTTCCTTGACCGGCACCTGCGTGCCCAGCGCATTCGACATCTGGGTGATGGCGACGATCTTGGTGCGATCCGTCAGCAGTTTCTCGAACTCGTCGATCAGGAAGTTGCCTTCGTCATCGACGGGCGCCCATTTGATCACGGCGCCATGGCGTTCGCGCAAGAAGTGCCAGGGGACGATATTCGAATGGTGCTCCATGATGGAGACCACGATCTCGTCGCCTTCCTTGATGTTCTCGCCACCGAAGCTCGCAGCCACGGTATTGAGCGCATCGGTCGCGTTGCGCGTGAAGATGATCTCTTCCGGGCGCTTCGCATTCAGGAAGTGCTGCACCTTGGTGCGCGCGCCCTCATAGGCTTCGGTCGCCGCATTGGCGAGGTAATGCAGCCCGCGATGCACGTTTGCATATTCGGACTTGTAGGCCTCGGTCATGCGATCGAGCACGGCATTCGGCTTCTGCGCCGAGGCCGCGTTGTCGAGATAGACCAGCGGCTTGCCATAGACCTGCATCGCCAGCGCCGGGAAATCCTCACGGATCAGCGCGACGTCATAGGAGCCATCAATGACTGCAGGATGCATCGTCATTCCAACATTCCTCTCAGCCGTCATTGCGAGCGAAGCGAAGCAATCCAGAAGCCCAGTGAATAAAGAACTGGATTGCTTCGTCGCTACGCTCCTCGCAATGACGACGAACCATTACACCCGCGTGCCCAACCAGCGCTCCGCAGCGCCAATCGCCACGTCACGCAGATCATCGTTCACAATCGACTCCAGCGCTTCACCGACGAACGCCTGGATCAGCAGCGACTGCGCTTCCTTCTCGGGAAGGCCGCGGGCGCGCAGATAGAACAGCAGGCTGTCATCGAGCGCGCCAACCGTGGCGCCGTGGCCGCACTGCACGTCGTCGGCGAAGATTTCGAGTTCGGGCTTGTTGTCGATCTCGGCATCGTCCGAGAGCAACAGCGCGCGCGACATCATCTTGCCGTCGGTCTGCTGGGCGATCTGGTGCACATTGATCTTGCCCTGGAACACCGAATGCGCCCGATCATCCAGCACCGCGCGAAAATTCTCGCGGCTGAGGCAACCCGGCGTGGCATGGTCGATCACGAAGGTGCAATCGGCATGCTGCTGGCCGCGCAGCAGATGAATGCTGTTGGTGGAGAGCTCGGTGCCCTCGCCCGCCAGCGTGATGAAGCTCTGATAGCGGCTGAGATTGCCGCCAGTGGTCAGGCTAAACGTGTTGAACTTGGCCTTCGCACCGACCGTGACGATAGCGCTGGCGATCGAGGCCGCATCGAGCGCGTCTTCCATCACGCGGACATGCTGCACGTCGCTGTGGTCGCCGACCCAAATCACCGTGGTGTCGTGCACCTGATAGGCCTTGGCCGCTTCGGTCGCGACAAACGTCTCGACCAACGTCACCTTGGCATTGTTGCCGACACGGATCAGCGAACGCGTGAAGGACGCAACCTTCGGCTTCGTTGTGACATGGACAATCTGCAGCGGCTTTTCGCGATCGGTGCCATCGGCCACGCTGATGATCACGCCATCCGTCGCGAAAGCCGCATTCAGCGACAGCATGGGGTCATTGACCTTGCTGAGCAGCAGGTCGGCACGCGCAGCGCTGGCCTCATCCGCCAGTACGGCGCTGAGCGCATGAATAGTGACGCCGTTGCCGGCTGACAGATCGGACAGATCGGCGGCAAGCACGCCATCGACCAGCACCAGCTTCTGCGTATCGCCATCCTTCAGCGCAGCGACAGCCTTGCGCGCCTCGGCCAGCGCAGCAGCATCGGGCGCAGCCGCGAGCGGCGCGACATCGCCGAGCAGCTTGCGCAGGTCGGTATACTTCCATTCCTCGACACGCCGGTTCGGCAAACCCTTGACGGCGAAGGTATCGAAGGCGCGCTGGCGCGTCTCGGTGACCGGCCCGGAGCCCGGCAGACGACCGCGCGCGGCGGCAAAGGTGCCGTCCAGCGTCGCGCCCGTCGTTGTCTTTGCTACAGCTACATTCATGATGATCTCGCTTAGGCCGCCGCATCTTCATACTGCGCGTAGCCGGACGCTTCGAGTTCGAGCGCCAGCTCCTTGCCGCCGGTCTTCACGACACGGCCCTTGGACATGACATGCACGTGGTCGGGCACGATGTAGTTCAGCAGGCGCTGATAGTGGGTGATGACCACCATGGCGCGCTCCGACGAGCGCAGCGCGTTGACGCCTTCCGAAGCGATGCGGAGCGCGTCGATGTCGAGACCGGAGTCCATTTCGTCGAGGATGCAGAGGCTCGGCTGGAACAGCGCCATCTGCAGCACTTCGTTGCGCTTCTTCTCGCCACCGGAGAAACCGACATTGACGCCGCGGCGGAGCATGTCCTGCGGGATGTTCAGGGAGGCGGCGACTTCGCGCACCTTCTCGAGGAAATCCGGGGTCGAGAACTCGTCCTCGCCACGCGCCTTGCGCTGGGCGTTCAGCGCGGTGCGGAGAAACGTCATGGTGGCGACGCCGGGGATTTCGACCGGATACTGGAACGCCAGGAACACGCCCTTGGCGGCGCGCTCGTCCGGCTCCATCTCGAGCAGGTCCTCGCCCTTGAACAGGATCTCGCCGCCGGTGACTTCATAGCCGGGCTTGCCGGCGATGACGTGCGACAGCGTGGACTTGCCCGAACCGTTCGGGCCCATGATGGCATGGACTTCACCGGCGTTCACGGTGAGCGTCAGCCCATGGAGAATCTCGCGATCCTCGACACGGACTTGCAGGTTCTTCACTTCGAGCAGAGCGGGCATTTCAGCTTTCCTTATGTATGGCCCTCGTCCTGAGGAGCGCGCCCTTGCGCGCGTCTCGAAGGACGGACCGAAACGATGTCTTCCAACTCATCCTTCGAGACGCCGCTGCGCGGCTCCTCAGGATGAGGACCTGTGCGTGACTTAACCGACCGAGCCTTCGAGGCTGATCGAGATCAGCTTCTGCGCTTCAACAGCGAATTCCATCGGCAGCTGCTGCAGCACGTCCTTGACGAAGCCGTTGACCACGAGGCCGACGGCCTCTTCCTGGCTCAGGCCGCGCTGGATGCAATAGAACAGCACGTCTTCGGAAATCTTCGACGTGGTCGCTTCGTGCTCGAACAGAGCCGACGAGTTCTTCGCCTCGATATACGGCACCGTATGCGCACCGCACTGATCGCCGATCAGGAGCGAGTCACAGGCGGTGAAGTTGCGCGCGTTCTTCGCCTTGCGGTTCGCCGTGACGAGACCGCGATAGGTGTTCTGCGACTTGCCGGCGGCGATGCCCTTGGAGATGATCCGGCTCGTGGTGTTGTTGCCGAGATGGATCATCTTGGTGCCGCTATCGACCTGCTGATAGCCGTTCGAAATCGCGATCGAGTAAAACTCGCCACGCGAATTGTCGCCGCGCAAAATGCAGCTCGGATATTTCCAGGTGATCGCCGAACCGGTCTCGACCTGGGTCCAGGAGATCTTGGAATTGTTGCCACGGCAGTCGCCACGCTTGGTGACGAAATTGTAGATGCCGCCCTTGCCTTCCGAATTGCCCGGATACCAGTTCTGCACCGTCGAATATTTGATCTCGGCATC